>NZ_QUIM01000001.1:0-661372 GCF_003480245.1 Blautia sp. AM42-2
TCCTGCAGAAACAGTCAACGATGCTGGTGTGTGAAAACCAAACCATCTGCATCGAAGACTTGCATGTAAAGGGAATGATCAGGAACCATAAACTGGCAAAGTCGATAGCCAGTGTTTCGTGGGCAAAGTTTTTCGAGATGCTGGAATATAAAGCTGTGTGGTATGGAAATGAAATCCGCAAAGTACCAACGATGTATCCGAGCAGCCAGACCTGCAGTTCCTGTGGCTATCGGAATCCGCTGGTGAAAAATCTGCGCATTCGTATCTGGGAGTGCCCCGGCTGTCATGCAGTTCATGACCGGGATACGAATGCAGGCATCAATATCTTGAAAAAAGGACTGCAGCTGCAGTCGGCATAAAGATAAGAAAACTGTACCGCAGGGCATGCGGGAACAGTATAAATATAGCCTGTGGACACCGTGTAAGACATTGCAGTACCGTAAGGTATTTGCCAATGCAATGGTGGAAGAAACAGGAATCCCTCTGCTTTAGCTGTGGGGAGTGTCAAGTCAGTAAAAGAAGCGTCTGAGCGGTGGAATATATCAGAACGCTGGATTCAGAAGCTCTGTGAAGAAGGGCAGATCGAAGGCGTGCAGAGATTTAGCCGGTCCTGGATGATTCCAAAGGAGGCGCAAAAGCCTGCTGATTTAAGAAAAAAACAGAAAAGGAAGGAGTGATATTTCCCATGTATAACCCTCAATTGGAAACCTTCCTGTGTGTAGCGGAATGCGGTAGCTTCAACAAAGCTGCGGAGAAATTGTTTATTTCCCCCCCGGCAGTCATCAAACAGATCAATCTGCTGGAGGAAAATCTGGATCTGCAGCTTTTTGTGCGCACCCATCGTGGCCTTCAGCTGACGGAGGCTGGTAAATCTTTGGCACAGGACGCAAAATACATCATCCAATATTGCAAAGATTCGGTGACCAGGGCAAAAAATGTCATGAAAAAGAGCGAAGACATCATCCGTATCGGTACATCATCCATGACACCAGCTCAGGTTTTGGTGGATCTGTGGCCAAAACTGCAGGAGGAGTGTCCAGGAGTTAAATTCCAACTGGTGCCATTCGACAATACACCCGAGAACGCCCGGGAGATTCTGGCCAATTTGGGACAGAACATTGATGTAATAGCGGGTATCTTTGATGAAACAATGTTGAACCTGCGCCGCTGTGCCGGGTTGGAAATTTCAAAGGAACCTATCTGCGCGGCGGTGTCCATTCATCACCGGCTGGCGGGAAAAGACAGGCTCACCGTTCAGGATCTGTATGGCGAAAAATTCATGATGATGCGTCGGGAATGGAGCCACTATGTAGATTTGCTACGAGATGATCTTTGGAAAAACCATCCGAAGATCCAAATTGTGGACTTTGATTTTTACGATGTGAATGCCTTTAACCAGTGCGAAAACAACGATTGTGTGCTGATGGCGGTGCCCAAGTGGCAGTACGTCCATCCGCTTTTGAAAATCCTACCCGTGGATTGGAGTTACACAATTCCCTATGGCCTGCTCCATTCACCAGATCCTTCCCCTGTAGTCAAGCAGTTTCTAAGGGCGGTGCAAAAAGAAACTGGACGGGATAAGTGATAACCAAAAGGTAAATACTACATAACGAAACGAGACTTCTGTGGAAGTCTCGTTTTTTTTATAATGAAATCAGAAAAGGAAGAGAGGCAGGTGACAAAATGAAGGTGCAAGGAATTCTGGTAGCTACGGTTTGTCTGTTGCTGTGCTTCGCAGGATGTGCGGTTCCTGGACAAACAGAGACAACTTCTTCCGGTGAATCTCACTCGGCAGAGAGCACCGCATCTTTGGATGATGCAGATTTTCAGCAGGAATCAGCCGGCTTTGCGCCTAAGGATCAAATGACAGAGCCATTTACTGTATCTACCCCCATTCAAGAAGTGATTGATGATCCCATTTTTGGAAGATACGGACGATTGCTTTTTCCAGTGGATGATTGGTATATGAGCGGCGATACATTGGGTGAACTGCAACTCACTTGGCACAACAACATCGACCCAAATGAAACCGTAGAGATTGCCAATACCCTGTGGCAGCGAGCCAACGCTGGTGAAACTGTTTTCTACGATATTTATACAGAAGAAGAAAAAGCGGAAGATCCGGATAAAGAGGATACGGGATTGTTTTTCTTCAAAGGCGATCCCGGAGCCAATTTCGCTGTATGTAATGCGGGAGGCGGTTTTGCCTATGTGGGCGCTATGCAGGACAGTTGCCCTCATGCGCTGGAAATTTCCAAACGAGGATATAATGCTTTTGCTCTCATCTATCGCCCTGGAGCCCAAACCGCCTGTGAGGATTTGGCAAGGGCAATCAGTTTTATCTTTGAACACGCAGAAGAACTGGAAGTTGATACGGAAGGATACTCTCTCTGGGGCGGTTCAGCCGGAGCCCGTATGGCAGCGTGGCTTGGGTCCTATGGCCCGGCGGCATTTGGAGGGGATGATCTTCCACAGCCGAGTGCAGTAATTATGCAGTACACGGGCCACAGTGATTATACGGAAAACGATCCACCAACTTTCGCCTGTGTGGGAGAAGGCGATGGCATTGCAAACTGGCGAACCATGGAACGTCGCCTAACCGCCATGAGTACCCTTGGTATTCCAACGGAGTTTCATCATTATCCAGGACTGCCCCACGGATTCGGATTGGGAACCGGTACTGTGGCGGAAGGATGGCTTGATGAGGCTGTTGCTTTTTGGAAAGCTCAAATGTAACCGATGATTCATGAAATTTTAAGAAAGGAAGTATGGATATGAACAACTTTATTTTTCAAAACAGCACGAAGGTCTATTTCGGCAAGGGCTGTGTGAAGGAATATCTGACCTGTCTGACAAAAAATGCGCAGACCATCCTGCTGGCCTATGGCGGCGGCAGCATCAAGCGCAATGGTGTCTACGATGAAATCACAGGCATTTTGAAAGGCGCTGGAAAGACCATCGTGGAGTTCTCCGGCATTATGTCCAACCCCACCTACGACAAAGTGCAGGAGGGTGCGAGGCTGGCACGGGACAATCAAGCGGATATGATTCTGGCCGTAGGCGGAGGCAGCACCATGGACTGCTGCAAAGCTGTCTCTCTGGCTGCCCGGTATGACGGGGACATCTGGGAGGATTTCTGGGCTCACCCCGGCGTCATCGACTTTGATCCGCTGCCTCTGGGTGTAGTAGTTACTGTGGCTGGTACTGGCAGCGAGTGCAACGGCGGCGCGGTAATCACCAATGAAGAGAGAAAGATAAAAACAGGGCGGGATTATCCGGCTCTCAATCCCCGATTTGCTCTGATGGACCCCACCTATACCTTTTCTGTACCAAAAAAACAGATGGCATCTGGTAGCTTTGACATCCTCAGCCACATCATGGAGACCTATTTCAGCCAGCCCAATGAGGACAATGTTTCCGATGACATCATGGAGGCACTGATGTGTAGTGTGATCCGAAATCTGCGTGTTGCCATGGACAACCCGGAGGATTACACGGCTCGGTCCAATCTGATGTGGGATTCCACCATGGCGGAAAACCGACTCATCAAGATGGGAAAAAAGTGCGACTTTGAATGTCACAACATGGAGCACCAGCTGGGCGCTTATACCAACTGCAACCACGGCTGTGGTCTGGCGGTGATCCATCCGGTGTATTACCGTCATGTGTATAAGGAAGGCTTAAGCAAGTTTGTCCGTTTTGCCGAAAATGTATGGGGAATTGAGCGGGATGGAAAATCCGATGAAGCGTTGGCTCTGGCCGGTATCGATGCCCTTTCCAGCTTCATTCAAGAGATTGGCTTGCCAACTACCCTCAAGGATCTGGGCGCACAAAAGGAGCAACTAAAAGAAATCGCTGATTCCTGTGGTATTTCCCAGGGCAGTTATAAGCCTATGACCCATGAAGAGATTCTGGAAATTTTCCATGAATGCTATGAATAAGAGCCCCGATTAATACAGGAAAGGAAGGATCATTATGAAAAAACTGACTGCAATTTTCTTGTGCTTTGCAATGGCGTTGAGCCTCGCTGCCTGTGGAAACACCACATCTTCCACAAATGAATCCAGTACGCCGGAATCTTCCGTTCCCCCTGCATCCAGTGAAGCAAGCGACACATCGTCCACCGCCGCCAGTCAGGAACCGACTTCCCAGGAGGAAACCGAAGTGGAGGCTGGTAACACACTGGTAGTCTACTTCTCTGCTACTGGCAATACCGAACAGGCAGCTACTTACATTGCAGATATTACCGGCGGCGACCTGTTTGAACTGGAACCTGCTGATCCTTATACGGACGAAGATTTGAACTACAACAATGAGGACAGCCGGGTTTCTCGGGAATATGCGGATGAGTCTTTGCGGGATGTGGAACTGGTGAGCGACACGGTGGAGAACTGGGACAGCTATGATACTGTGTTTATCGGTTATCCCATCTGGTGGGGAATTGCTGCATGGCCGGTGGATACGTTTGTGGAAGCGAATGACTTTACCGGCAAAACAGTGATTCCATTTGCCACTTCGGCAAGCTCCGGTTTGGGTGAAAGCGGACAACTGCTGGCAGAACTGGCCGGAACCGGAGACTGGCAGGAAGGAATGCGTTTCCGTTCCAGCGTTAGTGAGGGCGATGTGCAGGAATGGCTGGATAGCCTGAGCCTGTCATAACAATCAGAAAGGAGGACCCCCATGAAGCGTATTTTTTCCTTTTTTCTTGCAGGAATACTTCTTTTAAGCTTTTCCGCTTGCAGCAGCGAGACTTCGGGGTCCGACCAGGTTTCAAGTACAGAATCTTCCACAGTCCAGCCCCCGGAAACAGATTCGGATGCAACACAGTCCTCTTCCAATACCATGGAGCAGGAAACGGTCAGTCCCAACTCAGATAGCAATATTCTGATCGCCTATTTTACTATGCCGGAAGATGTAGATGATAACTAACAACACGGGTTGCCTCATGACTATCCGTATAGCAGGAGGTTCTTCCGCTTTCGGGGAGAGCCTGCTCTTTTCTGAAAATCTCAAGGAAATATACCGGAATCCGAAGAAGTTAAAACCTTTGACTTATCACTCCATAACCAATGGAGACTTCTGTTTTTTTCGCAATGGATTACAATAGAATCACAAAGGAGAGAAAGATGATGCAGATGAGAACACTTGGCACTGATTTGAACGTATCTGCTGTAGGCCTGGGGTGCATGGGCTTTTCTCATGCCTACGGTGCGCCTACGGAGGAAGCAGAGGCTGTCCGTCTAATCCGTCGCGCCTTTGACTTGGGCTATACTTTTTTTGATACCGCTGAGATGTACGGTACCGCCGCCGACCCCCATGTAAATGAAACGCTGGTGGGCAAGGCACTGGCAGATGTAAAGAATCATACGGTAATCGCCACGAAATTTGGCCTGCGGTTTGACCAGGAGAGCGGAAAGGTTCCATTGCCTCTGGTGGCGGATTCCCGCCCGGAGACCATCCGCAAATCTGTGGAAGGATCTTTGAAACGGCTCGGAACCGATCACATTGACCTGTATTTCCAGCACAGAATCGACCCCAACGTAGAGCCGGAAACTGTGGCGGAGGTGATGGCTGATCTGATCCAGGAAGGCAAAATTACTCACTGGGGCATCTCGGAGGCAAATGAAGACTACCTGCGGAGGGCTCATGCCGTGTGCCCGGTGACGGCGGTACAGAACCGATACTCTATGATGGCACGGCATTATGAACCGTTATTCCCCATTTTGGAAGAATTGGACGTGGGTCTGGTGGCTTTTTCCCCTATGGCCAATGGTTTCCTCACCGGGCAATATGGCAAGGGGCAGCGCTTTGATGCCGCCACCGACTACCGTGCTGCTATGCCCCAGTTCACTGACAAAGCTGTGGACCAAAATGCCGCACTTTTGAAACTGCTCGCAGATATGGCTGCGGAAAAAGGAGCAACCTCGGCCCAAATCTCCATGGCCTGGATGTTGTGTAAGCACCCGTGGATTGTACCCATCCCTGGCACTCGCAAGGAAGATCGCATGAAAGAAAATGCTGGGGCCGCATCTGTTTTTCTGACGCCCAATGAGGTGCGCGTTCTGGACGACGCCCTGGATCATATGGATATGTCTGCGGTATTCGGTGGAACGCCTTTAAAATAAACGGAAGGAGTATGCTCATGAACGAAACGCTACTTGATATATCTCGGCAGTTTTGGGAAGCTATGGAACACGCCGACGAAGTGGGGATGCGAGCCTGTGCTCATCCTGACTGCAACTTTGTCCATATTGGCATCACCTGCAAACTGGACAAGGAAATCGAATTTTACACCAGTGGGGCCTTTCAACCTACGAATATTACCTTCCACAGTCAGAAGGCTGAGTTGTTTGGAGATACCGGAGTGGTGCTTACTGACTGCGATTACAGTCTACTGCTGGACGGGAAGGAAACCACTCACCACTTTATGGTGACGGAAGTGTACACCCAGGATGAAAAACGGTGGAAGTTGGTCACTTTTTCCTTTACGGCATTGGTGTATTGAAACGCCAGCCACAAATTTTGGTAAACACTGTTTGTATCGGTACAAACAAGCAATCACTTTTTAGGAGGATTTATTTATGGAATACGCAACTTTGAACAACGGAATCAAAATGCCCATGGCAGGCATTGGCACCTTTTTGCTTACTCCGGATGAAGCGGAGGCATCCGTCCTCTCCGCTCTTCAGTGCGGATACCGCCTGATTGACACGGCCAATGCCTATGTGAACGAAAAAGCCGTTGGCCGGGCTATGAGGAAATCTGGGATTTCGAGAGATGAGATTTTTCTGGAAACCAAGCTGTGGCCCAGTTTTTATGAGCAGGAAGATGCGGTAGAAAAGACGCTCCAGCGCCTGGGAACAGACTACATTGACCTGCTGCTGATCCACCAGCCCGCAGGCAACTATGTCGCAGGTTACCGGCTTATGGAGAAAGCCTACAAAGAGGGCAAGGTGCGCGCCATTGGCCTTTCCAACTTTACCCCGGAGCAGGTGCAGGAGATTCTGGACATCTGCGAGGTAAAGCCTGCCGTGCTCCAAACAGAGGTGCACCCCTACTCGCAGGAGAAGGAACTGAAGGCATTTCTGGATAAAGAAGGCATCGTCATCCAGGCATGGTATCCTCTGGGTCATGGAGACAAGGCGCTGATCCAGGAACCGTTGTTCACGGAATTTGGCAAAAAGTATGGCAAGAGCAATGCCCAGATCATCCTGCGCTGGCACATTCAGGCCGGCAATATCGTGATCCCTGGTTCCAAGAACCCGGCCCATATCAAAGACAATTTCAACCTGTTTGACTTTGCGTTGACAGATGATGAAATGGCTAAAATCACTGCTTTGGACAAGCAGAAGCGATATTACACCAGTACACCGGAAATGCTGAAGAAGTATGCGGAAATGGTTCCGCCTGTAGACGAGCAGAAATAAGGAGGGATTCGCAATGCGTAAGAATTTTGGAACAAAATCCTGGTTTTATCCGCTGCCGGTGCTTGTGATCGGCACCTATGATGAAAACGGCAATCCTGATGCCATGAATGCCGCATGGGGCGGCCTGTACGATGCAGACAAGGTAGTACTGTGTCTGAGCGCTGGTCATAAGACCACCAGGAATATCCAGGCAAAGGGAGCGTTTACCGTCAGTTTTGCTGACGCTGCCCATGCGGTTTCTGCGGACTATGTTGGCATGGTGTCCGCAAATAATGAGCCGAAAAAGATGGAGAAGTCTGGCTTCCACTGCACCAAGAGCGAATCGGTGGATGCGCCCCTCATCGATGAGCTGCCGGTAGCTCTGGAGTGCAAACTCCTGAAAGTGAGCGAGGACGGCAACATCATCGGTCAGATTGTGAATGTGAGCATTGACGAAAGCGTACTGGACAGCGATGGGAAGCTGGATATGAGCAAATTCCAGCCCATCTCTTTTGAGCCAGCCAACAATGGGTACCATGTGCTGGGTGAGCGTGTGGGCAATGCGTTCAGCGATGGCGGCAAGTTGAAATAAGGGGGCGAATGATATGAATAAGGAATTTCACAATCTGTTCCCGCAGGGCAGTCCCAACACGGTGGCCGGGCAGTATTTCAGCGGGGCCAGTTATCTGTGCCCCCTGAGTGATATGGGCGTGCCTGTTTCCAACGTGACCTTTGAGCCCAGTTGCCGGAACAACTGGCACATCCACCATAACGGCGGTCAGATCCTTCTTTGTACGGCGGGTCGGGGTTATTATCAGGAGTGGGGCAAATCCGCTCAGGAATTGAACCCTGGAGATGTGGTTAACATTCCGCCCGAGGTAAAGCACTGGCATGGGGCGGCTCCTGACAGTTGGTTTGCCCATATAGCGATTTCCGTTCCAGGTTCCAAAGCCGAGTGGCTGGAGCCGGTAGATGAAGCAGAATATACTAAATTAAAATAAATCCGATAGAAAGGATGGGATTATCATGGATAAAGTAACAGCAGGCAGAGATGCCATGAGCAAATTTGCCCCTAAATTTGCGGAATTAAACGATGATGTCCTCTTTGGAGAGGTTTGGTCGCGAGAGGATAAGCTCTCGCCCCGTGACCGTAGCCTGATTACCGTCTCCGCCTTGATGGCCAGCGGAATTCTGGATACATCCCTTCTTCATCATATTGAGCGGGCCAAGGCCAACGGTGTAACCGCCACCGAGATGAGCGAGGCATTGACCCAGCTTGCTTTCTATGCTGGCTGGCCCAAGGCGTGGGCGGCTCTGCGGATGGCAAAAGATGTCTATGGAGAGGAATAAGATGGAACACCCTTTTGTTGTGTGCCATATGCTCACTTCTCTGGACGGAAAGATTGACGGTACGTTTTTCGGTGTGCCTGAAACAGTTCCGGCGATAAAAGCCTATGGGGAACTGCGAAGTTTTTACGGATGTCAGGCCACCTTATACGGCACAACTACCATGCTGGGGGGATATGCCGAGGGAAAGGTGGGGCAGCTACCCACTGTGATGTCCACTCCGCCCCGAGCGGATTGGGTAAACCCGACAGGCAAGGCCATGGGCAATTTCATTGTTGCAGTGGACCCACAGGGTCAGCTGGCCTATTCCGGATTGTCCATCGAAAAAAAAGGCCGCCCCGCCGCCCATGTGATCGAGGCGCTGACGGAGCAGGTGTCTCCAGAATACCTGTCTTATTTACAGAATCAAGGGGTTTCCTATCTGTTTGCCGGCGAGAAACGACTGAACTGCACTCTGCTTTTGGAGAAACTGCATCGACTGTTTGGCATCAACAAACTGATGCTGGCGGGCGGCGGGATCGTCAATGGATCGTTTTTGGCTGAAAATTTGGTGGACGAGTTGAGTCTAGTCATTGCCCCGGTAGCCGACGGCGGCAACGGTGTCAGTTCCTTTACCCAAGTTGATTTTCTGCCATCCTGGCCACCGACTGCATTTCATCTTAAAGAGGTGCAGACAGTTGTACCGAATGTGTTATGGGTGCGCTACACCCGGCCATAAACGGGCATATTCGTCTAATCAATAGAATGATTTTACAAGGCAAGGTATCTGTTTCAACAGGTACCTTGTTTTCGTATTAGTGGAAAGCTAAAGGTTAATACTTTATAACGAATCGAGACTTCTGTAATCTTACAGAAACCTTTACAATAAAATCAGAAACAAAAGATTATCCAGGCAATGCCTGGAGAGGTGTTGTGAAACCACAGAAAGGAAGTTATCCATGATGGAATATGTATTATTGAATAACAACGTTAAAATGCCAAAACTGGGATACGGCGTTTTCCAAGTCTCGAACGAAGAATGCGAGCGCTGTGTACTGGATGCAATCTCAGTGGGGTATCGCGCGATTGATACCGCTCAGTCCTACGGAAACGAGGAAGCGGTAGGCAATGCTATCCAGAAATGTGGCGTACCCAGAGAGGAATTGTTCCTCACCAGCAAGATCTGGATGTCCAATGCCAGTTATGAAAAGGCAAAGGCATCCATCGACAAATCCCTGCACAAGCTGAAAACCGACTACCTTGACCTGATGCTGATCCATCAGCCCTTTGGAGATTATTACGGCGAATACCGAGCCATGGAGGAAGCATACAAAGAGGGAAAGCTGCGGGCTATTGGCGTGTCCAACTTCTACCCGGACCGACTGATCGATCTGTGTCAGTTCGCAGAAATTGCACCCATGGTCAATCAGGTGGAAACCCATGTGTTTCAGCAACAGCGAACTGCGCACGAATACATGAAAAAGTACGGTGTGCAGCACGAGGCATGGGGCCCCTTTGCCGAAGGGAAGAAAAACTGTTTTACCAACCCTGTACTAGTTGAAATTGGCGAAAAGTACGGAAAAACGGCTGCACAGACTGCCCTGCGGTTTCTGATCCAGTCCGATGTAGTCGTGATCCCAAAATCCACTCACAAAGAGCGGATGGAACAGAACCTGGATGTATTTGACTTCTCCCTGAGTGAAGCAGATATGGAGGCCATCCGCACTCTGGATGAAGGAAAGAGTCTGTTCTTTGACCATTACGATCCTTCCACAGTGGAAATGCTCACCAATATGGGCAAAACGCGAATCGTATAAAGGGGGAAAGCCCAATGAGCAGGATACTGGTTGTTTACTACTCTGTCTCCAATGGGAATACCAGAGAAATCGCACACCAGATGGCGGAGTACATAAAGGCAGATTTGGCTGAAATTCAGACAGTACCGGATGTACGGCTTTCCCTTCAGCTGAAGTGCATCTGGAAGAAACAGTATCCTCTGAGCAATCGGAAACAATAAAACCGGAGACCGATGCAGCCAGTGCCATCTCCTCTGGCGAGGAAAAATCGTCCATGAAAACAGGGATTATTGCAGAACAGATTCTGGAGGGCGAAACGGGGACGATCCATTACAGCTATTATCTTCCGGAGGATTACGATACGCAAAAGAAATACCCGCTGATGATGGTCATGCCGGGCTATGACATGATGTGGTTTGGAGAAGAATCTTCCGGTTCGAACCTGGACTGGGATGGGTTCCTATGCTGGACGCAGCTTCAGGAGGATATGATCGTTGTGTCTGCTCAGCTGACGGATTGGCATGATACGTCGGCTCGGCAGGCCATTGAGCTGACGGAATATTTCCTTGCTAACTTTTCTGTGGATGTGTCTCGGGTGTATGCTGCGGGCTATTCCGCTGGCGGGGAAACCATGTCTCAGGCAGTATCTATGCGCCCGGACCTCTATGCAGCCTATCTCCACGGAGCATCTCAGTGGGATGGGGACTATGCGCCCATTGCGGAAAATGGCACGGCTGTCTATATTTTTATGGCAGAACATGATGAGTATTATGGTTCCCAGCGTGCATGGAGTGTTTACAACAGTCTCCATGATGCCTATGAGGAAGCTGGATGGAGCGAGGAGCAGATCAGCAATGTTCTTCAGATCCAGACACCAAATGACGAATGGTTCGCTCAGCGGGGCGTTACCAGCAATTATCATGGCGGCGGCAATGTGGTTTTTGGGGAATATGATGTTTTAAACTGGGTCTTGTCTCACACCAAGGAGGAGAATGAATCATGAAGGTATTGCTTGTAAATGGCAGCCCTCACCGGGAAGGCTGCACCTATACAGCACTGTGTGCGGTGTCGGAGGCACTCAATCAGAACGGGATTGATACCGATACGTTCTGGATTGGCAATAAGCCGATTTCCGGCTGTATCGCCTGTCACAAGTGCAATGACCGCAATCGCTGCGTGTTTGAGGATACGGTAAACGATTTTTTGGCATTGGCAGAGGATTATGATGGCTTTGTGTTCGGAACGCCGGTCCACTGGGCAGGAGCTGCCGGTGCAATCACTTCTTTTCTGGACCGTGCTTTTTATGCTGATTTGAACGGAGGCGGCAGACGATTCTATTTGAAACCTGCAGCGGCGATTATGTCGGCTAGACGAGCCGGAACGACGGCTACATGGGATCAGCTGAACAAGTATTTTGGTCTGATGCAGATGCCTATTATTACGTCTCGTTATTGGAACATGGTGCATGGAACAACACCGCAGGAAGTAATGCAGGACCGTGAGGGCCTTGCGACTCTTCGAACACTGGGCCATAATATGGCTTATTTTCTCAAGTGCAAAGAGGTAGGCAGCAAGCTGGTGCCTCTGCCCCCGGAAGAACCGTGGGAAATGACAAATTTCATTCGATAAGGAACCAATAAAGGATAGGAGGTCAACCCCAATGCAAAGCAAAATGATTGGAAAAATCATCGTGGATCTTGGCATGACCGTCCTTGCAAAAAAGAAGTGAGCATGATATAATATGGATAAGAAAGCAAAAGTCACCGCAATGGTGTGAAAATAGATTTTGGCTGTTTCCATAAGGAGTAGATCGAGAGGCGTTATCCTCAGTGGCTGAAAATACAGATGTGAGATGCTTGCAGCAAGCTATTTGTATAAGCCGAAAGGCCGCAGAAATGCGGCTTTTCCTAAATACATGAGTTAGCCGAACCTAACTTGTCGATGTGCACGTGCTGCTTAGACAAATCTAACTATAAAAGGAGAGACAGCAATGCGAGAACACAAGAATTTCTGGGACAGAAATGCAGGTCTGTATGACTGCTTTATGCGAAAAGACAGGGCAGTATACGAGAAAATGTATGAGCTGATCCGTCCGGTCGTGAAAGACAAAACAGTGCTGGAGGTGGCTACCGGAACGGGACTGATCGCCAAGCACATCGTAAAATCAGCGGCACACATCGAGGCGACGGATGCCTCTCCGGAAATGATTACAGAGGCCAAACGGGGGAATTACTCTGCGAAGCTGCGTTTTTCCGTGCAGGATATGTTTTCTCTGCCATACGCGAGCAAATCATTCGATGTGGTAATCGTATCAAACGCACTGCACATTGTGCCTCAGCCAGAAAAATCATTGCGAGAGATCAAACGGGTGCTGAAGGATGACGGTGTGCTGATCGCGCCTACCTTTACGCACGCAGAAAATTCATTTCCCGGCAAGGTCAAAGCCTTTTTCATGAATCTGGCAGGCTTTCCTCTCCACAGCAAGTGGACGAGTGAAGAATACCTAAAATTTCTGCAACAGAATGATTGGACAGTGCGAAAAAGTGTTGTTCTAAAGGCCTCTTTTCCACTGACCTATACGGAATGTGTGAAATCGGAGGTGTGATATGTCCTTCTTTGAAAACACCCGCAAGCCCGTAGGCTTTAGCGGGAAGATCATGGTTGCTATGATGAACTTTGGGCACAGCGCAATGGCAGCGTGGGGATTGCATTTTTTGCAGCCTGCCCCGGATGCCATGGTGCTGGACTGCGGCTGCGGCGGTGGAGCGAACATCAAAACGCTGCTGAAGCTGTGTCCCAAGGGCAAGGTGCAGGGCATCGACTATTCAGCAGTCAGTGTAGAAAAAGCGCGAAAGGTCAATGCAGGTGCCATTGCAGCAGGGCAGTGTACTGTGCAGCAGGCAAGTGTAGCAGAGTTGCCGTTTGAAGCGGAGCAGTTTGATGTAGTGACCGCATTTGAAACGGTCTATTTCTGGCCGGAACTTGCGCAGAATTTCAGAGAGGTCTATCGGGTGCTGAAGCCCGGCGGGACTTTTTTCATCTGTAACGAAGCAAACGGTGAAACAGCAAAAGACGACAAATGGACGCAAATCATTAACGGTATGACCATCTATACGGATGCTGATCTGAAAGTGTATCTGGAGCAAGCAGGCTTTGGCAGGGTTCAGAGTCACAAAAATAAAAAGGGCTGGCTGTGTGTCACAGCACAGAAATGAGGTGCGATCATGTCGAAAAAGGCAACGGAATTTCAAAGAAAAGCAATGAGCTGGATGTACCGGGGCAAGGAAATCTTCAAGCCTTTGAACACCGGCTGGATCGACGAGAATGTTGCCTGCGTGCGCGAATGGGTGGCGAACATCTTCTTCTACCACAAAGGCGATACGACCATTATGGTCGATGCGGGATATAACTACGACCGCCTTGCCGAAAAAATGAGCTGGCTTGGGATTGATCCGAAGTCGATACACCATATCCTTATCACCCATCAGGACACCGACCATGTGGGTGCGGTGGAAGCAGACAGTCCGGGGCTGTTCCGGAATGCGAATCTGTACATCGGCGAGATCGAGAACCGGTATCTGATCGGAGAAACACGCCGCAAGGTTATTTATCATCTCTATAAGCTGCCGCAAGTGACCATCTACAACGAAAAGCAGCTGCTTCACGATGGAGAGGTCTTTGATATTGACGGCGTCAGGATCGAGTGTTTTCTGGTTCCTGGTCATACATGGGGACATATGGTCTACCTCATTGACGATAAGTACCTTTTTACCGGCGACACGCTGTGGTTTGGCGCGGACGGCGGCTACAGCTTCATTTCCTCGCTGGCGGAGGACAATAAGCTGGCTGTGCAGTCACTGGCGGAGCTGGAGCGGAAACTGCGCGCACGTGGGCTGCATCCATATTTCATCACCGGTCACACGGGATGGACGGACAATTTTGCCTTTGTGTTTGCCCACAAAGACAAGCACTGTTCACCATTCAAAAAACGAGTACATGACCCATCGGCACCCTATGATGCCTACGACGAATCGGACGACACCGAAGAAAATGCAAAGAGCGGTTTTCTGAAAGGCGTGGGAAGATGAGGGACAGCGAATTACAAATTGACCGTAGCTGCCATGTGCTATATTCCAAACCCTGCAAAAAGGAAATTCTGGCGAAAATCACTCTGCACTATCCGGAGGTGGAGCGCGAGGCGGTCTGGGAGCAGGTGCAGCTGAGATACGCAGAGCTTCTTTCCAAGTGGCGCACCGACCTCGGCGGTAAAAAGAATTTTCACAACGGCGTAGGCGGCACCTACGACTGCATCGCCATCATGAGCTATTATGTGGTCTGCAAAGCAATTACTTCGTTCCGTGAAATTGAAGAGATGGAGGAAAATCTGATCCTGCCGACCTTCCGCAAGCTGAAATTCGTGGACTGCAACAAGCCGTTCTGGAGGAAGCTGATGTACAGGGCGTTTGTTCGTGCGAAAAGCGGCTGCGACAAATGGCACGATTACGAGATGTCGGTTGCGCCTTACGAAAACGGCAAGCCTATTTATTATGAGTTTACGTCGTGTCCGGCGGCGGAGTTCGCCATCCGGCACGGTCTTACGGACATCATGCCCGCCCTGTGCAATGTGGACTATGCGTCCATGGAACTGCTCCATGCCAAGCTGGTGCGAACGACCACCTGCGTGGACGGCTGCCGATGCGACTACACCATCTGCGGCGATAAAGACCCGTACTTGAAGGGACATCCCGAATACCGGGATGAGGCGGGCTTCAGGAGGAATCGGTAATGCTTTTACAGGTGATTTTGGAAGGCATCGGGCTGGGCGTTCTGCTCATTTTGGTTTGCGCCATCGGTATCTGCAAGGGCGCGGTGGGCATGGTGCATCTTTACAGCCAGGAGGTGCAGGAGCGGTGCGTAACGCTGGGACTTACAACACACGCGAAAATCAAGCGAAATGCTTTGGTTTTCAAAGCTGTCTGCGTCCCCGGATACATCGCCTATGTGCTGGTCTGCGTCTATGCGCTCAACGGCGCAAAGGGCTTCGTTCAGGGCTTCTGGCAGCTGCTGGTCATACTGTCCGTTATGAATCTCATAGACCGATTTTGGGTTGACGGCTATTGGGTAGGACATACGAACGCATGGGAAATTCCGGGAACGGAAGACCTGAAACCCTACATTACAGCCAAGGATAAGGGCAAAAAGTGGCTGTTCGGCACAATTGGTATGGCGGTCATTTCGGCAGTACTGGCGGCGATTATGATGCTTTTTATGAAAATATGAGGTGATAGAAATGCTGTTTCAAACATATGGCGACAGGAGGAATCCTGCCGTGCTGTTCTTTCATGCAATGGGTGTGACAGGAGCGAGCAGCGAACCGATTGCGAGGTATTTGCAGGATCGATATTTCTGCATCTTGCCCACCTCCACCGTTTACTGCGAGGGGCAGAAATATGTCAGCAAGCAGGACGAAATACGGCAGGTGGAGGACTTTCTGCATCGACAGGGCGTGGAGCGGCTGGCGATGGTGGTCGCTTCTTCCATCGGTGCAGACCTTGCCATGGCGTTTCTGACGCAGACGAAGCTGCCCGTGGAGCACGCTTTCTTTGACGGCGGGCAGTTCGCCCAAATCGGAAAGGGCACGCGCCGTATCATGACGCCGTTTCTGTATTTTGCCATCAAGAGCCTATATTGGTCGAAGGGCGGTACGCTGAAAAAGATACTGTGGTGTGACGACGATTCCATAAAGTCGTATTTTATAGACGCTGGGAAAAATCTGACCTACACAAATTTGCGGCGACAGATTCTGGACAGCCTGGAGGATAAACCCTTTCCAGCACTTTCCGAAGAACTGCAAAAGAATCTCTATTTCGAGTTTGGCAGCATAGAAGATCATTTCAAATACCGTCAAGCGGTGATAGAAGCCTATCCCTGCGGCAATTACCCCGTATTTGAGGGATACGATCACATGCAATATCAGATTCGTGATCCGAAGGGCTTTGCTGAAATGCTGGCATTTATCGCTGAACAGGACGGTATGCCGAAGCTGCCGTTTATCAGAAAGTGAGAGGACCCGATATGAAATACAAAATCGAGAAAAACACCGTGCAGGAGACGTTGATCCTCCCGCTGTATTCACGGAAGCTGTGTACGGAGTTGTATCCGAACCTTTACCGGGACGAAACGGCGGTGCGTCTGATCGACCAGATCGACTACGACTTTTCAGAGGCAGAGAAAAATTCCCGCAGCCTGATGCAGCGTTTCGGTGCGCTGGAGGTCGCCATGCGGCAGAATGACCTTGCCTTTGAAGTGCAGGCGTACCTGAAAAATCACCCCTGCGCGGCAGTGGTCAATCTGGGCTGCGGGCTGGATAACACCGGTAGAGCCTGCGACAATGGCAGATGCAAGATCTACAATCTGGATTTCCCGGATGTGATTGCCCTGCGGCAGCAGCTGCTGCCCGCCGGGGAGCGGGAGCAAAACATCCCCTGCAACCTGAAAGACCCCGCATGGTTTGACAAGATCGATGCCTCCGGCGGGGCGGTGTTCTTTGCCTCCGGGGTGTTCTATTACTTCCTGACGGAGCAGGTTCGGGAACTGGTGCAGGGGATGGCGGACGCTTTCCCCGGCGGAGTGCTGGTCTTTGATGCTGCCAACCGTACGGCGGTGAAGATGATCGCCAAAACGTGGCTCAGGACGGCGAAAATCAAGGATGTGGGAGCATATTTCGCGGTTTCGGATGCGAAAAGCGAGCTTTCCCCATGGGACAGCCGTTTGCAAGTATCCAGCAGGGGCTATATGATGGGCTACAACGACCTGAAAGACGCTTCCGTCAGCGGCTTTTTCCGATTTCTCGCCAAGGTCGGGGACAACGGGATGAAAATGCAGATCGTGAAGATCGGATTTGGAGGCAAGCTATGAAAATTCTGGTATATGGTGCAGGCGTTCTGGGGTGCAATCTGGCAAGAAATCTGCTGCGCGCCGGAAAGGATGTCACTCTGCTTGCGCGGGGAAACTGGGCTGCGGAGATCAAGCAGAATGGTCTGCGGATCAAGGACAAATTTTCGCTCCGCACCTCGGTCAGCCGCATTCCGGTGGTGACTGAACTTGCACCGGATGCAATGTACGATGTGATCTTTGTGGTCCTGCGCTATACACAGCTGGATTCCGCTCTGGACACGCTGCGGGCGAATCGGACGAAGAACATCGTTTTTGTGGGGAACAATGTGCAGGCGAGGGCGCTGGCGGCGGCACTGCCGGAAAAGAACGTCCTGTTTGCCTTTGCGCTTTCTGCCGGGCATCGGGAGGCTGACCGGGTGGTCTCCATCGACCTGAAAAAGATTACCATCGGGCAGCTGACGGGTGCAACCTCCAATAAACAGTTGATCGGGCGCATCTTCCACGGCACAAAATATAAGGTTGTTTACGAGCCGAACATGGAGGACTATCTGCTCTGCCATGCCGCGTTTGTGATGCCTGCGGCCTTCGCCTGCTATAAGACAGACGGCGACCTGAAAAAGCTCAGGGGAGATACCGCGTACCTGAACCGTGTGCTGGATGCCAACATCGAGGGATACCGCGCCATCCGAGATGCCGGGCACACCATTCTGCCCAAGGAGGATGCAGACTTTGAAGGGGAGAAATACCGCAAGACCTGCCTGCGCTTTTTCAAGCTGATGTGTATCACCTCGCTGGGCAAGCTCTGCGCCTCCGACCACGCAATGAACGCTATCGATGAAATGAGTGCGCTGAACCGGGATCTTAAGAAATTTTTCGATGCGAACGGCGCAGCCTACCCGGTATGGCAGACACTGGAAGCGGAAGCCGGGAGGTATCTGCGATGAAGTATGCCGGAATGCCCTTTGGAATGTGGGTGCTGTTTGCTGGCTCCTTTCAAAAGCAGCTGACCGCTGTGCTGAGCTATGATGCAGCCACCGCAAGAGCTATCACGAAAAAGGCAAAGCCGCAATACCGGCAGATCATCCGCAGGCTGCCGGAGTTCGAAAAGGCCGACCGCTTCAAAATGAATCTTGTCAACTGCGCTATGATCGGGGCGTTCATTCTCTCCATGCCGCAGCGCCCGGAGGTGGACAGGCTGACGGATTACTACGCAAAATCTATGATGACTGCGCCCATGCAGTGGTTCTGCCGCAAGAGCGGAAAAAGCAAGTTTACCCCAAAGGATATCGCCGCAATGAAAGCCACCGCCGCTCTGAAAGCTGCCGACCGCAACCCTTACTCGTGGAACATGGAATTTTACGAATACCCGGATGGCAGCGGCTACGAGGGACGCTTTACAAGGTGCGGCATCTGTGTGCTGATGAAGGAACTGGGGCTGTATGACCTGACCCCTGCCCTGTGCCGTCTGGACTACACCATGAGCGAAGCGGGCGGTGTGACCAAATTTGTGCGGCAGTACACCCTTGCCTCCGGCGGACCCTACTGCGACTGCGGGTACAAAAAGAAGAAAAACAAATAGGAGGAGCGCACGATGCTTGTCAAGTCGATAACAGAGAAAGAAATCTACGATATCGGCCACGCTTTTGGCTATTATGACTACGGACAGGAAACGGGAATGTCTGCTGCCTTTTCCGGGAAAGATGCCACGGCAAACTATATCTGCGCTTATGTGCGCGGAGTGCTGCGGAGCGGCTTTCTGCACACCACCAGCGAGCGGGGCGAGGGCTATATCGCCTACAAGCTGCCAAAGGAGAAGATGGGACTCAAGACGATGTGGCCCATCGCCTGCGGAATGCTGTACAACTCCACCATGAAGCGCCTTTTGCAATTTGGTATTGCCATCAAGCGGGGCGGGGCTTCCCTGCAAGACCGCATGGACAAGGAAAAGAAGCCAGACACACAGCTGATGCAAACCTTTAGAAAAGGAAGAAAAGCGAGCCTGCTTATACTCTGTACGATTATTGGAATCCGTGATACCGATACAGGCATAAATCCATGTTTTGTGGACATCAAGTCCACAGCAGTTAAATTTAAAAATTTTAAAAGACAAGTAACTACCTCCTGATAGCATAATGATAAAACGGACAGTGACTGGTCATCCGGCGAGATCGAGTCGACTTCGGAAGAGATAAGTTTCCGGGCTACAGTTATGCGCCACTCATTGATGTCTTAACGGATGACCGACAACATATAAATATGCGGGGTTGCCGCTATACAGCCCCGCCACTCACCTCCACGTGTTCTGTAGTGTGTCAGTCTTATGGAACCATCATATCAGAAGGGAACAAAAATAGAAAGTGAAGGTAACCAACACGTTTCATGGCGCATTGGTGGCTTTCGCAGAAAGACGGGAAATAAATATGAAACTCCAGACCTTGATGAAGTGGTTTATGCAATCGGACAGCAGGTGCGTACCCGCCGCTGGACTTGGAGGCAAAGCGAAAACGGAAAAATCACTTCCACTTCCACAGATATATTCTTTCCCATTGATGGTTTTACAGATTTCAATTGCGAGCGTGTACTTGCTGCGCAGGATGAACTCCAGATGCGAATAGCGCGGATTTGGGGTTGCAAAACAATTGTCGGACTTGTAGATTTTGAAAATCCGTATATGGAATTATAACAGAAATGAATTACCTATGAAAAATACCTGACGATTGATTGCTGTTATATTCTGTTGCAGCAATAAAACAAGAGTAAAAATTAGTAGTAATGCTATCCGAATAATTTCCGCTATTTTCCCCTAAATGTAAAAGTTCTAATCAATGTTGTCAAATTACATACAACTGTTGTCAAAGAGGCAGAGCCGGTAACCAGCCAGCTATGAGCTGCGATTACCCGACTAAGGGAATGCCGCAGGGCGGCATCCTATCCAATATCGTACTGAATGAATTGGACTGGTGGGTGGCCTCCCAATGGGAGAACATGCCCATTCACTACGAGTACAAAACCAGACAGAATTTCTCATGTGCCATAAAGTAACACAAAAACAACAGACAGCCGCCACAATTCCGTAATGATTGATGCTTGACAGACTCCTTCAAGTTCGCTATAATAATAAACGCAAAACTTTAGTGGACTTTTCCGGATTCGGTCATCTTTTTGCCACACAGCTATCTTGTGATAGTTGTGTGGCTTTTTTGTTGCCTGTATCTCGGAAGTATTAGCAGAATGGAGGACTATATCTGTATGGGAAAAAATTTTTTGTCTCTTATCAAGACGTGCCGTAGTGTACGGGCTTATAAATCGGAATCTGTCCCTTCAAAGGCTTTGGACGCTGTACTGGAAGCAGGGACTTATCCGGCCCAGGAAGCCGGTCAGACCGCAGCACGCAAACAAAACTATATTGTTCGGACAATTTGTGGAGAAGAGGGAAAGTATGCAGACCAATAACAAAATGGCGGTTGCGCCCGTTGGAAAACTCATCTGGCAAATGTCGATACCGCCGCTGATTTCCATGTTTCTGCAATATTCCTATAATCTGATAGACAGCGCGTTTGTAGCGCGGCTGAGTGAAAATGCTTTGACGGCGGTTTCCCTGTCGTTTCCCATTACAACTTTGATGAATGCGACATCTATCTGGATCGGCGTTGGCGTGAATGTACTGATTGCAGGGTATCTTGGACAGAGAAAGCAGAATGAGGCAAATACTACCGTCACACATGGATTGTTACTGGCCTTTGGAATTGGTGCTTTGCTCAATCTTCTGTCATTACTGATTATGAAACCCTACTTTGGGGCATTCACCAATAACGAAGAAATTTATCAGTTGAGTCTTGCCTATATGAGCGTATGTTCGTTCATGCAAATTCCAAACATGGTGCATATCGCAATCCAGAAGATGATACAGGCTACTGGGAACATGATTGCTCCTATGTGGTTCCAGATTGCAGGAGTGGTCGTTAATTTTGTATTTGACCCACTCCTGATTTTTGGTATTGGTGTTTTTCCAGCTATGGGAATCCGTGGCGCTGCGGTGGCTACTGTTGCGGGCTATTTGTTATCCATGATTTTGGCATTTGCCTTGCTGCTGGGCAAAAAGCAAAAAGTGCGGATAAAGATCAAAGAATTTCATATACAAAAGTGGATGATTGCCCGTATATTCGCCCTTGGCTTACCATCTTTCATTATGAATGCCCTCAGTTCGTTTATGGTGACATTCGTCAATCTGTTCCTGGTGGCGTATTCCGATACGGCGATTGCATTCTTCGGTGCGTATTTTAAGGTGCAGCAGCTGATCGTTATGACAGTAAACGGCTTGATTCAGGGCTGTTTGCCTATTATGCGGTTTAACTACGGTGCGCGAAACAGAGATAGGCTGCACTCCGCTTTTCGATACGGAACCGCTTTGGTCTCCGGTATGATGATACTGGGAACATTGACCGTCAACTTCTTTCCGGCGCAGCTTTTGGAATTATTTACAGCGTCGGAAGCCATGCGCTCCTTTGGAATATCCGCTATGCGAATTATGGCGGCAAGCTATCTGTTTTGCGGTCTCTCTACCATGATTTCCACCTATTTTCAGGCGACAGAAAAAGTAGGTTCCAGCATAGCGATTCAATTATGCAGACAACTGCTTTTCCTTGTTCCTGCCTTATGGTGTCTGAACAAATTATTCCAACTGAACGGAATCTGGCTTGCATTTCCTGTTGCGGAAACCGCCACTATGCTCATTGCTCTCATAATAATGGCATGGCATCGCCACAAAAATATCTTATAACATGTTCCAATGAGGAGAAATGATGAACGATACTTTTAACGGTGCAGATGTCCATGATGTCGGATATTTCCTCCGCCATGGCCGCCTCGTCCGTCTGCTTGTAGGTATTTGCCAATTTGTCCTTGATGATGTCCAGAGTAAAGAAAAGCTGGTTTTGCCGGATAAGTTCCTCGTATCGCTGGACATAGCCGGATTTGCGGACAACAACAGGCTGAGAGAATAGTTCTCCACCACGGGAGATGACCTTGCCCTCAGCGGCTTCCTCGTCCTTGCGGCGCAGGGTGTCTTTGGACGAAGTGAGAATATACTTGGTTTTCTTTAGAGCGGCAGCGGCCCTTGTGTTCCCTTCGGCAGCAAGCCTTCGCTGCTCGTCCTTGCGGATGGCACCAACAACCTTTTCGTTGAAGTTCTTGACGAGGTGGAAGTAGTCAAAAACAGGCTGGATATGAGGGCAGCGTTCCTCAAAGGCTTCCTGAAAGTCCGAGTTCATGTCACAGGCAACAGCCTTCACGCCGTCCATCCAAGCCTCGCCTACATGATCTATGAAGTCATAGACGGTACGCTTGCGCTTGCCGTGTGCGAGCCACAGAATATGTCCGCTCTCCATGTCGATGATGAGGGAGGCGTATTTGTAGCCGTTACTTCTGAAATATTTCTGGTTCAGGACCAGCGTCATGGGTGTAATCCAAGATACGGACACCATCACCTATCTCTTTCTGCACCAGCTCCCGCATACGTTTGGCAAAAGGACAGGGGTAACCAATGGGAGTCCCTTTGCTGATACAGGAAGCAAAAGCAATGGTGTCTGCGCCCTGTTCTACCAGAGAACGGGCCCGCAGCACCGCTTTTTTTCCGGGGCAGCCACCGCAGTTGATGAAGCCCACTAACTGAATATCATCCTCTCCCATAAAAGCGCCTTTTCTCTCTCGGATTGTCCGAAAATCCCGGCTTCCGGGGCAGTAATCCTCTGTCTGCATACAACGAATAATGCCAAGGTTCATATTGTTTTCCTCCTTGATTTATTTAGGGCCGATCATTCAAATTTGGCCGGTCCATTGTTTATTATTATGTAACCAGCTTTTCCAACAATTGGAGAGCTTCCTCCAGTTTTTGGTTGGGCTCGTCCGTATGCAGTCCCTCTCGGACACAGCCATGGATATGGGCCCGCAAAGTCTCTTGATTCACTCGCTTCAAAAAAGCCTGAGTTGCCAACAGCTGATTGGAAATGTCCACGCAGTAGCGATCCTCTTCAATCATTCGCAAAATGCTGTCCAGTTGTCCTCTGGCGATCTTAATGGAATGGGTTATGTGAACCTTATCAGCATTCATGGGGGATAATCTCCGTGACTTCGTAGCCCGCCTCGGTAACTGCCGCTTTCAGGGTTTCGTCAGTAACGGACTCCGGGACCTCAACAGTGGCCTTTTTGTCCTCCAGACTTACCTGGACATGGGACGCACCAGAGATACCCTCCAGGGAATTGGTGACATGCTTGACGCAGTTCTGGCACATCATTCCTTCGATCATCAGTTCTTTTTTCATAGCGCCTCCATTCAATTGCTTTATTGTTGTTTTCTTGACGGAAATCTTCTATACGGGGTATAGGTCTTTCTGATTCCCATTATAGTCCCGCAAGGAGGTTCTGTATTTCCCGTTCAGAAGAATTTTTGTCCCAAATGGAAGAGTTTCTGAAAATCAATCTGTCATAAACGCTGCAAGAGCATTCCTTCTAACTTCATGTGATATTGTTCCAGCACATCTTTCAACGTGATTCCTTGCATTCTTTGTTCCGCTGTTTTTTGAATGTCCAAGTAAAAATCCCGCAGCACCAGTTGAATATTTACACCCACGCCACAGGCAGGATTGGTGTGGATGTCCTGATGGAGCAGGGGCTTGTTGCCCTCTACTGCCCGATAGGCATCCAGCAGAGTGATTTTCTCCGGCTCACGAGCCAGAGCAGGTCGGGGATGTCCTTTCACGCTGACCAGCAGTCCTCCCTTCCGCAGGGCGGACATGAGCTGGCGCACATAGGCAGGATTCGTCTGAATGCTCTCTGCCAGCTTGTTACTGGTCAGGTCGCAGTCTGGGTACAGAGCGATAAAAGCCAGAATATGAACAGCATCGCTAAGTCGGGTAGAATATTTCATAGCCTGATCTCCTTTTTTGGTTTGATGTTATTTTTATTATAACAACATATTGACAGTGACGCAAGAGGATGCTAAAATAATTTGAAGTAAGAATAAAAATAACACCCACTTGAAAGGAATGGTGACAATGAACTTCTATGATGATCTGGTCATGCAGACCCAGATGAATTATTCCAGGCACTATCATATCTATGCTTCCGGCGGTACGCCTTATCAGCTGACTGACAAAAAGCCGCTGCCGTATAGCGAACAGATCCATCGTTTGGTACAGGAGGTAAAGGAAGCTGACTGTGTGGTAGTGGGCGGGGCCTCCGGCCTGTCCGCTGCCGGTGGTGGAGATTTTTACTACGAGGACAACGACTCCTACCGCAAATACTTCCGCCCTTTTGCCGAGAAGTACCACTTCAAAGGTGCTTTTGCAGGGATGATGCACCCCTGGAAGACAAGGGAAGAGTATTGGGGGTATCTCGCCACATTCCTTCACACTACCCAGACCGCACCTGTGCGTCATTCCTATTTGGATTTAGACGCTTTGCTGAAAGGCAAGGACTTCTTCATCCTCACCACGAACCAGGATACCCAGTTTGTCAAACTTTACCCGGAGGAGAAGGTGGCAGAGATTCAGGGGGATCACCGCTTCTTCCAGTGTGCCGCCTGTTGTACCGATGACACTTGGGATGCGGTAAAGCCGGTGGCTGATATGGTAGCCGCTATGGGGAGTGACACGAAGATTCCCACGGATCTCATTCCCCGATGCCCCCACTGCGGCGGCGAGGCATTCCCTTGGGTGCGAGGATATGGGAATTTTCTGCAAGGAAAGAAATACGAAGAACAGTACGAAAAAATTTCTCGCTATGTGCTGGAACACAAAGACAGCAAAATTCTGTTCCTGGAGCTGGGCGTGGGCCGAATGACTCCCATGTTTATCCAAGAACCTTTCTGGAACATGACCCTCAGCTTTCCCCATGCTCGATATATTGCTGTCAACAACAAGTATGACTTCCTGCCCAAGCAGTTGGAGGACAAGGGCATGACCATTGTGGCCGACATTGCTCAAGTGCTACGGGATGCACGGGATACCATGGACAGCGGAGATAACGATCGATGAGGGTTGCAAACCAAGCGACGCTTCAGGAACTTGCCGAGCGTATTGATCAAGCAGATGCTGTTGTGAGCGGAGGCGGCTCCGGCCTGTCAAGCGCGGCTGGATACGACCACTACCATTGGTCCCCGGCACTTTCGGAGGCATTGGCTCCCTTTCGCGAACAGTATGGCTGTTCCTCGTTGCCCGGATTGCGGGCGGGTGCTGGTGCCCTGGGTACGAGATGATACCTTTCTGGAGGGAACCTTCTGGCAGGATAGTCTGCATCGCTACCATAGATTCCTGCGACACTGGATAATGGATCAGTCCGACAAAAAAGTCCTGCTGTTGGAACTTGGCGTGGGTGAGATGACACCCAGTATCATCAAATTGCCCTTCTGGGAACTTACTGCCAAAAACGAAAACGTCTTTTATGCATGTCTTAATCGAGAGGCAGCTCATAGGCCAGAGCATCTGCGAGGACGCAGCCTGTATCTGCAAGGAGATTTGGCGGAAACTCTGGCTGCCCTCCGGCAGGAGCGATCCATCGCAGCAACCATAAAATAGAAAGGAGCGAACGAATATGATTGATTGGAACCCTATTGCGAAAAAATTCAGAGAAGCGGACGCTATCCTGATCGGAGCCAGTAACGGCCTGTCCATCACCGAAGGACTGCATTTGTTTGCGGACAATGCGACTTTTGAAAGACTGTTTGGGGATTTCAAACAAAAATACGGCTTACGTTGTATTTTGCAGGGCATGATGGCCGGATGGCCCAGCGAGGAGGAAAAATGGGCCTTCTGGGCCCGGCTCATCCATCGTTACTGTGGGCAGTACCAGCCTACGCCGGTGATGAACGATTTGAAGGCCATTGTAGGAGAAAAAGATTACTTTGTCGTCACATCAAACGGAGAAGGTCACTTTGAACTGTTTGGCTTCGATCCGACGAAAATCTATGAGATTGAGGGCAACTGGATTACTATGCAGTGTGCCCGCCCCTGCCACGATACCCTCTATTCAAGTTTAGAGGTGGCCGAAAAATTATCGGCTGCCGAACAGGGCGGCCATGTGCCTACAGAGTTGGTGCCGCGTTGTCCCAATTGCGGAGGTCCCATGGACATCCACATGGGCGCGGGTCAGAGAATGATCCCGGATGCCGCTGCCCAGGCACGGTTCCAAAACTTTCTGAAAACCTACCACGGAAAGAAACTGGTGGTTCTGGAGCTGGGCATTGGCTGGCGCAATCAGCTGATCAAGGCCCCGATGATGCGCCTGGTGGCCGGCGAGCCAAACGCCACTTATGTGACCATCAATCTGGGGGAGATCTACATTGCGGACAATATCAAAGAGAAGTCCTTCGGACTGGACGGGCGGCTGGATGAGCTGCTGCCTGCTCTCCGGGAGGCGTGTGAGGTATGACGATTTCGGAGCAGGTTCAAAATGACTATACAAATGCATAAACTCTCATGAATCAGGTTGCTTCCTGAATCCTTTGCAGCAGTAGAGAATGCATAAAAAGCCGGGAAGTTGACTCAAATTGTCAATGCCTCCCGGCTATTATCAGGCAGATATTAATATAGTTAGAATCATGGTATATATTTCATTCCCCATTGGGAAATGGCGTAAAAGACCGGCAGCAGGTCCCGCCCTTTTTCGGTGAGGGAGTACTCCACTCGCAGAGGCATTTCATTATATTGGATACGCTGAACCAATTCGTCCGCTTCCAGCTCTTTCAGCGCGTTGGTCAGAGCTGTGTTGGTAATGGGTTTGAGAACTTTTTTCAGTTCCCCAAACCGCATAGGACACTTGATGCACAGTTCATAGAGAATTTGGAGTTTCCATTTGCCCTGCAGCATTTGAACCACCGGCGTGACCGGGCAGTTTCCCTCGCCGGTTAGAATGACACTGCCAACCTTTTCTTTGAATTCTTCATAAGTCAT
Organism: Blautia sp. AM42-2; assembly: GCF_003480245.1. NCBI lineage: Bacteria > Bacillati > Bacillota > Clostridia > Lachnospirales > Lachnospiraceae > Blautia > Blautia sp. AM42-2. The sequence goes on from NZ_QUIM01000001.1 coordinate 27,373, forward strand.
AATTGGATCGTTCCTCGTCTTTTGCAGTATATTTTTTGATACCAGGTATAAATAATTTGCGTACTTGAACAAAAATTACTATCAGATATAATAAATATATCACTGGTTGGCCATACAGTCAACGACTCAAATCTCTTAGAAAGGTCTGAATTTTATGAAAGAACTGAACATTATGGAGGCTACTGTTCTGACCTCCCCCAATCCGCTGACACTGATCTGCTCTAAAAAGGAGGATGGTTCTACGAACCTGGCTCCCATTTGCTTTGTGTCTTACCTCTCCTTCAATCCGCCTATGGTGGGCTTCGCCACTGGCAAACAGTCCCACACCGGCAAGCGTGTGCGTGAGACCGGCAAAGTCGTCGTCACTGTTCCCGGCGAGAGTCTGGCTGGCGCAGTAATGGCCTGCGGAGCATCTACCGGAGCCGAGACCGACAAGGCGGCCGCCAACAACATCGAGATGATGGCTGTGGAGGGTAGCGACATCCAGATTCCGGCGGACACCCGGCTGGCGATGGTGGCTACCTTGCAGCAGTCGGTGGAGGTGGGCGACCATATCCTGCACATCTGTCAGGTGGACAAGTTCCTGGGCGATGAGGACAAGAAGGGCCTGTATGCCTGGAACGGCTTCGGGAAAGTTGCACCTGCGGCAGAAGGCTAAATCTTAAAACGGTAAGGAGGCATCAGCGGTGGCTGTTTGTATTAAATTGAGTGGATCGTCATTGGGACTGAGACCGGACATAGGAAGGGCAAAGCCGTATCGAAACCGGAATGGGTGTGGAACCTGACACATCAGGCCCATGCGCTTGGCATCCCTGTATTTATGAAAGAAGATCTGCTACCTATCATGGGAGAGGCACAGATGGTACAAGAATTTCCCACGGCTTTTTACCGGGTATTGGAGGAACAAAAGACATGGCAGAAGTAAAAGAGAGCGGCATTCTGATTCAGGATGTAGAAACCAAAAATATTATGACAAAATCCACCCTGCCGGTGGGAGGCTATTCCGTCAATCCTTATGTAGGCTGTACCCATGGCTGCAAATACTGCTACGCCTCGTTTATGAAGCGATTTACCGGGCACACCGAACCGTGGGGTACATTCCTGGATGTGAAACATTGGCCAGCAATCAAAAATCCGCAAAAATACAAAGGGCAGCGCGTAGTCATCGGTTCAGTGACCGATGGATATCTGCCCCAGGAGGCTCAGTTTCAGAACACCCGAAAGCTTCTTGAACAGCTCCGGGGCAGTGAGGCAGAAATTCTCATCTGTACCAAGTCAGACTTGGTAATCCGTGACATCGACCTCCTGAAAGAACTGGGAAAGGTCACGGTTTCCTGGTCGATCAATACGTTGGACGAGGATTTCAAAAACGATATGGACAATGCCGTCAGCATTAAGCGACGGCTGGATGCCATGAAGCAGGTTTATGACGCAGGTATCCGCACCGTATGCTTTATCGCTCCGGTTTTTCCCGGTATCACGGATTTTGAGGCTATCTTCCATCAGGTCAGAAATCAGTGCGACCTGGTGTGGCTGGAAAATCTAAACCTGCGAGGCGGATTCAAAAAAGACATCCTTGACTATATACGTAAAAAACATCCTGACTTGGTTCCGCTGTACAACGCTATCTACAACAAGAGAGACAGAAGCTACTTCCGTGGTTTGGAGGATCAAGCGGAACGGCTGGCGAAAGAAAACAGCTGTCCCTTCGTGGACAACGAGCTGCCCTACGGCCGGGCAGAGCCTGGGCACCCGGTCATTGTGGATTACTTTTACCATGAGGAAGTGCGTGGCTCGGAAAACACCGGGCGACGCAACCCCAAAAAATGATTTGTGAAATAAAAAGGTTCTGACATGGAGCTGTGCTTCAATGTCAGAACCTTTTTTCACACTGTTTACCCATTCAGAAGTTTTCTTATCCCTCTTGGAAGGATTTGTACTCCGTCCATTGCTTTTCGATTTTCCCCGCTCTACAATGTAGACAGAACGATTAAATGATAGGGGTTTATCAAGTTTTACATAAAATTATATTACCGGTAAGCATACGATGAGCAGATGTTTTTTATTGCCTTTCGAGTATAGATACGTTAAAATATACTTATTAAGCATGATGAATTTGGGAGGTATTTTTCGTGGAAATTAGAGTTCTTCGATATTTTCTGACTGTAGTAAGGGAAGAAAGTATCACAAAAGCCTCAGAAGTTTTACATATCACGCAGCCGACACTTTCACGTCAGCTTGCACAGATGGAGGAAGATATTGGTGTAAAGCTGTTTGATAGAGGGACACGGAAAATCAAATTGACAAATGAAGGAATACTTCTTCGCCGTCGTGCGGAAGAAATTTTGCAGCTTGTAGATAAGACAGAAAAAGAATTAGTGGAGCAAGAGGAACAGGTGGAAGGTAAAATTTCCATTGGGTGTGGAGAAATTGCTGCTGTACAACTTCTTCCTAAAATAATTGAGTCCTTTCGTCGGAAATATCCCCGTGTTACTTTTGACATTTTTACAGCCACAGCAGATTTGGTAAAGGAACAAATGGAGAAGGGACTACTGGATATTGGTTTGCTTCTTGAGCCGGTTGATATGGAAAAATATGAATTTATTCGCTTGAATATAAGGGAAAAATGGGTGGTTCTGATGAAATCGGATGATCCACTCTCCAAGAAAGAAACGGTAAGCGCAAAAGATTTGTCTGTACTGCCTTTGATTCTTCCTAGGCGTATGAATGTGCAGAGTGAGTTGGCAAGTTGGTTTGGCAACTACTATGAGAAACTGGATATTGTTTTTACCAGCAATTTAAGTACGAACAGCGCAATTATGGTGAATGGAGGCTTGGCATATTCATTGGTGATTGAAGGGGCTGTACCGTTCTGGAATCAATCAAAGGTTACATTCAGACCGCTTGATCCGCCACTTACAGCAACAAGTGTATTAGCATGGAAACGTGGTCAGCCGTTTAGCTTAGCAACCACAAAATTCATCAAACATATTCAATGCTTTTTAGGCATGGACAAACCATAAAAACTAAGTATTTGATATAATTCAATTAGAAAATTATAATATAGGTGTAGAGATAAAGCAAACAGCTTTAATTTCTGCACCTATATTTTTTATTGAGGAGGGAGTGCCATTTCATGAAACCGGATTATGATTCCCGTATAAACGCCGGATTAAGCAAAGAAGAAATCGCAAAAATTTCAGGATGCGAAGATCAAGAAATGCAGATAAGGATGTTGCGAAAATATCGGTACAAATTGCTTGATGAGGTACATGAAAAGCAGCAGTCACTTGATGCAATCGATTATATGATCTGTAAAACAAAAAAATAACAATAAGAGGAGGAAAAGGCGTGAATCAGCAAACAACTCTGTTTTCAAACGAGAAGTTGATGGCTATGATTATTCCCCTGTTTTTAGAGCAGCTGCTGATAATGCTTGTAGGGATGGCGGACACACTGGTGGTCAGCTACGCAGGAGAAGCGGCAGTATCCGGTGTTTCACTGGTAAATCAGTTCAATACTATTTTTATTTATCTGTTTACAGCATTGGCATCCGGAGGGGCGGTTGTGATCAGCCAGTATATTGGTAGAAAGAAAAATGATGACGCTGGAGAATCCGCCAGCCAGCTTCTATCATTCTCTACGATTTTTTCCATACTGATCGCAGTGATAGTTCTGATTGGAAATGAAGGGATGCTTCGTCTGATGTTCGGTAAAGTGGAAGATTCTGTGATGCGCTCCTGTATTACATACCTTAGGATTTCTGCATATTCCTATCCGGCATTGGCGGTTTACAATGCCGGGGCCGCCCTTTTTCGCAGTATTGGAAAAACCAGTGTGACCATGTATTTGTCAGTAATTTCCAATATCATCAATGTTATTGGAAATCTCATTGGTGTATTTGTTTTGCGTGCAGGTGTTGCAGGTGTTGCATACCCTTCACTGATCGCTCGGACATTTTCAGCCGTGATGATTACAGTACTTTGTTTTCAGAGAAAAAATGAAGTGTTCTATCGCTGCAAGTGGATTTTTCGGTGGAATGTGGATTTTATGAAACAAATTCTAAAAATCGCTATTCCAAATGGGATGGAAAACGGTGTATTCCAGTTAGTCAAAGTAGCATTAAGCGGTATCGTTGCACTTTTTGGAACATATCAGATTGCTGCAAATGGTGTTGCACAAAGTATCTGGTCGTTGGCTGCGCTGGCGGGAGTTGCTATGGGCCCCGTATTTATAACGGTCATTGGACAGTGTATGGGAAATGGGGATGCAGATGCTGCGGATCATTATTTTAAGAGATTGACAAGAATCACATTGCTGATTTCATCGGCATGGAATCTTTTGATTTTTCTTCTGACTCCATTCTTTATGAAATTTTATGCTTTGCAGCCGGAGACCAAACGGCTTGTAATCTGGCTGGTTTTAATCCATAACGTGTTTAATGCAGCAGCATATCCCTTTTCCGGTGCGCTTAGTAATGGGCTGCGTGCAGCGGGTGATGTGAAATTTACCATGTATGTTTCGGTTATCTCCACGATAGCGGTGCGTCTGCTTTTATCATGGCTCTTGGGAATTGTTTTGAAAATGGGCGTGATCGGGATTGCTATTGCAATGGTTTGTGACTGGAGCATTCGGGCGGTCATTTTCTTCTGGAGGCAGAAGTCCGGAAAATGGAAAACATTTCAGGTGATATAGATTCATTTATAATAAGTTCAATATCGGTATATTATGCCTTATGGTCTTAGCAAGTTTTGCCGTTTTGCTGTGAATGTGTGGGAGGTCAATCCTGCTGGAAAAGCTGATGAACAGGTTGCCAGAGAAGGGCTTTCCTGTATGGAAGTTTGGATGAAAGAACTGGGACTTACAATGAATCTCCATGAGTTGGGGGCAACAGAAGAAATGTTGCATGGTATTGCAAATGGAACCATCATCATGGAAGGTGGATATAAGGTGTTGAATCATGATGAGGTATTGGAGATTTTGAAGAACAGTTTGTAAGCATTCAAGTAGGAGCTTTTATAACGATAATATAATAGAAAAAGGCAAGTGCTGTGAAAGAAATTTTTCTTTGATGTTGCTTGTCTTTTTTTAATTCATCACTTGACATTGTGGCAAAGAAATCCTGAAAGGGGACGAGTAGAAAAAAGAGCAGCTGCATGAGCAGGAAGAAGAAAATAGACAGAGCAGTTGATGATGTGGAATGTCCGGTGCAGTGTGGGTGTAATGCTCATGCTACATCGGACTTTTTTCGAAAATGATTTTTAATAATGTTGATTTTCAACTACTTTTAACTCAAATATTGCATCTTAACTTAAAAAGAGTTAAGATTGCAAGTAATGACATGGAATATCTCGATAAAGTTCCTGGAGTCAAGAATCAAAGTGTTTTTAAAGAAGATTATGTTATGGGATATTCTATTTACTAATGTTGATTTTCAACTGCTGGACGAATGGGAGGGGTGCTTCATGCCGTTGCAAATGATCAGAAACGATATTACAAAAATGAACGTTGACGCAATCGTCAATGCTGCCAACACGTCCCTTTTGGGCGGCGGTGGTGTGGACGGTTGCATTCATCGTGCGGCCGGACCGGAACTGCTTGCAGAATGCAGTACGCTGCATGGCTGCGAAACCGGCAGTGCAAAAATTACAAAGGGATACCGCCTGCCCTGCAAATATGTGATCCATGCAGTCGGTCCGCGCTGGCGGGATGGCAGGCATCGGGAGCAGGAGCTTCTGGAATCCTGTTATCGGACATCTTTGAATCTGGCGAAAGAAAATGGCTGTCAGTCTGTAGCCTTTCCGCTGATTTCCTCCGGTGTTTACGGCTATCCAAAAGACCAGGCTCTGAAGGTTGCAGTCGATACCATCAGCGAATTTTTGCTGGAAAACGAGATGATGGTCTATATCGTTATTTTTGACCGAAAGACATATCAGATTAGCGGAAAGCTGTTTGATGACATCGCAGTGTACATAGATGACAGGTATGTGGAAGAACATACCGACAGGAGGGCAGAACAGAGTCGGTGGTCCGAAGCATGGCAAGAGGAATCCTGCTTTGAAGCTGCATCTGTCCCGCTGCCGCCCGAAGCAATCTGTAAATCCTGCAGCAGTCAGTCTCTGGAAGAGGCGCTGGGGCAGATGGATGAGAGCTTTTCAGAAATGCTGCTTCGAAAGATTGAGGAAAGCGGTATGACGGATGCACAGTGCTACAAGAAAGCAAATATTGACAGGAAGCTCTTCTCAAAAATTCGCTCGGATAGATTCTATAAGCCATCCAAACCTACGGTGCTGGCATTTGCCCTCGCTTTGGAGCTGCCGCTTGCCCAGATGCAGGAGATGCTCGGCAAGGCAGGATTCACATTGTCCCATTCGAGTAAATTCGACATCATTGTAGAATATTTTGTTGAACGGGGAAACTATAATGTGTATGAAATCAATGAAGCACTGTTTGCCTTTGACCAGAGTCTGATCGGTACATAAGGAAAAAGAAATGTCGCTTTCCATGCGACCACTCCGCAAAAGAAAATCGCTATACTATGGCTGTAAGGTACGAAATCGAGCAGTCATTTGCGTGAGGAATGAGCCAAAGCTCGAGCTTGCTCGAAACCTTGGCGAATACTGCGACAGCGAGCCCGTAAGGGCGAGATCTTTTAGGAGGATAAGCATATGAGAAAGAATTTAACAGAGATCGTTTTTATCTTAGACCGCAGCGGATCCATGAACGGACTGGAACGGGACACCATCGGCGGATTCAATTCCATGATTGAGCAGCAGAAAAAAACAGAGGGCGAAGCACTGATTTCAACGGTACTGTTTGACAATGTGAGTGAAGTCCTGCACGACCGTGTAGATGTAAAGGACATCCGACCAATGACTGACCGGGATTATACGGTTCGCGGATGTACGGCACTCTTAGATGCCATCGGCGGTGCGATTCATCACATTGGAAATATTCATAAGTACGCACGACCGGAAGATGTCCCGGAGCATACCATGTTTGTAATCACTACGGACGGAATGGAAAATGCCAGCCGCCGGTATGACAGCGAAAAAGTGAAGCAGATGATCGAGCGGCAGAAAGCGAAATACGGTTGGGAGTTTTTGTTCCTCGGTGCAAATATTGACGCGGTAGAGACCGCAAGCCAGTTCGGAATCGGTGCAGACCGTGCAGTCAACTATCAGTGCGACAGCGAAGGAACTGCGTTGAATTATGAAGTGGTCAGCGAAGCAATCAGCTCTGTCCGGTGCAGTGCCCCGTTGAACGCAGACTGGAAAAAACGTATAGACGAGGATTATAAAAAACGTGGAGGAAAATAGAAATATGCAGGCATATACCTACGTTTCAAAAGGAAAATTCGAATTAAGAGAGAAGCCAAAACCGACCCTGATGCAGGAGCGGGATGCTATTGTCAAAGTGACACTCGCCAGCATTTGCTCCAGCGATCTGCATATCAAGCATGGCAGCGTTCCGCGGGCAGTACCCGGGATCACGGTTGGCCATGAGATGGTGGGGATTGTGGAAGAGGTTGGAAAGGCAGTTACCAGGGTAAAACCGGGAGATCGGGTGACAGTAAACGTGGAGACCTTCTGCGGTGAATGCTTTTTCTGCAAGAAAGGGTATGTGAATAACTGCACAGATGAAAATGGCGGTTGGGCGCTGGGCTGCCGGATCGATGGCGGCCAGGCGGAATATGTGCGTGTACCCTTTGCAGATCAGGGACTGAATAAGATTCCGGATGGCGTTACGGATCGACAGGCATTGCTGGTGGGCGATGTTCTGGCTACCGGTTACTGGGCAGCGCGTATTTCAGAGATCTCAGAGCAGGACACGGTGCTGATCATCGGAGCCGGCCCCACCGGTATCTGTACCCTGCTTTCGGTAATGCTGAAAAAACCAAGACGGATTATTGTGTGTGAAAAGGATAAAAATCGTCTGCAGTTTATCCGACAGCATTATCCGGAGATTTTGTTGGTTTCTCCGGAGAAGTGTGACGCGTTTGTACGGGCAAACAGTGATCATGGGGGAGCTGACGTTGTGCTGGAGGTTGCGGGGGCGGAAGCTACCTTCCGTCTGGCCTGGGAATGCGCGAGACCCAATGGTCTGGTGACGGTGGTTGCTCTTTATGATCAGGCACAGATCCTGCCGCTTCCGGATATGTATGGAAAAAATCTTACCTTTAAAACCGGAGGAGTGGATGGCTGTGACTGTGAAGAAACATTACGGTTGATTGCAGAGGGAAAACTGAACACGGAGCCGCTTATCACCCACACCTATCCATTAGAAAGGATAGAGGAAGCCTATGAACTCTTTGAAGGTAAGAGAGATGGTGTAATTAAGGTAGCAGTAGAATGCTAAAAGAAGATATAGATAATTCCAATCATTAATGTACTATATATGGTATGATAATGATTGGAATTTTGTTATAACAGGGGGGATTTCCAACCATTAGTATATACGATTCATGAAAAATCAGGTAAAATTATGTATAGGTAATTAAGGGAGCGGTTTTATGAATCTGCTGGGTCCGGATGTGGCGACAATCCGTACTTCTGGCTGTATCGTCTTTTCGTATGGAGGCAATGGCTGCCGAAGGATTTGCCTCATGAGTCTCTGTCGCCGCTGATACTGCCGATCTGTCTTATAATTGGTCTGGTGGCAGCGCTGATCCTTTTTACGATATTCAGTAAGGGAAGAGAGGCCAGAGTCCGGAAAAAGATTTATAAAAGTATCAGAATCTTCCGGGGGAAAGCAGATGTGGGAGCTTATTATCTGTCCGAGGAGTTTATCGAACAGCTTATGCTGGGAAAAGAATACGAATTTGATGAGGAGACGCTATCGGAGGCAGGACTTACCATTCCCCCAGACCGGAAATACCGCGGAGAGAAATTCATCGGAATCTAGAGAATGGGCAGAGAAGATAGAAGCGTTCGGTGAAAATCAGTTCCCGAAAAATTGCCGCGATGTTTTCTCTGAACTAAATGATCTGACGGCCGAAGCGAGGAATAAATTTACGGAAGAGGAAAACGGTTAATGCAGTGCTTTTGAGGGACAAACTTTCGTGCATTCATAGCAGAGAATACACTCTGTTCCGTTTTTCCGCTTGCGGGTTTCCTTATTAACCTCCACGTTCATGGGGCAGACCTGTAGACACTTCCCGCAATGGACACACTTATCCTCATCACAGTGGACGCGCAGAAGAGAAAAATAGCTCATGGGTTTGAGAAAAACCGTAATGGGGCACAGATATTTGCAGAACGCCCGATTATCTTGAAACAGGAAGGCAAACACAATACCGACAAGGTAATAAAGCGCATTCCCGGCAAGAAAAAGCCAGAACATCATTTGTTCCAAATGTGCCACCTGCATCAGAAAGAGCCCGGACACCAACGCCAGAGACAGAAAAAACATCACATAGCGAAGGATGCCCAGCTTTTCTTTTCGTGGCTTCTGCGGCTGATTGTAGGGCAGAAAGTCCAGCACCATAGCTGTCCAGCAGGCGTAGCCGCACCAGCCACGCCCAAAAAGCAGCGGTCCGAAAATCTTTGCAACCGCGTAGTGGATAGTTGCTGCTTCGAAAACGCCGAGAAACAGGTAGTACCAGAACCCTTCGATCTGCATATTTTCACGGGAAATCACGCCAAGGTACAGCAACATATAGCTGCCCACCGCCAACTGGACGAAATGCCGGGCATACCGTTTCCCGGCGGTAAACAGTGCCGTTCCAAGCCCAAGGCAGGCTCCGATGTAGCTGAAATTCAGCAGATAGAAAAAATTGTCCTTTGTGAGCCACAGCGTAACTGCCACTGCTTCAAACAGCAGAAACAGCAGCATAGATGGCACGTATTTGTGAAGTCTGTTTGGGATTTTCGTCATCTCTTTGATCCTCTGCTTTCTTATTTTTTCTCAATGCACGGACTGCCAGGCCGGTGCAAGAGCGTGTCTGGTATCTTAGCATAAGTATAGCAGAGAAATAAAAAAATAGTAATCAGATTCTTGTAAAACATCTGCAAAAAAAGTGAAACGATTACAGGCGCAGACGGTTATGACCGCCTGCGCCTGTAGTCGTTTGGAGTCATGCCAAACTGTTTTTTAACCGAATCAAGCAAGTCCCCTGCTTCTATTGCGTGAAGCAATAAGCAGTGGGTTGGGACTTGCTTGTATCAGGAGTGGTACAAGCCACTCCTGATAAGCTGCGAAGCAGCTATTCGGTTATGAGCAAGTAGCGAAGCGGATTGCGAATATCCGCTTTGACAAGCTGTCTGGAAGTGGCCTGGACTGGAAAAGTTTGATGTATTCCTATGCATAGGGTATAATGTCTTTAGGGAAAAAGATATGATTACGAAAACAAAATATTCCGGAAACATGATAGAGAAAGCAGGTATGCTGTGAAAAGAAAAATTATGATTGCGGCAGTGGCAGCTGCTGTGATTTTTGCTGTGATTGCGATTCTTTCCGTTTTGGCGCAGACACCGGCATTAATCTGAGAAATCGAAATGATCTGCTGTGAAATTTCCGGCGGATCATGGAAGGATGGGAAAACTGGCGTTTTGCAAATGATTTTGCCTGTTTTCATACAAAAAATACTTTGACTATCAAGAAATCTATGCTACACTGATACTGCATGACAAAATAAAAGAAAGTGGGGATTGTAGTATGAGTGGTCTGTTTCGGGCTCTTCATCGGACAAAAGTGTTTCGAAATCTGACGGAGCAGGAGTTTGCATGGGTTTTATATGATGTGGGAAATTCGGCATTTATTATGCTTGCCTGTTCGCTGATTCCGATCTGGTTTAAGAGTCTGGCAATCGGTACAGGGCCGGGAAAAATCAGTTCGGATCAGGCGACGGCGTATTATTCGATTGCCATTTCCATTGTTACGGTGGTGGTGGCACTGATCGGTCCTGTCTGCGGTGTGCTGGCGGATCGTAAGGATAAGAAAAAGATCTTTTTTACCACAACGGCAGGTCTTGGCATCACAGGATGTGTGCTGAATGGCGTTGCAACGAGCTGGGTGCTGTTTCTGGTCATTTACATTGTGACAAGAGTCTGCTATAATGCATCGCTGACGATTTACGATTCCATGCTGAATGATGTGACAACGGAGGAACGTATGGATGAGGTATCCTCCTATGGCTATGCGTGGGGATATTTGGGATCCTGCATTCCGTTTCTTGTAGCACTGATTGCTTACGTGTTGGGGCCGGATATGGTCCGGGTGCTGCCGGATTTTGTCTCTAAGATGATTGGCTTTGGCGTGACGGCTCTTTGGTGGCTGGTGGTGACGCTGCCGTTGCTGAAGGAGTATCGGCAGAAGAATTACGTGGAAATGAGAACGGTTACCGTTGGTCAGACGTTTGGAAAAATTTTCGGGACACTGAAAAAAATCGCAGTTTCGGACCGGAAAGTATTTTTCTTTCTGATTGGATTCTTTCTCTATATTGATGGGGTCGGAACTATCATTGACAACTGCATCAACATCGGAACCGATCTGAACCTGAATACGGTCGGACAGGTTGTTTTCCTGCTTGCCACGCAGGTTGTCGCTTTTGGAGGATCTCTGTTTTTTGCAAAACTGTCGCGGAAAAAAGATACGGTATCCCTGATTCTGATCTGCATCGCAGGCTATTTTGTCATCTGCCTCTATGCGCTGACACTGCGGACGCTGGTGCACTTTGCGATTCTGGCATTTGGAGTGGGATGCTTTCAGGGATCAATTCAGTCGTTGTCGCGGTCGTATTATTCCAAAATTATTCCGGCGGAGAATTCGGGAGAATATTTTGGAATCTACGATATTTTTGCCAAGGGCGCTTCCTTCCTTGGATCTGTAGTCATTGCAGTTGTAAAGCTGGCGGGAGGAACGATCAACGTAGCGGTTGCATGTCTGGCGGTTTTCTTTGCACTTGGATTTGTTTTTCTGAAAATTGCAGACCATCAGCCGATGGCGGGTGAAAAATAAAAGATACACAGCATAAAAAAATCTCAAAACCAGGAGAACAAGAGCAACTGGTTTTGAGATTTTTTGCTTTTGACTCCGGGGTTTCATAAAGAGAGGTTACGTGTTACGATAATCAGTGAGTCGGGCTGCCGGGAATGTGGCTGCCTGAAAAAAGCACAGACAGGCCAGATCCGGAAAGCCGGAAGAGTCGATCACAAGGATGCGTTTCTGGACAACGAGGAGCTGCACATTGGTACCAGACCCCATTACACTTCTATCTGCAGACCCCGATTGCACAGATTCATGATTACAGCATGGCGCAGTTTGAGCATTGGACGAAAGAAACATTCTCTGCCAATTTTCGCAAAATGCTGACGCTGGAACAATACCGCGATCCAAAACTTGCGCAGCTTCATCATGATTATCTGGCGTGCGGACCATTGAAATATATGGCGGTGATTTTTCGTAAGCTGGCGGATTCTGATGAAACGGCCATGCAGCTGGCGTTGGAGTTTTATCTGTGAGAAGAACCCGGAAGCTTTTGAAAAATTTGAAGCCGCATTCCCCAAAAAGGAAAAGCTGAAATTGCCGGGGCAGCTGTTCTGATTCGAGCGATAAAGTTTGGCAGCAGAACGATGCTGAGGGGTAAGCAGGTGTGTGATAAAAGGAGAACAGGACAATGGGGGAATCCCGTGTCCTGTTTTTTTGCCCCTGAAAAGTGGAAATTTCCTATCCCCTCTGCATACAATACAGGTAGAGTATCTTTTCAAACCCGTTCAGAAAGGATGATCATTATGACGAAAGGCATTGTAAAAATAAAGAAAAACCGTGCATTTGTAGAGCAGCAGAACGGCGAGGTGGAAGTGGCTTCCGGGCAGTGTGTGTATCTGAAAGTGGAAAATTGCTGGATTCCGGTGGTGGTGCGGTATTCGGCGCGGAGGAAGAAGTGGTATTTTAAGTATCTCGAGGAAATCCCAGTCTGCGGGCAGAAGGTGCTGCTGAAGGCGTAGCCGGTAAAGGGCGTTTCATGTATGTTTAACATGTGTTTAATCTTTCTGAGTCAGAAATTCATTATGCAGCTCCTGGATTCTGCGCTGTTCGGCAGCTTCCTGTTTTTCACGCTCCGATCGATACGAAGATCCCGCAGGCAGAGCGCAGATCAGCGTCAGACCGAAAACAAGAAGAAAAGAATAAAGATATGGATGACCGGGATGATTTTCATGATTCATAGGAAGCCTGGCTTTCTGAATGTAAAATTCGTAGATAAGGATTTTCTGTGTCTAAAATTCAGTATAGCAAACGGAATTTTTCGCGTCAATGGAAAGGATTGGTTTCTCGATTTTCAAATTCATCATTTACGCCGTCCCCAAAGTCTGCTAAGATAAAGAAAACTTGTTATCAAACGAGAAAACAGGAGTGATTTACATTGAAAAAGATTTTATTTATCGCAACTGGTGGCACAATCGCTTCGAAGAAGACGGAAAATGGTTTGACTCCGCAGATTACGCCGGAGGAGTTATTGTCTTATATTCCGGAGGTGGAAGGCCTCTGTGAGATTACGGCGGTGAATCCGTTTAATCTGGACAGCTCGAATGTGGTTCCGGAGAACTGGAGCACGCTGGTGAAAGTGGTGAAGGAGCATTACGAGGATTACGACGGTTTCGTCATCGCGCACGGAACTGATACGATGGCGTACACTGCGGCGGCGCTTTCCTATATGATTCAGAATTCGGAAAAGCCGATCGTCATCACCGGAGCACAGCGGCCGATCAATTTGGATATCACGGATGCAAAGACAAACCTGTCCGACAGCTTTTATTACGCCTGTGATGATGCATCCCAGGGTGTACAGATTGTGTTCGACGGAAAAGTCATCGCGGGAACGCGCGCGAAGAAGGTGCGGACGAAGAGCTACAATGCCTTTTCCAGCATCGATTTCCCGTACCTTGCGGTAATACAGGACCGCCGGATTCTGCGGTATCTGCCGATGCTGCCGTATGAAAAGCCGGTTCGTTTTTATGAAAACTTAAGCGATAACGTTTTTCTCTTGAAACTGATCCCGGGAATCAGCCCGGTATTGCTTCCGGCGATTTTTGAGCACTACGATGCGATCATTGTGGAGAGCTTCGGTGTCGGCGGTATTCCGGCGAGCATCAAGGAGCCGTTTTACGAGCTCTGCCAGAAGTACCCGGAAAAACTCATCATCATGTGTACCCAGGTTTCTCACGAGGGAAGCGATATGACCGTCTATGAAGTCGGCCATGAGATGAAAACCCTGTGCAACATTCTCGAGTCATACGATATGACCCCGGAGGCAGTCGCAACTAAAACCATGTGGCTTCTCGGCAACCGTCCGGATGATCATGAGAGCCGGGAAAAAGCATTCTATAAACCGATCAACTACGATACGGTCTGGAAATAAGAAAAAGAAAGACGGCAAAGAGGCTGTCACGGTCCGCAGGAAAGAAATGTTTCTGCTGGCTGTGAACGCCTCTTTTTCTTTTTGAGGAAAAAGAAATTTTCCACAAAATTTTCAGACAGTACGGACGCAAAATTGGTTTTTATTGGAAGAATTGTGCAAATTTCATAGAAAAATCAGAAGCGGGTTGACATCTTTTGAACATTTTAGTAGAATTGAGTTCATGATGCAGTGCGGAAAACGGCGGATTTTGGATGACGAATCCAACCGCTGGTTACAGTTACAATATATGTGTGAACGATAACGATTTCGGAGGTGCATGCATGAAACGGTTAAGGTTTACAGCAGATATGACAAAAGAACAGAAGCGAAACACCGTTGAGGCGGCGCTGCTTCTTGGTTTCCAGGCAGAGACGGCAGTGTTTCCTGTTGCAGCCGCGGATGGAGAAATCCCGGTACCGGAAACAAAAGAAGAATTCCGGAAGCTGTGGAAGAAAACAGCAGATGCAGCCCCGGAGGGGTATGAGGCGGCTTCGGACCACATCGGGCCGGTTTACGACCTGGATTTCCGGGAAAAAACAGGATTGGAAAAAATGTTCCAAAAAGGTCCGTTTTTAAAAGATCAGAATCACGATTTCCTCCCGGATGCACTCGATGTAAAACTGGTGCTTCCAGAGGACGCAAGCGATGCTATGTTTCTTGCAGCGTGTGATCTGGCATACCGTTTCGGGATGGAGACGACAGGATACGAAGGAACCATTCTTGCCGGGGCGGGTTACAAGGGAAATCAGATTATTTTTGAAAAAGCAGATCAGACAGAACTGGTCCTTGGAGAGACAGACTGTGACGGCGTAAAAGTGTATCTGCACGGAGACGGCGAAGCACTGACCGCATTCACCGCCCGCCTCTGCAATACATTTCCAAAGATCTGCGGTGAGAGAAGCTGGAAAGATCTCCTGATGGACATGGTGGATGATTTTATCCTACGCGGAGAGGACGGCCAGCTTGCCGAACTGAAAGCTTTACAGGAAAAAGAAAGCGGCGCCTATGCGGTTTACGGATCGCCGCGCTGGAGCGAAGAGCAGAAAAAAGAGGCCGGAGATGCAGAAGTTTACAATTACAAATCCGGTCAGAAAATGTACGAGAAAGTATATGAATTCCCGTGGGAGGTCGAAGTATTTGAAGAACTTCTGGAAACGGAAGTCTATCCGAAACTCAAAGAGGGAAGCACCGTAAAAATCACCGGAGCAGTTAGCGAGACCGAGAGCGTGCGCCGGAAGATGTGCGAAGCGATCGATGCAAAAATCCGCGAAGCAGGCGCTGTGCCGGAACAGACAACGATTTACTGTGCCTACAAACAGGGCTATTCCTGGCTGGCAGAAGAGATGCTTCCGCGTCTGAAAGAGGCCGGAGCCGATACGGTTACCGTTTATTTCAAACCGTTTCTCCCAGAAGGCCAGACGGAATGGAATGATGAAAACGGAGCCATTCCGTCTTACCACAACCTGAGTGCCGAGACGCCGGACAAATGGTACGACTTACCGATCCGTTATCTGCAGGAGCTGTACCCGATCGAGGATCTTCTGGTAAAAGAGCTCGGTATCGAGAGAAAAAATGTCGTATTCAAAGCCTATGAGGGAGAAGATGACATCACATATCTCTGCCAGGGAAGCAAAGAAAACAGCGTCTGCTGTGAGGATGCGTACAAGGCCGCGTGGTCGGAGCGTCCGTATATGAATGAATACCCGCAGATGGGAAAAGTTCACCCGTCGACCGGTTATATAAAAGCAGAAGTAAATGGCAAGACCATTCTTGACAAAAAAGTCCGCACCGATCTGGAAGAAATCTGGGATGTCTACCAGAGCGAAGTCCTTCCGGACTGCCGCCGCTATATCGAGGAAAAAACGGGCGGAACCGTTGCGGAGGAGATGCAGCCGTTCTTCCACGAACTGAGAATGGACATTACGGTAAGCGAGCCGGACGAGCCGACCGGTTCCCGTGAGGATCTGATCTCATCGCTTGATGCACTCCATGAGGACATGTATTTTGTGGGCGGTGATTATTTTAAAAATTACGGCATTCAGAAAGCCGGCGTGATGCTGGATGCACCGGGCCTGATTCTGCCGGTGATCCATCAGAAAGAGGGCCGGCCGGTTTTTCGCGTTACGCTGACAGAGCCGTTAAAAGATGCGGCATGCATCACAAAAGACGGAGAGACCGCTGCCGCAGAGAGAAAACGAAGTGAAGTCGAAACCTGGATTTCCGCAGTTTCGTGGGAAAACGGAGAGCTGAATTTCCATATCACAGTGAAAGGCGCAGCAGAGGCTACCGTAAAAGCATACGCAGCGCTGTGGTCGAAAGGTGTTCTTGAAAAATGCAGCTGTGTTCCTGCGGAAACAGCGCTTGTCTTTGAAACAGAAAGCGGCGCATCGTATGCGGCACAGACTCCGGAGCGGGAAGAAAAGCCAAAGACGAAACGGATCGAGAACATCAACCTGCATGAGCACGAACTGATCGGATACGATACGTATCGGGAGATCATTGAGGAGCTGAAAGAAGTTCCGGGTATCGAGGTCTTCCGGATTGCTGTTTCCTATACAGGCCGCGAGCTCTATGCAGTCTGGCTGAAACCGGAGTACGAGGGATATCTGTCGCTGACAAAGCGTCTGGCGAGAGTGCCGAGCGAGGTGATCAATGCAAGACACCATGCAAACGAGGTTGCCTCAACGAATGCATCGTTTATGCTGCTGAAGAAACTTTTAACAGAAGATGTTTACAAAGAGCTGCCGGATAAGCTGAATCTGATCCTGATCCCGATGGAAAACGTGGACGGTGCAGCGATTCACTACGAACTGCAGAAGGAGCATCCGACGTGGAAATTCCATGTGGCGCGATTCAATTCTCTTGGAAAAGAGTTTTACCGTCATTATTTCCAGCAGGATACGATTCACAGCGAAGCGATGGGCATCAGCCGGATTTACGAGAAATATGCACCGGATATGATGGTGGATAACCACGGTGTGCCAAGCCACGAATGGGAGCAGCAGTTTTCTGGTTATACCTCCCCGTCCTACAAAGGTTTCTGGCTTCCGAGATCGCTCTTATATGGTTATTTCTGGTATGTAATGAATCCGGAATACAAAGGAAACTATGATGTGAATAAGGTCATGGAGGATGTGATCGCAGACAAGATTGCAGCGTATCCGGAGATGAAAGCACTGAACCAGGAGTGGAGTGCACAGTTTGAAAAATATGCCCATGCGTGGATGCCGAAACTGTTTCCGGCCAATTATTATAAAGAAATGATCAATTACTGGATTCCGTATGAATCGAATCCGGCGCATGGATATTCGTCGATCCGCTATCCGTGGATTACAACCGTCGCTTATACGAGCGAGGTTGCGGATGAAACGGCACAGGGAGAATACCTGAACCTGTGTGCGCGGGCTCATGTGGCGCACGACGAAGTGACAATACAGATGCTCATGGAGGCGCGGAACGTTATGGACTGCCGCTTTACCGAGCAGGATGGAACGATTTTGACCAGTTACATACGAAAGAGACCGATGATTGTCTCTAGGTAACTGGAAGAAATACAGGATACAGGGTTGTGAAAGCACGAGCGTGCGGAGCAGTCTGTATCCAAAAAAAACTACATTTTATTTAAGGAGGAGTTTAGGTATGGAACTCATCAAATTACTTGGCGTGTTAATCGTTATCGTCGGATTCGCGCTGAAACTGGATTCAATCCTCATCATTTTCCTGGCGCTGATTACGACAGGGATCGTTGGTGGCCTTGGCGTCGGCGGTCTTCTTGAGACCATCGGAACCAACTTCGTAGCGAACCGAAGCATGGCGATCTTCATGATGATCCTGCTCGTTACTGGTACGCTTGAAAGAAACGGTCTTCGTGAAGCAGCAGCAAACCTGATTAAGAAAGTTAAGAGTGCAACAGCCGGCAAGCTGATCGCTGTATACGGCGTATTAAATGGCCTGTTCGGTGCATTCAACGTAGGATTCGGCGGTGTTGCCGGATTCATCCGTCCGGTTCTTCTTCCGATGGCAGAAGGTGCGATCGAGAACAAAGAAGGTACCGTAAACGAAGAGCACTTAGAAGAAGTCAAAGGACTTGCAGCAGCAATGCAGAACTTCACCTGGTTCTTCTTCCAGGTTCTGTTTGTCGGCGGTGCCGGTGGAATTCTGGTACAGACGACACTTGCCGGTCTTGGCTATGAAGTAAGCCTGATTGACCTTGCGGCAGTTGAAATTCCGGTTGCATTATTCTCACTGGTTGTTTCCTGTGTCTATATCATTGTAAAAGACAATCGGATTTCGAAAAAATACTATGAAAAATCAGCCGGCAAAAAGGCACAGAAATAGGAGGAACACTAGATGAGCGCATTAAAAGTTATACAGGTTCCAGCCGCATTTAATACGGCCGGATTAAATATTGTATGGATTCTCGTTGGCCTGATTGCAATCTACGCGGGCATTAAAAACCTTCTGGATGAAGAAAATCCGTCCAGAATCGGAACAGCCATTTTCTGGTGTTCGTTCGGTATTGTTACAGCACTTGGCACCTGGCTTCCGGCCAAGGTTTCCGGTGTCCTTGTTATTATTATGTGTCTGCCGCCGATCTTCAAGAAAGTAAAGGTTGGAAAAACAAACGCACCGGAAAAAGCACACACCGAAGCACAGTTTAAGAAGATTGGAATGAAGATTTTCGTTCCGGCATTCTGTGTTGCTGTATTTTCCCTTGCTTTTTCACTGTTCTCCAATATGAGCTCCATGATCGCGATTACACTTGGTGTTCTCGTAGCCATTATTTTCCTGGTTGCATACGACTCGAAAGAGAACAAACCGCAGGTTTTCCTGAAAGATTCCGAGCGTTTCCTTTCCCTTACAGGACCGCTCAGTATGCTGCCGCAGCTGCTTGGCTGCCTGGGCGGTGTCTTTACTGCAGCCGGTGTTGGTGAGGTTATTGCACAGATCGTAGAGAAAGTTGTTCCGAAAGGAAATGTTAATATTGGTATCATCGTTTATGCCGTTGGTATGGTATTGTTCACCATGATCATGGGTAATGCATTTGCAGCCATCACCGTTATGACGGTTGGTATCGGTGCTCCGTTCGTACTGGCATACGGTGCAAATCCGGTAGTCATCGGTATGACCGCACTGACCTGCGGTTACTGCGGAACCTTAATGACTCCGATGGCAGCAAACTTCAATATCGTACCGGTTGCAATCCTGAATATGAAGGACCGCTGGGGCGTAATCAAAAATCAGGTGCTGGTTGGATTAATTATGCTTGTATTCCAGATCTGTTATATGATAGTATTAAAGTAAATCGTCAGGACAGACTAACTAAGGTCATCGTATTTTCCGAAAGGGAAGGGCGGTGGCCTTAACGTCCGTAAAATGGTCGACTAGATATGACAGGAGAAGGAAGAGAAACAAATGACACCGAACATGGAACGGGGGGCCCGGATCATCATCCACGAATGGGTAAGAGTAAAAGCGTGGGATAAAGTACTGATTGTGACATCAAAGGAGCATCAGGCGGAGGCGAAAGCGCTGGAAATGCAGGCGCGGAAAAAAGCGCGGTCCGTCAACACACTGATTGTTGAAAATAAAGGACGCCATGTGGGCATCTTTTTCGACGATAACGAGGCGGTCTTTGATCCCTACACTGCGATCATTGCAGCGACCGAGTATTCGCTTGTGACAACAAAAGCAGCGAAGCGTGCGATTCAGAAGCACAAAAAGTTTCTGTCGCTTCCGCTTTCGACGAACGACGGAAGAAGTCTTCTGGAGTTCGATTTCCTTTTGATGGACACGAAAAAGAGCCGCATGATGGCAAAGCTGTTTATGAAGTATCTCCGTTCATCCGGCAAAGTGCATGTGACGACACCGGCAGGAACGGATATGATGTTCTACAAAGAGAACCGCAATCCGGGATTTTTCAACGGCGTATTAAGAGACGGAAAAGGCTATTCGTCCTCAAGTATTGAGGTCTATGTGCCGATCGAGGAGACAAAGACAGAGGGCATTATGGTGCTCGACGGATCGCTGGGATACATCGGACGAGCCGATGAGCCGACGAGAATCATCTTCAAGGGCGGCAGAATCGTCGATATCGAGGAGACACAGACCGGCATCCGCTTAAAGAAGTACATGGAGGAATATTTCGATCCACGGATTTATATCGCAGGAGAGCTTGGCATCGGACTGAATTCGTGCTCGAACTGCCTCGGCAACTGCTACATTGAGGATGAATCCGCGTATGGAACTTTCCACGTAGGGCTTGGACGCAATATCGCGCTCGGCGGCGTGCAGAATGCGAAAGGCCACTTCGACCTGGTCTGCCGGGAACCCGATATTTTTACCGATAACCGTCAGATTATGGACCGGGGAAAGATTATTGCACCCGAGCCTGTGTTATACTAAAGGACAGAACCAGGAGACAAAAATTAAGAGACAAAAGGAGAAAAGACGATGAAAGTTTTATTAACAGGATTTGACCCATTTGGAGGAGAGAGCGTGAACCCGGCATTCGAGGCTATCAAACTTCTGCCGGATACCATCGCCGGAGCAGAGATCGTAAAAGTTGAGATCCCGACCGAGTTTACCAGAAGTATTTCCTGTGTGGAAGCAGCCATCAAAGAGCACAATCCGGACGTTGTCATCGATGTCGGACAGGCAGGCGGACGCGCATGCGTAACCGTAGAGAAAGTCGGCATCAACCTTGCAGACGCAAGAATCCCGGACAACGCCGGAGAGCAGCCGTCCGATGAACCGCTGCAGGCAGACGGCCCGACCGCATACTTTGCAACGATTCCGGTCAAAGCAATGGTTCAGAACGTCCGCGAACACGGCCTTCCGTGCCACGTATCCTTCACCGCAGGCACCTACGTATGCAACTGCGTCATGTACAATGTGCTTCACCTGTGCGCGACGAAATATCCGAACATCCGCGCAGGCTTCATCCACGTACCGTTCGCATGCGAGCAGGTAGTCGGAAAAGCAAGCACCATGGCAAGCATGCCGCTGGAAACGATTGCAAAATCTCTGGAATACTGCATCGAGGCAGTCGTAACCAACAAAGAAGAAGTAAAAGAAGCAATGGGAACTACCCACTAAAACAGACTTTCAGACCGTCGTACCGGAATTTTGGTGCGGCGGTCTGCTTTTTTTGCTATTTTCTCTTTTGCAAACCATATCTTTTGTGATACAATAAGATTCGTCAGAATTTTTATGCGAAAGGAACGAAAGAAAGAAAATGGAACAGGGTAAAATTTTTAAATTTCATAATGACCTTGATACAGACCAGATCATCGCATCCCAGTATCTGCTTCTGCCGAATCTGGATGAGATGAAAGGTCATGCGTTTGAATCGTTAGATCCGGACTTTGCAAAAAAAGTAAAACCGGGAGATTTTGTCGTAGGAGGAGAAAACTTCGGCTGCGGTTCTTCAAGAGAGCAGGCACCAGGCGTCTTAAAAGCACTCGGCGTGCAGGCCGTCATCGCAAAATCCTTCGCCAGAATATTTTTCCGCAATGCCATCAACATCGGTCTGCCGGCGATTGTCTGTAAAGACCTGCCGGATGCCGTAGAAGACGGGGACACCATGGTCCTCCATATGTCCGAGGGAACCGCAGAGGTGAACGGCAAAACGTACACCTGCACCAAACTGCCGGAATATATGCAGAACATACTGAATCAGGGAGGCTTGATTGCCTCTTTGAACCGCGAGGAGGAGTAAGAACCATGGGAATGACAATTGCAGAGAAAATTATCGCCGCTGCAGCCGGCGTTCCGGAAGTAAAGCCGGGAGATATCCACACCGTAACACTGGATCGTCTGATGAGCAACGACGGAACCACCCATCTGACGGTTGATATGTACCGCAACAAATTAAACCACCCGCACATTGCGGATCCGAAAAAGCTCGTTTTCATCGTCGACCACAACGTGCCGTCCGACAGCCCGAAAACAGCAGCATCCCAGAAAAAGATGCGTGATTTTGCAAGAGAGAACAACATTGACTTCTGGGAAGGAAAAGGTGTATGCCATCAGGTGATGATCGAGAACTATGTCCGCCCGGGCGAGCTGATCTTTGGGGCTGACAGCCATACCTGTTCCTACGGAGCACTCGGCGCATTCGGAACCGGTGTCGGCTGTACCGATTTCCTGTACGGCATGGTAACGGGAACTTCCTGGGTACTCGTACCGGAAAGCGTAAAATTCAATCTTGTAGGAAAACTGCCGGAGGGCGTTTATGCGAGAGACCTGATCCTCACCATCATCGGCGAGGTCGGCGCAAACGGATGCAACTACCAGGTGATGGAGTTTACCGGTGAGGGTGCAAAGACTTTAAGCATCAGCGACCGTATGGCACTTTGCAACATGGCAGTTGAGGCCGGCGCCAAGACCGGTATCTTTGAGGCAGATGAGAAAGCTATCGAGTACCTGAAAGAGCACGGAAGAGAGCCAAAAGAAATCTTCCACAGCGATCCGGACGCAAAATACGTCAGAGAGTACACCTTTGACCTTTCCAAAGTCCGTCCGGTTGTTGCAAAACCGGATTTCGTAGACCGCGTTGTTCCGGCAGAAGAGACCTGCGGAACGCCGATCAATGAAGCATTCCTTGGATCCTGCAACAACGGAAGAATCGAAGATCTCCGCGTCGGCGCAGAGATCATCCGCGGAAAGAAAGTCGCAGAGGGCGTCCGTTTCCTCGTTGTTCCGGCAAGCCAGACGATCTACCGCCAGGCATTAAAAGAAGGCATCATCGACACCTTCATGGAGGCCGGAGCCATCGTCATGAACCCGAACTGCAGCGTCTGCTGGGGAAGCTGCCAGGGTGTCATCGGCGAGAACGAAGTGCTGATCAGCACCGGAACCCGTAACTTCAAGGGCCGTGCCGGTCATCCAAGCTCCAAAGTATACTTGGGCTCTGCTGCAACCGTAACCGCATCTGCAATTGCCGGAAAGATTGCGACGGCAGATCAGATCTGACCATTTTCTTTGAGGGATATATAATATTTTTGGGAGAATAAACATATGGAAGCATTTACAGGAAAAGTATGGGTGCTTGGAGACGATATTGATACCGATATCATTATCCCGACCGAGTATCTTGCTTTAAAGACAATTGACGATATGAAACAGTACGGCTTTTCCCCGCTCCGCCCGGAACTGGCCGGACAGATTGAAAAGGGCGACATCATCGTGGCAGGAAAGAACTTCGGCTGCGGCTCCTCGAGAGAGCAGGCACCGGAGATCATCAAGGCGCTCGGCATTTCCTGCGTTATCGCGAAATCCTTTGCCCGGATCTTTTTCCGCAACTCCATCAATAACGGCCTTCTTCTGATCGAGCAGCCGGATCTGCACGACGATATCAAAGAGGGCGACACCATCACCGTCAAGATGAATGAGCATGTTGATTACAACGGAAAAACATACCCGATCGCAGCTCTGCCGGAGAACCTGATGGATATCATTCAGGCAGGCGGCCTGGTAAAGGCAATGCGCAAGCGCAACGGATTGGATTAAGAGCGGGAGGAAGAAACGATGGGCAATACAGTGATTGAAAAAATCATCCGCCACAACACCGGAAAAGACGTAAAACCGGGCGACATTGTGACGGTCAACGTGGACAGAGTCATGATTCATGATATCTTCATCCCGTTTGTCGGCGATAAATTCGAGGAGATGGGCTTTACCAAACTGTGGGACCCGGATAAAGTCGTTCTGATCTACGACCACCTCGTTCCGGCAAGCCAGGTGGACGATACGAGACATTTCCACAAAGGCGATGAATTTGCAAAGAAATACGGCATGAAAAACGTACACAGAAGCGACGGAATCTGCCATCAGTTAATGACAGAGGCAGGTTACGTAAAACCGGGCGACGTTGTTTTCGGAACCGACAGCCACACGACGACATACGGCTGTGTCGGTGCATTCTCTTCCGGAATCGGCTACACAGAGATGGCGAGCATCCTTGGAACGGGTACGATGTGGATCAAAGTGCCGGAGACGATCAAAGTTGTCATCGAAGGCGAGCTGCCGAAAAATGTGATGTCAAAAGACATTATCCTGCGTCTGATCGGTGACCTCGGTGCAGACGGCGCAACGTACCGCGCACTGGAGTTCTCAGGAAGCACCGTAGAAAATATGACCGTGGCAAGCCGTATGACGATTGCCAACATGGCGATCGAGGCAGGTGCCAAATGTGCACTTTTTACCCCGGATGAGAAGACCGCAGAATACTGCGAGATCGAACTCAATGACTATCAGAAGAGCTTAAAAGGCGATGAGGATGCAAAATATCTGTGCACCATCACCTACCGCGCCGAGGATTTTGTGCCGGTTATGGCATGCCCGTCCCAGGTAGACAAGATCCGTGATACCAGCGTTCTCGAGGGAACCCCGATCGATCAGGTCTTCATCGGTTCCTGTACGAACGGCCGTCTCGAGGATCTGCAGGCGGCAGCCGAGGTTTTAAAAGGCAAAAAAGTAGCCGACTACGTAAAATTGATCGTAACACCGGCAAGCCGCAAGATTTATCTGCAGGCAAGCAAAATGGGCATTCTCGATACACTGGCAGAGGCAGGCGCCATGATTACACATCCAGGCTGCGGTCTGTGCTGCGGAAGAGCGGGCGGAATCCTCTCTGACGGCGAGCGTGTTGTAGCAACGAACAACCGAAACTTTCTTGGAAGAATGGGTACTTCTAAAGTTGAAATTTATCTGGCATCTCCAAAGACAGCGGCAGCATGTGCAGTAGCTGGAAAAATTGTGACGCCGGAAGTGTAAACGAACTTAACAGCAGAAAGGGAAAACAGACGACATGAATGGTTCAATGTTTATCGGAACCTGGTGGGCACTCGTCCCGCCGCTGCTTGCAATTCTGCTTGCATTTGTAACAAAAGAAGTTTACAGTTCCCTGTTCATCGGATCGGCAGTCGGTGTCCTTTTGTACACCGGCTTCCATCCGTGGGATGCGTTCACAAGCTTCTTTGAAATTTTACGGAACAGCATGAACATCAACATTCTGATCTTCGATATCCTGCTTGGCATGGTTGTCGTGCTGATGGCGAAATCCGGCGGCTCGGCGGCGTATGGAAAATGGGCGGGGACGAAGATCAAAACGAAGCGGAGTGCGCTTCTGGCAACGATGGGGCTTGGTGTTCTGATTTTTGTGGATGACTATTTCAACTGTCTGACAGTCGGCTCTGTCATGCGCCCGGTCACAGACAGCCACAAGGTTTCCCGCGCGAAACTCGCATACATCATCGACTCCACCGCAGCGCCGGTCTGCATTATCGCGCCGATCTCAAGCTGGGCGGCAGCCGTCAACTCGTATGTGCCGGCGGATGCGGGAATCAGCGGATTCCAGCTGTTTCTGCGGACAATTCCGTATAACCTATATGCGATCCTTACAATTGCGATGGTCTTTTACATCTGCTACACCGGCTTTGATTTTGGTCAGATGAAGCTCCACGAGGATAATGCCGCCAAAGGTGATCTTTTCACGACCGGAGGCGAGGAGTTTGAGCAGGTTTCCGAGCAGGAGGTCAATCCGAACGGAAAAGTCATCGACCTCGTGCTCCCGGTTGCCGTACTGATTGTATCAGCGATCGGAGCAATGGTTTACACTGGCTTCCTCGGCGGCGCGGACAATGTGATTTCCGCGTTCGCAGGATGTGATGCAGAGACGAGTCTGATTTTTGCCTCCATCGTGACGATCCTGTTTATGATGGCACTGTATCTGCCGCGGAAGGTCATCACCTTCAAGAGCTTTATGGACAGCCTGTCCGAGGGCTTCAAGCTGATGGTTCCGGCGGTTACGATTCTCGTCTTTGCGTGGACCTTAAAAGGCGTCGGTGATGCGATGGGCCTGGCCCAGTTTGTCGGAAGCGTCGTGGGAGACCATGCATCCGCAAGTATTTTTATCCCGGTGGTGCTGTTCGCCGTGGCGGTGTTCCTTTCCTTTTCGACGGGAACCTCCTGGGGAACGTTCGCGATTCTTGTGCCGATTGCAACGGGCATGTTCGCAGCCGGAACAAATCTGGAGATGATGATTATCTCGGTATCCGCCGTCCTGGCAGGGGCGGTCTGCGGTGACCATATTTCGCCGATCTCGGATACGACGGTTATGTCAAGTGCGGGTGCGCAGAGCAACCATCTGAACCACGTATCGACGCAGATGCAGTATGCGGCCGTTACGGCGTGTGTCTGCCTGGTGGGATATCTGGTTGCAGCCGTGACCAGAACGTGGTGGATCACACTTGGCGTCAGCCTTCTTCTTCTTTTGGCTGTTTTAACCGGAATGCGCAGATTTTGCGCAAAAAAAGCGTAAAACGGCAAAAAATAAAAAAGAAAACAGAAAAACGCGTGAAATGCTTGACGGGAGAGAAAAAGAACCGTATACTAAAAAATAGAACAAACATTCACAGGACAACGGTGTCCTGCAAAGAAGAAGCGGAACGCTTTTGGAGCAGGAATGTGAATTGGAACAGAAGGAATTGGATTTTTTAAAGTCCAGTTCCTTCTGTTTATCTCTGTTAAAATTGCATCGGAGCTGTGAAATGCAGGAGAAGAAAGGAGGCATTCCGGGGCGAAAACGCTTTGGAAAAGGGAAGGACTGTTATGGTCAGAAAGATCATAGCAGACAATGGCAAAAACAAAAAGAGGGAGAAAATATATGATATTTGGAAAGTACATTAACAAATACTACCTGAAGAATGCGCCCATTCTGATTCTCGGTCTTGCAGCGCTGATTCTCGTAGATTATTTCCAGCTTTTCATACCGGAGCTGTACCGCATGGTCATCAACGGCATGAACGGCGACCCTGTTCTGGTCAACGGCCAGGCGGCGGTGTTTGATATGGAATTTCTGCTGGATCAGGTCTGCCGGCCCATGATTATTACCATTATCGTCATGGTAGTCGGCCGTTTCCTGTGGCGAGTCTGCTTTTTCGGCTCCGCGATCCGCGTGGTGACCGATCTTCGTACCTGCATGTTCGCGCACAGCAAGGAGCTGTCCCAGGAGTATTATCAGGTCAACAAAGTCGGAAACCTGATGAGTCTTTACACGAACGATCTCGATACCGTGCAGGAGTGCTTTGGCGACGGTATTCTGATGTTCTGCGATGCGCTGTTTTTAGGC
Source organism: Blautia sp. AM42-2 (assembly GCF_003480245.1). NCBI lineage: Bacteria > Bacillati > Bacillota > Clostridia > Lachnospirales > Lachnospiraceae > Blautia > Blautia sp. AM42-2. The sequence goes on from NZ_QUIM01000001.1 coordinate 54,906, forward strand.
CTGCTTGCCGTGATCAAAATGTGGCGCATGAACCACTTCCTGACCGGCCTTTCCATGATCCCGATGGCATTTCTGATGGCCGCCGGCACAACGCTCGGCAAATACTTGATGAAAAAGTGGGAAGAGCGCCAGGCGGCCTTTTCCGAGCTGTCCGATTTCGCGCAGGAAAACTATTCCGGTCTTGCTGTCATCAAAGCATTCGTCAAAGAGACGAAAGAGCTGATGATGTTCCGGAGACTGAACCGCGAGAACGAGGACATCAACGTAGAATATACCAAAATTTCCACACTGCTGAACATTATGGTAACGCTGTTCGTCGAGTCCGTCATCTGCGTAATCTTAGGCTACGGCGGCTATCTCGTTTACTGCGGAAGCTTCGACGCCGGCCAGCTTGTCGAGTATATCGGCTATTTCTCGGCCGTTGTATGGCCGATCATGGCGGTCTCCATGCTGATCGAGAAGACATCCCGTGGAAAAGCGTCCTTAAACCGTATTACGGAACTGCTTGACGCAAAAGTCGATGTGAAGGACCGCGGCGGTGTGCAGGATCTGCCGTCCATCCATGGAAAAATCGAGTTCCGCAATCTGACCTTCCGCTATCCGGACGGGGAGTACGATGTGCTGAAAAACGTATCGTTTACCATTGAGCCGGGCGAGAGTGTCGGCATCGTCGGAAAGACCGGTTCCGGAAAAACGACCATCGTCGATCTGCTGCTCCGCACCTACAACGTGCCGGACGGAACGCTGTTCATTGATGACCACGATGTCAACACCGTTTCCATCCACTCCGTGCGTGAGGGCTGTGCCTACGTGCCGCAGGACAACTTCCTGTTCTCCGACACGATTTCCGGCAATATTTCCTTCGCCTTTGATGACGAAAACCAGGAGGCCATTGAGGATGCGGCGATGATGTCCGATGTCCATGACAATATCGCAGAGTTCAAAGAGGGCTACCGCACCGTTCTTGGCGAGCGCGGTGTGACGGTTTCCGGCGGACAGAAGCAGCGAATCTCGATTGCGCGTGCGCTGATGAAACACGCACCGATTCTGATTCTCGACGATTCCGTCTCTGCGGTCGATACCAAAACAGAGCGCACGATTCTCGACAATCTCAAAAAACGTGAGGGACTGACGACAATTCTGATCGCACACCGGATTTCAACGGTGGAGCAGATGGACAAGATCGTGTTCGTCGAGGACGGAGAAGTCCATGCAGTCGGAAAACACGAGGATCTGTACCGGACCTGCACGGCGTACCGCAAGATGGTCGATCTGCAGAAACTTGAAGAGGAAGCGGGGGAGGAGTAGAAATGCACAATTATTATCCGATTCTCTGGGTCGGCGCGATCATCGGCGTGATTTCCACCCTGCTGATTGTGGCCGCGTTTGTAGTGAAAGATGGAGAAAAAGAAACCGGCTTTGAGCGGAACATGAAAGACAGTGAAATCATGCAGCGTCTGATGGATTACGCAAAGCCGTTTTACCGCCAGTTTATCGTTGTTGGTTTTCTGATGCTGTTTTCGATCGCGTACGATATCATTTCGCCGCTGATCGTCGGCAAAATTGAGGAGCTCGTCGTTGGAAAATTCGCGCTGAATACCCTGTTTCTGTGGGTAGCGGGCTATGCGGCAATCCTTCTTGTCTCGATGGCGTGCACGTATTTCCAGGCCGTGATTCTGCAGAAGACGGGTCAGAAAATCATTTCCAATATGAGGGAGGATCTGTTCGTCCACATCGAGCGCCTTTCCCACGAGCAGTTAAATGAGATTCCGGTCGGAAAGCTTGTCACGAGAACGACAAACGATACGAACGCGATTTCGCTGATGTTCACCAACCTTCTGGTCAATCTTCTGAAGAACTTTTTCGTGATCATCGGTATTCTGATTGCGATGCTGTTTCTGAACTATGAGCTGACGCTGATGGTGCTCTGCTTCGTGCCGTTTATCGTGTTGTTCTCGATTATTTTCCGCAAATTCTCGCGAAGAGCACACCGGAAAGTAAAAGACTGTACTACGGACATCAACACGTATCTGTCGGAGAACCTTTCCGGTATGAAAATCACACAGATCTTCAACCGCGAGGATGCCAAGATGCGCGAGTTTACCGACAAGAGCAACGCACTCGGCCGCGCACAGCAGGAGCAGATTTTCGTGTTTGGTATTTTTCGTCCGCTCGTCTACATGCTGTATATCAGCTCCGTGCTCTGCCTTTTGTATTTAGGCGGCAAGGGCTATCTGGAGGGAACGTCGTTCCTCGGCCAGACGCTTACCAGCGGTATGATCGTCAGCTTTTACATGTATATTTCAAAATTCTTCAACCCGATCCAGAACCTGGCGGAGCAGTTCAACTGGCTGCAGTCCGCATTTGCATCCGCCGAGAAAGTATTCTCGATTCTGGATCTCGAGCCAAAAATGCAGGATGCGCCGGATGCGATCGAGCTTACCGACATCAGGGGCGAAATTGAGTTCCGCAACGTATGGTTTTCCTATATCCCGGGCGAGTGGGTGTTAAAAGGCGTTTCGTTCCACGTCAACCCGAAAGAGACAATCGCATTTGTGGGTTCCACCGGTTCCGGAAAATCGACGATTCTTTCCCTGATCTGCCGGAACTACGAGTTCCAGAAGGGTGAGATTCTGATCGACGGCATCGACATCCGAAAGATCAAGATCGATTCCCTGCGGAAAAAATTCGGCCAGATGCTGCAGGATGTCTTCCTGTTCTCGGGAACGATCCGTAGCAACATTATTCTCCGCGAGGAGGGGATTTCCGATGAGGAGATCATGGACGTCTGCCATTACGTGAATGCTGACCAGTTTATCAACAAGCTGGATCACGGCCTCGACGAGCCGGTGCGGGAGAGAGGAAACAACTTCTCCGCCGGACAGCGCCAGCTTCTCTCGTTTGCGCGTACCATCATCCATAAGCCTTCGGTCATGATCCTTGACGAGGCGACGGCGAACATCGACACCGAAACCGAGCTTCTGATCCAGGATTCCATGGAAAAGATGAAGAACATCGGAACGATGCTGATCGTAGCGCACCGTCTTTCGACGATCCAGCATGCGGATGAGATTATCGTACTGTCCCACGGAAAAATCGTGGAGCATGGAACGCATCAGGAGCTTTTAGCAGCGCAGGGAAGATATTACCAGCTCTACACGCTGCAGTATCACCGCGAGCAGAGTGAGAAACAGAGAGGAAGAAAGTAAGAAAATTTTAGAACAATAAAGACAATTTACAAAAAGGGAGAAATTTTGTTTGTGCAAAGTGACAAAATTTCTCCCTTTTTTACGGTGTATCATATTAAAATAATTTTGTATCAATATAGTCATATGAAAAATATATGAGCATAATACGATATCCGTTTTTCCATCTCAAAAAGCGGGCGGTTATAATAAGGGAAGCAAAACGGCAGGCACCAAAAAGCCGGGCCGTCTGTTGAAAGAAAGGGAAAATGTATGGAAAAGAAAGCAAGCTTTGTAGGACGCCTGCTCTCGGAAAATCAGATGTCGGAAGCATTTATTAACAGTATGTTTCTGGCGCTGTCCGGCGGTTTTCAGGATGCCTACACGTACAATTGCAGAGATGAAGTATTCTCAAATGCCCAGACGGGAAACGTTGTGCTGATGAGCCAGAACTTTCTGGAAGGAAACTTTACGGCAGGCCTTCGGTATCTCTTCCCGATCCTCTTTTTTGCGATGGGTGTATTTCTGGCAGAAAATTTCCAGGAGCATTACCGGTATGCAAAGAGGCTGCACTGGCGGCAGGTACTTCTCGCGGCGGAAATTGTGATCCTTGCGATCGTCGGATTTATTCCGTCCTCTTATAATATGCTCGCGGCGATGCTCGTATCGTTTGCGTGCGCGATTCAGGTACAGACCTTCCGCAAGGTCGGCGGTTATTCGTATGCAAGCACCATGTGCATCGGAAACCTGCGAAGCGGAACCGCAGCGCTGTCTATGTATATGCGGGATAAGAAAAAAGAACAGCTCCGTCAGGCCGGATACTATTTCGGCGTGATTCTGGCTTTCGCCATCGGCGCCGGAATCGGAGGCGTGTTCTCCATGCTGTATGGAATCCATGTAATCTGGATTTCCTGCGGACTTCTTCTGGTGAGCTTCCTTCTGATGTCACTGGAAAAGTACCGCTGAGAAATAGGAGAGAGTGAAGAAAGAAGGCTGAAAAAATGGAAGTATTTCTGGAGTGCTGTATGACACTATTCTTTTCAGCGGCCATGCTGCTGCTGATCGTCCGCCTGGCAAAGGGTGAGGAGAAAAACATGATGTTTGCGCGTGTGTTCTCCCTGGCGTCCAACGTCGGTTTCTGGATTGGAATCGTCCGCATTGCTGTGCTGAACCGGAGCGGATTTCTGATGTTCTTCTACATCACAGGCGCAATGCTTTCCTACACGGCGATGGTCTTTGCCATGCCGCATAAAAAAGAGCAGATTGCCGGACAGCAGGCATAAATAAAAAAGAGACCCTGTATACGGGAAGGATGGAGCAGCGATGTTCCGTCCGCCGGTACGCAGGGTCTTTTTCTGTTTCAAACAAAAGTTCATAAAATCTTATACGCGTTCCAGAAGCTCCCCGATCAGCTCTTTTGCCGCCGCGTTCTGGTGCTGCCGCGGGTTGATGATAAGACAGATTTCACGTTTGGGGGCCTCCTCGATGAGCGGAATCCGACAGACGGTACGGCTCTTTAAGGCATCGCGTGCCAGCTCCTCCGGATAAAATCCGATGCCGAGGTTATACTCGACCATAGGAAGAATCTGATCCGTCGTCGCCGCCTCCATATCGGGGTGGAAGGCGAGGCTGTGATTCAGAAAGTACTCGGCGTACAGCTCCCGCGTGCCAGTGTCTTTGGCAAGCGAGATAAAAGGATATTCTGACAATTCGCCGAGATGATGCGGCTCTGCGGAAAGGGATGCATATTTCGATCCGCCGATCAGAAATTCCTGGAATGGGAAAATCGGGATCTTGTGTAGCGGTTTGCGGATTTCCACCGGGCTTGTGACGACTGCGAAGTCGACCAGACCGTTTTCGAGCGCCTGGATGGCCTGCGGCGTCGAGTGGTTGGAGATGCGCAGGCGGACGTGCGGATAGCGGGTGTGGAAGTGCTCCAGGCGGGAGAGCAGCATCAGACGAAGTGCCGTCTCGCTCGCACCGATTGTGATAAGGCCGCTCTCAAGAGACCGCTCAAGAGCCAGCTCCTCCTCAACCGTGCGGAGCTGTTCGTAGGCAACGGCCACACGCTCATACACCTTTTCGCCCTCCGCTGTCAGTGTGACACCCTGGTGGGAACGGATAAAAAGTTTGCAGCCAAGCTCACTTTCCAGATTGTTCATGCACCGTGTGATGTTGGGCTGGTTGTTTTTCAGAATTTCCGCGGCTTTTGTAAAGCTGTGATATTGTGCTACGAAGTAAAAAATGCGATAATAATCATATGTAATCATAAAAACCTCCGAAGGATGAAAAAAGAAAAATCCGTTACTGTTCACTCAGCAGTGAAACACTTGCTGTTTTGCTGCGTAAGAACATGATTCAGGTGTGAGCAGCCCTCCTTTTGCGAAGCAAAACTTTAAATGAGGGCTGCGAATGTTACAGTTCGCAGGGTACCTGTGAACTGTAACAAAAAATCATCCATGATTGCTTCAATATAAAATACATGCGCCGGGTTGTCAAGGGATTTCTGAGGATGGTCCGGCCGGATTGTGCGGGGGATGGCAGAAGAGAAGTGGAAATTTTTTGAAAAAACACTTGCAAAATACCCGGACAGGGTATATAGTGTAGAAGAAAATAAGATACCCCATTAGGGTATGCGAAAAAGAAAAGCCAGAACTACAGAAAGGAAGACATACGATGGAACAGTACAATGTAACCGGTATGAGCTGCGCCGCCTGCCAGACCCGTGTCGAAAAAGCCGTGTCAAAGGTACCCGGTGTCACATCCTGCGCAGTCAGCCTTCTGACAAATTCCATGGGCGTGGAGGGAACGGCCTCCCCGGCAGAGATTATTGCCGCCGTGGAAAATGCAGGCTACGGTGCATCGAAAAAAGGCGAGAAGGGAAGCACATCACAGTCGGCTTCCACAGCAGAATACGAAGAGATGCTGAAAGACAAGGAAACACCGGTCATGAAACGCCGTCTGGTGAGTTCCGTTTTTCTTTTGATTCCGCTCATGTATTTCTCCATGGGCCATATGATGTGGGGATGGCCGCTGCCGAAATTCTTTGAAGGAAACCACATCGCAATGGGACTGGTACAGCTCCTGCTTACCATTGCGGTCATGGTCATCAACCAGAAATTCTTTATCAGCGGTTTCAAGAGCCTCTGGCATAAAGCACCGAACATGGACACGCTGGTAGCGCTTGGTTCTACCGCATCGTTTGTATACAGCGTCTACGCCCTGTTTGCCATGACGGGAGCGCAGGTACAGGGGGACATGGATGCAGTCATGAGCTATATGCATGAATTTTACTTCGAGTCCGCAGCCATGATTCTGACCCTGATTACCGTCGGAAAAATGCTGGAGTCGATTTCCAAAGGAAAAACGACCGATGCGTTAAAGAGTCTGATGAAGCTGGCTCCGAAGACCGCCGTTCTCTTAAGAGACGGAAAAGAAGTGGAAGTCGGCATTGATCAGGTGAAAAAGGGCGATCATTTCATCGTCCGCCCGGGTGAAAATATTCCGGTGGACGGCGTTGTCCTGGAGGGAACGAGTGCCGTCAACGAATCCGCGCTGACTGGCGAGAGTATTCCGGTGGATAAAGAGACCGGCGACCGCGTATCGGCGGCGACCTTAAACCAGTCCGGTTTCCTGACCTGTGAGGCGACGAGAGTCGGAGAAGACACAACACTCTCCCAGATCATTCAGATGGTCAGCGATGCGGCAGCGACAAAAGCGCCGATCGCCAAAGTGGCTGATAAAGTTTCCGGTATTTTTGTGCCGGCCGTTATCTGTATTGCACTTGCTACGATTGTGATCTGGCTGTTTGCAGGAGAGAGCGTCGGCTTTGCTCTTGCAAGAGGTATTTCCGTTCTCGTTATCAGCTGCCCGTGTGCGCTCGGTCTTGCAACACCGGTTGCGATCATGGTCGGAAACGGAATGGGAGCAAAACACGGAACGATGTTCAAAACCGCAGTTTCTCTCGAGAAGACAGGAAAAACACAGATTGTTGCACTCGATAAGACTGGAACCATCACAAGCGGAGAGCCGCAGGTAACCGATCTTATCCCGGCGGACGGTGTAAGTGAGGAGGAGCTTTTAAAAGGTGCCTTTGCACTGGAGCAGAAAAGTGAGCATCCGCTGGCCCGTGCGATTCTTGCACTTGCAGAGGAAAAAGGCCTGACCCGCGAAGAAGTCAGTGATTTCTCTGCGCTTCCTGGAAACGGCCTTGTGGCAAAACGGAACGGAAAAGAGCTCTGCGGAGGCAACCGTGCACTGATTACGAAAAAAGCGGTTCTCTCGAAACAGATGGAAGAGCAGGCAGCAAAACTTTCCGAAGAAGGAAAGACACCGCTGTTCTTCAGTGAAGGCGGAAAGATGCTCGGTATGATCGCGGTTGCGGATGTCATCAAAGAGGACAGCCCGCGTGCGGTGAAAGAGCTGCAGAATATGGGAATCCGTGTCGTGATGCTGACCGGAGACAATGAGCGCACCGCGCGTGCCATCGGCGCACAGGCAGGTGTGGACGAAGTCATCGCAGGCGTTCTGCCGGATGGAAAAGAAGCGGTCATCAGCCGCCTGAAAGAAAAAGGAAAAGTAGCGATGGTAGGAGACGGCATCAACGATGCGCCGGCTCTGACCAGTGCGGATATCGGTATTGCCATCGGAGCAGGAACCGATATCGCGATCGATGCGGCAGACGTTGTCCTGATGAAGAGCCGCCTCTCCGATGTACCGGCAGCGATCCGCTTAAGCCGTGCGACCCTCAGGAACATTCACGAGAATTTGTTCTGGGCCTTCATTTACAATATCATCGGTATTCCGCTGGCTGCGGGCGTATGGATCCCGCTGTTCGGCTGGAAGCTGAACCCGATGTTCGGTGCGGCGGCGATGAGCCTTTCGAGCTTCTGCGTTGTGACAAACGCCCTGCGTCTGAATCTGTTTCGGATGCACGACGCGTCAAAAGATAAAAGAATCAAAAACGAAATTCCAAAGGAGGATCTGAACATGACAACAGAACAGGGAATGGTAAAAACCATGACAATCGAGGGCATGATGTGCGGCCACTGCGAGGCAAGAGTGAAGAAAACACTTGAGGCAATCGAGGGTGTTGCATCCGCAGAAGTAAGCCATGAAAAAGGAACAGCCGTTGTAACACTGACAGCTCCGGTATCAGACGATGTGCTGAAAACAGCCGTAGAGGCACAGGATTACACCGTAAAAGGAATCCAGTAAAACAGGAAACATTGAGAAAAGGGAAACGCGCTTGGAATGAAAATTTCCGGGCGCGTTTCCTTTTTTTTACCAGATATAGCAAAAATATTGCAATTTGTTCGGAATTTTCGTGACAAAAGGACAAAAATCCGTTAGGATAGAGAAAAAGAAGAGCAAAAACAAAAGGGTTTTTAGGATCAGGAGGTTTTTACATTATGACAGAGTACAGACTTGCAAAGCCGGAAGAGTGGGAGGACTGCATCGAACTTGCAAACTACGTGTTCAGCACGGCACACCGTCCGCACGACTTTGAGCAGTTAATTCCAAGGGTTTATCAGGCAGGACCGGAAATGGCACGGATCCACCGCGTCGCTGTTGCGGAAAACGGCAGACTCCGGGCCGAGATTGCGGTGCTTCCGCAGCAAATGGCAGCAGGGGGTAAGCTGCTCCGCGCAGGATATGTAGGAAGCGTTTCCGTGCATCCAAAGGCAAGGGGCGAAGGCCACATGAAGCGTCTTCTTGGCGACTGGATTACGGATCTGGAAGGAACGTGTGATCTTCTGGTACTGGACGGCCAGAGACAGCGGTATGCCTACTTTGGCTTTACGCCGGGAAGTGAAAAATACACGTTTTACCTGGATGTGGCAAATGTGCGCCATACCTGGAAAAACGGGGAACTTTCCGCTTACACCTTTGCGCCGCTGTTTCCGGAAAACGGCGAAGCGGACGAAGAGGCGGCAGCCTTTGCAAAGAAGCTGAATGAGGAAAAACCGCTTTACGTGGTAAGAGAGGATGTGAAAGCCTGCCTGAAAACGTTCGGCGAGCAGGCAATTGCAATCTGGAAAAACGGTGAGCGGATCGGATATCTGGCACTTTGCGGCGGAAACCAGGTTGTGGAAGCAGAAGTGCTGGAGGAACAGGATTTCGTTCCTGCACTTGCCGCTTATTTAAAAGGAAATGCGCTTGACTCTCTTTTCATTTCCATTCCGGTGTATGAGACCGGAAAAGCAGCAGCGTTATCGGAAGTCTGCGAGAGTTTCACAAAAGAGCGCTGCGGTTCCGCGATGTACCGCATTTTTGAGTTTGCGGACGTTATCGAGGCAATGCTGACCATGAAAGCAGAGACGATGGGCATCAGCGATGGAACGTGGTCTGCTGTACTGGAGGGGCAGCCGGTGACCGTGACGGTAAAAGATGGAACTGTGACCGTGACAGGGGAAGCCCATCCGGGGGCAGATGTACTCAACCGGGAGCAGGCGCAGGAACTGCTTCTTTCACCGCTGGCAAGTAAGGGAAGCAAGGTTCCATCTGAAATCTGGAAGAACATTCCATCCGACTGGTTCCCGCTTCCGCTGTACTGTGCGACGGCAGACGAATTTTAGGCAATGACTGTTGGGAGGCAGAGAAATATGAACGAGACAGAGAAACGAGACAGAAGAGACGAAAAAGAAGAAATCCGGTACCATGTGATTTTCTACGGCCAGGTGCAGGGCGTGGGGTTCCGTTACCGGGCGTATTATGCTGCCTACCAGCTCGGACTGACCGGCTGGGTGAGAAACTGCTGGGATGAGACGGTGGAGATGGAGGTGCAGGGTGATGAGGAGACGATCACGGAGATGATCAAAAGGATCCGCACCTCCAGCTACATCGAAATCACGGATGCAAAATGGACGAAGATTCCGCTGGAATCGGAATTCGGTTTTCATATCCGTTGATCAGGGCTGCCTTTTCTCTTTTTCCGGAATTTCGACGAGAATGATATCGTTGCCGATCTGGCAGATGCGGTCCCATGGGATCACAAAATCCTCGCCGTGGCAGAAAAAGCCGCAGAATTTCACAGGACCCGGAAGAACGAGTCCGGTAAGATGTCCCGTTTTTGGATTGAATTCCACATCAATCGGACAGCCGAGCGTTTTGCAGGTGCAGATATTGATAACTTCTTTCTGGCGGAGATCTACAACGCGCATGCGGTGCTCCTTTTTACAGATTCCTATGGAAAAACATATGCGAAAATGTTGCTGCAGTTGACTTGAATTTCACGGAAAAATGCGTATACTGTAAAAGTAGAAAACTTTCCGAAATACTTATTTAGAAACGAGGACGAAAGATATGAGATGTCCATTTTGTAATCAGGATAATACCCGGGTTGTGGATTCACGCCCGATTGAAGACAGCAATGCGATCCGCCGCCGCCGGATGTGCGATGTCTGCGGCAGACGCTTTACGACATACGAAAAAGTGGAGACGATCCCTTTGATCGTCATCAAAAAAGATATGAACCGCGAGCAGTATGACCGCTCGAAAATCGAGACCGGTATCCTGCGCGCCTGCCACAAACGGCCGGTGTCCGCCGAGAAGATCAACGAGATGGTCAACAAGGTGGAGACGGAGCTTTTCAACGGCGAGGAACGCGAGATTCCAAGCTCTGTGATCGGAGAGAAGGTCATGCATTACTTAAAAGACCTGGATCAGGTGGCGTACGTCCGCTTTGCGTCGATTTACCGTGAGTTCAAGGACGTCAACACGTTCATGGACGAGCTGAAAAAGATGCTCGACAAATAGCGGGAGGCAAAAAAATGGAAGTGTCGAACTATATTAAAATGCGTGATCAGATGCAGGAACGTTTTCTGACATACGATCAGAAGGAGATCGAAGGAAAGTATGGCTTTGCGTTTGATGACGATTATTTCTATGTGCCGTATCTTTTTGAAGAATGGAGAGTGAACCGCCATACCGGCGTTGTGGAGGGATCAAAAGACCATTTTCTTCATGTACATCAGGGCAGTTTCAATGAGACGCTGACGATTTTCGACCTGCTCTGCTGCGGAAAGAAGGAGATTGTGCTCGCCGGCACGTATGCGCGTACCAATTCCTTAAAGGGAACGATCAAAGGCCGCACGATTGCGTCCGGCGTTCACGACAGCCGCGCCGCACGGTATGACGGGCATGTGGAACAGCTGAAAAAAGCATGCGTTTCCCTTGGCGGAAAACCATATTTCCCGGGAGACGCTGCTTTTGTTTTTCATGTCTTTCCGTTTCTGCCGCTCGTCTTCCAGTTCTGGGAGTCCGATGAGGAATTCCCGCCGGTGCTGAAGTTTATGTGGGATGAAAACGTCCTCGATTATCTGCGGTTTGAGACGCTGTATTACGTGATGGGAGATTTCCTGGACGCACTGGATCAAGCCTTCGATGCATGTAAAACAGAAGCCTGATACCTTTTGTGAGACAAAATCTTACGAAAATTTTTCGAATGTTTATAAAAATTTCAGTATACGAATCCCCTGGTTTAATGCTATAATGAGCGAAAGTGAGTAAAAAAAGAGAAGAGAAAGGGGAATGCATATGGCTTTTAGCATGAAAGTAACACCGGAAATAGAGGAACTGACAAACATCTGTCTAGATAACTCCAAAATGGATGTTTCGCTGTATGGGCAATACGATGTAAAACGCGGACTGCGCGATATCAACGGCGTTGGCGTCCTTGCGGGACTGACACAGATTTCAAACGTTGTGTCTTCGGATATCATTGACGGCGTCAAAACGCCGTGTGACGGACGTCTGTACTACCGCGGCATCAACGTGGAAAAACTGACCCAGGGCTTTTTAAGTGAAAACCGTATGGGATTCGAAGAAGTTGCGTATCTGCTCTTATTTGGAAATCTGCCGAATGAAGAGCAGCTCAATCATTTTAAGACAATCTTAAAACAGCAGCAGTCCCTGCCGAAGAACTTTGTGCGTGACGTTGTTATGAAAGCGCCGACCAAGGACATGATGAACACTCTGTCCCGAAGCGTTCTGACCCTGTACGCGTACGACAACCACGCAGATGATACCTCCCTTCCGAATGTGCTTCGCCAGTGCATTAACCTGATTTCTGTTTTCCCGATGCTGTCCGTCTATGGCTATCAGGCGTACAACCATTATATCAAGGGAAAAAGTTTATATATCCACAATCCGTCGAAGAAGCTTTCCACCGCAGAAAACATTCTGCTGATGCTCCGTCCGGATCAGAAATACACCCCGCTGGAGGCGAAGATCCTCGATCTTGCCCTCGTCCTCCACATGGAGCACGGCGGCGGTAACAACTCGACCTTTACAACACATGTTGTTTCTTCTTCCGGAACCGATACGTACTCCGCAATTGCAGCGGCGCTCGGCTCCTTAAAGGGACCGAAGCACGGCGGTGCAAACATCAAGGTTGTGCGGATGTTCGACGATATGAAGTCACACGTCAAAGACTGGACGGATGAGGAAGAAGTATCGAATTACTTAAGAAAGCTGCTGCACAAAGAGGCGTTCGACCAGAAAGGTCTGATTTACGGTATGGGCCATGCGGTTTACTCCATTTCCGACCCGCGTGCGCGCATCTTCAAAACCTTCGTTGAGCAGCTGGCAAAAGAAAAACACAGAGAGAAAGATTACCGGCTGTACGCTATGGTCGAGGAACTGGCTCCGAAGATCATCGGCGAGGAGCGCCATATTTACAAAGGTGTATCCGCAAACGTCGACTTCTACAGCGGCTTCGTTTACAGCATGCTGGATCTTCCGCTGGAGCTCTACACCCCGATGTTCGCCTGCGCGCGTATCGTCGGCTGGAGTGCACACCGGATGGAGGAACTGATCAACACCGACAAGATCATCCGCCCGGCGTACAAGAGTGTCAAAGATGAAGTGGACTATGTTCCGCTGGAAAACAGATAAAACAGGCAGAAGGGCCGGAGCGTGTCGGGATTTTCCGATCTGCTCCGGCATTGCTCTGTGCAGGAAGTAATGTGTCATTGTGAAAAATAGGAGAGTGCAGGAGAATGAATGAGACAAAAAATTACAGCATAACAAAATCCGGAGCAGTCATACTGGAAGGAGGGGCCAATCGCGGCGTCTTTACAGCAGGAGCGCTGGACTTTCTGATGGAGCAGGAGTATTATATCCCTCATGTGATCGGCGTTTCCGCCGGAGCCTGCAATGCGCTGGACTATGTATCGCGCCAGATTGGCAGAACGAGGGACTGTATGATTGTCACGGATGAGAAAAACCGCTACGTCAATAAGAATGTCAAGACAATCGTTGAGAAAAAAGCACTGCTCGACATGGATATGGTGTTCGAACGGTATCCGTATGAGATTTTTCCATTTGATTTTGATACGTATTTTGCATCGCCGCAGACGTGTGAGCTGGTTGTGACAAACTGTGAGACGGGACGCGCGGAATATCTGGATGACCGCGAAAATAAAGAACGTCTGCTTGCAATTGGCCGTGCATCATCGAGCATGCCGATCGCCTGCCCGATGGTGGAGATCGACGGAAACGAGTACGTCGATGGCGGTGTTGCCGATTCGATCCCGATTATCCGTTCCTTAAAGACGGGACACCGAAAAAATGTCATTATTCTGACACGGAATTTCGGTTACCGCAAAAAAGAGGGAACGAGAGGCTGGGAGCTGTATGTGGCGGCATTCCGCAAATACCCGAATCTCGTGCGTGCGCTTGTAAACCGCGCGAAACATTATAACCAGGTGCTCGAATGCATCGAAAAATGGGAAGAAGAAGGATCCGTCTTTGTGATCCGCCCGGAGATACCGGCGGTATCGCGTCTCGAAAAGGACGAGGAGAAGCTGCGGGAATTTTACCAGCACGGCTATGACCAGATGAAAGCAAATTTTGAGGCTCTGCAGGAGTTTCTGAAAGAAGAATAAAGTTACTGTATAAACGAAAAGAGGATTGGAGAAAGAAGATGAGTGGAAAAAACCAGAAGAACCGGGGAACTATACTGATGCGGATGTTTTACCCGGACCGGAGAGAAAAAAGTGCCTATACGATCGATTACGCGGATCTGTACCGGAAAGGATACCGGGGCGTGATTTTTGATATCGATAATACGCTTGTTCCGCACGGTGCGCCGGCAACGAAGGAGGCGGCTGCGTTCTTTGCGTCTCTTCGGGAGACTGGTTTTTCCACCTGTCTGCTTTCCAACAATCAGAAACCGCGTGTGGCTCCGTTTGCCGATGCGGTCGGTTCTATCTATATCGAAAATGCGCACAAGCCTTCGGTGAAAAACTACCAGGAGGCATGCCGGAGAATGGGGATCAAAGAGGAGCAGGCGGTCTTTGTCGGGGATCAGCTTTTCACCGATGTGTACGGTGCAAAACGGACCGGACTTTACAATATTCTGACCGAGCCGATCAATCCGAAAGAGGAAATTCAGATCGTTCTGAAACGGTATCTGGAGCACATTGTACTGTTCTTTTATGAGCGTGATCTGGCCCGCGGCAGGATTACGAAAAAAAACAGTTGAAAAATCGGGAAAAATATTATATTATAAGATAAGCCTATGGTGCGCATTTGGCGCATCGTACTATGTTAAGGAGGAAAAATCAGAATGATTTCAGCAGGAGATTTTAGAAACGGCGTTACCCTCGAGATCGATGGTCAGGTCGTTCAGATTCTTGAATTTCAGCATGTAAAACCTGGTAAAGGAGCTGCATTCGTAAGAACAAAATTAAAAAATGTCATCAACGGTGGTGTGGTAGAGCGTACCTTCCGTCCGACTGAGAAATTCCCGCAGGCTCGTATCGAGCGTGTAGACATGCAGTATCTGTACAGCGATGGTGATTTATTCTACTTCATGAACGTAGAAAACTATGAGCAGATCGCTCTGAACGAAGAGACCATCGGAGATGCTCTGAAATTTGTAAAAGAAAACGAAATGGTTAAGGTATGTTCCTACAACGGAAATGTATTCGCAATCGAACCGCCTCTGTTTGTAGAGCTTGAGATCACCGAGACTGAGCCAGGCTTCAAGGGAGATACCGCACAGGGTGCTTCCAAACCAGCTACCGTTGAGACTGGTGCTACCGTAAGCGTTCCGCTGTTCGTAAACCAGGGAGACAAAATCAAAATTGATACCAGAACAGGTGAATATCTGTCCCGTGTATAAGTAAGACTGTTCCCGCCGTTGTCCGTCACAACTTTCTTTGTGGCGGACACGGTTTTCTAAATAAATAGAATATTCGTCTGAAAAATGGCTGATAAAGGCTGTCGGAAGCAGCCCGGGCCCGTTTTTCTCATCGTTCGAAGTTCCGCGAACCAACGAATCTCTGGCATATACAGATCTGTACAGAGGTTTTTAAGTTGTGTTTTCCGGAGCTTTTTTGTTCCGTAAAGCAAAAATACAAAAGGCAATCAAACAGGAAAGGTGGGAAAAAATGGACTATCAGATGTTCAAAGAGCAGCTTGCCGCGCTGCTGAAAAGAAAAGCCGGCGATGATTTTGAGGTGAAGGTAGAATCGGTGCAGAAGCTGAACGGTATCGAAAAAGAGGCGTTTGTCATCAGCAGAAAGAAGGACTGGATTGCACCGACGATCTACGTGGAGCTTCTGTATGAATGCTGTCTGCAGGGCGTGCCGCTTTCTCAGATTGCAGAAAAGGTACTGGAGCAGTACCGGAAGGTGGAAGCGGAGGCGAGAAGACCGGAGAAAGCTGCCTTTTTTACCAACTGGAAAAATGCTGCGCCGCAGATCTACTGCGAGCTCATTCATGCGGAGAAAAATCGTACGCTGCTCTCCGAAGTTCCGCACAGAAAATTTCTCGATCTCGCGGTCGTGTACTATTACCAGATGCGGGGAAACCGCGTGCCGGATGCGACAATTCTGATCCACGAGACGCACCGGGAGCTGTGGGGAATTTCGGCGGAGGAGCTGGATGCCCGTGCCTGGGAGAACACCCTGCGGGATCTGCCGGTGCGCACAGACAGCCTTATGGTGTATTTGAAAGAAGAGTACGGAGTAACGTTTCCCCGGTTCGAGCTTGGTCCGCTGGCGGAACAGTTTTACCTGGTCAGCAACCGCAGAGGAAAGCTGGGTGCAATCTGCATGTGCTATCCCGGCGTGCTGGAGAGTCTTTCGCAGCGCTTTGAGGCAAGTCTTTATGTGATTCCGAGCAGTATCCACGAGTGCATGGTGATTCCGGATTATGATGTGTTCCCGGAGGAGTGTCTTTCCGACATGGTACGGGACGTGAATGAAAAGACGGTCAAGCCGCAGGAGATTCTGTCGGATCACGTTTATTATTACCACCGGGAAAGCGGGGAACTGACGCTGTGTGAGGAAGAAACGTAAGCTGTGTGGCAGAATAGTCTGCGAATAATTTAAGAAAAAAATGGGCGGCTGGGTGGGAAAAATACTTTACAATTGCAGGAGTCTGTGGTAAACTGTCATAGTGTGGTTGAGAAAACAGATCACATCAGCGTCTGTAGCTCAGGGGATAGAGCAACGGTTTCCGGTACCGTGTGTCGGGGGTTCGAATCCCTCCAGACGCGTTTTTGCTACATGGCATGCTGCGGCGGGCAGGACCGGCGCAGGATAAGGAAAGCCCCTGCTTCGGTGTGAAGTAGAGGTTTTTTTGCTTACTGAGCATATCAATAACTGATCCGGCGGATCAGTTTTGATGAAGGAGGAAAAATATGGCAAAACCAATGACAACAAAAGATAAAATCCGGGAATGGATTTCCGATAATCTGCGCTACATGCTTCTGATCGGAGCAATTCTCCTGATTGTGGCAGCGGTTCTTCTCATCGTTCATCTGGTGTCACCAAAAAACGATGGAAAATCGAGCGGCGGAACCGTAACAAGCAGCAGCACCGGAAACAATGTGCCGGATAAAAAGACACAGGTAAAAGCAGACAGCAAAGCAGATTCTGAGGACAGCACAGGCATTTCATCGGACGTTTCGGATTCCGCGAATGATTCCAGTGTAGATGCTTCCAGTACCGATACTGCCAGCGCGCCGGATGCAGAGGCTGAGCCGACAAGTGAGCCGGAAGCGGCCGACGATACCAGTAATACAGAGAATACCGATAATACGGCTGTCTCCTTTGCCGCGGACAATGTCCCGGAAGTAAGCACCGTGCTGGAGCAGTATTACACCGCGCTCGGTGCAAGGGATATCAACGGTCTTTTTGCAGTAACAGATAATCTGACCGCGGAGGAGCAGGCGCAGATTGAGGCAGAAAGCGATGTGGAGTCATACGGAGATGTAAAGGCCTACACGATCAGCGGTCCAAATGACGGAACGTACATCGCGTTTGTCAGCAGCAGATGCAAATATCTGGGAATCAACCAGACCCTGCCGATGCTTTCGGAGTATTATCTCTACACGACAGAAGACGGCAGCCTGAAAATCATGGATGATACCGACAGCGATGCGGCCGTAACCGAGGCTATGAAAGCGGCGCTCGAAAACGAAGAAGTCAAAAATCTGATCGAACAGGTTCAGAACGATTATCAGAATGCACTCGATGCAGATGCTTCCCTGAGAGCATATGTAGAGAGCATTCAGTAGGAACAATAGAATAATACAAAACAAAAAAAGCAGTTTCTGGTTTTTATGAAACTGCTTTTTTGGAAGGATAAAACCATGCGCTTAAACAAATACTTAAGTGATGCGGGCGTCTGCTCGCGGCGGGAGGCGGACCGTCTGACAGAAGCGGGCGAGATTACTATAAACGGAAAACGCGCGGAAACCGGCATGCAGGTGGAGCCTGGCGACGTTGTTGTTGTGAAAGGCAAAACCGTTGTCCCGGAGGAGAAAAAAGTCTATCTCGCCTTCAACAAACCGCGCGGCATCGTCTGTACTGCGGAAAAACGGGAGAAAAACAACATCATCGATTATCTGTCCTACCCGGTGCGGATTTACCCGGTGGGAAGACTCGATAAAGATTCTGAAGGCCTCCTTCTGATGACGAACGACGGTGCGATTGTAAATGGTATCATGCGTGCCAGAAACCGCCACGAAAAAGAATACCAGGTCGAGGTAAACAAAGAGACTACACCGGAATTTCTGAAAAAAATGGCATCCGGCGTGCCGATTCTCGATACCGTGACGCGCCCGTGCCGGATCCAGAAAACGGGAGAGCGCAGCTTTACGATTATTCTGACGCAAGGGCTGAACCGTCAGATCCGGCGGATGTGCGAAGCATTAGGATATCGTGTCACAAAGCTGAAACGTGTGCGGATCATGAATATTCACTTGAAAGACCTGAAAACAGGGGAGTACCGCCCTTTAACGGAAAAAGAATTAGCAGAACTGAAAAAGCAGATCGGGGAGGAAAAGCGATGAACGAGACAGAACGGATGAAGGAACTGGTCAAAAAGCTGAACGAAGCGGCAAAAGCCTATTACCAGGAAGACCGGGAGATCATGAGCAACCTGGAGTACGACACGCTGTATGACGAACTGCAGGTATTAGAGGAAAAAACAGGCGTAACACTCGCCGGAAGCCCGACCACAAAAGTCGGCTACGAGGCGATGGACGAACTGCCGAAAGAAGCGCACGAGTCACCGATGCTTTCCCTTGATAAAACGAAAGATGTGGAAGTGCTCCGCAGCTTCATCGGGGATCACAAAACGCTGCTATCCTGGAAGATGGACGGTCTGACCGTCGTTCTGACGTACCGCGGCGGTACCCTCGCAAAGGCCGTCACCCGTGGAAACGGCGTGATCGGAGAGGTTGTCACGAACAATGCAAAAGTGTTTGAAAATATTCCCTTAAAAATCCCGTACCAGGGAGAGCTGGTTCTGCGCGGCGAGGCGATCATCCGCTATTCCGATTTTGAGAAGATCAACGAGGAGATCGAGGATGTCGATGCGAAATACAAGAATCCGAGGAACCTCTGCAGCGGTTCTGTGCGCCAGCTGAACAATGAGATTACGGCAAAACGCCACGTTCATTTTATGGCATTTGCGCTTGTGAGCGCTCCGGAACAGGATTTCGAAAATTCCAGAATCCGTCAGATGGAGTGGCTGAAAGAGCAGGGCTTCGAGGTGGTGGAATACAAGGCTGTCACCAAAGATAACCTCGACGAGGCGATGCAATATTTCTCCACGAAAATCGAGACAAACGATTTTCCGTCCGATGGCCTTGTCGCGTTGTATGACGATATCGCCTACGGAGAATCACTTGGCACAACCGCGAAATTCCCGCGGAACGCTTTCGCCTTCAAATGGGCGGATGAACAGAAGGAGACCACTCTGCTTGAAATTGAGTGGAGCCCGTCGAGAACCGGTCTCATCAATCCGGTTGCGGTTTTTGAGCCGGTCGAGCTGGAAGGAACTTCGGTTTCCCGCGCAAGCGTCCACAACATCAGTATCATGCGTTCGCTGGATCTCGGTGTGGGTGATAAAATCCTTGTCTACAAAGCAAACATGATCATTCCACAGATCGCAGAGAATCTGACGAGAAGCGGCGTGCGCGATATTCCGGAAACGTGTCCTGCCTGCGGCGGTGCCACCCGGATTCAGATGATGAACAATGTCGAGACCCTCTACTGTACGAATCCGGAGTGCCCGGCAAAATTCATGAAGGCATTCACCCTGTTTGTAAGCCGCGACGCGATGAACATCGACGGCATGTCGGAGGCAACGCTCGAAAAATTCGTGGGCCACGGCTTCATCCGTGAGTTTGCCGATATTTTCCGTCTCGACCGCTACCGCGACGAGATTGTGGAGATGGACGGTTTCGGTGAAAAATCATACCAGAATCTGATCGACAGCATCGAGCGCGCGAAAAACACAACGCTGCCCCGTCTGATTTTCGGACTTGGCATCTTAAATATCGGTCTTGCAAACGCGAGAATGATCTGCAAAGCCTTCGATTTCGATCTCGACCGGATCCGGAATGCATCGGCGGAGGATTTCGCGCAGATCGACGGTGTCGGAGAAGTGATTGCAAAAAGCATCGTGGATTACTTTGCGGATGAGGAAAATAAAGAACGCCTTGAGCGCCTTCTGTCGTATCTGACGATTGAGAAGCCGCAGGCAAGCCAGGAAGAACAGAAATTAGCCGGTCTTACCTTCGTCATCACCGGAAGTGTGGAACATTTCCCGAACCGGAATGCATTAAAGGCAAGAATCGAGGAGCTCGGCGGAAAAGCCACCGGAAGTGTAACGGGAAAGACGAGCTATCTGATCAACAACGACACGACATCCAGTTCCTCCAAAAACCGGAAAGCGCGCGAACTCGGCGTGCCGGTGATCTCAGAAGAGGAATTTCTGAAGATGACAGAAGAATAACGAAATATCTGCAAAGGCGGTTTGCATCCCGCGCGGGAATCTGCTATAATCGGAAGCAGACGGCAGAAATTCCTGCCGGAAAAAGCAAACCGCCTGTCTGCGCAGAGAAAAGCGCGGCAGATCAAGAAGAATAGAAACGAGGAAAAAGAATATGCCGGTTAAAGTTCAGGCAGATTTACCTGTAAAAGAAATACTCGAAAGCGAAAATATATTCGTCATGGACGAGACAAGAGCGGTTCATCAGGACATCCGTCCGCTGAAGATTATGATCCTGAATCTGATGCCGCTCAAAGAAGATACCGAGCTGCAGCTTCTGCGCTCCCTTTCCAACACCTCCCTGCAGGTTGATGTCACCTTTCTGATGGTGGCAAGCCACGAGGCGAAAAATACATCGACCAGCCATCTGAACACGTTCTATGTGAAATTTGAGGATGTGCGGAAAAATTATTACGACGGTATGATCATCACCGGTGCACCGGTCGAGCAGATGGAATTTGAAGAAGTTGACTACTGGGATGAACTGACAAAGATCATGGACTGGACGAACACACACGTTACCTCCACGATGTTCCTCTGCTGGGGAGCCCAGGCGAGTCTGTATCATTTCTACGGACTGAAGAAACGGATGCTTCCGGAGAAGAAATTCGGGCTGTTCTGGCACAAAGTCAACAACCGCAAGATCCCGCTTGTGCGAGGCTTCGATGACGAGTTTTTGGCACCGCATTCCCGCCACACAGAAGTACCGATCGACGATATCCGTGCCTGCAAAGATGTCACGATTCTCGCAGAGTCCGACGAAGCCGGATTCTATCTTGGCATGGCGGAAGAGGGAAGAAAGATTTTTGTGATGGGTCATCCGGAGTACGACCGTATGACGCTCGACGGCGAGTACCACCGCGATAAAGACAAAGGACTCCCGATTGAGATTCCGAAGAACTATTATAAAAACGACGATCCAAATACAAAACCAGTGCTTTTATGGCGGTCACATGCGAACAATCTGTACACGAACTGGCTGAACTACTATGTATACCAGGTGACCCCGTATAATCTTGACGGAACTCCGGATTTTTCGGGAAAATAAGAGAGAAAAAGCCCCCCGCACCGGGCGCACACCGGCTGCGGGGGGTTGCTGTAAAAATCTGCTATAAAAAACGGAAAGCTTTCCGGGCTTACCGTTTGAAATCAAATAATGTTTTCAGCGGAATTTCGAGTGCTTCCGCAATATCCATCAGCTTGTTTAGAGACAGAGAGGTATGACTGTTTGGCGCTTCGATGTTGCTCATATGTGTACGGCTGATCTTGACAGCTTCGGCAAGCTCACTTTGCGTTAATCCGCGTGCTCTGCGATAAAAAGCGATGGTAAGACCGAGGAGGCGCATCTCCTCCGTATGACGTTCTCCCATTGCTATGGCTCCTTTCTGAACAGAGTGATACAAAGACTTATATAATATTTATCTTAAACGATTAAATACCAAAAAGAAACAACTTTAAATTTTTATAATGCACATGTAAATTGTGCAAAATATAGAAATTATCCATCAGAATAATAGGAAAACAGGAAAAAGAGTTCTTTTGACAAATGAGAGGTTTTTGTGTATGCTGTAGAAAGCACCAACAAATAAAATCGGAGGTTTTTGCATATGAAAGAGTCGATCCATACCATTCCGCTGACGGATGCATTCAAGGCGGAAGATGAGTGCCCGTTCTGCTATCTGGAGCGGGAAGCAGAGCAGCATGCGATTTCGTTTGCGCTCGGTTCCGGCGCATCCTATATGGAGGATGATGTGCGTGCGGAAACAGACGCGATGGGATTCTGCCGCCACCACTATAAAATGATGTACGATTACGGAAACCGTCTCGGAAGCGGTCTGATTTTGTCCACCCATCTGAAAAAACTGAACCAGGAGCTTGCCGCACAGATGGATCTGTTTGCACCGGGAAAATCCTCGGTGTTCAAGCGGATGCAGAAGACATCCCTCGACAAACAGGGCCGTGAGACTGCGATCGGCCAGTGGATTGATGAGAAGACGCATTCGTGCTACGTCTGCGATCACTTCAAGGCAAACTATAACCGCTATCTTGATACGTTCTTTGATCTCTACAAAAAAGACGAGGAGTTTGCAAGACTGTTCCGCGAGGGAAAAGGCTTCTGTCTGCCGCATTTTGCGGATCTGGTAGAAACGGCGGAGAAAAAGCTGAATGATAAACAGAAAGCGGAATTTTACCCGACTCTGTTCAAAATCATGAAAGAAAATTACCAGCGGCTGCAGGAAGAGGTAACATGGTTTACTGAAAAATTCGATTACCGCAACAAGGATAAGGACTGGGGAAATTCAAAAGATTCCATCCAGCGCTGTATGCAAAAATTAGGCGGCGGCTATCCGGCGGACGAGCCGTTTACGGAAGGATTATAATTCTTGTTTATAAAAGGAGCATAAAGTTTCGATGCAGAAGTTTTATCAAAGATTAAAAGAGAATCAAAAGGAGCGCGCCCGGTGCGCGTTTCTTGTTTTGCATTTCGGCGTGCTGGCAGTGCTGCTGTTTCTGGCGCGCCCGCTGCTGGATACGACGGCGGCAGACCGGGAGTGGAGTATTCACTTTCTGTTCCCGTGCCTGCTGGCGTGTATCATACTGACGACAGTCGTCAGTTTCTGCCGGTTTGCTGCAGAGCCGGACCAGAAACCAAAACCGCGCTATGTGGGATGGAAACAGCCGATTCTGATGCTGGCAAACGCAGCCTATTTGTTTGCCACACTGGAATTTGTCACAAACAGCCAGTTCCGGGAGATGAAATGGTATTATGCGTTGTTGAATATCGGTGTCATTTTCGTACTTTCCATTTTCGTTTCCCTCTTTCTGAACTCCATCCGCCGCGCGATGATTTTCATGAACATCTTTTATTTCTGCATGAGTCTGGTATTCTACTATGTTTATCTGTTCCGCGGAGAAGCGTTCCAGCTCATCGACCTGTACAGCATTGCGACGGCGGCGGACGTAGTCGGCGGCTACAAATTCGAGATCACAGGTGAAATCGTGACTTCGTTTATCACGATGATGCTCGTTGTGCGCCTCTGGCTGCAGAGCCGGGAATACCGTTTTGCACGGAAAACGAGGAATAAAATTCTGCTCCGCGTGGCTGCTGCTGCGCTGATGCTCGGAACATACCTGGCGTACATGAATCTGAACTGGAACGCCGAGTTCGGTGTCATCAGTGACCTCTGGAATCCGGCGAAGACATACCGCCAGTACGGAACGACGGTCGGTTTTACCGCGGTCGCAAAATACATGCGCCTGACACCGCCGGACGGCTATTCGAAAGACGAAGTGACAGCGATTGCCGATACGAGCGAGAAAGAGACGAAAACAGAAGATCTTCGAAAAGATAATGCGGATAGCGTGACACCCGTCAACATCATCGCGATCATGAACGAGTCGTGGTTTGACTACCGTTCCGTCGGCGATCCGCAGACGAGCGAGAGCTACATGCCGTTCCTCGATTCGCTGACCGAAAATATCATCAAAGGGCACACGCTGACGTGTACCAAGGGCGGCGGAACAGCAAAAACGGAGTATGAGTTCCTGACCGGAAACTCCTGCAAGCGGTTCCCGGGCATGGTGCCGTACGTCAGC
Organism: Blautia sp. AM42-2; assembly: GCF_003480245.1. Lineage (NCBI taxonomy): Bacteria > Bacillati > Bacillota > Clostridia > Lachnospirales > Lachnospiraceae > Blautia > Blautia sp. AM42-2. The sequence continues at coordinate 78,986 of NZ_QUIM01000001.1, forward strand.
TACTTTACGCACAGCCAGTATTCCCTTGTCACGACGTTAAAAGACCAGGGTTATCAGGCAATTGCGATGCATCCGAACAAGGCGACAAACTGGAAGCGGAGCACGGCATACCGTTTCCTTGATTTTGATGATTTCATCTCGATTGATCAGTTCTCCGATACGGCCAAGCGGTACCGCGGCATGATCAGCGATCAGGCGAACTATGAGAAGATCGTGGAAACCTACGAGAACAAGGAGCCGGGCAGCCCGTTCTTCCTCTTTGATGTGACGATGCAGAACCACAGCGGCTACACGAACCGTTATTTCCAGGCGGATATCAACTGCAACGGCTACGACAGTGATGAGGCCGATCAGTATTTCTCCCTGTTAAAGCTTTCCGATGAGGCAATTTCCTATCTGATCCGGTATTTCCAGCAGGTGGACGAGCCGACGATGATCATTATGTTCGGCGATCATTCCCCGAAGCTGCCGGATGCGTTTGAAACATGGATTGCCGGAGACGCCTATCAGAATCTTTCGGTCGAGGATCAGGAGAAGTTCTATGGAACCCCGTTCTTCATCTGGACCAACTACAGCATGAAATCCGAGAGCAATGTCTGGATCAGCACAAACTATCTCTCAAGCTATGCGTTAAGCCTTACCGGCCTGGAACTGACGCCGTACAACGAGTATCTGCTTGACCTGCGCGAGAAGATGCCGGCGCTCAATCACCTCGGCTTTTTAGCAAGTGACGGAACCTGGTACCGCTGGAACGACAGCGATGCGCCGGAGGAGGATCTCGAGTACGAACGGCAGTATGAATGCCTGCAGTACAATGAACTGATCGACAAAAAAGACCGGGATGACAGCTTTTTTACAATTTCCGGTGAAAAAGACGAGGAATAAGGGCTTTCCCTACTTGCCAGAAAACGGAAACCTATGGTAGACTATACTCCGTATGACCGGGAAACCCCGGCGGTAACTTCACGTTTACAATTAAGAATAAGAAAATGAGGTTTTAAAAAGTATGATTGCAGCAAATAATGTGACACTTCGTGTCGGAAAAAAAGCGTTGTTTGAAGATGTCAATATCAAATTCACCGAGGGAAACTGCTACGGCATGATCGGTGCCAACGGAGCGGGAAAATCAACCTTTCTGAAAATCCTGTCCGGCCAGCTTGAACCGACAAACGGAGACGTAACCATCACACCGGGCCAGCGTCTTTCCTTCCTCGAGCAGGACCACTTCAAATACGACAGCTATCCGGTACTCGACACCGTTATCATGGGAAATGCCCGTCTCTATGAGATCATGAAAGAGAAAGAGGCGCTGTACGCAAAAGAAGACTTCACCGATGAGGACGGTATCAAAGCGAGCGAGCTCGAGGGTGAGTTTGCAGAGATGAACGGCTGGGAGGCAGAGACCGATGCAGAGCAGCTCTTAAACGGCCTTGGCATTGAGCCGGAACTGCACTACGCACAGATGGCGGACCTGACCGGCAGCCAGAAGGTCAAAGTTCTTCTTGCAAGAGCCCTGTTCGGAAACCCGGACATCCTTCTTCTCGACGAGCCGACCAACCACTTGGACCTCGATGCGATCGAGTGGCTTGAGGAGTTCCTGATCAACTTCGAGAATACCGTTATCGTCGTATCCCACGACCGTTACTTCCTGAATAAAGTCTGCACCCAGATCGCAGATATAGATTACGGAAAAATCCAGCTCTATGCCGGAAACTACGACTTCTGGTTTGAGTCCAGCCAGCTGCTGGTAAAACAGATGAAAGAGGCGAACAAGAAGAAAGAGGAGAAGATCAAAGAGTTACAGGATTTCATCTCTAGATTCAGCGCCAACGCATCGAAGAGTAAACAGGCTACTTCCCGTAAGAAAGCCCTGGAGAAAATCCAGCTCGACGATATCAAACCATCCAGCCGGAAATATCCTTACATCGATTTCCGTCCGAACCGTGAGATCGGAAACGACGTTCTGCAGGTAGAGGGACTGACCAAAACCGTAGACGGCGTGAAAATCCTGGATAACTTAAGCTTTACCCTCGGAAGAGAAGATAAAGTTGCTTTCGTCGGAAGCAACGAGCAGGCGATCACCATGCTGTTCAAGATTCTGACCGGAGAAGAAGAGCCGGATTCCGGTTACTACAAATGGGGCGTAACCACCACACAGGCTTACTTCCCGAAGGACAACACCGCAGAATTCGACTGCGACCTGACTATCGCAGACTGGCTGACCCAGTATTCCGAGATCAAGGACGTAACGTATGTCCGCGGATTCCTCGGAAGAATGCTTTTTGCCGGTGAGGACGGCGTGAAACGTGTCAGAGTCCTTTCCGGAGGAGAGAAAGTGCGCTGCCTGCTCTCCAAGATGATGATTTCCGGTGCAAACGTTCTCGTTCTTGACGAGCCGACCAACCATCTGGATATGGAGTCCATCACTGCACTGAACAACGGTCTGATCAAATTCCCGGGCGTGCTGCTGTTCACCTGCCACGACCATCAGTTTGTACAGACCACAGCAAACCGTATCATGGAGATCCTTCCGAACGGCGCGCTGATCGATAAGATGACCACCTACGACGAGTATCTTGCAAGCGATGAGATGGCAAGAAAACGTCATGTCTACACAATGACAGAGGAAGATAATTAAAGATGAGCAAAAAGACGACAGTTTCCGGCATTCTGCTGGTGTTGCTTGTGCTGGCCACAACGCCGCTTCTTGGAACGGACAACGTTTCGTTCCTGAAGTGGTGGCTTATGACCCTGGTGCTCGGTATTGGATTTTATCCGGCTGCCGCAGCGCTGTTTCCGCGGTTTCATGACCGGGGATGGATGTTTTCTAAAGTGCTTGGCATCGTTGTTTCCGGTTTTGCTGTATTTGCTCTTGGAAGCTTCGGACTGGTTCCGTTTACCGCACCGGTCTGCCTGATCACAGTCGGCGTACTGATCCTGGCTTCTTGGATTTTCGGATGTTTTAAGGTACGCGTCCATGCGCCGGAAATCGACTTCCTGATGATGGAAGAAGTGTTGTTTTTCGCCTTTTTCCTTCTCTGGACCTACCTTGCGGGCTTTCACCCGGAGGCACACGGAACCGAAAAATTCATGGATTATGGTTTTATGAAGGCCATGATGCGCAGCACCGCCGTTCCGGCAGAGGATCTCTGGTACAGCGGAAGCGGTATTAACTACTATTACGGCGGCCAGTTCTATGCCGTATTTCTGACGAAGATTACCTTCACGGATGTAAAGCAGACGTACCATCTGATGCGTACGATGGTGGCATCGTTCGCGTTTGTTCTGCCGTTTTCGATCACCTACCATCTGGCAGAGTCGCGTGCGTGCCACCGCATCCGGAAAGAGGGCGGCAATAAAAGCCAGATTGCACCGGTGCTTGGCGGTCTTCTTTCGGGAGGCGCCGTTTCCCTTGCCGGAAATATGCACTATGTGATTTACGGCTGCATCCGCCAGTGGCTGGGACTGAACGAATCGGCTTACTGGTTCCCGAGTTCGACCCGCTATATCGGGTATGACCCGCTTGTGGAAAATGACCGCACGATTCATGAGTTTCCATCGTATTCCTTTGTGCTCGGCGACCTGCATGCCCATGTGGTGAATGTCATGTTCGTCCTGCTGGTGCTGGGCCTTTTATATTCCTACGTGAAAAATACCTGCCGTGATCCGGAAAAAGAGTGGAAATGGTCGTTAAAAGACGTTCTGCTTCAGCCGCAGATCATCGCGGCGGGCTTTCTGATCGGTGTGTTCCACTGGTCCAACTACTGGGATTTTGCTATCTATTTCGTCGTGATTGCAGGTTTTGCGCTGTACGGTGCGCTGTACCGGTATCATGCGCGGGCGAAAGAGACGATCGGAACGGTTCTCCTGCAGGCTGCAGAAGTTTTTGCAATTGGAACGATTGTCGCCCTTCCGTTTACAATGAAGTTTGAGACGATGGTTTCCGGTGTCGGCATTGCCAGGCACCATTCGATGCTGTATCAGCTGGCGATTCTCTGGGGCCTTCCGACGGTGCTCGTTGTGCTGTTTATCGCAGCCGTTCTGCTAGCATGGCGGAAAAACTGTCATCTTCCGGGCATGGAGAGGCAGGGACAGATTGTACTTGCCGATGGAAAGACGCAGGAAGAGGTGGAAGAGCAAGCCGTTGCCCTGATTCTGGGAGAGAAAAAACCGGAGCCGGGCGAAAAAGAAACGGCGGAAAAGCCAAAAAAAGTTTCTGCCTTCTGTAATTTCTGGAGAGAGATTGCGGTGAGCGATATGGTGATCGGTATTTTAGGCCTCTGTGCCATCGGCCTTATCATCATTCCGGAGCTCGTCTATGTGCGCGATATCTACGAAGAATCGTATGCGCGCTCCAACACGATGTTCAAGCTGACGTATCAGGCATTTATCCTGTTCGGTATCTGCATGAGCTACATCATCACGCGGTTCCTGCTCTGGAAAAAAGAGCGGATTCTGCAGGTGTTCGGCGGAATCGGGCTGGTACTGCTTTTATGGACCTTCGGCTATTTTGGAACGAGCGTGTACTCCTGGTTCGGAAATGTTTTCGATCTGTCCGAGTACCGCGGACTCGATGCGACAGCGTATCTGGAAAATGTCTTTTCCGAGGACGCAGGTGCCATCCGCTGGCTGGATGAAACAATAGAAGGACAGCCGGTTGTGCTTGAGGCGAACGGCGACAGCTACAGCGATTACGAGCGCGTTTCCGCAATGACCGGTCTTCCGACCGTGCTTGGATGGTATGTCCATGAATGGCTCTGGAGAGGGGATCCCGCAGACTTAAATGTCCGCGCCGAGGATGTGAAACAGATGTACACCTCGACCGATACGAATGAAGTGCTGCGCCTGCTGGAGCAGTATCATGTGACCTGCATTTTTGTGGGAAGCAAAGAAAAGGAGAAATACGGCGATGCGCTGAACGAATCGCTGCTGCAGTCCATCGGAGATATCGTTTACCAGGATACTGCGTCCGGTACGTATATTCTTCAGGTGCAGGATACATAAAGAACAAAAACAGGAGAAAAGAACCGCCGGGTGCGGCATCTTTTCTCCTGTTTTTCATATAATACAGAGAATGCAGAAGAAAGTGCGAAGGGCAGACCATGCGGAGATTCCGAAAAGTGCGGCACGTTCCTCTGCCGCTTCTGGCTGTGATAATGGCGGCTATTCTGTTTGCAGAGCTGGCACGGTGTGAAAGAGAAGGCGCGAAAGAGACAGCGGCGGAAGCAGAAAAAAGTGTGCCCCGCCGTGCGGCGCTGACATTTGATGACGGGCCGAATGCGTGCTATACGCCGGAGGTGCTTGAAATTTTAAAAGAAAATGAAATTCCGGCAACGTTTTTTCTGCAGGGGCAGTGTCTTGCCGGAAACGAAGAAATCGTCCGCCGGATGCATGCGGAAGGCCATCTGATCGGAAATCATACATTTCATCATGTTCAGCTTACGAAAGTATCAGAAGAGGAAGCGAGGGAGGAGGTCGTGAAAACAAGCAATGCAATCTACGAGATCACAGGGGAATATCCCGTCTATATCCGTCCGCCGTTCGGGGAATGGAGAGAGGGGCTGGACCTTGCAGTGACGATGATCCCGGTACTCTGGGATGTGGATTCCCGCGACTGGGAGAGCCAGAACACCGCGTCGATTTGCAGCGAGGTGCTTCCGAATGTGAAGGATGGCAGCATTATTCTCATGCATGACGGCTACCGCGCGACGGTGGAAGCGCTGCGGCGGATCGTAAAAGAATTAAAAGAAGAGGGATACACGTTTGTGACGGTGCGTGAGCTGATTGAAGAATAGCTTCCGCGGATTCCATCGAACATAGTTGCGGAGAATCCGAGATTAAGGGGTTGAGGATACCCGCCAAAATGTGATAAGATAAATGGCAGAAAGAAAAATGGGGTGAAAAATACATGGATTTGTTTGATTATATGAAAGAAACCACAATGGAAAAAGAGTCCCCCCTCGCATCGCGCATGCGCCCGACAACGCTGGACGAGGTGGTTGGACAGGAGCACATCATCGGCCCTGGAAAGCTGTTGTACCGTGCGATCAAGGCGGATAAACTCGGCTCCGTCATTTTCTACGGCCCTCCGGGAACGGGAAAAACGACGCTTGCCCGCGTCATCGCCAACACGACAAGCGCAGAGTTTACCCAGCTGAATGCCACGACAGCCGGCAAAAAGGATATGGAAGAAGTCGTAAAAGAAGCGCAGCAGCGGATCGGCATGTACGGCAAAAAGACGATTCTTTTTGTCGACGAGATCCACCGCTTCAACAAGGGGCAACAGGATTATCTGCTTCCGTTTGTGGAGGACGGCACACTCGTTCTGATTGGCGCGACGACGGAAAACCCGTATTTCGAGGTCAACGGGGCGCTGATTTCGCGTTCCATTATCTTTGAATTAAAGCCGCTCGAAAAAGAGGACATCGAAAAACTGCTGGAGCGCGCGGTGACGGACCCGGTAAAGGGGCTCGGGACGTACAACGTTGTGCTCGATGCGGATGCAAAAGAGTTCCTCGCCGACATCGCAGGCGGTGACGCGAGAGCGGCCTTAAATGCAATCGAGCTGGGCGTCCTCTCGACGGAACGTCAGGCGGACGGAAAAATCCATATCGATCTCGAAACGGCATCGGAGTGCATCCAGAAGCGCGTCGTGCGGTACGACAAGACGGGCGATCAGCATTACGATACGATCTCTGCATTTATCAAGAGCATGCGCGGTTCTGACCCGGATGCGGCGGTCTTTTATCTGGCCAAAATGCTGTATGCCGGGGAGGATATCAAGTTTATCGCCCGCCGCATCATGATCTGCGCGGCGGAGGATGTCGGCCTTGCCGATCCGAATGCCTTAAATGTAGCAGTTTCCGCGTCCCTTGCCGTGGAACGCGTCGGCATGCCGGAGGCGCAGATTATTCTGGCGGAGGCAGCCACGTATGTTGCCTGTGCACCAAAGAGTAATTCTTCGTACGAGGCAGTCTTTGCGGCGATGAAGACGGTCGGAAGTGTGCGGACGTCGGTTCCGCCGCATCTACAGGACGCCCATTACAAAGGTTCTGCCAAACTCGGCCACGGTGAAGGCTATCAGTATGCACATGATTACCCGAATCACTACGTCGAGCAGCAGTATCTGCCGGACGAGATCTTAGGAAGCCGTTTCCTTCATCTTGGAACGAACGGCTATGAACAGAAGATCCGGGAAAACTTCAAAAAAATTGGAAAAGACATCGAATAAAAGGGGAAGAAACCATGACAGACTGGCTTGGAAAGCCGTATTATTCGCTGGATGCCTATCTGAAAAAGACGTTCGGGGAAAAAGTGTACAAGCTCTCGCTCGACGGCGGGATGACGTGTCCGAACCGGGACGGCACCTGCGGTGACCGGGGCTGCATTTTCTGCAGTGCGGGCGGCTCCGGTGATTTTGCCGGGGACAGAAACAAATCCATCCCGGAACAGATCCGGGAGCAGAAATCCCTCCTGCAGCAAAAGCGGCCGGTGCATAAGTTCATCGCTTATTTCCAGGCGTATACGAACACGTACGCGCCGGTGGAATATCTGGAAAAAATTTTCCGGGAGGCAATTTCGGACGAGGAGGTCGTGGTCCTTTCGATCGGAACGAGACCGGACTGCTTAGGGGAAGAGGTTCTTTCTCTGTTAGAAGAGCTGAACCGGATCAAACCGGTCTGGGTGGAGCTGGGACTGCAGACGATGCATGAAAAAACGGCACAGTATATCCGAAGGGGCTATCCGCTTTCCTGTTTTGAACAGGCAGTAAACAAGCTGCAAAGGCGGGGGATTCCCGTGATTGTCCACACGATCCTCGGTCTGCCGGGGGAGGGACAGGAAGAAGTCTTTGCAACAATGGATTACCTGAATGGACTTTCCATTTCCGGCATCAAGCTTCAGCTGCTTCATGTGCTGAAAAACACGGATCTTGCGGCGGACTACGCGGCCGGAAAATTTGAGGTGCTGGAGCAGGATGCGTATCTTACCCTTGTCATCGACTGCCTGCGGCGCCTCCGTCCCGATCTTGTGATCCACCGTGTGACGGGAGACGGCCCCGGGGATCTTCTGATTGCACCAACATGGAGCCAGGCAAAACGCACCGTCTTAAATGAGCTGCATCATCGCATGAAAGAAGAACATGCGTATCAGGGACAGCTTCTGGACGAAGAAAAAGGAGGAAACACACCGTGATTGAATCATCCTTTACGTTATACAAACTGATTATTCTCTACATGCTGCAGAATGTGAATTTTCCGCTGTCAAATACACAGATTTCGGATTTTATCCTGGAAAAAGAGTACACGAACTATTTTCATCTCCAGGAGGCGTTAAGCGAGCTGCAGGATACAAAGCTGATCGAGATCGAGAAGGTGCGCAACACCTCGTACTACCACATGACTGAGGAGGGCAGCAAGACGCTTTCCTTCTTCGAAAACGAGATCTCTCCGGAAATCCGGGAGGAAATCGACCGCTATATGAAGGAACACTCCTATGAACTGCGGAAAAAAGCGTCCGTTGTGGCCGATTACTACAAGACCGCGGGAGATGACTACGAGGTCCGCTGTCAGGCAAGAGAGCGGAAGACGACTATTTTTGAGATTGTCGTGACGGTTCCGTCCGAGGAGGCGGCCAAAAAGATCTGCAGCAACTGGGAAAACCGGAGTCAGAAGATTTATGCTTCGATTATGAATGAACTGTCAAGATAACGATTGACAGGAATGGTGGCATATAATAGAATAAATTAGTATGTCTAAAAAGCATAAACATGGAAAACATAGTAAATAAGATTTTATATTCCAAAGGAGATAAAACTGTGCCTGATTATACAAAAGAAATTGAAAGACGGCGTACCTTTGCCATCATTTCCCACCCGGATGCCGGTAAAACCACACTGACTGAGAAATTCCTGCTGTACGGAGGAGCGATCAATCTCGCCGGTTCCGTAAAAGGAAAAGCGACTGCGCGCCATGCCGTATCCGACTGGATGGAGATCGAGAAAGAGCGTGGTATTTCCGTTACCTCTTCCGTTCTGCAGTTCAATTACGACGGCTACTGCATCAACATTCTGGATACCCCGGGACACCAGGACTTCTCGGAGGATACGTACCGTACCCTGATGGCAGCCGATTCCGCCGTCATGGTTATCGATGCATCGAAGGGTGTCGAGGCACAGACCAGAAAGCTGTTTAAAGTCTGTGTCATGCGCCACATCCCGATCTTTACCTTCATCAACAAGATGGACCGCGATGCGAACGATACCTTCGAGCTGCTCGACGAGATCGAAAAAGAGCTCGGCATTGCAACCTGCCCGATCAACTGGCCGATCGGTTCCGGAAAGAAATTCCGCGGTGTTTACGACCGTGACAAAAAGAAAGTCCTTACCTTCTCCGATACAATGAAGGGAACAAAGGAAGGTATCGAGGAAGAAATCGATATCAACGATCCGCATCTTCTCGATGTGGTCGATGAGGACCAGAAAGAACAGCTCATGGATGAGATCGAGTTGCTCGACGGCGCAAGTGCAGAGTTTGACCAGGAGCTTGTCAGCAAGGGAGAGCTTTCCCCGGTATTCTTCGGATCTGCGCTCACCAACTTTGGTGTGGAGACTTTCCTGCAGCACTTCCTCACGATGACGATGCCGCCGCTTCCGCGTACGGCAGACTGCGGCGTGATCGATCCGGTCAAAGAGGATTTCTCTGCGTTTGTCTTTAAAATCCAGGCAAACATGAACAAAGCACACCGTGACCGTATCGCATTCATGCGCATCTGCTCCGGCAAATTCGACGCCGGAATGGAAGTCTTCCATGTGCAGGGAGGAAAGAAAATGCGTCTTTCCCAGCCGCAGCAGATGATGGCGAGTGACCGTCATATTGTTGATGAAGCATACGCCGGCGATATCATCGGTGTATTTGACCCGGGCATCTTCTCCATCGGAGATACGATCTGTATGCCGGGCAAAAAATTCGCATACGAGGGAATTCCGACCTTCGCGCCGGAGCATTTTGCAAGAGTGCGCCAGCTCGATACGATGAAGAGAAAACAGTTCGTCAAGGGAATTTCCCAGATTGCACAGGAAGGTGCGATCCAGATTTTCCAGGAGTACAAAGGCGGCATGGAGGAGATCATCGTCGGCGTTGTCGGCGTCCTGCAGTTTGACGTTTTAAAATACCGTCTGGAGAATGAGTACAACGTGGATATCCGTCTGGAGAACCTGCCGTATGAGCACATCCGCTGGATCGCAAACAAAGAGGAGATCAACCTGGACCGTATTCAGGGTACATCCGATATGAAGAAGGTCATGGACCTCAAGGGAAATCCGCTGCTTCTCTTTGTCAATCCGTGGAGTGTCGGCATGGTACAGGATCGAAACAAAGACCTTGTGCTGACCGAATTCAGCAAAAACTAAGAACAAAAGAGCGGGATGCCGCTTAAAAAGGAGAAGGAATGAACTTATTCGATATTCTGGGCCCTGTGATGGTCGGTCCGTCGAGTTCGCACACAGCGGGGGCAGTGCGGATTGGATGGATGACGCAGAAACTTCTCGGGGAACAGCCGGTGGAAGCAAAAATACTGATGTACGGTTCCTTTGCCGCAACGGGAAAGGGCCATGGAACGGACCGCGGTCTCGTCGCGGGTCTTCTCGGCATGCGGCCGGATGACGAGCGGATTCCGGACAGCTTTGAAATTGCCCGGAAGATGGGTCTTTCCTATTCATTCGGCATCGCCAATCTGACGAGTGCCCATCCGAACAGCGTCGTTCTGGAAGTAAAGGGAAAGAGCGGCCGGACGCTCGAGGTGCAGGCGTGCTCTCTTGGCGGCGGCCGTATCATGATCAACCGCCTCGACGGGCTGGATGTCAACTGCAGCTGCGAGATTCCGACCCTGATCGTCCACAATCTGGACCAGCCGGGCCACGTAGCCGAGGTTACGTCGATGCTGGCACATAAGTCAGTCAACATTGCGAATATGTCCCTCTACCGCGACAAGAGAGGCGGATCGGCCGTCATGGTCGTGGAGATGGATCAGCCGCTTCCCAAAGAGTCGCTGGAATGGCTGGAGCATCTTGAGGGCATTGTAAAGGTAACATACATCAACGTAACGGAAGGAGAAGAGGACGATGTCTTATAATTCACTGGAAGAAATTGTCCGAGAGTGCCAGGAAAAAGACCTGCCGTTTGATGAAGTCATCCTTCTGGACGATATGAATGAGAGAAATGTAAGCCGCGAAGAGTCCATTGAGACGATGCGCGGCATGTGGGAAGCCATGAAAGGCGCTGAACGGAATTACGACGGTTCGCTGCAGTCGAGAAGCGGTCTTGTGGGCGGCGCCGGAAAGACGATGCGCGCGTATGTCGAGAGCGGGAACACGCTCTGCGGACCGTTTGTCGGAAAAGTTATGGCATCTGCACTTGCGATGGGTGAGTCAAACGCCTGCATGAAGCGGATCGTTGCAGCACCGACCGCAGGAGCGTGCGGTGTGCTTCCGGCTGTGCTCGTGAATTACCAGAAAGAGAAGGGGACAGCGGATGAGCAGATCGTGCGTGCGCTCTACACGGCAGCCGGTATCGGCCAGGTCGTTGCGGCGCGGGCCTACATTGCGGGCGCTTCCGGCGGCTGCCAGGCCGAAATCGGAACAGCAAGCGCGATGGCGGCAGGCGCACTGACCGCACTTGGCGGCGGCACTCCGTCCCAGATCACGCATGCGGCAGCGATGGCATTAAAGAACCTGCTCGGTCTCGTGTGTGACCCGGTCGGCGGTCTTGTCGAGGTCCCGTGCGTCAAGCGGAATGTGATCGGTTCCGTGAATGCACTTTCTGCGGCGGACATGGCACTTGCGGGAATCATAAGCCGCATTCCGCCGGATCAGGTGATCGATGCGATGCGGGAAGTCGGCGACCAGATGCATCCGAGTCTGCGCGAAACCGGCCAGGGCGGCCTTGCCAACACGCCGGCAGCACGCGAGTGGTGCGCGGCACAGGAAGAAGAATAAAAAAAACTTTTATTTTCGGAAAACTTTTGGTATAATAAAGGAAAGTCAGCCAAGGAGGAGGTTCTTTAAGATGGCAGAGGCAAAAATTCAGAAAAGAAACACTTATACGATATATGATGACGAAGGAATCGGAACCGTGCAGATTGCAGACGAGGTGGTAGCTATTATCGCAGGACTTGCGGCAACGGAAGTGGACGGGGTAGCCTCCATGGCCGGAAATATTACCAACGAATTAGTCAGCAAGCTTGGCATGAAAAATCTTTCCAAGGGTGTCAAAGTTGATGTACTCGACGGCGTTGTCTGCGTGGATCTTGCCCTCAATCTCAAATATGGATACGAGATTCCGGCAACCTGCAAAAACGTACAGGAAAAAGTAAAAACAGCGATCGAGAATATGACAGGCCTGGAAGTTTCCGATGTCAATGTAGCCATTGCAGGCGTGAATATGGAACAGACGAAATAAAAAACAACGAACCGCGAGGGAATAAGGCGACCCCTTACAACCCCGCGGTTCTTGTTAACTATTCAGAGCCAGATGAAATGGAAGAAAAATAGTTAATTAACTATACAGGAAGGAATTAAAACAGACAATGAACAGAAGCAAACTTCGCGAAAATATTTTTAAACTTCTCTATACCGCAGAGTTCCAGGAGAAAGAGGAGATGCCGCAGCAGATGTCTCTTTACTTTACGTACTCTGACGACAACGACGAGGATGAAGAAGTAACCGTAAGCGAAAAAGATCAGACCTATATGGAAGAGAAATACCATCATGTGACCGAGCACATCCCGGAAATCGACGAGATGCTGAACCGTACTTCCGAGGGATGGAAAACGACCCGTATGGGAAAAGTAGACCTGGCGATCCTGCGTCTTGCCGTTTACGAGATGAAATTCGACGAGGACGTTCCGGTCGGTGTAGCCATCAACGAGGCCGTTGAGCTGGCAAAACGCTTCGGCAGAGATCAGTCTCCGTCCTTTATCAACGGTATTCTTGGAAAACTGGCAAGAGAAGAAGATGAGAAATAAAAATCAGAATGTTTACACCGTAGGCCAGGTCAATTCATACATCAAAAACATCTTTGACCAGGACTATATGCTCCGCCGGATTTACGTCAGCGGAGAAGTAAGCAACTGTAAATACCATCCGTCCGGCCACATCTATTTTTCCTTAAAAGATGCGGAAGGAACCATTTCCTGTGTCATGTTCGCCGGTTCGCGGCGCGGCCTTGCCTTCCCGATGCGGGATGGCGATAACGTGATTGTCGGCGGCAGCATCAGCGTCTATGAGCGGGACGGAAAGTATCAGATCTATGCAAAAGAGATCACAAAAGAGGGCGCCGGCCTTTTATACGAAAAGTATCTGGCCCTAAAAGCAGAACTGGAAGAGATGGGCATGTTTGCCCCGGAGTACAAGCAGCCGATTCCTGCGTATGTAAAGAAAATCGGCGTTGTCACAGCACCGACGGGAGCTGCTGTGCAGGATATCAAAAACATTGCACTCCGCCGGAATCCCTTTGTCCAGATCATCCTCTACCCGGCCCTGGTGCAGGGAGAGGGAGCGGCGGACAGCATCGTGGAGGGCATCCGCCGTCTGGACGCACTGAATCTGGATGTGCTGATCGTGGGCCGCGGAGGCGGTTCGATCGAGGATCTTTGGGCGTTCAATGAGGAAAAAGTAGCGCGTGCCGTTTTTTCCTGCCATACCCCGGTGATCTCCGCCGTCGGCCATGAGACCGACACAACGATCATCGATTTCGTGGCAGATCTGCGCGCCCCGACTCCGTCCGCAGCGGCGGAGCTGGCGGTCGCTGATGTCCGCGCGGTACTCAACACACTGGAAAATTATAAAAGCCGCATGAACCATGCGATGGCAAACCAGACGCAGAGAGCGAGAAGCCGCCTTCTGCAGTACGAGACAAAGTGGAAGTATCTCGGACCGGAAAATAAGATCCGTGACCAGAGAGCACGCCACGCCGAGCTGGAGCGTCGGTATACAGATGCGATGGAAGAAAAGCTCAAAGAAGCGCGCCACCGCCTTGCCCTTTACATTCAGGCGATGAAGGGTCTGTCCCCGCTGGACAAGCTGAACCAGGGCTATTCCTACGTGGAAAAAGAAGGAAAAGCCATCACTTCGGTGCAGGATGTCAAAGAAGGTGATCTGCTCGAAATCTGTGTATCAGACGGAAAGATCACAGCGCGCGCAGAGAAGACATCGGCCGTATCCTGGATGGAACAATCGTGAAAAAGCAGAGAATCGAGAAAACATGGGAAATATGGAAGCAGAAGAGAGAAAAGAAGAAGGAACCCCTTCCGGTGAGACACTGGAAGCAGCATTTGGAAAACTGGATCAGATGCTCGAAACGCTGGAGAGCAGCGATGTCAGCCTGGAAGACTCCTTTCGTTTATACAAGGAGGGAATGGAGCTTTTGAACGAATGCAGTCAGAAAATTGACCGCGTCGAGAAAAAAATGCTCCAGATGAATGAGGATGGAACATTCAGAGAATTTTAAAGCGGTACTCGAAGAAAAAACGCGGGAAGCGGAAAGTATCATTGCCGCTTACCTGCCGAAAGAGGAAGGCTTTGCAAAGGAACTGGCAAAAGCCATGAATTACAGTATGACAGCGGGCGGAAAGAGGCTTCGTCCGCTGCTTTTGCAGGAGAGTTTCCGTCTGTTCGGCGGAACCGGGGAGGCTGTAAAACCATTTATGGCAGCCATGGAGATGATTCACACCCATTCTCTGATCCACGATGATCTCCCTGCGATCGACAACGACGATTACCGCCGCGGCAGAAAAACGACTCATGTCGTCTTCGGGGAGGCCGTCGGCGTGCTGGCAGGAGACGCCCTTTTAAACTATGCATACGAGACAGCCTGGAAAGCCTTTCCACTGGAGGAGCACACCGACCGCGTAGTGCGTGCTTTTGGCATTCTCTGTCAGAAAACCGGAATTTCCGGCATGTTGGGCGGTCAGAGTGTTGACGTGATGAATGAAAAAGCCGGCCATTTCGCCATCGATCGTGAGATGCTGGACTACATTTACGAGAACAAGACTTCGGCGCTTTTAGAGGCTGCCATGATGGCAGGTGCGGCACTTGCAGGAGCAAACGACGATGATCTTGACGCGCTCTGCCGGATTGCCTCCAAAGTCGGAATCGCGTTCCAGATCCGGGACGACATCCTGGATGTCACATCCACGATGGAGGAGCTTGGAAAGCCGGTTTTCAGCGATGAAAAGAATGAAAAAACAACGTATGTGACGCTGTTTGGCACAGATGGGGCGGAGCAGGAGGTAAAACGGCTCACGAAAGAGGCCGTGGATGAACTGAAAAATCTGTCCTGTCCGAGAGATAAAATATTTCTGGAAGAGCTGTTTGAATCTCTGACTTCCAGAAAAAAGTAAGGGATGATTTCATGTTAGAAAAAATACAGAAACCAAACGATATCAAGAAGATTCCGGCGGACCAGCTTCCGGCGCTTGCAGAGGAAATCCGGGAATTTATTATCGAGTCTTTGAGTAAAACCGGCGGCCATCTGGCGTCCAATCTTGGTGTCGTGGAACTGACGATTGCAATGCACCGCGTCTTCGATCTTCCAAAAGACAAGCTGATCTGGGATGTGGGACACCAGTCCTACACGCACAAGATTCTGACCGGGCGGAAAGACGGGTTTGAAACGCTGCGCCGGGAAGGCGGCATCAGCGGATTCCCGAAGCGGAGCGAGAGTGACTGCGATGTATTCGACACCGGCCACAGCTCGACCTCGATTTCCGCAGGCGTCGGCTATGTGCGTGCACGGGAACTGAAAAAAGAAAATTATTCCGTTGTTTCGATCATCGGAGATGGTGCGCTGACCGGCGGCATGGCGTACGAGGCGCTGAACAATGCGGCCAGCCTGAAATCGAATTTTATTATCGTTTTAAATGACAACGAAATGTCGATCACCGAGAATGTCGGCGGTATGTCATCGTACCTGTCCGGCCTTCGGACGGCATCGGCGTACACGGGTTTCAAGATGGACGTCACAAAGGCATTGAACCGCATTCCGGGCATCGGACCTGGCATGGTGGATGCGATGCGGAAGACGAAAAGCAGCATCAAACAGATCATCATTCCGGGCATGCTGTTTGAGGATATGGGACTTACGTATTTAGGTCCGGTGGACGGCCACAACATTCCGCAGCTGATCAAGACCTTCCAGGAAGCAAAACGGTTTGAAGGACCGATTCTGGTGCATGTCCTGACACAGAAGGGCCGCGGCTATGAGCCGGCGATGCGCCACCCGGCAAGATTCCACGGTGCGGGTCCGTTCGATGTGAAAACAGGATTGCCGGTTGGAAAATCCAATCCGACGTACACGGATGTCTTTTCCACGGTCATGCGGAAAATGGGAGATCGAAGAAAGGATGTTGCGGCAGTCACGGCGGCGATGATGACCGGTGTCGGACTGAAACGCTTCTCCAATATGTTCCCGGACCGCTGTTTCGATGTGGGAATCGCAGAAGAGCACGCGGTGACATTTGCAGCGGCACTGTCACTCGGCGGCATTACGCCTGTCGTTGCGATTTATTCTTCATTCCTGCAGCGGGCGTACGATCAGATCATGCATGACGTCTGTATGCAGAATCTCCATGTCGTCTTTGCGATTGACCGCGCCGGTCTTGTGGGCTACGACGGGGAGACACACCACGGCATTTTCGACCTTTCCTATCTGGGTTCGATGCCGAATATGACAATTCTTGCACCGAAGAACCTCTGGGAGCTTTCGGATATGATCAAATTTGCGGTCGATTACGACGGCCCGATCGCGGTGCGCTACCCGAGAGGGGAAGCGTATGCGGGATTAAAAGAGTTCCGTGCGCCCATCTGCCTCGGAAAATCAGAAGTGATCCATGAGGGAAGCCGTGTTGCACTTCTTGCCGTCGGCAGTATGGTAAAAATGGCAGAAGAAGTGCAGAAACAGTTAAAAGAGCGGATGGATATGGATGCGGCGCTTGTGAATGCGCGGTTCGTCAAACCAATCGATGAAGAACTTCTTCGAAGCTTTGCCGATACGTATGAGCTTGTCGTAACACTCGAGGAAAATGTAAAAGACGGCGGCTTTGGAGAGCGCGTCCTTGCTTTTGCCGAGGAAGAAGACCTTCCGTTCGGCGTGGAGATCATTGCACTGCCGGACCGCTTTATTCCGCACGGAAGTGTATCATACCAGATGAAACAGGTCGGCTTTACGCCGGAAGATATCTGCGGCAGAATTGAGGAATACTACAGAAAACAGGGGCAGGAAGAAAGATGAAAAAACGATTAGATGTATTACTGGTAGAACGGGGCCTTGCCACATCGCGGGAAAAAGCGAAAGCCATGATTATGGCAGGAGAAGTTCTGGTGGACAATGAGCGGGAGGACAAAGCCGGTTCCATGTTCCCGGAAGAAGTGGAGATTGTCTTAAAAGGAAAACCACTGCCGTATGTGAGCCGCGGCGGTTTGAAATTAGAGAAAGCGATGAAAAACTTTGACCTTACCCTGGATGGAAAGGTCTGCATGGATGTCGGAGCATCCACCGGCGGCTTTACCGACTGTATGCTGCAGAACGGCGCCGTCAAGGTATATTCCGTGGATGTCGGCCACGGCCAGCTCGACTGGAAGCTGCGGAACGATCCGCGCGTTGTCTGCATGGAGCGCACGAACATCCGTTACGTCGTGCCGGAGGATATCGAGGAGAGACCGTCCTTCGTATCGATCGACGTATCGTTTATCTCCCTGACCAAGGTGCTGCTTCCGGTCCGGAATCTGATGGAAGAGAACGGCGAAATTGCAGCTCTGATCAAGCCGCAGTTTGAGGCGGGACGCGAAAAAGTCGGCAAAAAAGGTGTTGTCCGTGATCCGGCTGTACACAAAGAAGTCATTGAGATGGTCATTTCCTATGCGAAAAGCATTTCCTTCGGCGTGCGCCATCTGGAATTTTCTCCGATCAAAGGACCGGAGGGAAATATCGAGTATCTCGTTCACCTTGTCCGGCTGCCGGACGGCGTGACAGAGGAAGAGACCAATGTCGATGTAGACGCCATTGTAAAGAGCGCACACAATACACTGGATAAATAAAAGGGTTAAGGAGCATGATATGGAGCGATTTTACCTGATCACAAACAGAGCAAAAGACCCGGACCTTACCGTGACAGACCAGATCAGGCAATATCTGGAGGAGCGCGGAAAAACGTGTCTTCTCTGCGATAACAGCGAAAAAGGGGAAAAATACCATTATACGGATCCGGCGAAGGTTCCGTCAGATATCGACGGCATTCTGGTGCTCGGTGGTGACGGCACGCTTCTGCAGGCAGCAGGCGACGTGGTGGATTTACAGATTCCACTGCTCGGCATCAATCTGGGAACGCTCGGCTATCTTGCGGAAATCGACCGTGACACGCTTTATCCGGCGCTGGATCATCTGATGGCGGATGAGTATACGATTGAGCACCGCATGATGCTCTGCGGATCGATTTACCGGGACGGAAAGCTGATTGCGGAGGACGCGGCACTCAACGACATTACGATCACCCGTGAGGGAAACCTGCGTGTCGTCCGGTTCGACAATTACGTCAACGGGGAGTTTTTAAATTCCTACAGCGCCGATGGCATCATCATCGCAACGCCGACCGGTTCGACCGGCTACAGCCTCTCCGCGGGCGGCCCGATCATCTCACCGTCGGCAAGCCTGATGCTGATGACGCCGCTTGCTCCGCACACCCTGAATACGAGAAGCATTGTCTTCCCGGCAGAGGATGTGATCGAGGTGGAGCTCGGGCCTTCGAGAGACGGCGGCATTGAACAGGGCATGGCATATTTTGACGGCGACACCCGCGTTCCGATGAAAACCGGCGACCGGATCGTGATCAAAAAGGCCAGACGGGATACTCTGATTGTGAAGATCAGCAACATCAGTTTTCTGGAGACATTAAGAAAGAAAATGGCAAACATTTAAGATATAGTTACTGGGGAAGGATGCTTGAAATGAAAATCGCGAGACATGCACAGATTATCAAATTAATTAACCAATATGACATTGAAACACAGGAGGAGCTGGCAAAGAAGCTGGAGGAGAGCGGCTTTGCCGTAACGCAGGCGACGATTTCGAGGGATATCCGCCAGCTGAAGCTCACAAAAGTACCAAAAGAGAACGGCGGAAGCCGTTATGCTGTTTTGCAGAATGCACCGTCTGAGGTGGGAAGCCGCTATGCGCGCGTTCTGAAAGATGCGTTTATTTCTGTTGATCTTGCCAAAAATATTCTGGTCATCAAAACCGTATCCGGCATGGCAATGGCGGCAGCAGCGGCTTTCGATGAGATGAACTGGAGCGAGATCGTCGGCTGCATCGGCGGAGACGATACGATTTTCTGCGTGGCAAGAGATGACGACGCGGCGCTTGTGGCAGCAGAACGCCTGAAACGGATGGTGGACGGCATGGAGGAGACGGGCGAGGAGTTCTAAAAAACGCCCGTCTCTGCAAAAAGAGACAAAAAGATGACAGCAGGTGTGACACCGGAGGAAAAGAATGCTCACAAACTTACACGTAAAAAATCTGGCCCTGATCGACGAAGCGGAAGTGGAGTTCGGTCCGGGCCTGAATATACTGACCGGAGAAACCGGAGCCGGAAAATCCATCCTGATCGGTTCGATCAACGCGGCGCTTGGAAAGAAGATATCCCGCGAGATGATCCGGACGGGAGAGACAAGCGCGCTGGTGGAACTGGTCTTTGAAACCGAAAATCCGCATGTGCTGGAGCTGTTAAAAGAGATGGATCTCGAGGCAGAGGAGGGTCAGGTGATTATTTCCAGAAAGATCACCGGATCCCGCAGCGTCTGCCGCATCAACGGCGAGGCATGCAATATCTCGCAGGTAAAAGCTCTTGCGTCCCTGCTGCTCGACATCCACGGCCAGCATGAGCACCAGTCGCTGCTCTATCCGGACCGGCAGATCGCGATTCTTGACGCGTTTGCGGGAACCGAGGCGGCCACGGCAAAAGGAGAGGTCCGGGCGCTGTACCAGGAGTGGAAGAATGTCCGAAAGGAGCTCTCGGCGTACGAACTCGACGAGGAGGCAAGAAAGCGGGAGGCAGCATTTCTTACGTTTGAAATCAACGAGATTGATCAGGCAGAGCTAAA
The DNA here is from genome assembly GCF_003480245.1 of Blautia sp. AM42-2. Classification (NCBI taxonomy): domain Bacteria; kingdom Bacillati; phylum Bacillota; class Clostridia; order Lachnospirales; family Lachnospiraceae; genus Blautia; species Blautia sp. AM42-2. The sequence goes on from NZ_QUIM01000001.1 coordinate 99,135, forward strand.
AGAGGGCGAGGACGAAGCGTTGGAAACTGCGTACCGGAAAATGGGCCATGCGAAAAAGATCGCGGAATCTCTGCAGACGGTATATGCGATCACCGGCTACGGTGCAGAGAACAGCGCCGGGGAGCAGGTCGGCCGCGCAATCCGGGAGCTGCAGCAGGCCGCGGTGTACGACGATGCACTTTCCGGTCCGTCGCAGACCCTTTCCGATATTGACGGACTGCTGAATGATTTCAACCGCGAAATTTCCGCATATCTTTCCGAACTGACCTTTTCCGAAGAAGAGTATTACGAGACGGAAAAGCGGCTCGATGAGATCAACCGCCTGAAAGCAAAGTATGGAAAGACGATGGAAGAGATCGCCGCATACCGCGAAGAACAGCAGAAAAAACTGGAAAAACTGGAAAACTTTGAGAGCTGCCGCGCCGCACTGCAGGAGCAGTTACAGAAAACGGAGCAGAAACTGGATGCGGCCGCACATAATCTGTCCAAGATCCGCAGAAACTATGCAAAACGGCTCGAAACACAGATTATCGAAGGTCTGCGCGACCTGAATTTCCTGCATGTCGCATTTGAAATTTCATTTGAAAAGACAAAAAGCTACACCGAAAACGGAACCGATGCTGTGGAGTTCTTAATCTCCACAAACCCGGGCGAAGCGATCCGTCCGCTGGCGAAAGTTGTTTCCGGCGGTGAACTGTCGCGAATCATGCTTGCAATCAAGACGATTCTTGCCGACCGCGACGAGACAGAAACCCTGATTTTCGATGAAATCGACACCGGAATCAGCGGAAGGACGGCGCAGAAGGTTTCCGAAAAAATGGCACAGATCGGGCAGCGCCATCAGGTCATCTGCATCACCCATCTGCCGCAGATCGCGGCGATGGCAGATTCTCATTTTGAAATCGAAAAAAACGTCGAAGAAAACGAGACCGTCACATCGATCCATCCATTATCCGAGGAAGATTCTGTCAGAGAACTGGCAAGAATGCTCGGCGGCGCGAAAATTACGGATTCTGTTCTGGCAAATGCCAGCGAGATGAAGGAATTGGCACAGGTACAAAAATCTGCAAGACTCAAATAAAGAGAAGTCCGCATACTAAGAGGGAAATCACGAAACAAAGCGTGGTTTCCCTCTTTTTCGCGGGCGGCGAGTCAAAGTCCGTGCCTGCACGAGAACTTGACGACCGCCGCGAAAACAAAAGAAATGCCGCAGTTCTGCCCTGCGGCGGAAAGGATGGGAATGCAAATGACGAGAAAACAAAAATACCGAAGAGTCCTGCTTGCGCTGGCGGCGCTGTTTCTGATCCTCGCTGTTCTTCTTGGCTACGATGCCATGCGCGAATCCCTGCCGGATACGATGTATGTGGATGAGAACAGCGAAAGCCCGTTTCAGCCGCTCACGAAACATCCGCTTCTGACGATTTCGGAAGATACGAAGGAAGCAGAAAAAACCGAATTCGGAGAAACGGGAGAAACGGTTGTAGAATGTTCCGCCGCCGGGATCCCGCTGAAAAAGATCCGTGTGATCCAGGAAGAACGGCCGAAAGTTGCCGTCTGCGGAGCGCCGGTCGGTATCTATATGGAGACCGACGGTGTGATGGTGATCCGTACAGCCGAAATCCGTTCGTCCGACGGAACCGTCAGCCGTCCGTCAGAAAATATTCTTCGGGAAGGCGACTATATCACAAAAGTAAACGGACAGAGCATCCGCAGCAAGCAGGATCTGATTGATGCAGTAAAAGTATCAAACGGTTCCCCGGTGTATCTTTCCCTGCTTCGGGACGGGGAAACGATCGAAGTGCAGGTGACACCGCAGAAAAGCCAGGACGGCACCTGCCGCCTCGGGGCCTGGGTCCGCGACAATATGCAGGGAATCGGAACACTGACTTTCGTGGAACCGGACGGAACCTTTGCAGCGCTCGGCCATGGAATCAGTGATATCGATACCGGAAAAATGCTCCAATTGAACGGCGGAGAACTGTATCTGACACAGATTCTGTCTGTGATCCCGGGAAAAGCGGGTGTACCGGGTGAACTGCAGGGCGTGATCCATTACGAAGAAAAGAACCGTATCGGGTCAGTGGCGGAGAATACCATCTACGGTATCCACGGCGTTCTGGACAGGGAAAAAAGCAGTGCACTGCCGCTTACCGTGACGGAAATTGCCTATCGGCAGGAGATCGAGACGGGCCCGGCCACCGTGCGGATGTGCGTGGACAATACGGTAGAAGAGTATGAGGCGGAGATTACAGAAATCGATCTTGGAAGCGAGAATACGAACAAAAATTTTGTGCTCGAAATTACCGATCAACGGCTGCTACAGAAAACCGGCGGCATCGTACAGGGAAATTCCGGCTCGCCGGTGCTCCAGAACGGAAGGCTGATCGGCGCCATTACCCATGTTTTCGTAAACCATCCAGAAAAAGGCTACGGTGTCTTTGCGGAAAACATGCTTGCACGGAACTGAAAAAATATGCGTTAATTTGGTTGAAATTGTTACAAACTTCCGAATTTTTACGGAAAATGTCGATCGAATTTTCAAAAATTTACGGGAAATATATTGAAAATGCGAAAAAATAAAATTATAATGTCTGTGTGATTGGAAAAAGTTCAGAAGAAAACGGATGCAGTGAAATTCCGGAAAGACTATGAGTTTTTGCAAAGGAGAGCTTTATGGAAAAGATCAACATTGCCATCGCGGATGATAACGAACGCATGCAGGAAATGCTTGGGAACGTCATAAAACAGGATGACACGCTTGAACTGATCGGGCAGACCGGAAACGGAAATGATATCTACAGTATCATCCGCGACAAAGAACCGGACGTCGTACTGCTTGACATTTTCATGCCGAAGATGGATGGTCTGACTGTAATGGAGAAAGTCAATGAGGATAAAAATCTGAAAAAAAGACCTGCCTTTATCGTTGTCTCCGCCGTAGGAGAGGAGAGGATCACCGAAGATGCGTTCCGGCTCGGCGCTTACTATTACGTCTTAAAACCGTTCGACAACGAAACTCTTCTGAACCGGATCAAAGCAACAAAAGGAATGACATCAGTAAGAAGATACCATCCAAGAAATTTTACAAACCCCGGAAAAGAGCCGATCTGTCCGCCGGAAAACAGTCTGGAAATTGATGTGACAAATATGATCCACGAGATCGGCGTTCCTGCCCATATCAAAGGATACCAGTACCTGCGCGATGCGATTCTGCTTTCCGTAGAGGACACGGAAATGCTCAATTCCATTACCAAGATTCTCTATCCGACCATCGCGAAACGCCACCAGACAACGTCAAGTCGTGTCGAGCGTGCCATCCGCCATGCGATTGAAGTGGCCTGGAGCCGCGGCAAAATGGACACAATCGACGAGCTGTTCGGCTATACCGTGAACAACCGCAAGGGTAAACCGACAAATTCTGAATTTATTGCATTAATTGCAGATAAAATACGTCTTGAACTGAAAAATCAGTAAAAAGTAACAAAAAAATCCGAACAAACGGAGAAATTACAGAAGTTTAGACTTTTTTTTCTGGACAAAGTACGGTATAATACAGACAGGACGTTGATTATCCTTTCGCGTTTCATAGGATCGTGACAAAAAGGAAGGAATTACAGAAAAACAAAGATGCGATAATCAGCATGAAATTACAGGAGGATTCTTTTCATGAAAAATATTTTGTTCGTGGCTTCAGAGTGTGTACCGTTCATCAAAACAGGCGGTCTGGCGGATGTAGTAGGTTCTCTGCCGAAGTACTTCCCGAAAGAGTATTTTGATGTGCGCGTGGTGATTCCAAAATACGCAGGAATCAAAGAACAGTTTAAAAATCAGATGCGGTATGTGACAAACTTCTACATGGATCTGAACTGGAGACAGCAGTATGTCGGCATTTTCGAGATGGAATATGAAGGCATCAAATTCTACTTTATCGACAACGAGGAGCATTTCGGAGGAAGCACTCCATATGCGGGCATGCCGTGGGATCTGGAAAAATTTGCTTACTTCAGCAAAGCAGCGCTTTCCATTTTACCGACCATCGGCTTCCGCCCGGATCTCATCCACTGCCACGACTGGCAGACCGGTCTCGTTCCGGTTTACCTGCACGAGCGTTTCCAGGCAGATGAATTCTATCGGGGAATCAAAACCGTCATGACGATCCACAACCTGAAATTCCAGGGCATCTGGGACCGCAAGACGATTCAGAGCATTACCGGCCTTTCCGACTACTACTTCACACCGGATAAGCTGGAGTTCAAACACGATGCCAGCTACTTGAAGGGCGGTCTGGTTTACGCAGATGCGATCACCACCGTCAGCAATACATACGCGCAGGAGATTCAGACCCCGTTCTATGGCGAAGGACTCGACGGTCTGATGTGTGCAAGAGCAAACGATCTGCGCGGTATTGTAAACGGACTCGACTACAATGAGTGGAACCCGGAGACAGACGCTCAGATTGCAAAGAATTTCAATGTAAAGAACTTCCGTAAAGAGAAAGTGAAAAATAAACTGGCACTGCAGGAGGAGTTAGGACTCGAGGTCAATCCGAAGACGATGATGATCGGTATCGTATCCCGGCTGACCGATCAGAAGGGCTTCGACCTCATCAGCTATATGATGGATGAGATGTGCCAGGATGCCGTACAGTTTGTGATCCTTGGAACCGGCGAGGAGCGCTACGAGAACATGTTCCGCCACTTCGCATGGAAATACGACAAGAAGGTTTCGGCAAACATCTACTATTCTGATGCAATGTCACACAAGATCTATGCATCCTGCGATGCCTTCCTGATGCCGTCCCTGTTTGAGCCATGCGGACTCTCCCAGCTCATGAGCCTCCGCTACGGAACCCTTCCGATCGTCCGCGAGACCGGCGGCCTCAAAGACACCGTAGAGCCGTACAATGAGTACGAGGGAACAGGAACTGGATTCAGCTTCACAAACTACAATGCGCATGAGATGATGGGTACCGTGCGGTACGCAGAGCGCATCTATTACGACAAAAAACGCGAGTGGAACAAGATGATCGACCGCGCAATGGCACAGGATTTCTCCTGGGCGAATTCCGCAAAACAGTACGAGGAAATGTACAACTGGCTGATCGGATAAGTTGGTCTGCATTCTGAAAAATAAGAAAAAAATCCCGAAATGGCAGAAGAGGAAAGAAAAGCCGTTTCGGGATTTTTTTTGCAGTATTTTTGGGTTGCGGCAGGAGAGTGGAATATGCTACACTTGTGTATAAGGATATATTCGAAGCAGCTCCGGTGCAGAGGATTTGGGGGCTGAAAAAAGACACAAGAAAAACAGTTGACAACAAAGCAGATTTGTAATAGTATGTATACAGAAGCGAACGGACGTTCGCATAGTAAGGAGAATATTCAGTATGGGAAATAATAACGAAGATAAACTGCGTGCACTCGATGCCGCACTTGGACAGATTGAAAAACAGTACGGAAAAGGAGCTGTCATGAAGCTCGGAGATTCCGCAGCAAACATGAACGTGGAAACCATCCCGACCGGCTCTTTAAGCCTGGATATCGCACTCGGTCTTGGCGGTGTGCCGAAGGGAAGAATCATCGAGGTATATGGACCGGAGTCTTCCGGTAAAACAACCGTAGCGCTCCACATGGTAGCCGAAGTACAGAAACGCGGCGGAATCGCCGGCTTCATCGATGCAGAGCATGCGCTCGATCCGGCCTATGCCAAAAATATCGGTGTTGATATTGAAAACCTCTACATCTCACAGCCGGACAACGGCGAGCAGGCACTTGAGATCACCGAGACGATGGTTCGTTCCGGTGCGGTAGACATCATCATCGTGGACTCTGTTGCAGCCCTCGTTCCAAAAGCCGAGATCGACGGCGACATGGGAGATTCCCACGTCGGACTGCAGGCGCGTCTGATGTCTCAGGCACTCCGGAAACTGACTGCAGCGATCAGCAAATCCAATTGTATTGTTATCTTTATCAACCAGCTGCGTGAAAAAGTCGGTGTCATGTTCGGAAATCCGGAGACCACAACCGGCGGCCGTGCACTGAAATTCTATTCTTCCATCCGTCTCGATGTCAGAAGAATCGAAGCCTTAAAGCAGGGCGGAGAGATGGTCGGAAACCGTACCAGAATCAAAGTCGTGAAAAACAAAGTAGCTCCGCCGTTCCGCGAGGCAGAATTTGATATCATGTTCGGAAAAGGAATCTCCAAAGAAGGAGACGTTCTGGATCTGGCAGCTTCCGTCGGCATCGTACAGAAGAGCGGCGCATGGTTCGCATACGGCGGCGACAAGATCGGCCAGGGACGCGAAAATGCGAAAGCATACCTGCGCGAGCATCCGGAAATCATGGATGAGATCGAGCACAAAGTGCGCGTGGCTTACGGCCTGATCAAGGAAGAAGCGCCGGAAGGCACAGAAGAAACAGCAGCAGTTCCGGAAACCGAAGGAGACGACGAATAAATGTTTGTGACAGAGATTCGTCCTCTGAATAAAAAGAAATCACGGATCCTCTTCGATGACGGAGAGGATCTGGTTCTTTATAACGGGGAAATCCGCGCTTCCCGCATCAAAGAGCAGGAGGAGCTTCCCGATGAGGTTTACGAAAAGCTGGCAGGGGAAGTGCTGACGAAAAGGGCCAAACACCGCGCGATGTATCTGCTGCTCGGACAGATGCGGACGAAAAAAGAGCTGGAAGATAAGTTACGAAAAGACGGCTATCCCGAGAGAGCCATTGAAGAGGCTGTCTTGTACGTGGAGAGCTTTCACTATATCGACGACCGTGCATACGTGGAGCAGTATCTTGCGGGCAGCGGTGCGAAAAAAGGGAAAAAGGCAGTCCTCTATGCGCTGGCACAGAAAGGCGTGGACCGGGAACTGGTGGAATCCGTCCTGGAAGAGCAGGAGGATGCCCGCGATGAGTATGAACTTGCAAAAAGTGCCGCCTTCGCAAAGCTCGGCACGCCGCACCGGCTGGATGAAAAAGAGTACCGCCGTGCCGCCGGTTTTCTGATGCGGAAGGGATTCGGCAGTTCCGAAATCCGTCGGGCACTGGAAGAATACCAAGATTCCGCTGACGAAGAATTCTAAATATTCCCGGCGATTCCGCCACATGCCGCGAAATTATGTGCAATAAATTACATGAATATTTTTAAAACATTGACAAATTTGTGAAAACAGTATAAAATTGTAGTGTTGTAAATGTGCAATGAAAACTAAATAAGGAGGTGCTCCGGTAATGGGTACAGGTATTACAATTCTGCTGGTATTCATTGCTGTAGTAGTCACGCTGCTTATTGCGGTTCCTGTTACCAGGAAAATTGCTGTGGACAATAAAATCAAGCAGGATGCTGAGAAAATTGGCACAGCGGAAGAAAAGGCGAGAAACATCATAGATGAAGCACTGAAAACTGCCGAAACTAAGAAACGGGAAGCCCTGCTGGAGGCGAAGGAGGAGTCTCTTCGTACGAAGAATGAAGTAGAAAAAGAGACCCGAGAGCGCAGAGCGGAACTGCAGAAATATGAGAAGCGCGTTTTATCGAAAGAAGAATCTGTAGATAAAAAAGCGGACGTATTGGAGCGTCGTGAAAACGAAATTGCAGCAAAAGAGGCAAGCGTCAGAAAGAAAGAAAAGGAAGTAGACGGTCTACACGAAAAAGGAGTACAGGAACTGGAAAGAATTTCCGGTTTTACCTCCGAGGAAGCAAAAGAGTATCTGTTAAAATCTGTGGAAGACGAAGTAAAAATCGACACAGCAAAGCTTTACAAAGAGCTGGAGAGCAGAGCAAAAGAGGAAGCAGGCCGTAAGGCAAAAGAGTATGTGGTAACAGCTATTCAGAAATGTGCTGTCGATCACGTATCCGAGAGTACCATCTCCGTGGTACAGCTTCCGAGCGATGAAATGAAAGGCCGCATCATCGGCCGTGAAGGACGAAACATCCGTACACTCGAAACCATGACAGGCGTTGACCTGATCATCGACGATACACCGGAAGCAGTCGTTCTTTCCTCATTCGATCCGATCCGCCGTGAGGTGGCAAGAATTGCTCTGGAAAAACTGATCGTAGACGGAAGAATCCATCCGGCCCGCATCGAAGAGATGGTAGAAAAGGCCCGCAAAGAAGTAGAACAGAATATTCGCGAGGAAGGCGAGGCAGCCGCACTGGAAGTCGGTGTACACGGACTTCATCCGGAGCTGATCCGTCTCCTTGGAAGAATGAAATTCCGTTCCAGCTACGGACAGAATGCATTAAAGCATTCGATCGAGGTAGCACAGCTTTCCGGTCTCCTCGCAGGAGAGGTAGGATGCGATGTCCGCATGGCAAAACGTGCCGGACTGCTTCATGATATCGGTAAATCCATCGACCATGAGGTAGAAGGATCTCACATTCAGATCGGTGCAGATCTCTGCAAAAAGTACAAAGAATCTCAGATTGTGATCAACACAGTAGAATCACATCACGGGGATGTAGAGCCCCAGTCTCTGATTGCATGTATCGTTCAGGCAGCGGATGCAATTTCCGCAGCAAGACCGGGTGCAAGAAGAGAAACACTCGAAACATATACCAACAGATTAAAACAGTTGGAAGACATCACGAATTCGTTCAAGGGTGTCGAAAAATCTTTTGCTATTCAGGCTGGTAGAGAAGTCCGCATCATGGTTGTTCCTGAGCAGGTATCTGATTCTGAAATGGTACTGCTCGCAAGGGATATCTCGAAACAGATCGAAGCTGAACTGGAATACCCGGGACAGATCAAGGTCAATGTTATCCGCGAGAGCCGTGTAACGGATTACGCGAAATAAAAGACTTTCTACGAAACAATTTAATAACGAAATCAAAAAGAGGCTGTGGACATGAGCAATCATGTTCCACAGCCTTTTCAGTGTGTATAAGAACAGTGAGTTTTAAAAGAATTTATACGTGCCGTATCCGGTTCGAGCGCATTTTCTGAGGTGTAGAGCCATACAGCTTTTTGAAGGTCCGCATAAAAATTTTGTAATTCGACAGCCCGTTTTTCTCCATCAGTACCGTGATCGTTTCGTCGGAATTCTGTAAATCTTCGTACAGGTGCATCGTGCGCACATCGTTCAGATATTCGAGAAAGGTCTGTCCGGTATACTTTTTAAAGAGCCGGCAGAAATACTCCTTCGAGAGCGCCAGGGAATCCGCGGCTGTTTCGAGGCTTAACGGTTCCGGGTAATGCACTTTCACCCAGTTCATAACGTGTGTCACGCGCTGCAGATCGCGCTGTGAACCCGTGAGGGATGCCGAAGGGATCTGGTGGGAATACGACCGGCAGAGATGGTACAGAAATTCGTACAGTCGTGAGGTAAAGAGAAGCTGGTATGAATCGGAAGGATTCTGCCGGATCTCGTTCATCTCCGAGAGCAGTGCGCGGAGCGGAGCCGGCTGTTCCGAGCAGGGAATGATCGTGTCGAAACGCATCGTATCAAAGTCCGGCAGATATTGGCGCATCTGGCTTGCGGAAATCTGCAGCAGAAGATATGTACAGGTATTGGAGCGCGTCATATGGAGGTCGCCGGAGTTGATGATAATCAGATCGCCCTCGTTTAACTGATACTCCGTTGCCTGGACAATCGCGGAAAACTGTCCCCTGATCAGATAGAGAATTTCCACATATTCGTGCCAGTGCGCCGGAAAAACAAAAGCGGGCGCATCCTGCAGCTCAAAACGGACGTGCAGCAGATCGGTTTCGTGTATTGTTTCGTAAAAGCAGGATTCCATAAGTACCTCCAGGATGTGATAGAAATATACGTCAATTATAATCAAAAAAGATAAGAATATTGTACCAGAAATTGTGCGAAATATCAATATCAACCAGAGAAAGGACAAGAAAGGAACTAGAAGTTACACGAAAAAGGGAAGATAATGGAGACATTAGCACGAAACAAAGTTTGGGAGGAACAAAGACATGAAAGCAAAGGTAAGAACCTTTAACGGAACTACATCTCCGGAAGTAACCCAGCGTGAAACAGATCACCGCAAACTTGCCCGCGAGGCAGCAGCAGAGGGATTCGTTCTTCTGGAAAACAAAGATCATTTCCTGCCGCTGGCAAAGGGCAGCAAGGTAGGTCTTTACGGAGCAGGTGCGATCCGCACCATCAAAGGAGGCACCGGTTCCGGCGATGTCAATGAGCGTGACAGCGTCAATATTTTCCAGGGCATGAAAAATGCAGGCTACGACGTAACAAGCAGTGAATGGCTGGAGGATTACGATAAACTCTACGTACAGGCAAGACTGGACTGGAAAAATGAGATTTTCACAAAATTGAACGGAGACGACACAAAATTCTTTGATGCTTACTCTGCAACCCCGTTCTTTATGCCATCCGGAAACCCGATCGATGAAGAGAAAGCAGCAGCCGACGGTGCAGACACCGCATTCTTTGTTCTGGCACGTATCGCAGGAGAGAACAAAGACCGTTTTGATACGGAGGGTGACTACTTCATCTCCAAAGAAGAGAAAGCTATTCTGGCACAGGTTTCCAGATGCTATAAAAACGTTGTTCTTGTTGTCAACACCGGCGGCCTGATGGATCTGGCATTCGTAGAAGAATTTGACAATATCCGCTCTATTTTACAGTACGTACAGGCAGGCCAGGAAGGCGGAAATGCATTTGCTGATGTTGTAAGCGGCGATGTAACCCCATCCGGAAAAATGACAGATACCTGGGCAAAAGATTACTATGATTATCCGGGTGCAGAGGTTTACAGCTACAAGAGCGGCGACCTCATGAAAGAAAAATATGAAGAGGGTATCTTCGTTGGATACCGTTACTTCGATACCTTTGAAGTACCAGTCCGTTACTCCTTCGGTTACGGTATGTCCTACACCGATTTCGAGATCAGAACCAATGACATCAAAGTAAGCGGCCGCGGCATGATGAATCCGAAAGTAAGCGTGACTGTTACCGTCACCAACACCGGCGATACTTATGCAGGAAAAGAAGTTGTACAGATCTACGCTTCCTGCCCGCAGGGAAAACTGGTGAAAGAGTTCCGCCGTCTGGCAGGCTTTGGAAAGACAAAGCTGCTGGCTCCGAAGGAATCCCAGACGATGACCATCACCTTCCCGCTGTATCAGCTGACTTCCTATGAGGAGGAAAGTGCATCCTGGATTCTGGAACCGGGCATGTATGGTATCTGGGTTGGAAATGATCTGAATACATCTGTTCTCTCCGGCGCTCTGGAGCTGGACGAGAAAGCAGTCATGACAGCGTGTGAAAATATCTGCCCGCTGAAAGAGGAATTAAACGAGATTTCCCCTGATGCAGAAAAAGTACAGGCAAGAGAAGCTGCATGGCAGAACGAAGTAAGAGAAAAGAGAATGAGCGTCATCGAGCTCAAAGCATCTGAGATCCCAACTGAGAAAGTAGATTACCAGCCGGTACCGGAAGAGCTTCCTGGAAAAGCAGGAAAGATTGTGGAATCCCTTTCTGTGGATCAGCTGGCACTCCTTGCAACCGGTGATCCGGGAAGAGCACAGGGCAACGCACTTGGCTCCGCAGGAATTTCTGTTCCGGGAGCAGCAGCAGAGACATCCCCGTGTGCTTCGGAGGAGCCGTGGAATGTAACCACGATTGCTCTGGTCGACGGACCTGCAGGTCTTCGTCTGAAGAGAGAATATCAGGTAGACAACGGAGAGATCGTAGCGAGCGATTTCCTGGCTGCCTTGGAAGGCGGTTTCTTCAGTAAGCCGCAGGAAAAACGCGGAACAACCTATTATCAGTTCTGTACCGCAATCCCGGTCGGAACACTTCTGGCACAGAGCTGGGATGTAGAACTGATCAAGAGAGTCGGCGAAATGATCGGCCATGAGATGGAGCTGTTCAACGTAACACTGTGGCTGGCACCTGGTATGAACATTCACAGAAATCCGCTCTGCGGAAGAAACTTTGAATACTATTCCGAGGATCCGCTGATTGCCGGTATGATGGCGGCTGCCATGACACTCGGTGTACAGAAGGTACCGGGCTGCGGAACTACGATCAAACACTTTGCATGCAACAACCAGGAGGACAATCGTATGGGCTCCGATTCTATCCTGTCCGAGCGTGCCCTGCGTGAGATCTATCTGAAAGGCTTTGAAATCGCAGTCAAAGATGCACAGCCGATGTCCATTATGACATCTTACAACCTGATCAATGGTGTACACGCTGCAAACTGCTACGATACCTGCACGAAAGCAGCGAGAGATGAGTGGGGATTTGCAGGAGCTATCATGACCGACTGGACAACCACCAACGTACAGATCCAGGGCGAGTGTACCGCAGCGGGCTGCATGAGAGCCGGAAATGACATGGTAATGCCGGGTCTGCCGGAGGATCACGAGAACATCAAAAAAGAACTTGCAGATGGAACTCTGACGATGGCAGAACTGAAACGCTGCATCTATAACACGGTAAATATCGTACTGCAGTCCAATATGTACGAGGGCGCAGTCAGCTACCTTGATCAGTTCGATGATCTGGATACCTATCTTGTCGTGAAATAAAAGAAGTGAAAAATATCTTATGGGGATATACAAAAAGCAGGGTTTGAAATGAACGGACATTTCGGTGCGTGAGACATTGGGGGACCCTGAAAAGAGGAAAGAAGTGCCATTCGCAGATGGGGGTTTGCGGAGCAGGCACTTCTTTTACGTATATCGTCTATGAACCGTGAATACATTGACAGTAAGGCAGAAAATAAGGAGGCGCAAAAAGCAAATGAGAGAACGGGATGAGAATGCATATATTCGTTTTTTTGCCCTCTGGTTTGCGGCCGGTATGACCCTCGGTGTACTGCTGCTGCTTACGGCATCCCACACGGGAATGAAGGAGGGAAATAGCGTCCGCCTCTTTCAGGCGGAGGCGTTTTTTGGAAGAAAAATTTCCGCAAAGGCCTGCTTTTCCTATCTTCTAAAGGTACGGTTAGCACCGGCATTTGCGGGACTTCTCTTTGGATTGACGGCAATCGGTGCGTATTTTGCCACTGCTGCCGTTTGGGCATATGGTTTTCTGTGTGGCGTCTTTCTCTCGGCTGCCTATCTGCAGAACGGAATGGCAGGTCTTTTATTCTTTTTTCTGGCTCTTTTTCCGCAGATTTTCCTCTACCTTGCCGCGTTATTTCTGATGGCTGCTGCGTGCAGCCGGATGGCAGAGACGAATCACCTTGCCGGCGGCATACAGAAAAAGGAATATTTTTGCTTTGGCGTGCGCTACTTCTTCGCACTGATCCTGCTTCTGTGGGGTATTCTGCTTGAGAGTTATGTCAATCCGTGGTTTCTTGCGAAAATCCTGTAAAAACAGTCGGAAAAGGGAATTGCATTTTTGAAAAAACGTGTATATAATTAAAAGCATTGTTACCCTTTATCGGGCAGTGAGAGGGAGAAAAAAGCAAAAAGGAAAAAAGCTATGCAGGAAACGATACAGTCATTTACGGACTATCTACAGACGGAAAAGAAAGCGTCAAAAAATACAGAAGTCTCCTATCGGCGCGATCTTCGAAAGCTGGCAGTTTTTTTGAAGGAGCACGGAATAGAAAAACCGGAGCAGATGAATGCAACGGTTTTAAATTCTTATTTATTATATCTGGAGCGGGAACACTTCTCCCCGGCAACGATCTCGCGCAGCATTGCGGCGATTCATATGTTTTGCCAATATGCATGTCAGGAGGGAAAAATGGTATCTGACCCGTCGAAAGCACTGCAGCCACCGAGGGTTGAGCGGAAAATGCCGGAGATCCTTTCCATCGCAGAGGTCGATCTGCTGCTTCGCCAGCCCAAAACCGACACGCCAAAGGGTATCCGCGACAAAGCAATGCTGGAAATGCTGTATGCGACCGGTATCCGTGTCAGTGAACTGATCCATTTAAAAATGCAGGATGTTAACCTTATGATGGGCTACATCACCTGCCGCGATGAAAAGGAGCGGATCGTTCCGTTTGGCGGACCGGCGAAAAAGGCGTTGGAGCAGTATCTGGGGAGTGCGCGCGCAGCCCTGATGCATGGACGGGAGGATGATGTATTGTTTGTCAACTGCTCCGGAGGTCCGATGAGCCGTCAGGGATTCTGGAAAATTCTGAAATCCTATGCGAAATCCGCAGGCATTACTGCGGATATTACGCCGCATACCCTGCGCCATTCGTTTGCAACTCATCTGCTGCAAAATGGTGCGGACTTAAAGAGTGTCCAGGAGATGATGGGACATGCCGATATCTCGACAACGCAGATGTATCTCCACCTTGGTGTGAATAAAATCAGGGACGTGTACCGGAAGACACATCCGAGAAAGTAAAGGTGGAACAGAAAAGTAAAACGATAGAAAAACCTCCGCCGCAGACTGGTGAAAAACTGCAGCGAAGGTTTTTGATGTTTTTAGGGTGTTGAGAAAATTTAGCACTCCTCAGCAATATCGTAAATCAGTCGTTCAGTCTGATCCCATCCAAGGCACGGGTCAGTGATGGATTTACCATAGACGTGATTTCCGCATCCGATCTTCTGGTTGCCAGGCTCCAGATAGCTCTCGATCATAACACCTTTTACGAGACCTTCGATATCCTTGTTGCATCGTCTTGTGTGCAGAACGTCTTTGACGATACGGATCTGCTGCTCGTATTTCTTTCCGGAGTTGGAATGGTTGGCATCGATGATGGTAGCCGGGTTTACGAGATGTGTTTCGTTGTATTTCTCCAGCAGAAGCTGAATGTCCTCGTAGTGATAGTTCGGCACGGAGTTGCCGTGCTTGTTGGTCGCACCGCGGAGAATGGTGTGCGCCAGCGGATTTCCGCTTGTCTTTACCTCCCAGGTACGGTAAATAAAGGAGTGGGAGCCCTGTGCGGCAATGACGGAGTTGATCATAACAGAAAGATCACCGCTGGTCGGGTTTTTCATGCCGGCCGGAATGTCGATGCCGGAAACAGTCAGACGGTGCTCCTGGTTTTCTACGGAACGTGCGCCGACCGCAACATAGGAGAGAATATCGGACAGATAGCTCCAGTTGGACGGATACAGCATTTCGTCTGCGGAAGTCAGATCAGTCTCTTCTACTACACGCATATGCATTTTACGCATGGCGATCAGGCCGTGCAGCAGGTCCGGCTTTCCTTCCGGGTCCGGCTGATGAACGATACCTTTGTAGCCTTCACCTGTGGTACGCGGTTTGTTGGTATAGACACGTGGGATGATGATCAGTTTGTCGGATACTTTGTCGGCAACCTTTGCCAGACGGTGATTGTACTCCAGAACAGCGTCTTCGTTGTCTGCGGAGCAAGGTCCTACGATAACAAGAAATTTATCGGAATCCCCGGTAAAGACTTTTGCGATTTCAGCGTCACGCTGTTTTTTGATTTCGGTTGCGCGGGCGCTTAAGGGATATTGTTCCCGGATCTCTGTTGGGGTGGGAAGTTTTCTTACAAATTCAAGGCTCATTTTCGTTCTCCTTTATCTTAGATGCACTTCTTTTCTAGCTGCGGACAGAGGAGCGTTCTTGTGTGCTCCGTCGCAAACTATCTATAAATTATAATACATAACGCGAAGATTGTCGATATTTTTTCGGCGAAAATTCTGTTTCTCTTAAAAAAGATAGAAAAAAGGTATCAATGAACAGCAAATCCGTTTGCAGATTCCCGATGCAGGAACAAAAGTGCCATTGTCATAATGGTAAGTTCACTTGCAAGAATACCATAGAGATAGCCACGGATGCCGAAAACCGGGACGAGAAAAAGAATTGCAAGAATACGAATTACATCTCCGGCAAGGTTCTGGAAAAAAACGAGAGAAGTTTTTCCAAGGCCGTTTAAAATGCTTCCAAGTGTCGTTTCCAGATAGAGAAAAGGACTTAAAAATGAAAGGATACGCAGAAAAACGCCGACTTCTTCGTTTTGAAAAAGGAAACGTCCAAGCCACGGACCGAAAAAGAAAAAGGCAAAAACAGCGGAAGTGCCAAGCAGCACACAGAAAGAAATTGTATAACGGATCGTGTCTGATATTTGCTCTGGCGTACCGTCGGCCTGCTGTTTTGCTACGCCGGGCAGAAGCATGACGGACACCGCGTGGGTGATGGCAGATGGAAAAAAGATCATCGGAAGTGCCATACCGGTGAGAATGCCATACTGCGAGAGCGCTGCTTTCCGGGAAAGACCGGAGGTGACCAGACAGCCGGGGAGCAGAGCACTTTCAATGCTGTGGAGGACATTCAGAAGAATACGGTTCAGCGTAAGCGGAAGATTCAAAACAGCAAGCTCTCGGAAGGTATCGTACCAGAGGGTCTTTTCTTTGAAAAAAACAGAAATCGTGCGGTGTTTCTGAGGGGACCTGCTGTGCGAGACGGACAGGCAGGCCATCAGAAAGAGACACGAAAAGAGTTCGCCGGCGGCAGTACCGAATGCAGCGACAGCGGCAGAGGGGAGGCTTGTGGAAAGACAGAAAAGCCAGGCAAGGTAGGAAGCGCCCATGCGCACGAACTGTTCCAAAAGCTGGCAAAAAGAAGGCAGTGCCGTCTGATTCTGGCCAAGATACCATGCCGAGAGACAGTTGTGGATCCCGGAGGGGAGAATGCCGAGTGATAAAATCCGGAGGAGCAGAATCGTCCGCGGCTCAAAAAGAAGCCGTGTTCCGATGAAATCCGCGCTGAAAAAGAGAAAGATGGAGGCGGAGAAGGAAAGTATCACTACAATGCCGCATCCGGCCGCCAGACAGATCTTTGCCCGTCTGGAATCCTTTTTGGCAAGGTACGATGCGACAAAGCGTGAGAGCACCGTCTGCATGCCGCCTGCGCCAAGGGAGAGCATCAGTGCGTAGAGTGGTGTGGCGAGCTGGTAGATACCAAAGGCTTCCGCACCGATCCGGCGCGACAGGAATATTCTATAGAGAAATCCAAGAATTCTGCAGATGATCCCGGACGCGGTCAGGATCAGTGTGCCAAGAAGAAGCGTGTTCTTTCTTGTGATTTTCAGCATGGGATAGACTCCTTTCACGGCATTGCGCAGATAGTCTAAAATATGCGAAAAAACTCCTTGACAGAACCCCGTGATCGGTGCTATTCTGAGTGAGAAATAAATCCGATTAAAACTGTCGGAATTGGAAAACGACAGCACAGGAAAAAGGAGAACCAGGAATGAAATTATCGACCAAAGGAAGATATGGTCTGCGTGCCATGATCGATCTGGCGAGTCACGAAGAAGAGGGTGCAGTGTCCATTGCCAGCATTTCAGAACGCCAGAATATCTCAGAGAGCTATCTGGAGCAGCTGGTGCGTCCGCTTCGAAAAGCCGGATTCATTGAGAGTGTGCGGGGAGCAGGCGGTGGATATGTACTTGCAAAACCGGCAGATTCCATTTCGGTAGGAGATGTTCTCCGTGTGCTGGAGGGCGGACTCGAGGCAGTCACGTGCTCGGTCAATGAAGGCCTGGGCGGCTGCGATGCGGCCGATTTCTGCGTCACGCGTTTTGTGTGGCAGAGGATCAATGAGGGAATTACGAACGCTGTGGATTCCATCAGCCTCGGAGAGCTGGTTCAGCAGAGCCGGCAATTAGAGAAAAACAGAAACAGCGATAGAAATGACAAGGAGTGAACAACAATGATTTATCTGGACAATGCGGCAACAACAAAAACAGCCCCGGAAGTTGTCGAGGCTATGCTTCCTTATTTCAGCGAATACTACGGAAATCCATCCAGTATTTATGCCATTGCGGGAAAAAGCAAAGAAGCTATTACGAAGGGAAGAGAACAGATCGCAAACGTGCTCGGCGCAAAACCGGAGGAAATTTATTTTACAGCCGGCGGCAGCGAGTCCGATAACTGGGCGTTAAAAGCTACCTTTGAAGCATATAAAAATAAAGGAAACCACATCATCACCACAAAAATCGAGCATCATGCGATTCTTCACACCTGCGAGTATCTGGAAAAAGAGCGCGGTGCGAAAGTGACTTATGTCGGCGTCGATGAGAACGGCGTTGTCAATCTGGATGAACTCGAAGCAGCCATCACACCGGAGACCATTCTGATTTCCGTTATGGCGGCAAACAACGAAATCGGAACGATTCAGCCGATCAAGGAAATCGGAAGAATTGCAAAAGAACACAATATTTTATTCCACACAGATGCCGTACAGGCATTTGGCCAGATCCCGATCAATGTGGATGAGTGCAATATTGATATGCTCAGTTCCAGCGGTCATAAGATTAACGGACCGAAAGGAATCGGCTTCCTTTACATCCGAAAGGGTGTGAAAATCCGCTCCTTCGTACACGGCGGTGCGCAGGAAAGAAAACGCCGTGCCGGAACAGAAAATGTACCGGGCATCGTAGGATATGGAGTTGCGGCAGAGCGTGCGGCAAGAACTATGGCGGAGCGTACCGCAAAAGAAATCGAAGTACGTGATTATCTGATCAACCGTATTTTAACCGAGATTCCGAACTGCCGTCTGAACGGCGATCCGGTAAAACGTCTGCCGAACAACTGCAACATCAGCTTTGAATTCATCGAGGGAGAGTCCCTTCTGATCATGCTGGATATGAAAGGCATCTGTGCGTCCAGCGGTTCCGCATGTACTTCCGGATCCCTGGATCCGTCCCACGTACTGCTGGCCATCGGATTGCCGCATGAGAAAGCACACGGATCCTTACG
Organism: Blautia sp. AM42-2; assembly: GCF_003480245.1. Lineage (NCBI taxonomy): Bacteria > Bacillati > Bacillota > Clostridia > Lachnospirales > Lachnospiraceae > Blautia > Blautia sp. AM42-2. Next base: position 117,754 of record NZ_QUIM01000001.1, read on the forward strand.
TCTGACCTTAAGTGAAGAAATCACAAAAGAGGACGTTGATTTCGTTGTAGAGCAGATCAAAGCAATCGTAGACCGTCTGCGCAGCATGTCCCCGCTGTATGAGGATTACATCAAAAAACAGCAGGGTAAATAAGTTAAAAAAAATAAGACAGTCCATCCAGAAAGCCGGTACAGAAAAATTCAGGTAAAAGCTGTGCCGGAGGAGGACTGCTTTGAAATAGTTCAGGAGGAAGAATAACAATGTACAGTGAAAAAGTAATGGATCATTTCCAGCATCCGAGAAATGTAGGAGAAATTGAGAACGCAAGCGGTGTAGGTACCGTTGGAAATGCAAAATGCGGCGATATCATGAGAATGTATCTTGACATCGACGATAACGGCATCATTCAGGACTGCAAATTCAAAACCTTCGGCTGCGGCGCCGCAGTTGCAACCAGCAGTATGGCAACCGAGCTGGTAAAAGGAAAAACCATCCAGGAAGCTCTGGAAGTAACCAACAAAGCCGTTATGGAAGCACTCGACGGACTTCCGCCGGTCAAAGTTCACTGTTCTCTGCTTGCAGAAGAAGCAATTCACGCTGCACTCTGGGATTACGCAGAGAAACACCACATCAAGATCGAAGGTCTTGCAAAACCGAAGTCTGATATCAGCGAGGGCGAGGAAGAGGAAGAATACTAAGTATGGGAAAAAAGAAAGTAGTCGTTGGAATGTCCGGCGGCGTAGATTCCTCGGTGGCAGCGTATCTCCTGAAAAAAGCAGGATACGATGTCATCGGGGTGACCATGCAGATCTGGCAGGATGAGGCCGAGACAGTCCAGGAGGAAAACGGGGGCTGTTGCGGCCTTTCTGCTGTTGATGATGCAAGACGCGTGGCACAGGTGCTGGACATTCCGTATTATGTCATGAATTTCAAAAAAGAGTTCCGTGAGAACGTCATGGACTATTTCACGAACGAATATCTCTGCGGCAGAACACCGAACCCGTGTATCGCCTGCAACCGCTATGTGAAATGGGAAGCGTTGCTTCAGCGCAGTCTTTCCATTGGAGCGGACTACATTGCGACCGGACATTATGCAAGAATCGAACAGCTTGCCAATGGACGGTATGCGATTGCAAATTCGGTAACAGCGGCAAAAGACCAGACGTATGCACTGTATAATCTGACCCAGGAGCAGCTTTCGCATACGCTGATGCCGGTCGGAGACTACACAAAAGATCAGATTCGTGAGATTGCAGCAAAAATCGGTCTTCCGGTAGCAAAAAAGAAGGATTCCCAGGAAATCTGCTTCGTGCCGGATCAGGATTACGCTTCCTTTATTCAGAACGAGACAGGAATCGTGGCACCGAAAGGCAATTTCGTGAATACAAAGGGTGAAATCCTCGGTACCCATGAGGGGATTACCCATTATACAGTAGGACAGCGCCGCGGACTCGGCCTTCCGATGGGACACCGCGTGTTCGTACTGGAAATCCGTCCGGAGACGAACGAGGTTGTGGTCGGCGAAAATGAAGAGGTTTTCGCAAAAGTAGTAAAAGCAAACAAAGTAAACTATATGGCAATTCCGCCGCTGGAACTTGGAGAAGAGCTCTCCTGCACCGCAAAAATCCGGTACGGGCACAAAGGCTCCCCGTGCGTGATCAAACGGACCGGGGAAGATGAGATTACCTGTACCTTCCCGGACGGCGTGCGTGCTCCGACACCGGGACAGGCTGTTGTCTTCTACGTGGACGGCTGTGTCGGCGGAGGCGGAACGATTACGGAGGCCGAAAGATGAAAATAGCGGACTGTCATATGCACAGTTTCTTTTCAAGTGACAGCGAAGCACCAACAGAAGAGATGGTAAAACGGGCAGTCGAGCTGGGACTTCCGGCAATCTGCCTGACGGATCACTACGATATGGATTACAGTACCGGCGAGTTCCAGCTTGATACACCGGCATATGCGGCAAAAATCCGGGAACTGCAGGAAAAATACCGCGACAGAATCGATATCCGATTCGGCGTGGAACTGGGACTGCAGCTCCACTTAAAAGAACGGATGGAAGAGTATGTAAATGCGTGGCCGTTCGACTATGTGATCGGCTCCATGCATGTCATTGACGGAAAAGACCCCTATTATGAGGATGCTTTCCCGGACTGGACAGCAGAAGAGCTGTACCGGGCGTATTTTCGGGCTACCGCAGAAAATATCCGGTTCTTCCACAATTTCCAGACGCTTGGTCATCTGGATTATGTGGTACGCTACTGCAGAGAAAAAGGAAAAGATTACAGCTACCGCGCATTTGCAGACGAGATCGATACCATTTTAAAAGAGCTGATTCAGTACGATATCGCGCTGGAAATCAACACCGGCGGCTACAAGGCAGGCCTTGGCGTGCCGAATCCGACGCCGGATGTCATCAAAAGATACCGGGAACTGGGCGGCGAAAAGATCACCTTCGGTGCCGATGCCCACAAACCGGAACATATAGCGTTTCATTTCGCGGACGCGGCAGCCATCGCGCAGGAAGCCGGATTCCGGTACTACGTGCGGTTTAAAGAGAAGAAGCCGGAATATCTGCCGATCCAATAGAAAACGCGCAGGAAAAGCCGGAAAAAAGCCCCAGAAAGGCTGGATTCCGGCTTTTTCTGCAATAGACGGATCTTTCGAAATTTTGCAGAAATACGGATTGGCATCCGGCTTCTTCACAAATTTTAGAAATAATTTCGTATTTTCTTGAAAATAGAACTTGAATTTTCCGACGAAATTAGGTATTATACAGATAAGGTTGATGTTTCTTTAACAAAGTACAGAGACTCAAAATTAAAATTCACTTTTTAGGAGGAATTGAAAATCATGGCAGTAAAAGTAGCAATCAATGGTTTTGGCCGTATCGGACGTCTTGCATTCAGACAGATGTTTGGAGCAGAAGGTTATGAAGTAGTAGCAATCAACGATTTAACATCCCCGAAGATGTTAGCTCATCTGTTAAAATATGACTCTTCTCAGGGAAAATATGCTCTGGCTGATACCGTAACATCCGATGAAGATTCCATCACAGTAGATGGCAAAAACATCAAAATCTATGCTTTCCCGGATGCTAACAACTGCCCATGGGGAGAGCTTGGCGTAGACGTAGTTCTGGAGTGCTCCGGATTCTACACCTCCAAAGCAAAAGCTCAGGCACACATCAATGCAGGCGCTCGTAAAGTAGTTATCTCCGCTCCGGCTGGTAACGACCTTCCGACCATCGTTTACAATGTAAACCATGAGACCCTGACAGCAGACGATAACATCATCTCCGCTGCATCCTGCACCACAAACTGCCTTGCACCTATGGCAAAAGCTCTGAACGAACTGGCTCCGATCAAATCCGGTATCATGGTTACTATCCATGCTTACACTGGAGATCAGATGACTCTGGACGGACCGCAGAGAAAAGGCGATCTGAGAAGATCCCGTGCAGCTGCAGTTAACATCGTTCCAAACAGCACCGGTGCTGCAAAAGCAATCGGCCTTGTTATTCCGGAACTGAACGGCAAACTGATCGGTTCTGCACAGCGTGTTCCAACCCCAACCGGTTCTACCACAATCCTTACAGCAGTTGTAGAAGGAACTGTAACTGTTGACGAGATCAACGCAAAAATGAAAGCATCTGCAACCGAGTCCTTCGGATACAACACAGATGAAATCGTATCCAGCGACATCGTTGGTATGAGATATGGTTCTCTGTTCGATGCAACTCAGACCATGGTTCTTCCGCTGGACAACGGAACAACAGAGGTACAGGTTGTTTCTTGGTATGATAACGAGAACTCCTACACAAGCCAGATGGTTCGTACCATCAAATACTTCAGCGAGTTAGCATAATTTAACAAACTGAACGGCAAAATTTCAGAGCCCAAAGGGTCCGGTCTGTTAAGGACCGGACCCTTTTTGCGAATGCGGCGGAAAAATACGGCACAAAAACAGCCCTTTTCCGTGTGCAAAAATTATAAACTGCATTTTTAAATAAGGACCGCGATGCCGCAAAAACAAAGAAACGGCGCGGCAGATGCAGTTGGATATATGGAGGGAAACGCCCATGTTAAACAAAAAAACCGTAGATGATATCAACGTAAAAGGAAAAAGAGTCCTTGTAAGATGCGACTTCAACGTTCCGCTGATCGATGGAAAAATCACAGATGAGAACCGTCTGGTAGCTGCTCTTCCGACGATCAAAAAACTGATCGCTGACGGCGGAAAAGTAATTCTCTGCTCTCATCTTGGAAAACCGAAAGGAGAACCAAAACCAGAGCTTTCTCTTGCACCGGTTGCAGTCCGCCTTTCCGAGCTTCTCGGACAGGAAGTTAAATTTGCAGCAGATCCTGAGGTTGTAGGACCGAACGCAAAAGCAGCTGTTGAGGCTATGAAAGACGGAGATGTAATCCTTCTGGAGAACACCCGTTATCGTGCGGAAGAGACCAAAAACGGTGAGGAGTTCAGCAAAGAACTGGCTTCCCTGTGCGACGTATTCGTAAACGATGCATTCGGAACCGCACATCGTGCTCATTGCTCTAATGTTGGTGTTACTAAATATGTTGACACTGCAGTTGTTGGTTATCTGATGGAGAAAGAGATCGCATTCCTTGGAAATGCTGTCAACAATCCGGAGCGTCCGTTTGTTGCCATCCTTGGCGGATCCAAAGTATCCAGTAAGATTTCTGTTATCGACAACCTGATCGATAAAGTTGATGTCCTGATCATCGGCGGTGGTATGGCTTATACCTTCGCAAAAGCAGCAGGCGGCACCGTTGGTGATTCTCTGCTTGAGATGGATTATCTGGATTATGCAAACAAAATGAAAGAAAAAGCAGCAGCAAAAGGCGTGAAACTGCTTCTTCCGGTAGACAACGTTGTTGCAGATGCATTCTCAAACGACGCAAATACACAGGTTGTTCCGGCCGGACAGATTCCGGATGGCTGGGAAGGTCTGGATATCGGACCGGAAACTGCAAAACTGTTCGCTGACGCTGTTAAAACTGCTAAAACCGTTGTATGGAACGGACCGATGGGATGCTTCGAGATGCCGAATTTCGCAGCAGGAACCAAAGCAGTTGCAGCAGCACTGGCTGAAACAGATGCAGTTACGATCATCGGCGGCGGAGATTCCGCAGCAGCTGTAAATCAGCTTGGATATGGCGATAAGATGACTCATATCTCCACTGGCGGCGGCGCTTCCCTGGAATTCCTGGAAGGAAAAGAACTGCCGGGCGTTGCAGCAGCAAACGACAAATAAAACAACGATTCAGAGCGCAAGCGGAATCGAGAGGTGGCTCTGAACCGTTTCAATAAGTAAAACTAAGGAGATCAAACGATCATGGCAAGAAAGAAAATTATCGCCGGAAACTGGAAAATGAACATGACTCCGAGCGAGGCAGTAGAGTTAGTTAATACATTAAAACCACTGGTGGCAAATGACGACGTTGACGTTGTTTTCTGCGTACCGGCCATCGATATCATCCTGGTTGTAGAGGCTGCAAAAGGCTCCAACATCCAGATTGGTGCTGAAAATATGTATTTTGAGGAGAAAGGTGCTTTCACAGGCGAAATCTCCCCGGCTATGCTGACAGACGCTGGCGTGAAATACGTTGTACTTGGCCACTCTGAGAGAAGAGAATACTTCGCAGAGACCAGCGAGACCGTAAACAAAAAAATGCTGAAAGCTTTCGAGCACGGCATCACCCCGATCATGTGCTGCGGAGAAACTCTGGAGCAGAGAGAGCAGGGTGTAACGATGGATTTCATCCGTCAGCAGGTAAAGGTTGGATTCCTGAATGTAACAGCAGATCAGGCCAAAACAGCCGTTATCGCTTACGAGCCAATCTGGGCAATCGGAACCGGCAAAACTGCTACAACAGAGCAGGCTGAGGAAGTTTGCAAAGGCATCCGCGAGTGCATCGCTGAAATCTATGATGATGCAACAGCAGCAGCTATCCGTATCCAGTACGGCGGCTCTGTAAACGCAAAAACTGCACCGGAACTGTTCGCACAGGAGAACATCGACGGCGGCCTGGTAGGCGGAGCATCCCTGAAACCGGATTTCGGAGCTATCGTAAACTACAATAAATAATTGATTCTTGTACGAAATCAATAAATAAAACAGGCTAAGACGCCACCAAACACGGTGAAATTTGGCAGAAATGTCAAAGGAAAAGTGCTTGGTGGCGTTTTGCTGTTTTACGACGTGATGGCAATACCGCTCTTTAGGATCTGGCGTAATAGACTTCTGCAATGCTTTTTCGCACTTGCGGACATCTCCCACATGTGATATGATGGGAACGACAAAAAGTGTCGGAAAAACCGCATGATAGAGGGAAAAAACGCGGCAAATCAGACGGCGCGAAAGAAAGCATAAAGGAGAATATGATTATGGCAAGAGAAATCATTAATACAGAAAAAGCACCGGCAGCAATCGGACCTTATGTACAGGCAGTCGCAGACAACGGCCTTTTATTTATTTCCGGACAGCTTGGCTTTGATGTAGAGCATGGCAGCGTGATCCCGGAAACCGTAGAAGAGCAGGCAACCCTCTCTTTAAAGAATCTGGACGCAATCATGACAGCAGCAGGAACTGACCGCACGAAAGTGATGAAAACAACCATTTTCCTGACCGATATGAACGATTTTGCCAAGGTAAATGAAGTATACGGTGCTTTCTTTGGCGAGTCCAAACCGGCTCGTTCCTGTGTAGCAGTTGCTGCTCTTCCAAAAGCAGCAAAAGTAGAAATTGAATGCATCGTATCCCTGAAATAAGAGGGAGAGATGAGTATGGCAGAGGAAAGAGTAATTAAAATCGGAATGCTGGGTCTTGGCACCGTCGGTACCGGTGTGTACAAAGTGCTGAAAAGCCAGCAGGAGGAAATGCTTCCGAAGCTGGGAGCGCGTGTGGAGCTGAAAAAAATTCTCGTGCGCAATGTGGAAAAAGCAGTTGCAAAGGTTGATGATCCGTCGATCATTACCATGAACTTTGAGGACATTGCCAATGACCCGGAGATTGAGATTGTTGTTGAGGTTATGGGTGGAAAACAGCCGGCTATGAATTACATTCTTGCCTGCCTGGATGCAGGAAAGAATGTTGTAACGGCAAACAAAGACCTGGTGGCATCTGAGGGTAAAAAAATCCTTGCGGCAGCAAAGAGAAACGGAAAGGATTTTCTCTACGAGGCATCCGTGGCGGGAGGAATTCCGATTATCCGTCCGGTGAAACAGTGCCTTGCAGCCAATCATATCACAGAGCTGATGGGTATTTTCAACGGTACCACAAATTTTATTCTGACAAAAATGTCGCAGGAAAGCATGGAGTTTGGCGATGCACTCCGTCTGGCGCAGGATATGGGTTATGCGGAAGCAGATCCGACCGCAGATGTGGAAGGTCTTGATGCCGGTCGTAAGGTGGCAATTCTTGCTTCAGCAGCGTTCAATTCCAGAGTGACATTTGAAGATGTTTACACCGAAGGCATTACCAAAATCGCGGCGACCGATATCCAGTACGCAAAAGAGATGGGATGCACGATCAAGCTGCTCGGCGTGGCAAAAGATACCCCGGAAGGAATCGAAGCCCGCGTTCATCCGATGCTGATCGACAGCAATCATCCGCTTGCGACTGTCAATGATTCCTACAATGCCGTATTCCTGACAGGCGATGCCGTACAGGATACGATGTTTTACGGACGAGGTGCCGGAGAGCTTCCGACTGCGAGTGCTGTTGTGGGCGATATTTTCGATGTTGTGCGCAATATTTTATGGAACTGCTGCGGCAGAATCGGCTGCACATGCTACCGGGAATGCCCGATCAAGCGTGTCGGCGAAATTAAGTCGAAATATTTTGTACGCATGCAGATTGAAAATCGGTATGGAACGCTGGCATCGGTAGCTTCTGTCTTTGGAAACAACAAGGTTTCGATTGCACAGATGCTTCAGAAACGTGTCAATGGAAAATACGCCGAGATCGTCGTCATTACGGACGAGGTCAAAGAGCGCCATTTTGAGGATGCCATGCAGATTTTAGGCGGAATGTCGATGATCCAGGAGATTTCCTCGACAATCCGGGTATACTAAAAAAATGTAACAATTCAGAGCCATGCGAAATGGAAGAAAAATCGCGAATCATGCTTGCGTGAAGGAGCGCTTTTTCTGGAATTTCATATGGCGAAAAGCAACATCGAGATGCAGCGTAAGCGGAATCGAGACGGGGCTCTGGATTGTTACCCAAAATTTAAGTAAAGAAGGGAATTCACAATGAGTAAAAAACCAACCGTATTAATGATACTTGACGGATATGGACTGAATGACAAATGCGAGCATAACGCTGTCTGCGAAGCGAAAACTCCGATTATGGACCAGCTGATGAGCCAGTGCCCGTACGTAAAAGGACAGGCCAGCGGACTTGCTGTAGGTCTTCCGGACGGACAGATGGGTAACTCTGAGGTAGGCCATCTGAACATGGGCGCAGGCCGCGTTGTATATCAGGAGCTGACCAGAATCACAAAAGCAATCCAGGACGGTGATTTCTTCGAGAATGAAGAGCTGGTAAAGGCTGTTGAAAATGCAAAAGCAAACAATTCCGCACTGCACCTGTTCGGACTTCTCTCTGACGGCGGTGTTCACAGCCACATCACCCACGTATTCGGACTTTTGGAGCTGGCAAAACGCAAAGGTCTCGAGAAAGTTTATGTACACTGCTTCCTGGATGGCCGTGACACTCCTCCGGCATCAGGAAAATCTTATGTAGAGCAGCTGCAGGCAAAAATGGATGAGATCGGTGTCGGCGAAATCGGCGTAATCTCCGGCCGTTACTATGCAATGGACCGTGATAACCGCTGGGATCGTGTCGAGCTGGCTTACAAAGCATTGACAAAAGGGGAAGGCGTAGAAGGAACTGATGCGGCAGAGGCTGTTCAGGCTTCCTATGATGCTGAAAAAACTGATGAGTTCGTTCTGCCGACCGTTCTGAAAAAAGACGGAAAACCGGTTGCAACGATTCAGGATAAAGATTCTGTGATTTTCTTCAACTTCCGCCCGGACCGTGCAAGAGAGCTGACAAGAGCATTCTGCGCAGATGAGTTCACCGGATTCGAGAGAGAAAAACGTCTGGATCTGACCTACGTATGCTTCACGGAATACGATGAGACAATCCCGAACAAATCCGTTGCATTCAAAAAAGAAGAGATCACCAACACCTTCGGTGAGTATCTGGCAGCACATAACATGACTCAGGCACGTATTGCTGAGACCGAGAAATATGCACATGTAACCTTCTTCTTCAACGGCGGCGTTGAGGAACCAAATAAAGGTGAGGACAGAATCCTTGTAAAATCCCCGAAGGTTGCTACTTATGACCTGAAACCGGAGATGAGTGCTTACGAAGTATGCGACAAGCTGACGGATGCTATTCGTTCCCAGAAATATGATGTTATCATCATCAACTTTGCAAATCCGGATATGGTTGGCCATACCGGTGTTGAGAGCGCAGCAATCCAGGCAGTTGAGGCTGTTGATGAGTGCGTAGGCAAGGCAGTTGATGCATTAAAAGAGGTTGACGGACAGATGTTCATCTGTGCGGACCACGGAAATGCAGAGCAGCTTGTAGATTACGAGACCGGCGAGCCATACACCGCTCATACCACTAATCCGGTTCCGTTCATTCTGGTTAATGCAGACCCATCCTACACGTTAAGAGAGGGCGGATGCCTGGCAGACATCGCACCGACCCTGATCGAGCTGATGGGAATGGAGCAGCCAAAAGAAATGACAGGAAAATCCCTGCTGATTAAGAAATAAAGAGAAATCGTGAAAATGTCCCTGCCGGATTCGTTTTGAAACGGGTTCGGCAGGGATATTTTATTATAATAATCTGAAAATAAAAATAATTGCGCAATAAGAGACAGAATAAAAATGAAAAACAGATAAAAAATCAAAATAAAGTGTTGACAAACGGTGAGAAAACTGATATAGTAAAGTCAACAAAAGAAAACGGAAGAAAAAAACAAAAAGAGAGGACGGACCACCGAGAACATAACGAATTACCCCATAAACTAAGAAAGCGAAGGTATGGACCCAAGAAAACGTAACGAAGTACCCCAAAGCGAAACAAAAGAACAAAAAAAAGAAAGGATTCAGTCCAATGCACAGTTCTAACTTATGAAAGCCATCCGAAAATGGAAAAATCGGATGGCTTTCATATTGCGTTTTTTTATGCTTGAAAAGAATAAGGACTGGAAAAAAGAGGTTTCGACAGAGAGAGTAACATATTTTTCCCATAGCACGGTCATACTGTGAACGCAGAGAAGAAACTTGGTTACTGTTCACTTTGCAGCAAAACAGGAGGGAAAACTATGTTTCGATATTTACCAATTCGAAGCGTGACAGGAAGAGAAATTCTGGATTCGCGCGGAAATCCGACCGTAGAGGTGGAAGTGGCCGTCGGGGAGGGGATTCTCGGACTGGAAGGCCATATGGGGCGTGCCCAGGTGCCGTCCGGGGCATCGACAGGAAAATTTGAGGCACTGGAAAAAAGAGATCAGGAAGTGCGCTATCTGGGGCAGGGCGTGAGAAAGGCTGTAGAAGCGGTCAATACCGTGCTGGCCGATGCCGTTGTCGGCGAGAATGCGCTCGAGCAGGAGCGGATCGACCATATCCTGTGCCAGGCAGACGGAACCGAAACGAAAGAAAACCTCGGGGCAAACGCCATTCTCGGTGTCTCACTTGCTGTGGCGCGCGCGGCGGCAAATGCGCTTCATCTGCCGCTGTACCAGTACCTGGGCGGCTGCCACACAAGCCGTATGCCCGTGCCGATGATGAATATTTTAAACGGCGGCCGTCATGCCGACAACACCGTCGATCTGCAGGAATTTATGATTATGCCGTGCGGCGCTCCCTCATTCCGGGAGGGTCTTTCCATGTGCGCGGAGATTTACCATACGCTGAAGCAGCTCCTGAAGGAGCAGGGATACTCGACTTCTGTCGGCGATGAGGGCGGCTTTGCGCCGGATTTAAAGGATTCTGATGAAGCACTGCAGCTCATTGTCAATGCGGTGCAGAAAGCCGGCTATGCGCCCGGAAACGACGTGATGATCGCGATCGATGCGGCGGCAAGCGAGCTCTACGAGGAGAGCAGGAACGTCTACTACTTTCCCGGGGAATCCCGCCAGTGCGGAAAGACAGTATTTCGGGATACCGCAGAAATGGTTGCCTACTATGAGGAACTGATCGAAAAATACCCGATCGTATCCATCGAAGACGGGCTGTGCGAGGACGATTTCGAAGGCTGGAAACAGATGACGGAAACGCTCGGGAACAGAGTACAGCTGGTCGGGGATGATCTGTTTGTGACGAATGTAAGAAGGCTTTCCTGCGGCATTGCACTTGGCACGGCAAATGCGGTTCTGATCAAGGTAAACCAGATCGGAACGCTCTCTGAGGCGCTGGATGCGGTGGAGATGGCGCAGAGAGCAGGGTACCGCGCCGTCATTTCCCACCGGTCCGGAGAGACAGAGGATGATTTTCTGGCAGACCTTGCCGTCGCGACAGGCGCCGGCCAGATCAAAACCGGAGCACCGTGCCGGTCGGAGCGGAATGCGAAATACAATGAGCTTCTCCGCATCGAGGAACGACTCGGTGAGGAAGCGAAATACCGGAATCCGTTCCCGCAAAAGGGAACCGGCGTAAGAGAATGGTGAAAAACGGCGTAAAATAGGCAAATAACAGTTGAAATCGTTCTTCCGCTATGGTAAAATAATATAAGTTGGCCGTAGGAGGTGTAATTGTGGAAATTTTAAGAACGATTTTGACAGTCATTTATGTCATTGATTGTATTGCTTTAACCGTTGTTGTATTGATGCAGGAAGGAAAACAGCAGGGTCTCGGTGCTATCGCAGGTATCTCAGATACTTACTGGGGAAGAAACAAAAGCCGTTCTGCAGAAGGAACTCTGATCCGTGCAACAAAAATCATGGCAGTTCTGTTTATTGTACTGTCGGTTGTATTAAACATGAATTTTTAGCAAAGTAAAGACATCCTTATTCCCACGAGAAGGCGTAAGGGTGTCTTTTTCTACAAAGAGGAGATAATAGATGAAAGATAATAAGAAGAAAAAAGATCGGAGGAAATATCCGCAGGGCAGCGCGGCGTCCCATGCAGGACAGAACAGCGGGAACCATGGCGGTCATGCGGGCCATCCGCGTTCCAGAAGTTCGAAACTGCTGAAAAACCGCAAGACGCTGCTCATGGATCTCGTAAGCTCGAAAAACTATGAGCCGATGCGTCTGAAAGACATTGCCATGCTGCTGCAGGTGCCGAAAGCAAAACGGTCGGAGCTTGCGGAGGTTATGGAAATCCTGGTAAAAGAAGGAAAAATCGATGTGATCTCCGACGGCCGTTACCAGAAGAGCCGCGGTGCATCCACAACGACGGAAAAACGGGAAAAAAGAGACCGCCGCGCCGGAGAGCAGGGCAGAAGAGGACGCGATGACCGATTCCGCAGAAAGAATGGAAAGGACGGCGACACAGAGAAGAAGCCGCGTATCCAGACTGTCGATATCCAGGCAGTCGTGGACGCTTACCAGATCCCGGAGGAGTTCCCGGCACGCGTGATCACACAGGCAGAAAAATGCCCGGAGGAAGTAATTCCAAACGATTACAACGGCCGCCTCGATCTAAAAAGCTGGCAGATGGTGACAATCGACGGCGAGGATGCCAAAGACCTCGATGACGCCGTATCCGTCACAAAAGCGGGCGATACGTGGACGCTTGGCGTTCATATCGCTGATGTGAGCAACTATGTGCAGGAAAATTCCGCCCTCGACCGTGAGGCGTTAAAGCGCGGCACCAGTGTCTATCTGCCGGACCGCGTCATTCCGATGCTGCCGAAGCGTCTGTCAAACGGCATCTGTTCCCTGAATGAAGGACAGGAGCGCCTGGCACTCTCCTGTATTATGACGATCAACGAGAAAGGCCGTGTGATCGGCCATCAGATCGCTGAAACGGTGATCCGCGTGGACCGCCGCATGACCTACACCGCCGTCAATGCAATCCTGACCGAGCCGGAAGCACATCCGGAGCTGCTGGAGGAATATCATGAGCTGGTTCCGATGTTCCGCCAGATGCAGGAACTGTCTGCACTGATCCGGAGCTGTCGGAAAAAACGCGGAGCAATTGATTTTGAATTCCCGGAGAGCAAAGTAATTCTTGATGCAGAAGGGACGCCGGTGGAGATCCGCCCGTATCCGTCGAACGTGGCAACACGGATGATCGAGGACTTCATGCTGATGGCGAACGAGACCGTGGCAGAGGAATACTGCACACGCGAAATCCCGTTCTTATACCGGACGCATGACAAGCCGGACGGAGACCGCATGGAGGCAACGCTGACGCTGATCCGTGAACAGGGCATCAAAGTCGAAAAGCGTTCCCATGAGATTACGCCGGGTGAGGTGCAGAAGATTCTCACCAGCATCGAGGGAACCCCGGAAGAGCCGCTGATCAGCCGCCTGCTGCTCCGGTCGATGGCAAGAGCCATTTATACCCCGGAATGCAGCGGCCACTTCGGACTGGCAGCGTCATATTACTGCCATTTTACCTCACCAATCCGCCGTTACCCGGATCTGCAGATCCACCGCATTATCAAGGATGATCTGCGGGGACGTCTCGACAAGGGCGGCAGAATCGGCAAATATTCGTCCATTTTGCAGCATGTGGCGGAGCAGTCGAGTGCGATGGAGCAGCGTGCTGCAGAGGCAGAAAGAGAGGCTGTGAAGCTGAAGAAAGCCGAATATATGCTGGAGCATGTCGGCGAAGAGTACGACGGCGTCATTTCCGGCGTGACCGGATGGGGCTTCTATGTGGAGCTGCAAAATACCGTTGAGGGACTCGTTCACATCATGACACTGAAAGACGATTATTATAATTTTGATGAAGAAAATTACCGTCTGGTCGGAGAGCAGCACGGAAGAGTATTCCGCCTTGGTGAGCCGGTGCGTGTCCGTGTACGAAACGCCGAGCCTGCCAACCGGACAATCGATTTTACGTATGTAGAAAAAGAAACCGAGACAGAATAAATCCCTGGAGGAAAAAGCTATGGCAAAACAAAAAGGAAATCGAATGATTGCCAATAATAAAAAGGCATATCATGACTATTTTATCGAGGATAAATACGAGGCCGGCATCTCCCTTGCCGGTACCGAGGTAAAATCCCTCCGCATGGGAAAATGCAGCATTAAGGAGTCCTTCATCCGCATTGAGCGTGATGAGGTATTCATCTACGGCATGCACATCAGTCCGTACGAGAAGGGCAACATATTCAATAAAGACCCGCTGCGCATCCGGAAACTGCTGCTGCACGACTATGAGATCCGCAAACTTGAGGCGCAGATCAAGGAAAAAGGCTACACGCTCGTTCCGCTGCAGGTGTATTTTAAAGGCAGCCTTGTAAAAGTCGAGATCGGTCTGGCACGCGGTAAAAAACTGTATGATAAACGGCAGGATATCGCAAAGAAGGATCAGAGACGTGAGGCGGAGAGAGATTTCAAAGTTAAAAATCTGTATTAAAAATCCTTGACAAAAAGTATGGAGAAAGACTATAATACAATATACGGCAGTTGAAAGAGAGTTTTCACTGCACCGGGACGATCTGTTTGCGTCCCCGTATCAAAGAAAAGCGTCTGTAGAGCCAGCACGGGCTTGTACTGGTTTCGACGGGGGTTTTGAAGTTTGGGAAGCCATTCGTGGACTCCGGGACCGCGTCATCAACCTGGAACCTAAATTTAAACGCAGACGATAATTACGTAGCGTACGCTGCCTAAGTGCGGCGTTGTCAGCTGAATAGTTTTCCGCGGCTATTCTCCTGGCATCAAACAGATGCGGAGCACTTCGTTTCCAAAGCTTTGCGGAGATGGAAGATTTTATGAAGCTACCGAAGCGGCAAGCCTGTCATCCGGCGTGCCGACGGGGGAATCCTCAATAGAATGACTGTAATGGGAGATGCCTGAATGAATAGGCTTTCGGACAGGGGTTCGATTCCCCTCAGGTCCATACCTGAAAAACCGCTAAAATCCAGTGTTTTAGCGGTTTTTTTGTACATTTTTGATGGAAAAAACAGGGCAAAAATGCCGCTTTAGACCGTTTAAAACCGCATGAATTTTGGTCAAAAAAGAAAGGAAAAATTCAAAATTTTGTCAAACTTTATCTTTATTCGCACTGTTAAGAACGTAAAAGAGACCGTTTCAAAGTGCTGCAGGCACATGAAGTAGAGATACTTGATGTGCCTGCTTTTTTGTACAATAGGAAAGTTCGACTTCCGTCGAACTCTTGATAAAAAGAGCCCGCACAAAGGCGGGCATGGCAAACAGACGATAGATTAAAAGAAGTCAATGTAAAAGCCTTCTTCAAATTCATCCTCGTCAAGATCGTCATCTTCGGTAAGAAAATAGTGCATATGCACTATTTAAAAACGGTGGCTCCTTATAACAAAGATTTCTGTTCACAATATAAAAAAATATCCAGCAGGTTAACTTTTGAAGCGGTAAAACAAATGCTTAAGGATGTTTTGAGTTGGTAAGGGACTAATAGATTCTGTACTTTTCGCCCTATGATTGAATCTGATCATGCGCGAGAAAAGGAAAATAATAGAATTGACAGACTTGAAAAAATGAATTACGATTTTTAAAAGTACTGCATTGCTTGAATGAGAATTATATGTTAAGGCAACAGATATAAAGAGAACTTTAAGCATTGATTTATTAAAATAAACACGGATAGCGAGGTGTATTTATGACCATAGAAGAAATTCTTGCAGGAGAATCCAAAAACGTAGAATTCAAAGAGAACCTGCCGGAAAAGAGCATCAAATATATGAAGTCTGTGGTTGCCTTTGCAAATGGAACCGGAGTTTATTGGTGGAGAAGTTGACTTGCGTATCAATATCTATCGAGGACAAAACGATACAAATAACGCCAGAATCAACGCCAAGAAAACAAAAAATGGCGTTAATGATATAAAAAATGGCATTGATGGCGTTAAAATATCACGAACGAAGGAACAGGTTCAGATAGAAAAACTGTTACAGGCTATAGAAAAGAACCCATTTGCAACCCAGGCGTATTATGCGGAACAGATCGGTGTGTCCAAAAGAACTGTTTCACGAATATTTGTTTCTTTACAGCAAAATGGTGTGTTGGTACAAAATGGAACAAACAGAAAATCGAATTGGGTAATCATAAAGTAGGAGAAACAGAAGAATGCAAATATTGGTCGATGCAGATGCCTGTCCGGTAATTGAGACGGTTGAGAAAATTGCAAAAGAGCATTGTGTTCCGGTAACACTGTTGTGCGATACCAATCATGATTTGATATTTGATATCGGATTATAGCGAAATAGTCGTGGTTGGTGATGGAGCAGATGCTGTGGATTATGAACTGATCCGTGTCTGTCATAAAGGCGATATTGTCGTATCGCAGGATTATGGTGTGACGGCGATAGCGTTGGGAAGAGGTTCTTATGCGATTCATCATTCTGGTAAATGGTACACGAATAAGAATATCGATTAGATGCTCATGGAGCGTTATTTAAACAACGAAGTGAAAAAATACCCGCATTATCGTGTCAGAAGGACAAAGAAGCGAAAAAAAGGCGGATACTGAGGGATTTGAACAGTCTTTTGAAAAAATGTTAGGGATGATACAGGAGAAAGAAGGAAAAGAGTTTAGAAGATAAAATTATCAGAGAGTGAAATAAAGTGATTTGATAATATTAGGAGATATGCCCGGATGCTATTTTTCAAAAAGGAAAAAGTGTCAGGGCATTTTTGTGTGCAAAACTAATAAAAATAATTCTGAAAATATAGTAAAAATAAGCATATTGTCAAATGAAACGGAGGGTATATAATAAAATATAGAAATATAAGCGGTGAGAAAAATTGAAAGGAAAAGTGCCTATGAAAAAACTCGGAAAATATGGTAAAAAGGTATCCTGCGTGGTAATTGGAATGCTATGTGCAGCAGCGATTGGCGCCTGTGGAAGCACACAAAGTGGGTCCCAAGATGAAAAAGATGTGAGAAATGATATTTCTGTCTATGAAGAGGGAGCTGATTTGGAAGGAACGCTTACATATGGAACCTTATTTATTGAGCCGCAGACCCAGCATATGATTGATTTATTTATGAAGGAGCATCCAGGCGTAAAAATTGAAACAAAGGTTGTTTTTGACAATGATGTTACGGATGAACAGTATAATGAAGGCTTAAATACCTTGCTTACAGAACTTGCATCGGATCAACGGGCGGATATTTATGATGCAACGTATTTACCATCGGAAATTAAGACGAAAGGCAGCGGCTATTTCGAGGACTTAAATCAGTATATTGATGCAGATCCTAATTTTAACAGAGATGATTATTACGATAATATCCTGCGAGCAGCAGAAGTCGATGGAAAACTGTATCAAATTCCGGAAGGTTTTTATTATGTTATGCTTCGGTTGAATAGAAACATAACGGATGAACTGAATTATGAAGTCCCGGACGAAATGGATATCAATGATTTATATGAGTTATATCAGCAGGCCAAGCCAATTGCAGATGATGATTTTACGATTGATGTACAAAACAATATTTACGTGTTTCTGCCGATGACAGAGGACAGAGCTTATTTGAAGAAGGAAGAAGTAAATTTTGATTCAGAAAATTATGTGGATTTTCTGAGAAAAATGCAGGAACTGTATCAATATCAACCATCCTATGCGACCCATGCATTCACGGATATTAAAAGCTTTTCCGGAAAGAGTGTCCTGCTGAATACATTTACAAATTTACTCGAAGGTTCTCCGAGCGGAATGTTTGAAGAAACCGATACGGCAACAAAACCGATCCTGTTGAAATCAACGGATGGAAAAATTCCTTTCTGTAGAATTGGTGAGGACTTTTCCATGAGTTCAGGCTGCAAAGATAAAGCGCTTGCATGGGAATTTATCAAATTCTGCATTGGTCAGAAACAATTTGAGTTCGAAGATGCAAACAGTGATTCTTACTACAGAAATTTCTTTACCTATGGCAGTATGCTGAACAAAGAAAACACACGGCAGCTTGTTGCGTATCAATTGGAAAATGATGACGACACAGCAGAAAAATGGGAAGCATACAATGAAAAAGTTTCTGCAAAAGCTTTTCGGGATTTACAGTTAGACAGTATTTTGACTGAAATTCGAAACGAATGTATGGAGCAGAAAATCACCCCAGAGGAATGTGCGAAGCTTTTTCAGCAAAGAGCAGAGCTTTATGTTAATGAGTAGAAGCTGTCCTTAATCCATGGAATCAGGTATATGAAATGAAAAAACGAAATTTTATTTATATGTGTTTTATCCTTCCAAGTTTTATCGGGATCATGGCTTTTTACATCGTGCCGTTTCTTCTGTCCTTGTATTTTGCAGTGATTGACAACATGATGAACAAGGAATGGGTGGGTCTTAAAAACTTTAAACTGTTATTCGAAAATGAGTTATTCCTTTCAGCACTCCGTAATACCGGAATTTTTTGCGGGATTGCAATACCGCTGGGAATGGCGATTGCTTTGCTTCTGGTACTGGTTTTGAAAAAGCAGAGGAGAGGTCGAATTCTTCTTATCCTGCTCCTGATCCCATTAATCGTTCCATCTGGAACGGTGATTGCTTTCTGGAAATATTTGTTTGAGAGAAATGGTTTTCTGGATGGGTTTTTACAGCTTTTTGGAAAAAACATGTTCGATATTGAGAATTCCAGATGGGCCATTTTGATTATTATCCTGATGTATCTGTGGAAAAATATCAGTTTTTCGATTGTCCTTTTCTGGTCCGGGATAAACTGGATTCCGCAGATCTATCATGAGCAGTGCCAGCTGGATGGAGCTACAGGGCGGCAGGAATTCCAATATATTACATGGATCTTATTAAAACCAACGACGTTAGTTGTGCTGTTGATGTCGATCGTGAATTCTTTTAAGGTTTTTAAAGAGATCTATATGCTGTATGGGGCCTATCCATCACCGTATGTTTATATGCTGCAGCACTATATGAATAACCAGTTTTTGTCACTTAATATGCAGAAATTGTCTGCTGCAGCATGGTGTATGTTTCTCATACTGGGAATCTTTCTGGGCATCATTTATCGGGTCCAGAGGAAGAATCTGGATTATTTGTAAAGATCTTTTGTGGGTGATTTTATGAAAAAGAGATATTCGAATTTTTTCGAAAAGCTGATCTGCATGGGAGCTGTCATTTTGGCAGTCATTCCGTTGTTGTTTGTGGCTGGAAAGTCGGTACAAGTTCCAGAAGAGTATCTTATATTGCTCTTTAAGAGACCTTTGTATTTGCGGATGATGTGGAATTCCCTGATTATTACTATTCCGGTTTTGATTGGACAGCTTTTGCTTGCACCGCTTGCCGCATACGGCTTTTGGCAATGCAGGTGGAAATACAAGGAGATTTTGTTCTATCTTTACATGATTGTCATGCTTATGCCGCTGCAGCTGACTTTAGTGCCAAATTATTTAGTGGCGAATTGGCTGGGCATTCAAAATTCGTCCTTGGCAATTATTCTTCCGGCAATGTTTCAGCCATTGGGGGTATTTCTGATTCGTCAGCAGATACAGGATTTTCCGCAGGAAACGTTAGAAGCAGCCAGACTGGACGGAGCCAGCGAATACAGAATTTATCGTTCCATTGTAAAGCCTAATTTGAGTTCAGCCATTGCTGCTGCATTAATCCTGATTTTTATTGACAATTGGAATATTGTAGACCAGGCGGTCATTTTTTTGAGAGAGCCATATCAGCAGCCGTTATCCGTGTATCTTTGCCAGATTTTAGAGGAACAGCCGGATATCTTTTATGCAGCGTCCGTTTTTTACGCAGTACCAGTTTTATTGATATTCTTAATGGGACAGGACTATTTGATACAGGGAATCAGTATGTCCGGTGTGAAAGCGTAGAGGGGAAGAAAGTACGATGAAGTTCAAAAAAATAAGTATAGGGTTAATCGCTCTGTGGTTTCTGTTTTTAACTGCCGCAACGTTTTGGTCGGTCAAAGAAGAGAACAAAACGCTTCCTTCCGTCTGGACAGAGGAGGCACAGGAAGGCAGCATTGAGTATGAATTTCCAGTTGATTTGGAAGTAAGCGCAGCTGATCAGGCAATTGGCTATATCAGCATGTATGATAACGTTCCGGAATCTTTGCTGCAGGAGGGCAGAGATCTTCTGGTTGGAAAAGTGTGTTCTGTCATTCGAAAGGATGATTTGTATGAGCTTACGGTAGATCTGTATGAAAAACATTCGATTGGTGAAAACGTTGAGGGAAAAATCGAAATCACTTCTGAAGATGTTTTTCCAAAAGTGATCACACGGCAGGCGATTCATGAAGGAGACTTTGGAAAAACGTGTGTCTATTATATTAAGCGTCAGAAGGGAGCCTGGGGGTATGAAAATATTCTGGAAGAAAAAGCTGTGACATGTTTTCCAAATAGAAATTCAGATTTCGTGGTACTTTTATCAGAAGTAGACGAACCGATGGTCGTAAGCACATCAGAACTGACAAATGGAGAACGGGTGAAATTAACAGAAAAAGATTAAGGAAAAGAATACAGCCTCACTACCGGGACTTTCAGGGGTGAGGCTGTTTCATTATGTTCTATGCATGTGCCGATTTATACAGGCTTTAAAACACATTGTCATCCGAATAATGCGTCATGATACCTTTCGCATTGTAGCCCAATATATTCCGTAACTTATCAATTGCATTTGCTTCTATATATTGATTATGCCATAACCGCTTCATAAGAACTACGGTCCTAATCGTAAGAACTGGAAACATTGTGAATGACAATGAAAAATGTACGACTATCACCAAAGCCGGAAGCCTAGAAACAGGAGATGCGACCTTGACCGGCATTTTAATGGCGCTGGTGGCAGGATTTTTCGGTGTGCTGGAAGAAACCGTCCGCAGAAAAAACGCCAGTAATGCGGTGGTAATTTAAAAAATATGGAAACAAGGAACGATATAGCTTAACGGCTATGCCGTTCTTTGTTTTTTACTTAAGTACATGTTAGAAATTCCCTGGTATCTGACAATCACACATTATTTTTGCGTAATTTAATGTGTGTTCGTCGCTTTACAGTTGACAATCACACATTATTTCAATATAATATAATGTGTGATTGTCAAAGAGGGGTGAGAAACATGAATGTTAAGGAGAAAATCGAAGAACTGCGAGAAGCGTCAGAGGACGGTACGATTACCGCAGCGCAAGTAACAGAAGCCGGACTGCACCGCAGCGTTTTACAGAAGTTTGTCAAGAGCGGCGAGATATACCGCTTCGGGCGTGGCCTGTATGTGTGGAGCGACGTATGGGAGGATGATTTCTACCTTTTACAGCGAAAGTATGGGCGCGGAATTTATTCGCACGATACTGCTTTGTATCTGCGGGGCTATTCGGATCGTACCCCGGCAAAATATACGATGACCTTTCCCAAAGGCTACAATGCTTCATCCTTGAAACGGGAAAATCTAATTGTCAAGCGCGTTGTGCCGGAGAACTATGAACTTGGCAGAATTGAAATGAAATCCCCATCCGGCAATCCAATTCGTGTTTACAATTTGGAACGGACGCTGTGTGACATCCTGCGCGGCAGCGGCAGTGATATACAGATTGTCGGAGAAGCTATGAAACGCTATGCAGCATCCAAGGATAAGAACATTCACAGACTGATGCAGTACGCAGATCAGCTTCGTGTGAAGCCAAAGGTGCTGCGATATATGGAGGTTTTGCTATAGACTGTTTCAGACCGAAAAAAATGGGGTCAAAATCGCGGTCGAAAATTAAGGGGAAAAGGAAAAATTTTCCATAAAAAAGTTGATTATCTGATAGAAAAATGAAAAGGGGAGCAGATATGCAGTTACTAATCAAACAACGTGTATTTTCCTGGTCAGACACGTATGATATCTATGACGAGCAGGGGAACCAAAAGTATTTTGTGAAAAATGAATTTATCTCGCTGGGACACCGTCTGCATGTGTACGATGCGGCGCATAATGAAATTGGGTTTATCAAACAGAAATTATTTTGCTTTCTTCCGACTTTCGAAATTGAATGGAACGGGCAGTTAATGGGACATATCGAAAAACGTTTTGCACTGTTCCGCCCCAAATACGATGTAGATTTCATGGGATGGCGTGCAGAAGGTGACTTCATGGGATGGGATTACGATGTATATGAAGCCTGCAGTGCAGTCGTCCACGTACATAAAAAACTTCTGAGCTGGGGTGACATGTATGTCATCGAATATGATAATCCGAGCAATGAAATTCCGGCATTATTACTGGTGCTGGCGATCGATGCGGCAAACTGTTCACAAAATAATGGATAGCTGGCAGTGTCTGGAATGGCGTCAGGGGAGATGCGGATATGAGAACTTTGGGAAATATTCTGTGGTTTATATTTGGAGGCATGTTCGGCGGACTTGCATGGATTTTTGCAGGATGCATCTGGTGTATTACGATTGTTGGAATTCCGTTTGGACGGCAGTTTTTCAAGATGGCAAGGCTTTCGTTTATGCCATTTGGCACGAGTGTAATTGGATAAAAGGTGTATGGAAAAAGATCGGGTTACCGGTCTTTTTCTATGCATATCATGAGGCGGCCATTCCTTTGATGCAAATAGAAACATGATAAAAGTATTGCGCAGCAGAATAAAGTATGATACCATAAATTTACAGAAAAAATAAAGAAACGATAGAATATTCAGTATTAATTAAAAAATCAGGAAACAGAAGGGGGGAAGTTTATGAAGATAAGACAGACAATCTTTTTATTACCTTTGTTTTTGCTGGCGGGCTGCGCATCTGCAGGAGGATCACAGAGCAGAGATCTGGATTTAAAGGAACTCTGTACAGAGGAGCAGGTTTTCCAGTATGCGGATTTTGAATGGGGAACGGATTCGGAACAGCTTTTCAAACAGAGCTTCCTGAAGTTTGATGAAAAAGATCTGGGACAGGGTGATGAGAGCAGCACAAAGACATACGAGAGCAAAGAAAAATTTTCCCTGGAAAATGCAGAATCTAACATGGATCTGGAATTTTCGGACGGTCAGCTGAGTCAGGTTTCCTTTACTTTTGACATCGAACAGGATGCCAATACATGGATTCAGAAAGAAGTAGACGAACTGAATTCTTTATACGGCGGAGGAATTGCAACTGGACTCGGAAATCAGATTTATCAGTGGCAGGGGGAGCAGGATACGGTTCTGCAGCTGACGGCTTTTACGGAAGGGGATGAAAGCGCAACCGTTATCTTAAGCGTGGCATCGATGGAATACTCGATTGGATCATAAAATTGACAGATACGGGCGCATCAGACGGCAATGTCTGGTGCGCCTGCTTTTTTGTGAAAAAACTTTCCAAAGCTTTTAAAAGCCAGAAAGATAGAATGACAAAAGTGTCACAGATGTGATATAGTAGTAGAATAATGTGAAAAAGAGAAGGATTTGACAAAAGAGATGGAGTTAGGAAATTTTCAGAAATCAGTAGATTCAGATGAAATCAAAACAATGGCATTTGAAATCATCGGAGAACCGGTAAAAGCAGTTTCCCGCATCTGCGAGCAGTGGGGCGAGGCGGAAGATGAAGTGCGGGAGTACGATGTGTATGTGATCGAGACAGATGCAGGAAAATATACACTGAAGAAAACCGGCAGCAAAGAAGCGCAGATTTATGTGCAGTATCTGTCAAAAGGAGAGTTTCACGTACCGCAGTATGTCGGCATGCGGCAGGCAGAGGATGCGGACTGGATCTGCATGAAGTATGTAGAAGGAAACGACATGCGGGATATGACGGACGAGACAACAGAAAAAGCGGCAGAAACCTTAAGTAAAATTCAGTCGTATTTCTGGACACCGTCGATGGACAAAGCGCCGGAAAATGAAGTGGAGCAGAGATTTGTCGAATACTGGAAACGCGTTCTGCGCCGAGCATCGTCCGTAGTGGATGATCCAATTCTGCGGAAAGCGTATCAGATGTTCCTGGACCGCCAGCTGATCTGTCCATGTACGATGTCAAACGGTGATTTCCTGCAGTGGAATGTGATCTATGACGGCGAAAATGTTGTCATGATTGACTGGGGATTTGGTGGAATGATGCCGTATTCTCTGGACATTGCAAGATTCCTGGCACATGCGACCGAGACACGGAGTACTTTCCCGTTCTACATGAACGATGCACAGAAAGAGCTGTTTCTGGATCGGATGTATGAAGCGTTAAAGACAAAGATTTCACGCGAACAGTTCAATCTGGATGTGAAGCTGGCCACGCTGAATGAGTATATCGAGTTTGTGGAAGCAGAAGAGGACGAAGACGGCTGGTATCTGGAACATGCACAGGCGCTGGCAGAGGAACTTCTCAATTTGTAAAAAAACGGATTGCATTTATCTGTAAGTTGTCCTATAATAGGGAACAGAAAATAAAAAGAAAGAGCACCATTGGTGTAAAGGTGAGGGAATGTTTCTGCGATAATCGACTTTAAGAAAAACACAAAGAACGGGCAGCCTGGAAAACAGGCCTGTTTTTCGTGTACGCTTAAAGACGAGAATCGCTGAATCATCTCCCTTTTTTATGAGAATAGAACAGGGATATTTTTTTGCGGGTCTGTTTTGCGTACGCAGGGCAGGCTCGTTTTGCGTAAAAAAGCAGAAAAGAGGCTGCCGGAGCAAAGGGGACTTCTGTATGATGCAGATAAAAAAATTAACACTGACACATAAAAAAGATCTGCGGGTGATTCTCGAAGATTTTCAGCTTGTACTGAATGACGGTGATAAGGCCGTTATCATTGGAGAGGAGGGAAACGGAAAATCGACGCTGCTGAAGTGGATGTACGATCCCGCACTGACGGAAGATTACATCGAATCCACAGGCGAGCGCATCATCGGAAAGGAGCGGCTTGGATATCTGCCGCAGGAACTTCCGGAGGCGGAGAAAACGAAGACGGTGTATGAGTATTTCTATGAAAAAGAAAAGTTCTGGGATCAGACACCGAAGGATCTGGCGGTGCTGGCAAGAAAATTTGGTCTGACGGAAGAGTTTTTCTATCGGGATCAGCAGATGAGTGAGCTTTCCGGCGGCGAGAAGGTGAAAGCGCAGATGATGCGTCTTCTCATGGAGGATGTCACGGTCCTTCTGCTGGATGAGCCGTCAAATGATATTGATCTTGCGACACTGGAACTTCTGGAGAAACTGATCCGCGAATGGGAGCATATTGTTGTTTTTATTTCGCACGATGAAACGCTGATTGAAAACACGGCAAATATGGTCATTCATATTGAACAGATTGTGCGGAAGACAAAATCGAGATACACGGTTGCGAAACTTCCCTATCGGACGTATGTAGAGGAGCGCCTGCAGAATTTCGAGCGCCAGGAACAGAAGGCGCAGAGTGACAGGAGAGAGAAAGCGCTGCGCGATGAGAAATACCGAAAGGTATACCAGAGCGTGCAGAACGCCTTGAGCAACTGTTCCCGTCAGGCACCGTCCGTGGCGAAAAATCTGAAGGACAAAATGCATACCGTAAAGGCGATGAACCGCAGATTTGAAAAAGAAGATGCCCGCATGACAGAAATGCCGGAGCAGGAGGAAGCGATTTACTTCCAGCTTGGAGGAGCAGAGGCAGCCATGCCCGCCGGGAAAACGGTCATCGAATATCAGCTTCCGAAACTGGAAACGCCGGATGGAGAGCGGGTTTTGGCGGAAAATATCACCTTAAAGATAAGAGGACCGGAAAAAATATGCATTGTCGGCCCGAACGGGGCAGGCAAGACAACACTGCTGAAAAAGATTGCGGCAGAGCTGAAAGAACGGGAGGATCTCCGCGTAGATTACATGCCGCAGAACTACGAGGATCAGCTGGATTTTTCCATGACGCCGGTCGATTTTCTGGATTCCACCGGGGAGAAGAGTGAGAGGACGAAGATACGAACGTATCTTGGGTCGCTGAAGTACACGGCAGACGAGATGGATCACCCCATCCGCGAACTGTCCGGCGGCCAGAAGGCAAAAGTATTGCTTCTGAAAATGAGCCTTGGCAATGCCAATGTGCTGATTCTGGATGAACCAACCCGAAACTTTTCACCCTTATCGGGACCGGTCATAAGAAAAATGCTCCGCGAATTTCCAGGCGCCATCATCAGCATTTCGCATGACAGGAAGTATATCGGAGAGGTGTGCGGGAAGGAGTATCTGCTGGAAAAAGACGGACTCAGACTGATCAGAGAAGAAAAATAAAAATATTCGATAACGAAAAATACGACGGTGGCTGGCCGTCGTATTTTTCCGTGGAGAGATTATGTTTGTCTTAAGAGAAGGTTTCACAGCAGATTCTGTTCCGGTGAAGTCGGGAAAAATGTTAATTTTATATTGAATTAGGTCGGGAAAAATGTTAAATTAGAGTAAGAATAACCAGGGAAAAATGTGAAATAATAAAAAAGAGAAATGGAGGAAGGTCAGCATGCGTCGATTTGCAATGGATAAACTATTAGACTGGAAGAAAAAAAGTAACAGAAAACCACTGATTTTAATGGGAGCCCGGCAGGTTGGTAAAACGTGGTTAATGAAAGAATTTGGTAAGACATATTATGAAAAAACAGCCTACATTTCTTTTTACAATAATCAGAGAATGCAGGCGGTTTTCGATACGGATTTCGATATAAAACGTATTATTATGAACCTCAATATTGAATCAGGCGTAACGATCACCCCAGAGAATACATTGATTGTTCTGGATGAAATTCAAAATGCACCGAAAGCGTTGGAATCTTTGAAATATTTTTGCGAAGAAGCACCGGAATATCATGTAATAGCAGCAGGTTCACTTCTTGGCGTGGCGCTTCATGAGGGAATATCCTATCCGGTGGGAAAAGTAGATTTACTGGACTTATATCCATTCAATTTCAGAGAATTCCTGTGCGCTATGGACGAAGAAGGACTGGAAAACGCGTTGGAAACAAAAGATTATAACTTGATTGACAATTTTGCGGATAAATATTTGTTCTGGCTGAAAAATTATTATTATACAGGCGGCATGCCAGCAGTTGTAGATGCATTTCGCTTGAATAAAGATTATGCAGAGGTACGACAGATACAGAGTGATATTGTACGGCAGTATGAGGGTGATTTTGGAAAACATATCAAAGCAAAAGTTCTCCCAAGAATACGAATGGTATGGGATTCTATTCCGATGCAGCTGGCGAAGGAGAATAAAAAATTTTTCTTTGGACAGATAAAGAAAGGAGCCAGAAGCAGCGAATTTGAAATAGCAATTCAGTGGCTTCTGGATTGTGGATTAGTATATAAAGTCAACCGGGTAAATGAGCCTCATATGCCGCTGAAGGCGTATAAAAATATGAATGCATATAAATTATTCGTACTGGATGTAGGACTGCTCGGAGCAATGAGTGAACTGCCAGCAGAATCCATATTGGAGGGTAACGATATTTTTGTTGAATTTAAAGGCGCGCTTACAGAACAGTACGTTCTGCAGCAGTTGATTTCAGATACCCCTTATACGCCATATTATTATGGAAATGAAAAAGCAACTTTCGAGCAGGATTTTCTGATTCAGAAGGCAAAGAGTATTGTGCCGATTGAAGTAAAGGCGGAACAGAACATTCGATCCCATAGTCTTAAAACATATTGCGAAAAGTTCCAGCCGGAAGAAGCAGTTCGATTTTCAACATTGAAGTATAAAGAGCAGGAGTGGATGGTAAATATACCATTATACGCTGTTTGCAACTTATAAATTAAAACAGCTATAAATCCCACGAAAGAAGGTGATCCCCATGCCATTTAAAATCATCCGAAACGACATCACAAAAGTTCATGCCGATGCGATCGTCAACACAGCCAACCCTTAGCCAATTTACGTGAAAACGTATCAGAGGGGCGGTTACTTTAATCAAAGCCAGACGTTCCACCCGTTTTACCAGCCGGAGCAGATCAAAAAGGAAGAACTGGACAAAATTCTCGAAGCCGACAGCATCGCTGATGACAGCACAATCCAGAATGCTTTTTACGATGCCCCGACAGTTGTCTATCTGTTTGCACCGTATACCTACCCAAACGACGCACAGGACTGCTGCGTTGCAAAATCATTTACGATCAGGCAGAATAAACCGAAAAATCCCGGGGAAATATGTGAACTTCCGGGGTTCATTTTGGATGGAAATATTCTTGCAATTTTACAGCGCAGTTATTATAATAAAGACAAGTTCTGCGGTAAACTCATTTTTCGCAGAAAACGCCAGAAGCGGAGGCTGACGTTCAAAAAACAAAAAAGGAGCGTAAGAGAAATGGCAAAAATTTTAATTAGCCCTTCTAAATATTTACAGGGCGCAGGGGAAATGAAAAACATCGGAACATATGCGGCAAAATGCGGAAAGAAAGCACTGGTTCTGATCAGCCAGGGAGGCTACAGACGGATCGGAGCAATGATCGAAGAAAGCTTTGCGGGAAGCGACTGCGACGTTGTTTTTGATTATTTCAACGGCGAGTGCTGTGAGAGTGAGATCAACCGTCTGGTTGCTATCGTGAAAGAAAAAGGCTGTGATCTGGTTATCGGTGTCGGCGGAGGCAAAATTTTTGATACCGCAAAAGCAGTTGCCTACTACGCAGAAATACCAGTATTTATCTGCCCGACCATCGCATCGACCGATGCACCATGCAGCGCACTGTCTGTTGTATACACAGAAGAGGGTGTATTCGAGAAATACCTCTTCCTTCCGGCAAACCCGAACCTGGTTCTGATGGATACCGACATCATCGTAAAATCTCCAGTCCGCCTGACCGTAGCCGGAATGGGTGATGCACTTGCCACCTATTTTGAAGCAAGAGCCTGCCAGAGAAGCGGAGCTACTTCCTGCGCCGGCGGAAAAACAACCGAGGCAGCGATGGCACTCGCGAAACTCTGCTTTGACACTCTGATGGAAGAAGGCGTAAAAGCCAAAATCGCTCTTGAAGCCGGCGTATGCACCCCGGCAGTCGAGAAAGTCATCGAGGCCAACACCCTCCTTTCCGGAATCGGTTTTGAAAGCGCAGGCCTCGCAGGAGCCCACGCCATCCACAACGGCTTCACCGTACTCGAAGAGTGCCATCATATGTACCACGGTGAAAAAGTAGCCTTCGGAACCCTGACTCAGCTTGTCCTGGAAAACGTACCGCTCGATGAACTCGAAGACATCATCTTATGGTGCATCGAAGTCGGTCTCCCAGTCACCCTAGCTGAACTCGGTGCCGGAAACGTAACCGACGACCAGCTCATGGAAGTAGCCAAAACCGCATGCGCAGAGACCGACACCCTCCACAACATGCCATTCGAAGTAACCCCGGAGACCGTCTTCGCCGCCATTAAAGCAGCCGACGCCTACGGTAGATACTATCTCGACGAAGAAGAATAACCCGTATGAAAAAAGATCTCCTGCCAACCCCAGGAGATCTTTTTTCATACCCAAATTTAATCAATACAAAAAATAGAAGTTTCCAACTCCCTTCCTATATGTTAAAATAAACTCACCCCATTTCACAGAAAAAACATAAACCCATGTTAAAGTAAAATGGTAAAAATATCAAACATAAAAACACAACGAGATCAGGAAAAAGCACGAGCGGGCGGGCAGCCGGGCGTTTTCCGTCCGTTATATAAAGGAGACAAAACTCATGGAAAAATTAAAAATCCTAGTAGTAGACGACGAAAGCCGCATGCGCAAACTCGTCAAAGATTTCTTAGTAAAAGCCGGATACGACGTCATAGAAGCCGGTGACGGCGAACAGGCCGTAGACACCTTCTACGCCCAGAAAGACATCGCCCTCATCATCCTCGACGTTATGATGCCCAAAATGGACGGCTGGCAGGTCTGCCGCGAAATCCGCCAGCACTCTAAAGTCCCGATCATCATGCTCACTGCCAAAAGCGAAGAACGCGATGAACTCCTCGGCTTTGACCTCGGCGTAGACGAATACATCTCAAAACCATTCTCCCCGAAAATCCTCGTCGCCCGCGTCGAAGCCATTCTGCGCCGCAGCGGCAAAACCGGCGAAGACGACGTATTAGAAGCCGGCGGCATCCGCATCGACAAAGCCGCCCACATGGCATCCATCGACGGAAAACCAATGGAGTTAAGCTATAAAGAATTCGAACTCCTCACCTACTTCCTCGAAAACCAGGGAATCGCCCTCTCCAGAGAAAAAATCCTGAACAACGTCTGGAACTACGACTACTACGGCGACGCCCGCACCATCGACACCCACGTCAAAAAACTTCGCAGTAAAATGGGCGACAAAGGCGATTTAATCAAGACCATCTGGGGCATGGGCTATAAATTCGAGGCGGACGAATCATGAACGGAACAGAAAAACAAAATGGGACTTCCATGGAGATGCCTGCAGAAGATTCCCGTGTGACAATGGGAAACCAGACGGAGAAAAAGCACCGGTTTCACTTGAAAATGCCACAAAAGGGAAGAAAACACTCCGTCAAAAAACGAATTGCCTACACTTTTATTGCGACCATGGCAGCTACCCTGCTTATCATCGGCCTGATCAATTACTTCTTTCTCGGGTCCTTTTATATCCGGGATAAAGAACACATTCTGGCAGAGAGCTTTCAGAAACTGAATGCGACAGGCGGAGACAGCGACGATATCCCTGATACCTTCGAGCAGTTCTGCGTTACCAACAACCTGAAAGTCATTATCACCGGACCGGAGCTCAGCAGCTTCGTCTATTCCAACGCAACCGACCGCCAGAGCCTCCAGACCCTGATCTTCGGCCTGATCAGCGGAAACGAGCAGGCAAATACCAAAGTCGTTGACAGCAAAGACAACTATCAGATCCAGAAATTCTACGACAGCCACGCCGATGCCGAGTATCTGCAGATCATCGGCTGGTTTGACAATGGAAACTGCTACTTTGCAAGATGCCCGCTGGAGAGCATCACGGATGCGGTCGGCCTTTCCAACCAGTTTTACCTCTTTATCGGCATTCCGATCATCATCATCGGTGCCATTGTGATCTGGATCATCACCCGCCAGATCGTCCGTCCGGTGCAGGAGCTGACCGAAATTTCGAAAAAAATGGCAGCCCTTGACTTCGATGCCCGCTACGTGAGCGGCGGAAAAGACGAGATCGGCGAGCTTGGAAACAACTTCAATGTCATGTCCGAACAGCTTGAGCAGGCGATTTCCGAGCTGAAAAGTGCGAACGTTGAGCTGCAGAAAGATATTGACAAAAAAACGCAGATTGATGAAATGCGCCGCGAGTTTCTCTCAAATGTCACACATGAGCTGAAAACCCCGATCGCTCTGATTCAGGGTTATGCGGAAGGCCTGAAAGACAACATCAATGACGATGAGGAAAGCCGCGAGTTCTACTGCGATGTCATCATCGACGAGGCGGCAAAGATGAACGAGATGGTCAAAAAACTCCTGAACCTGAACCAACTCGAGTTCGGTGAGGATCAGGTCAATATGGAACGGTTCGATCTGAACGCCGTGATTAAAGGTGTGCTGCAGTCCTCCGACATCCTGATCCGCCAGAAAGAGGCAAAAGTGCTCTTTACCGGCGGCGACCCGCTCTATGTCTGGGGCGATGAATTCAAAGTCGAGGAGGTTATCACCAACTATCTGACGAATGCCCTCAACCATCTGGACTACGACCACACGATTGAGATCAGCTGCAAAAAAGAAGGGAATGTCGTAAAGACAACCGTTTTCAATACCGGGGACCCGATCCCGGAGGAGGATCTCGACAAGGTATGGGTGAAATTCTTCAAGGTGGACAAAGCGAGAACAAGGGAATACGGCGGAAGCGGCATCGGCCTTTCCATCGTAAAAGCCATTATGGATTCCTTCCAGCAGCAGTGCGGCTGCCAGAATTACGACAACGGTGTGGCATTCTGGTTCACACTGGAGGCAGATGGAAAAACGGAAGAAGCATGATTGCAAAAAGCGTGCCAGAAAAAGGAAATACAGCCTTTTCCTGGTGCGCTTTTCTTGCATAAAGGAAAAAGATGGTGTAGAATAATAGCACAAACGGTCGAAAAGAGAGGGAGAGAAGAGATGGCGGATTCCAACAGTACAAAGAGTGCGCTTGCAGATGCAATGAAAAAATTGATGGTATGCAAGTCTTTTGCGAAAATCAGTATTTCAGATCTCTGCGAGGAATGCGGTCTGAACCGGAAAAGCTTTTATTATCATTTTAAAGATAAATACGATCTGGTAAACTGGATCTTTTATGTGGACTTTCTGACAAACATGGGCGGAAAGAACTTTGAGAATGAATGGGATGTGCTGGTGGCGGTCTGCAATATTTTCTATCAGAATAAAGCATTTTACCAGAGTGCCCTGAGGATCGAAGGGCAGAACAGTTTTAAGGATTACTTTTACGAGATGCTCGAGCCGGTCATGGCGTTTTTTGTACAGGATCTCTTTCAGGTACAGAATCAGAAACTGTTTGTAACGTTCTTCTGTGATGCCTTCCTGACCGCGGTTCTGCGCTGGTTTTCCATGGAAAGCGAGCTGGAACCGGAAACGTTTGTCGAAGAACTGAAAGAAGTGATATGCAGATCATCAGAAAAAATAGCAGCCAAAGCGGAACCAAAGAAATAAAATTCCGCTTTGGCTGTACTTTTATGCATCTGCGAGCAGTTCACGGTAAAATATATTCCGAAGAGACAACTCTTCAAAGGAAACGGTGGGCGTATCGAGTGTGCGGGCCATGTGATCCGGCAGAAGCAGCAGATACGCCGGATTGGCGGTGATAATCTGCTCAATTTTGCGGGAGTCTTCCTGCACTTCGATCGGGAAGAATGGCTGTATGGGGGTGAAGCGGTACTGTTGAACAA
Source organism: Blautia sp. AM42-2 (assembly GCF_003480245.1). Classification (NCBI taxonomy): domain Bacteria; kingdom Bacillati; phylum Bacillota; class Clostridia; order Lachnospirales; family Lachnospiraceae; genus Blautia; species Blautia sp. AM42-2. Next base: position 150,668 of record NZ_QUIM01000001.1, read on the forward strand.
CATCGGAAACAGCCCGGATACTTTCTTTTGAGCACGAATCATCTGCGACCAGAAAGAAAAAGACACTCTGTTCCATCTGGGAATACAGGTGGTCAAAAGAGAGCAGATAAGCGGCAGCATCTGCATCCTGATAGACTTTGTGCATACCGAACAGCGTTTTCTGACGGCGCAGGGCTTTTGCCATGGAAGCCGTTGAGGAGGCATCAATTGGAAGAGAAACCATCAGGTTCGGGCAGGATAAAAGCAGTTTCTGCTGTTTTTCGGTAAGCGGCGTATCGGAAAGAAACCAGAGAAACGCGCATTCCGGATGCGACTGGATAACGGCAAGGTAGGATTCCATATCCTCATGATGATCCATGGAGCGGAGCTGATAAGAGTAGATGCCGTATGTCAGACCGGTTCTGACCACGGATGCAAAAAACGAGGAATCGTAAGTGTCCGGGATGCGGCTGTCGAGACGGAGCTTGACAACCCAGGGAACAGCAAAGGAAAGTTCTTTCTGCTTCTGGCGCAGAATCTGCGCACCGTAGGTAAAACTGTTGTAGCCGATGTTGATGCCGAACTGACGAAGCGCTTCCGGATCGTTGCTGCGCAGCAGAAAGTCGATCGCCTGATAATACGGGCTTTCATCGTTGCGCAGAAGATCCTGAAAAATGGCAAAAATCTGATTCTGAAAGCGGCCGCGGGAAAATTGGCGGCCAAGATCGCAGAGCTTGCGGACGCTGCGTTTCGGATCTGCGTCCATCTCCACCATCGCGCGTGCAACTGTTGTGTCGATCAGTGCGCGGGTGATGTCCTGTGAATTCATAATGTGTTCCTCCGATCAAGTAAAATAAGCTGTTTTTATCATAGCAAAAAGAACACGGTAAAAACAGGGACAAAGAACAGGAATTGTCTAAAAACTCCATTCTTTAAGGAAAATTTACCAGATCTTCAGAAGAAATTTCTTTTTCTTTTGTGGAAAAAGTGGTAAAATAAAGTTATATGGTACAAACTATCGATTCTGCTGCGCCAAAAACGCGGCGGAACCATCCGAAACGATTCCAGAAAAATAGGAAAAACGAAATGGTTTTCGAACATGGAAGATAAAAGGAGGCGTTTTGCATGAAATTTGATATGCACTGCCACACAAAAGAGGGTTCGATGGATGGAAAAGTCATGATTGAGGAGTACATCCGAACACTGAAACGAAAAGGATTTGGAGGAATGTTGGTATCCGACCACGATTCCTATGACGGATACCGCGAGTGGAAGAATGCCATCAAGGGAAGAGCACACCAGGATTTTGTGGTATTAAAAGGTGTTGAGTACGATACGTGCGACTGCGGCCACATTCTTGTGATTATGCCGTTCGGCGTAAAATTAAAAATTCTGGAGCTGCGCGGCCTGCCGGGATCGATCCTTGTCAAGATCGTCCATGCGTACGGCGGAATTTTAGGACCGGCGCATCCGTACGGCGAAAAATTTATGAGCATGATCAGCACGAATGAACGGAAGAAAAAGTATCAGCAGCGGATTGCCCAGCTTCTCCCGCAGTTCGATTTTGTTGAAATTTTCAATGCGTGTGAGAGCGCGGAGACGAACGCAAAAGCGAAACGGCTGGCGGAGAAATTCAATAAGCCCGGCTTTGGCGGAAGCGATGCGCACCGGCTGAACTGCATCGGAAAAGCGTACACCGAGCTGCCGGATACCATCAGAAGTGAGGATGATCTGATCGCCTACGTAAAAACGTGCCCGCAGATCGAATGCGGCGGAGAACATTATAACGGAACGACGAAAGACCGGATCGGCCGCCTGAACATGGTGCTTGTGGATTCGTTCTATTTCTACAACAAACTTGCAAATGGCTGGCGCTGGCGGAAGCGGAGGCGTGAGCTGTTTGATATCATAGAAAAAAAACTCTGATGAATGCCTGGCAAAAAAGCGTGCCGGAAACGTTTCGTTCGGCACGCTTTTTCCTGCCCTGCATTTGAATCGAAAAAGAGAGGAAACATACGTATGCTTGCAATATTTCTTGCGCCGGTCTACATACTGGCAAATGTATTTACCGCCTACTGGCTGCTGCGGTGGATGAAGGAGGTGCATCCTCTGTTCCGCCATCCGGCCGTGCTGGGTGTCATTTTGGTGCTGTATGCATTTTTTGCACTTTCCCTGCTGACGAGCTTTCTGATCAAAAGAGATCCCGTTCACCGGATTTTAAAGGTCATCAGCAACTGCTGGCTCGGCATGTATCTGTATTTTCTTGGCTTCACCGCGATTCTGGTGCTGCTGCGCTTCATTTTTGCGCATACGGCACTGACGAAAACTTGGCTGTATTCTCTGATGGGATTGAAAGCGGTCGGCCTTGGCGCGATCCTTTTTGTGACGGGAATGTGCATCTACGGAATGGTGCATGCAGTCCATATTTACACGACACGATATGAGGTTCCATCGAAAAAGGATGCACATCTGAAAATTGCGCTCGTCGCAGATCTTCATCTGGGGTACAGCATCGGCAGTCATCAGATGGAAGAGATGGTGGAAAAAATCAATGCTGAGGAGCCGGATGTCGTTGTGATTGCCGGGGATATTTTTGATAATGAGTACGATGCCATTTATGAGCCGGACCGCGTGGCGGATCTTCTGGCGGGCTTAAAGAGCCGGTACGGCACGTACGCCTGCTACGGCAACCACGATCTCGATGAGAAGATTCTCGCGGGCTTTACGTTTGAGACGAAGGAGGAGCGCATCGCCGACCGCCGGTTCGGTGAGTTTCTGGACCGCGCGAAGATTCATCTGCTGGAGGATGATGTGGTCTGTATCGATGATGCCTTTTATCTGGCGGGCCGAAAAGATCCCGACCGGATCCGCAAAACGCAGGAGACACGCGACACGCCGTCCGAACTGCTTACCGGACTGGACCAGTCGCTTCCAGTTTTTGTGATTGACCACCAGCCGTCGGAGCTGACCGAGCTGGCAGAGGCAGGCGCAGACCTTGATCTTGGCGGCCATACGCACGACGGACAGCTCTTCCCTGGCAATATCTTTACCGGCCTGATGTGGGAGAATGCCTGCGGGATGAAGAAAGTCGGAGACATGTACAGCATCGTCACCTCCGGCGTGGGCCTCTGGGGACCGCCGATGCGGATTGGAACGAAAGCGGAAGTGGTGATCATCGATTACGGAAAATAAGGGTTGACAAAACCGGAACGCAGAATTATAATACAACAAAACTACGAAACAGAGGTTATCAACGATGAACAAGATGCACAGCGTACAGATGCACAGGGACGACGATTGATAGCGCTTGTATCAAAGTGAAGACTACTATACTTCACAGGTACAGGCGCTGATTGTGTTGTACCTGTGTGGAAGATAAGGCAAAGGGAAACCACACTGGGAGAAAAAGAAATACCCCGTGTGGTTTTTCTTTGCCATTTTTTATCCATGCGGGAATGACTTGAAATTTACATCAGAGAAGGGTTGTGATCGTATGGGACATACAGATTATGTCCATATGGATTTTCTGCTGATTTTGCGGCGATAAAGAAAAATCAGAACAGAAAGGCAGAAAAGACTATGAAGACAGAAATGAATACCGTAAAAGTAAGAAAAACAGACGAACTCGAAGCAGAGCAGTTAGGAGCACACATCGGCGAAATCGTGCGGCTGCATGGAAGCATTTACAAAATCCGAAAAATGAGCTCATTTGCATTTGTGCTGCTTCGGACGAAACGGCAGATGGTACAGTGTGTGTACGAGCCGGCGTATGCCCGGTTTGCATTGGAGGAATTAAAAGAAGAGGCGTGTGTCCGGTTTAACGCGGAGGTGATCCGTGAAGAGCGTTCCAGAAGCGGGTATGACCTGCATCTGTTAGAAGTGGAAATCCTCTCCGAGCCGGAAGAAGTACCGCCGGTTGTCATCAACCAGAAGCGGGTCAACACTTCGATTGAGAACCTGCTGGACTATCGCCCAATTACGCTGCGCAACGAAAAAGAGCGCGCGATTTTCCAGATCCAGGCAAAGATCTGCCAGGCGTTCCGCGAATTTCTGGACAGCCATCACTTCACCGAAATCCATACGCCAAAAATCGCAGCGGCAGGAGCCGAGGGCGGAGCTAATATCTTCTCCCTGTCGTATTTCGGCGAACAGGCATATCTGGCGCAGAGCCCGCAGTTTTACAAGCAGATGATGGTCGGCGTCTTCGAGCGTGTCTACGAGATCGCACCGGTCTTCCGGGCGGAGAAACACGACACGGCGCGTCATCTGAACGAATATACAAGCGTGGACTTTGAGATAGGCTATATCGAGAACTTCGAGGACATCATGGCGATGGAGCAGGAGATGCTGCGGTACACGTTTGCACGGCTGCAGGAGACATGCGGAGCGGAGCTTTCGCTTTTAAAAGCAGAGGTGCCGGTGATCACGGAGATTCCGAGAATCCGTTTTTCGGAGGCGAAAGAGCTGGTGAGCCGTGTATACAAAAGAGCCTTTTCGGAGAAACTGGACTTTGAACCGGAGGAGGAAAAACTGCTGTGCGAATACGTGAAGAAAACGACAGGCAGTGACTTCGTATTTGTGACACATTATCCAAGCGCCAAGCGCCCGTTCTACGCGATGGACAGCAGAGAAAACCCGGCAGTGACGGAAAGTTTTGACCTTCTCTTCCGCGGCCTTGAAGTGACGACCGGCGGCCAGCGCATCCACAATTACCGGGAGCAGGTGGAAAAGATCGAAAGCCGCGGCATGCATGTGGAAGCGTTTGAGAGCTATCTAATGATGCACCGCTGCGGCATGCCTCCGCACGGCGGCCTCGGTCTTGGGCTGGAGCGGTTTACGGCACGGCTTCTCGGATTTGAAAATGTGCGGAACGCATCCCTGTTTCCAAGAGACATTCACCGTCTTATTCCGTAAACCAGAAGAGTGTAAAAAACTCCGGCGAAGCCGTGGCGCAGATCCACGGGCTTAGCCGGAGTTTCATAAGATTTCCCTCCCTTTTGAAAGAGAGCGTAACCGTTTGGATATTTCTATTATACACCAGGGGAGTGAAAATGACAAATTGTTTATTGCAGACAGGATTGCTGTATAAAAGTCAGAATTTTTGCAGAAATGAGCCTTGTAAAGCGTCCGAAAATAGGCTATACTAAACAAGGTTTGGCTGCCGGCAGAATCTGGCAGTATCGGCAAATATTGGAAAAAAGAAAGACGGGAGTTTCCCGGTTTGAGGATAGGAAAATATGAAATTATATGACATTTCCGGAGAGCAGTTTTCCGCAATGGACGCGCCGCGTCATCTGATGACGGAGGAAGGAACGGCGCAGACGACGCTCGACCGGTCACTTGGCATCTGTCAGGTGGCGGAGCTTGAGGGAAAAGTGACAAGAGAAGTGCTCGAGGAGGTCATGGAAGAAGACTGTGAACGTCTCCTGATCCGCGGCGATGCGCAGATTACACGCGATGGGGCAGATTACCTGGCAGAGAAAAAACTGGTGCTGCTCGGTGTGGAGCAGGAAACCGTCGGAAATGAGACATCAGGGAATGATGTTCATCAGCAGTTACTGAAAAAAGGCACGGTGATTGTTGAAAATCTGAATCTGGAGAAAGTGACCTCTGGTCATTATTTTCTCGTGGCTGCGCCGATCCAAAAGAAACACCAATACGGCGGCCCGATCCGTGCGGTTCTGATCGAAAATTAGGAAATGCCCTGTGTGAATCCGAAAATGCAATGTGAAACATAACAGAAAGAGAAAAACAGGAAAAAGTGTTCCCTCGTGGGACACTTTTTTTGATATGTCCAAAACGAGGAAATTTTGGGTTGTATTTTCCAAATATGGAGAATATAATGGGAAAAAGCCAGGATGTGGTATTCAAAACCAGATCAATTCCGGGTGAAAATATTAAACTATTACAAAGGAGATCGTGAACAATGGATGCAAAAATGAAAGTAGAAAGAGCCGCTGCAGGCGCTGCGATCGATGGTGTTTTAAAATATGTGAATCACGGAGACGACAGAACAAAAGCGCTGTTGAATCTGACGGATTTTGTACAGAAATTTACCGGAAATATGTTTGCGGAGAAAACCTTCGACAACATCCGCACCATGCTGCAGAATCCGGACAACAAATGGGTACAGTATGTCAACCGCGGACTGGACGAGCTGGATCCGCAGGTGATCAAAATGACTGCTTTGAACCTGGGATTCCAGGCAGCTTTCGTCGGAACGAAACAGATCCGTATGAACCGTGAAAAATACAACTGCAACATCCCATGGACGATGCTGATGGACCCGACAAGTGCCTGTAACCTGCACTGCACCGGATGCTGGGCAGCAGAATACGGCCACAAGCTGAATCTTTCCTATGAGAAACTTTCTGATATTATAAGCCAGGGAAAAGAGCTGGGAACCTACTTCTACATGTTCACCGGCGGCGAACCGCTTGTGCGCAAAAAAGACATCCTGCGTCTGGCAGAAGAGCATCATGACTGTGAATTCCACTGCTTCACGAATGGAACCCTGATCGATGAGGAGTTCTGTGAAGCAGTTCAGAAGCTCGGCAATATCTCCTTCTCCCTGTCACTGGAAGGCTTTGAGGAAGTAAATGACGGCCGCCGTGGTGCAGGTATTTTCGACAAAGTTCTTGCAGCCATGGATCTGATGAAAAAACATGGTCTCTTGTTTGGAACCTCCATCTGTTATACAAGAGCCAATCTCGAGACCGTGACAAGTGATGAATTCCTGGATCTGCTGATCGAACATGGCTGCCGCTACAGCTGGTATTTCCACTTTATGCCGGTTGGTATGGATGCAGCACCGGAGCTGATGCCGACGGTTGAGCAGAGAAAATATATCTATCACAGACTGCGTGAGATCCGTTCCGATAAGAGCGACAAACAGATCTTTGTTATGGACTTCCAGAACGACGGTGAGTTCGTCGGAGGCTGTATCGCAGGAGGAAGAAACTACTGCCATATCAATGCAAACGGCGATGTGGAGCCGTGTGTTTTCATCCATTACTCCGGCGCCAACATCAACGAAGTTTCCCTGATCGAAGCACTGCAGCAGCCGCTGTTCCAGGCATACCGCGATGGACAGCCGTTCAACCGCAACCACCTGCGCCCATGTCCGATGCTCGAAAATCCGGAACTGCTGCGTGAGATGGTAGAGAAGACCGGCGCGAAGTCAACCGACCTGCAGTCTCCGGAGAGCGCAGAGCATCTGTGCGGAAAATGTGATCTGTATGCTGCTGAGTGGAAAAAAGCCGCAGACGAGCTGTGGGCAGAGAATCCGCATCACAAACAGAGATATGAGAACTATAAGAAAGAGAACCTGGACGAGGAGGCAAAAGCTTCCACAGAGGAAATTCTTTCCGGAATCCGCGGATAATGCGATGCATGAACTGAATCAATGACAGAAATAAGACGCCGGGAAACGGGATAGAGCCTGTTTTCCGGTGTCTTTATGTTTCAATTCAATTCAATCTATAGCAAGACCCGAAAATAATGCAAAAAAGGCAGTGCTGCAGAGCGCGAATTTTTTGCATTATTTTCGGGGATTACTATAAGTCCGACAGGTCTTGCAGAAAAAAGGCAGATCCCGTATACTGGTAGAAGCAAAAAGATATTTTAACGACAGAGAGGATTAAAAAATAGAAGATGAACGATTCATTTTTACAGGAACAGGGCGTGAGCGGGGCGTTAATTGAGAGCGTGCGGAGATTCCGCGAGAGCTATCCGGTGGCGGAGGGCTTAGAGAACCGCATGAGTACGCCGGAAATCCCGTTTTTTGGAAAAGAGATTCTGGAGATGGCAATTGCCGCGCTGCTGCAGGGCGAAAATCTGCTGCTGACCGGCGAGAAGGCAACGGGAAAAAACGTGCTGGCAGAGACACTGGCGTATGTTTTCGGAAGACCGACGTACAACGTTTCCTTCCATGTAAACACAGGAAGTGCCGAGCTGATCGGAACCGATACGTTCCAGAACCAGGAGGTCACACTCCGGAAGGGCAGCATTTACCGCTGTGCAGAGGAAGGCGGCTTTGGTATTCTCGATGAGATCAACATGGCGAAAAACGATGCGGTCAGTGTTCTTCACGCGGCGCTCGACTACCGCCGTATCATCGATGTGCCAGGCTACGATAAAATTCCGCTTCACCCGGCGGCGCGGATGATCGGAACGATGAATTACGGCTATGCGGGAACGAGGGAGCTGAATGAAGCGCTGGTGTCCCGCTTTCTGGTGATTGACATGCCGCCGCTTACAGAAGAGACACTGTTTTATCTGATGCAGTCAAAATTCCCGGATCTGAAACCGGCGGCACGCGAAGCGCTGGCCGGCCTTTACCTCGATCTGCAGAAAAAGGCAAAACAGGCGGAAATCACCACGCGCGCGCTCGACCTCCGCGGTCTGTTCGGAGCGATTGGCACGATGCGTCAGGGGCTGTCCCCGTATCTTGCGGTGCAGATCGGCATTGTCAATAAATGCTTTGACCTGTTTGAAAAAGAGATCGTGCGGGATGTCGTGCGCACGCGGATTCCGGAAGAGTGGACGCCGCAGGATGTTTTTTAGAGGAAATACGTATGGTGACAGAGGAAACATTAAAAACGCATGAGATGGAGCTGGAAAGCCGGATCCGCAATCTCGTCTGGACTGTCAGCGGCGACTACACGCTGAAGCTGAACCCGGATGTGGAGCGGTATGCGAAAGAGCCGGATACGGTGCTGTACGACACAATCCGCCAGGGCGCCTTTTCGTGTTACTTTGATCGGGAAGCCTACAGCCTGTATCTGGTGAAGAAGGTTTACAGCGGCGCAGCGGAGGGAGAACTGATGATGCTCGCCCAGCTGGTGACGGAGGAGGCCGTATCGAAGCGGCTCGAAAGCGAGCGCCCCGGTGTCAAGGGCTTTCGAAGGAGAGCAGCGGAGGAAATACTGGACCACTCTTTTGAAACTCTATCCAGAAATGAGACAGGCCGCCTGAAACTGGAGTATCTGCGCGGAAGAAGAGAAGAGGACGAGGGGAAAAGCCCTTCATACTCGGGAAAAACGCGGGAGTGGATGGAGCTGCTGAAGCACGCATCCGAAACAGCGGATACAATGGAACTAATTCGGGTGACGGACGAGCTGTACAATAAGGTCGTCGATCCCGCATTTGTGAAAAAGCACGGTGATCTTGCCTCGGTTCTTGCGGTAACGATCGAGGAGCTCACCGAGTATTCCTGGAAGGATTTCCTTTCGGAGGAACTGTACGAGGACGGGCTCGAGACATATCTGGAGCGAGTTTCGCTTGATATGACAAATTTCACATCAAAAGAGGCGGAAGAGAAGAAAGAAAAAACAGCGGGAAGCGATACCAAAAAGGTCGTTGTCGTCGATGAGAAAGCGCTGGCACGGATGTATCAGTACATTCAGCGCAATTACGGAAAAACGTGGCTCTCGGAGAGTGAGGAGAAAAGCCGGAATTACCAGCTCTGCCGCGGCATCCACAGCGACTGCAGCCTCTATTACACGGAGGGTGTGCTGAAAAATCCGGTCGGAAAGTATTATCAGCTCTCCTATGCGCAGAAACAGAAGGATAAAAATCTTCATGCCTATTACGACCAGCACCGCGCGGTGCGGCAGAACATTTCGCTGCTGTACCAGGAACTGAAAAAAGCGATGCTGCTGCAGGAGGACCAGTCGTTTGCAGATGCAGACCACGGAATTTTACAGCCCGCGCGGATGTGGAAGGTGGGACGGAGTCAGAATGCGGATCTGTTCCAGCTGGAGCAGCGGCGGAATTCCCTTGATTTTGTTGTGGATATTCTCGTGGATGCGAGCGGTTCCCAGCGGCCGCGCCAAGAGAATGTGACACTGCAGACGTACATTCTGGCGGAGACCTTAAGCCGCCTGCACATCCCGTTCCGCGTGATGAGCTTCTGTACGTTCTGGGATTACACGATCCTGCACCGGATGCGCGATTACGACGATCCGCGGGAGAAGAACAGCAATATTTTTGAGTATATTACATCATCAAACAACCGCGACGGGCTTGCTGTCAAGGCTGCGGGGATAGATCTTTTAAAACGCCAGGAGGACCGGAAGCTGCTGATCCTCTTAAGCGACGGAAAGCCGTACGATGTGCTGGTGAACCGGCCGAATGCGAGAAATCCAAAGCCGTACCGGGATGACTATGCGCTGCATGACACGGCAACTGAGGTGCGGCGCCTCAGGCAGCAGGGTGTCTCGGTGCTTGGGGTCTTTGTAGGCGAGGAGACGGAGCTTATGGCGGAGCAGAAGATTTTCGGCAAGGATTTCGCATATGCGCGCGACATCCGCAACTTTTCCCATATGGTGGGAAGCTATTTAAGAAGAAAAATCGAAGAATAAACGAGCGGAATGCTCCGGGCGGAAAGTGGAAAACTTTTATCCGGAGCATTTTTTTGAATTTTTTACGCAAACAGGTTGACATTTCCCACAAAACCTCCTAGAATGTTCTATAGCGAACTGTTTAATATAAAACAGTCATCTATAGAACAGTTGCTTATAGAACAGTCCTTGCTCAAACAGTTTTATAACGAACAGATGGGGACGACAGCAAAGGGGAAAGGAGGAAAAAAGCAGCGTGTGTTGTAAAAAAAGAAAAATCGGCCACGAACTGCGGACGCTGGACAATATGATGTCACGGAACCTGATGGCAGCCGCCAGAGAGCGGGGGGTCGATGAACTGACCGCCATGCACGGATGGATTTTAGGGTATCTGTGCCGGAACGAAGACAAAGATATTTTCCAGAAGGATATCGAGGCGGAGTTTAAGATCTGCCGGTCCACCGTGACGAATATTTTAAAGCTCATGGAGAAAAAGGGCTACATCCGACGGGAGTCCGTTCCCTATGACGCGCGTCTGAAGAAACTGGTGCTGACCGATACCGGAAGAGAGCTTCACGAGAAGACGAAAGATATGATCGATATTCTGGAAGAACAGACGGTTGCGGGAATTTCAAAAGAAGATCTTGAGACTTTCTATCGTGTCATCGACCAGCTCAAAAGCAATGTAAAAAATATGTTAGGAGAGACATCATGTTAAAAACACTTGGAGCACAGGTAAAAGAGTTTAAAAAAGCCTCCATTGCCACTCCGCTTTTCATGATTCTGGAAGTTATCATGGAGATGATCATTCCTCTTATGATGGCATCCATTATCGATGATGGTGTAGAAAAAGGCGATCTCCATCACATCTACGTGGTGGGAGCGTTCATGGTGGCAGCAGCAGCCATCGGTCTGTTTGCCGGTATCATGGGCGGAAAATATGGAGCAAAAGCGTCTGCCGGATTTGCAAGAAATCTGCGTCAGGCCATGTTTGAAAACATTCAGGAATATTCATTTTCGAATATCGACAAATTCAGCACCGCAGGTCTTGTCACCCGCCTGACGACAGACGTTACCAACCTGCAGAATGCCTATCAGATGATTCTTCGTATGTGCATGCGTGCACCGTCGAGCATGATCATCGCGATGATTATGTCGTTTTACATCAATGCACGTCTTGCAAGCGTTTATCTGGTAGCCGTTCTTATCCTCGGAACGTGTCTGTTTTTGATCATGCGTTCCGCGACGAAATATTTCGATCAGGCATTTCCGAAGTACGATGAGCTGAATGCGAGCGTACAGGAAAACGTATCCGCCATCCGCGTAGTAAAAGCGTATGTGCGTGAGGATCATGAAACAAGTAAGTTCCACAAAGCAGCAGAGAACATCTACAAAATTTTCTGTAAAGCAGAGGAAAACCTTTCCTTCAACGCGCCGCTGATGCAGCTTACCGTTTACAGCTGTATTCTTCTGATCAGCTGGCTCGGTGCGAAGATGATCGTCGGAAGCAGCCTGACAACAGGAGAGCTGATGAGCCTTCTGACCTACTGCATGAACATTTTGATGAGCCTCATGATGCTTTCGATGGTATTCGTTATGATCACGATGAGCCTTGCGAGTGCGCGCCGTATTACCGAGGTTCTGAATGAGAAGAGCGATCTCGACAATCCGGAGAATCCGGACTTTGATATTCCGGACGGAAGCATTACCTTCGATCACGTCTACTTCAACTACAAAAAGGGAGCAGGCGAGCCGGTTCTTTCGGATATCAACCTTTCGATCAAATCCGGTGAGACCATTGGTATCATCGGCGGAACCGGAAGTGCGAAGACGAGTCTTGTCAACCTGATCAGCCGTCTGTACGATGTCACGGAAGGCTCCATCAAAGTCGGCGGAAAGGATGTCCGTTCCTACGATATGGAAACTCTGCGAAATGAAGTAGCCGTTGTTTTACAGAAAAATGTGCTGTTTTCCGGTACCATTCTCGACAATCTTCGCTGGGGTGATAAAAATGCTTCGGAAGAAGAGTGCAAGCGTGTCTGCCGTCTTGCCTGCGCTGATGAATTTATCGACCGGATGCCGGAGGGCTACAACACCTACATCGAGCAGGGCGGATCCAACGTATCCGGCGGCCAGAAACAGCGCCTCTGTATCGCACGAGCGCTGCTGAAAAAACCAAAGGTGCTGATTCTGGATGACAGTACAAGTGCTGTCGATACCGCAACCGATGCAAAAATCCGGAAGGCATTCCTGACCGAGATTCCTGAAACGACAAAGCTGATCATTGCACAGCGTATTTCCAGTGTGCAGGACGCAGACCGTATCATTGTCATGGAGAACGGAAAAGTAAATGGTTTTGGAAGCCATGAGGAATTACTGAAAACCAATGAAATTTACCGGGAAGTATATGAGTCTCAGACCGGTGGCGGCGGAGACTTTGACGAAAAGAGAGGTGAGTAAGGAATGGCAGAGAGAGTACAGCAGGTAAAGGGGCCGGGCGCAAGACCTCCAAGAGGGGTGAAACCGCAGGTCAAGAATCCGATGAAGATCTTTACCAGAATTATGAAATATGTATTAAAGGATTATACCGTACATTGCATCGCTGTTGTCATTGCGATTTTTGTCAACGTCCTGGCAAACGTACAGGGAACGATGTTTATGAAAACGCTGATTGACGGCTATATCACGCCGATGCTGACCCAGCCGGATCCGGATTTTGGCCCGCTGCTCCACGCAATTTTGCGGGTGGCCGGATTTTACGGGATCGGTATTGTGGCTGCGTTCATTCAGAACCGTACCATGATTTATGTGTCCCAGGGAACCCTGCGGAATCTGAGAAATGATCTGTTCGGCAATATGGAAAAGCTGCCAATCAAATATTTTGATACGCATGCGCACGGCGATATTATGTCGATTTATACAAATGATATTGATACTCTGCGCCAGATGATCAGTCAGAGTATCCCGCAGATCATCAACAGTGCAATCACGATTGTCAGTGTCTTTGTCAGTATGCTGATTCTGAACATCCCGCTGACGATTACAACGCTGGTTATGGTATCTATCATGCTGGGAGTGACAAAAAAGGTGGCCGGATTTTCCGGAAATTTCTTTGTAAAACAGCAGAGGGATCTTGGTAAAGTCAACGGCTTTATCGAAGAGATGATGGATGGCCAGAAGGTTGTCAAGGTATTCTGTCATGAAGAGGAGAATATCGAAAAATTCAAAGAAATTAATAATAATCTGTATGAGAGTGCTTACAATGCCAATGCGTTTGCGAATGTCATCGGACCGATCAATGCACAGCTTGGAAATATGAGCTATGTTGTCTGTGCGATTGTCGGCGGTGCACTTGCCCTTGGCAATGTCGGTGGCTTTACGCTCGGTGGTCTGGCAAGCTTTCTGACCTTCAACAAGAGTTTTAACATGCCGATCAACCAGGTCAGCCAGCAGTTGAACGCAATCGTTATGGCACTTGCAGGAGCCGAACGTATTTTCCGCCTGATGGATGAAGAGCCGGAGCTGGACGAGGGGTATGTAACGCTTGTCAATGCGAAGGAAGAAAACGGAAAACTCACCGAGACGAAAGAGCGTACCGGAAAATGGGCATGGAAGCATACGCACCAGGCAGATGGATCTGTGGATTACCGCGAGCTGCAGGGCCGTGTGGTATTCGAACATGTTGATTTCGGCTATAACCCGGATAAAATCGTTCTGCACGATGTATCACTGTTTGCGGAGCCGGGTCAGAAGATCGCGTTTGTCGGTTCCACCGGAGCCGGAAAAACAACCATTACCAATCTGATCAACCGTTTTTATGATATTCAGAAAGGTAAGATCCGTTACGATGAGATCAATATTGGAAAGATCAAAAAAGACGATCTGAGAAGATCGCTTGGCATTGTTTTGCAGGATACACATCTGTTTACGGGAACGGTAAGAGAAAATATTGCCTTCGGAAAGCTCGATGCGACGGAGGATGAGGTTGTAGCAGCAGCAAAACTGGCGAATGCGCACGGATTCATTATGCGTCTGCCGCAGGGCTATGACACAATGCTGACCGGAGACGGTGCGAATCTGTCCCAGGGTCAGCGGCAGCTTCTTGCGATCGCGCGTGCAGCCATTGCGGATCCGCCGGTACTGATTCTCGATGAGGCGACAAGCTCCATTGATACCCGTACCGAGCGCATTGTTCAGGATGGTATGGATAAGCTGATGAGCGGAAGAACAACCTTTGTTATCGCACATCGTCTGTCTACCGTACGAAACGCCGATTGTATCATGGTTCTTGAGCAGGGACAAATTATTGAGCGCGGTACCCATGATCAGCTGATGGAACAGAAAGGAAAATATTATCAGTTGTATACCGGAAATCAGGTTTCTGCATAGCAGAAAAAACGGAAAAAGTAAGTCCCGCACGACAGAAAATAAAAATCTGTCTGTGCGGGATTTTTTTGTGAAGCAGCGGCTGGTTTTATGTGCGAGTAGCGAAGCGGATTGCGAATATCCGATTCGAAACGATGATTGCGAGTGATACAGTAAGTTCCCACAGGTTTTTGGGTCTTGAAAAAGACAGCGGGATTTTATAAAATAGAAGAAGCGTTTGAATATATGCAAAGGAGAAAAACTATGGAATACCTGAATACAGCGCAGGAGCTGCTCGATTTTATCATGCGGTGCAAAAGCCCGTTTCATGTGGTAAAAGAAGCCGGCGATCTGCTGAACGAAAATGGATATACAAAACTGGAGGAGACAAAAGAATGGAGTCTCGTTCCGGGCGGAAAATATTATGTGACGAGAAATGAATCCTCGGTGATTGCGTTCCAGATCCCGGAGAGCGCATTTTCCAGCTACCAGATCATCGCAAGCCACAGCGACTGTCCGACGTTTAAAGTAAAGGGAGAGGACCCATTCGTGACGGATGGTCATTATACCCGCCTGAACGTGGAGGGCTACGGCGGAATGATCCGTTCCCCATGGTTTGACCGTCCGCTTTCCCTGGCGGGCCGCATGGTGGTACGTGACGGAAACAGCGTGAAATCCGTGCTGGTTGATGCCGGACGAGATCTGGTGACGATCCCGAATTTGCCGATTCATCTGAATCGTGACATCAACAACGGAATCAAATACAGTGTGCAGACCGACATGCTCCCGATTCTCGGTGATGAGACAGCGAAAGATCATTTCTATGAGCTGTTTCTGCCGGATACGGCAAAAGAGGATATCCTCTCGATGGAACTTTATCTGTACAACCGCGTGGAGGGCTCTATCTGGGGCGCCAGCAAAGAATTTCTGTCCAGCGGCCGCCTCGACGATCTGCAGAGCGCATTCGGTTCCTTAAAAGGATTCCTTGCCGCAAAAGCGACAGGTCAGGTTAATGTCTGCGCAATCTTTGACAACGAGGAAGTCGGAAGCCTTACCAAACAGGGCGCAGATTCGTCGTTCCTGACTGAGACCCTGCAGCACATCAACGCAGCGTGCGGAAAAGACACGATCGCTTACCACAGAGATCTTGCGGGAAGCTTTATGGTTTCTGCCGATAATGCACATGCGTTCCATCCGGCGCATGCGGAGAAATACGATCCGAAGAGCCGCGTCTACATGAACGGCGGCGTTGTCATCAAACAGAGTGCAAACCAGAAATACACGACCGATGCTGTTTCGGAAGCCGTAACAAAGATGATTTGCGAGAAGGCCGGCGTACCGTGCCAGGTATTCGCAAACCACGCCGACATTCCGGGCGGAAGCACGCTCGGCGCAATTCTGAACTCTCTTGTCTCGGTGACAAGCGTGGATATCGGAATGGCTCAGCTTGCGATGCATTCCCCGTATGAGACGGCAGGCGCCAAAGATACTGCTTATCTGGTGCAGTTCGCAAAGACCTTCTATGAGACGACACTGGTGCGGACAGAGCATGGATTTTCTCTGGAAGAAAAATAAAAGTTTAAGATAGAAAAAAGCGGCCGGCGGGACTTTTGAAAAGCCTCTGCCGGCCGCTTTTTGCGTACTTGCAAAGTGTGTTTTAAGGATCAGATTATTCTGTCCGGAGTGCCGTAACCGGATCGCTTTTTGCCGCTTTCTTCGACGGAATCAGACCGCCGATCAGGGTCAGAACGACGCTGAGTGCAATCAGAACAAGCGCCGGGACGAGCGGAAGAGAAGCACTGACCTTCGTCGTATCCGCCAGATGGTGGATCAGAAGGTTGCCCGGAATCATCAGAAGCAGCGAGAGCCCGATGCCGATCAGTCCTGCACAGAGTCCGATGATGAAGGTTTCGGCATTGAAGACCTGCGAAATATTGCGTTTCGAAGCACCGATCGCGCGCAGGATACCGATCTCTTTCTTACGTTCCAGAACACTGATATAGGTGATGACGCCGATCATAATCGAGGAAACCACAAGGGAAATGCCGACAAAAGCGATCAGCACGTAGCTGATGATGTTGACGATATCCGTGACGGAGGACATCAGAGTGCCGACCACATCGGTGTACGAGATTACCTGCTCGTTTTTGCCTTCTTTTTCCATCGTGTCATTGTAGCCGTCGAGGATGGAGACAACGTGTTCCTTGCTCTCAAAGTTTTTCGGGTAAATGCTGATCGAAGAAGGTTCGTCAAAATCAGCGTAGCCCAGTTTCTGCAGATTGCCCTCATAGGTGGAAGAGCCGGAAGAACTAAGAGAAGCGAAGAGCTCCTTCATATCATCCTCAGTCATATTCATCTGGAAGGCACTTGCAAAGGCATCGGTGTCAATCTTCATGGCATCGCCCATCGAATCCTGCAGAGAATTACCGACCTGCGTCATGGCGCGTTCCATCTCGGACTGAATTGCAGAGGCCATCTGCGTCATCATCTGTTCCATCGCGGAAGTGATCTGTGTCTGCAGAGCCGAGGCGACAGAAGCGGAGTAGCTTCCCATAACGCCTGCCATGTAGTTTGTGAGCGCAGAAGAAACCTGGGACTGTAGTCCGTCGAGATCGACGATTTTTGTGATACCGCTGTTCAGCCGCTGCTGGCCGTCCGCCGTGTTCAGATAGGCGATAAAGTGCTGGCCCATCTCCGTCGGATCCGGCAGGCCGTTCTCCTTCACGTAAGCGAGATAACCGTTGGAAAGCTCCGTCGCAAGCGCAGTGAGCTGGTCGGATGTAATTTCGATATTGCCGTTGTTCTGCATCACCTCGGAAATCCAGTCGTTGATGATCTGAACAGCTTCTTCGGTCTGCAGATACTCCGCAAGATAAGCATCAAACTGTTCCGGATCGGTGTAGCCCATCTTGATCAGGTATGCCTGATACCCTTTGAAGATCCGCTGAATGAGTTCCTGGATCTGTTCCTGTGTAATGGAAACACCGCCGCCTGCAATGATGGTCTGGATGTGGCGCCGCAGGATTTCCTGTGCTTCCGTGGAATTGATGTAGGAGACGAAATCCTCCTGTAAATGGGAATAATCCGCCTCCGGGTGCTCCGAGGCGTAGCCCTGATAGCCCTCCATGAGGCTGGAAGCCAGTTCCTGCATGCCGTCTTCACTGACATTGAGAGTAAGTCCGGATAAAATCTGGCCAAGATCAAGCTGCGGCAGTCCGTTGAAATTAAGAGAGATCTGACTGAGGTCAATCGCACCCGCGAGATCCATGCTGCTTCCGGCGTCCGCAAAGGCACTGGAAAAATCAAGGTTCATGGAATCACCGGAAAAAGCACCGGAGAGTGCGGAATCGTCGAACTGGAAAGCGTTCTGCAGCTTGTCCTCATCGACAGTGATAAAGGAATCCATATCAAGACCGCTGTTCTGATCCACGGTGCCGAATTCCTGATTCGTAAAGACATCGATGGAGGAGTCCGCCATCTGCTGTTTCACAATCTCGGATTTCTTTGCTTCCTCCACAACGTGGCGGGTCAGCGATGCCGGGTAATTGATGCCGGCGGTCAGGGCAGAGGCGGCAGAGTCAGGGGACGGCTGGACAATACCGGTGATTGTGAGCTTTTCGCCGTTGGCAACGAGCTTTTTCATATAGTCTTCGTTGTCGCTTTTATCTTTCCAGACCTGATACTGACTGTCGTATTCGTAGCAGTCGGCGCTGTTCACAAGACGGAACGTGGTGCCGAGGATATCATCGTAGGAATACGTGCCGATGGAGGAAGGGGTCTCGACGGTTTCTTCATTTAAAAACTGGCGGACCATCTCATCTAGCTCGAGTGCATCGCGGAGCCCCAGGGTGTAGAGCAGAAAATCACTCATTCCGCCGTCGGAAGTGAGGACAAGCACACATTCGTTATAGTTTTCCGGCCAGTGTCCGGCTTTTAAGTCGTACTGGTTCTCGTACAGGGAAGCGGTGTCCGGCATCTCGTAAAAGACGTTGGTGCTCATCATGGATGACATGATGCTGTTGGAGCTTGCGCCAAGGCCGAGCGAGCGGAACGACTGGTCCGGGTGCACCTGGCGGATGGAATCGCCGTTTTCGCGGTAGATCTGCGGCGTGACGGAGTAGGAATATTCGATGGCATTTGTGTAGTCGGAAATGCCGTCCGCACCGCCGTCAAGGTACTTTTTCAGGGAAGCGAGATCGTTGGAGTTCATGGTGGAGAACATGTTGGTCACGACTTCCTGGACTTTGATTTCATTCTTTTTGCCGGAATCTTTTGAGTCTTTGCCGGCATTCTGTGAGCCGACCATCATCGAAGTGAGGTCAAAGCCGGTGCTCTGGATCTGAAGCGGATATTCGGAGAGAGTTTCCTCTTCCATATTCTGAATATACTCGTTGACACCAGAGGAGAGGGCCAGAATCAGTGCAATGCCGATGATGCCGATTGAGCCGGCAAACGAGGTGAGCAAGGTCCGCGCTTTCTTGGTGCGCAGGTTATTAAAACTTAAGGAGAGCGCCGTCAGAAAGGACATCGACGATTTGCCCATGTTTTTGTGTTTGGGAGGAAGCAGGGTTTCGGAATCCGGCTCAAACGGGTTCGTGTCGGAGCAGATCACACCGTCGCGCAGGGTGACGATCCGGTTGGCGTAAAGCTCGGCGAGCTCCGGATTGTGTGTGACCATGACGACAAGGCGTTCTTTGGCAACTTCCTGCAGCAGGTCCATGACCTGAATACTGGTGTCGGAATCGAGCGCGCCGGTCGGCTCATCGGCAAGCAGAATTTCCGGGTCATTGACAAGAGCGCGGGCGATGGCAACACGCTGCATCTGACCGCCGGACATCTGGCTCGGCCGCTTGTGGAGCTGTTTTCCAAGACCGACCTTATCAAGTGCCGCGATTGCTTTTTTGCGCCGCACCTCTTTGGAAACACCGGAAATGGTAAGCGCCAGCTCTACGTTTGCAAGAACGGTCTGGTGCGGGATCAGGTTGTAGCTCTGGAAGACAAAGCCGATCGTGTGGTTCCGGTAGGAATCCCAGTCGCGGTCCTTATACTTTTTCGTGGAAATGCCGTTGATGATCAGATCGCCGCTGTCGTAGCGGTCGAGACCGCCGATGATATTCAGAAGCGTCGTCTTTCCAGAACCGCTCGGCCCTAAAATAGCGACAAACTCGTTGTCGCGCAAATTTAAGGACACATCGTCGAGCGCTTTCTGTACCAGCGTCCCGGTCCGGTATTCTTTTTTGATATGCTGAATCTGTAGCATGAAAGGGTAACTCCTTCTGTGATTAATATGTGAACAGTTGTCCTTTATTCTACAACGAAATACGGGAAAAGTCCCGGGCTTTAGAAAAATTTAAGAAAAGTTTATCGACAGAAAAAAAGTTCCGCCTCTGTTTCAGAAAAACAAAAAACGGAACTTTCTTTATCTGTGATACTTATGATGCCGGAAAAGTCAGACTTCCATCAGAAGACCTTTCATATAAGCCTTTAAGATTTTCTTTTTCTCCAGCGAAAGATTATTGTAAAGCGTAATGATTTCCTGCTGTCCTTCGGTAAGCTGCAGGGCATCCGGCTCGTCGAGAAAGAAATCGGCAAGTGTGATGCCGAAAGCGTCGCAGAGCTTCTGCAGGGTAGGGATGGTTGGAATATTGGTGCGGTTTACCATATTATTTAAGGTAGAATAGGGAATGTCCGCCTCTTTTGCAAGACGGTAATAAGTCCAGGAACGCTCTTTGCATAAATCCTGAATGTGCTGTATCACATCTTTATCTCTCATAAAAAGATACCTCGTATTCCTATGTAATGTAGCGGCATGAAAATTGCTACTCACATATATTATACGTCTGTAAAAGAATAGAAACAGATCTTAAAGAGAGATGCAGAAAAGCTGTACAAATAAGAAATAATGGAAATTTGAGAGAAAAAGAGAGAAAAACCCGGCAGGAAAATAAGGTCTCCCGCCGGGTTCTGCAATCGTTTCAAAGTCTGTGCTTCTTACTCTTCGGTGGAATTTTCTTCCATCTCGTTGAACTGCTCGGTATCCATCAGCTCGTCGAATGCGTCTGCTGCAATTTCGTACTCTTCATCGGAATCGATGTTGTCGAGGTTCGGCTGGCCGTTCTCTTCGTAGTAACGATACAGATAAACTTCGCCGTCTTCGTTCTCGCCGTTTTCATCGAGCGGCAGAAGGGCGATGTACTCTTTCTGGTTCGGAGCTGGGAAAATGGTCAGTACGGCACATTTTACTTCGGTATCGTCGTCCAGTGTCAGGGTAACAGTCGGCTGATCCAGATCCTGGCAGTCGCTGCCGCAGCTTGTGCAGTCTCCGCTGCAGGATGCGCTGTTGAATAATTCTTCACTCATTTGTATTACCTTCCTTTTTCGTGTTCAGGTCTTATCAGGTTCTTGTCTGCCATTCTAACAGATAATAGAAAAAAACACAATGGCTGTGCCGGGAAAGAAGAAAAAATGCGGCGGATACAGGAAAATACGGAAAAGATACAATAAATAAGAAAGAAAAAATGAAAATTTAGTCGTATTTTCTCTTGACTGTTTTCAGGTACAGCCTTATACTATCACTATTGAATCTAAATATACAGGCAGCTGAACAAACTTATCCTCAACTGCCGGGGAGGCAAAAAATGGATATCAGATTTGAAAAAAGAGAGCATTTACAGGAAAAACCGGATCAGAAAAACCTTGGATTCGGAAAACACTTTACAGACTATATGTTTGTCATGGACTGGGATAAAGAGCAGGGATGGCATGACGCAGCAATCGTACCGTACGGCGGAATCCCGATGGATCCGGCAACCATGGTACTTCACTATGCACAGGAAACTTTCGAGGGTATGAAAGCATACAGAACAGCAGAAGGAAAAATCCAGCTGTTCCGTCCGGAAATGAACGCACGCCGTATGATCAAATCCAACGAAAGACTCTGCATGCCGGGTGTACCGGAGGAGATGTTTGTAGAAGCTGTCAAAGCACTGGTTAAAGCACAGGAAGACTGGGTACCGTCTGAGCCAGGTACATCTCTTTACATCCGTCCGTTCATGTTCGCTACTGAGGCAAGCCTTGGCGTACATATGGCAAAATCCTACAAATTCGTTATCATCACCACTCCGGTTGGAGCATACTATGCAGAGGGCATCAACCCGGTTAAGATCCTGGTTGAGGATGAATATGTCCGTGCAGTCAAAGGCGGCACAGGCTTCACAAAATGCGGCGGTAACTATGCAAGCTCCATCGCAGGCCAGGTAAAAGCAGAGAAGATGGGATGCACCCAGGTTCTGTGGCTGGACGGCGTACATCGTAAATATGTAGAGGAAGTTGGAACCATGAACATCATGTTCAAGATCGCCGGCGAAATCTACACCGCACCGCTGGAAGGAACCGTACTTCCGGGCGTAACCCGTGATTCCCTGATCCACATCCTGCGTGACTGGGGCTACAAAGTAAACGAGACCCACCTGTCCATCGACGACCTGATGAAAGCAGGCCATGACGGCACACTGGAAGAGGCATTCGGTACCGGTACAGCAGCTGTTGTATCTCCAGTCGGCGAGTTCGTATACAAAGACGATTCCGTTATCGTCAACGATTTCAAGATCGGTGAGCTGACCCAGAAACTGTACGATACCCTGACCGGTATCCAGTGGGGCAAGCTGGAAGACAAATATGGCTGGACTACTCCGGTAGAATAAACCATAATAAACAGAAAAATGCGAATAAGGGGTCCTTCCCGCACGGCGGTGCGGGGAGGATTCTTTCGTTTCAGAAAAAGATGGAGAAACCATTGGAAAGGAAACAAAACAGAATGGATCAGAATCGAATGCCTCTTGTGGAGGCGTTACAACAGTTCAGGGAGGAAGCGCCGGCGTATTTCCGCATCCCGGGACACCGGTTTGAGCGGGGGCTGGATGAGGCGCTAAACGGAGCATCGCTTGCAGCGTATGACCTCTCGGAGGCAGAAGGCCTCGACGATCTTCACCATGCGGAGGGCGTGATCGCGGAGGCGCAGCGTCTGGCGGCAGAAACGTGGAAGGCAAAAAAAACGTTCTTTCTCGTCAACGGTACGACATGCGGCAACGAGGCGATGGTGCTTTCCTCTGTGAAAGAGGGCGAAAAAATCATTGTCCCGCGGAACGTGCACAAATCGGTGCTGATGGGACTGATTTTATGCGGAGCCACACCGGTTTATGTGATGCCGGAGTACAGCACAAAATGGCAGATGTGGGGCGGCGTGACGCCGGAAACCATCGAAAAAGCGTTTGCCGAAACGCCGGATGCGAAAGCCGTACTGCTGGTCAGCCCGACGTACTACGGTCTTTGCAGTGATCTGCAGGCGATCGCAGAAATCTGTCACTGCCACAACGCAGCGCTTCTTGTCGATGAAGCACATGGATCGCACCTCTATTTTTCCGAACAGCTTCCTCTCGGCGCACTGGAAAGTGGTGCGGATGCCTGCGCGCAGAGTATCCACAAAACGGCGGGTTCCTTTACACAGAGCTCCTTCTTATCACTCGGTTCTGGTCGTCTCGATGAGGCAAGAGTGGCCGCCAATCTGCAGATGGTACAGAGTACATCACCGTCCTACCTTCTGATGGCATCCCTCGATGCGGCGCGGCGCGGGATGGCGCTGCACGGAAAAGAGCGAATGGAACGCGCGCTGGAACTCGGCCAGAGGGCGCGGCAGGAGCTTGCAAAGATCAAAGGAATCGAAGTTCTTGGGACCGAGATGGAAGGAACGTGCGGCGTATGGAAGATCGATCCGACGCGTCTTGTATTCTCGGCAAGAGAACTTGGTATTTCCGGCTACGATCTGCAGGTGCGTCTGTACGAGGAATACCGCGTCAGTACAGAGCTTGCCGACGAGGAGAACGTGGTCTGCGTTATTACCTGGGCAAACAGCGAGGAAGATATCACACGGCTGATCGATGCGCTGGCAGGAATTTCGGCAGCAGAGAGCGGGAAAACGACGGGGCGGACGAAGTTTACAGAAAAGCAGTGGCTGTTCCGCAGCCTGCCGGAGATGGTAAAGACACCGCGCGAGGCATATTTTGCGGAGAAGGAAGCCGTTCCGTTTGCAGAAGCGGAAGGACGAATTGCAGCCGAGATGGCAGCCCCATATCCGCCGGGAATCCCGCTCATCTGCCCGGGCGAGCGGTACAGCAGAGAAATGTTGGAACTGATGCGCCAGTATAAAGCAGACGGCTGCGAATTTCACGGACCGTCGGATGCGTCGCTGGAAGTGCTGTATGTTCTGAAAGAGGAATAAAAGAAAACGGAAGTCGGTTCCCGGCGTTTTGCAACAGAAACCGCAGAGAACAGACTGTCAGGAAAAGGAGATGAATTGCGTATGAAAAAAATGATATCCTGGAACGTAAATGGACTGAGAGCCTGCATGAAGAAAGGCTTTCAGGAATACTTTGAGGCGGCAGATGCCGATATTTTCTGCCTGCAGGAGACAAAGCTGCAGGAAGGACAGATCGACCTTGAGCTGCCCGGCTATCATCAGTATTGGAATTATGCGGAAAAGAAAGGATATTCCGGTACGGCCCTGTTTACCAAAGAGGAGCCGATTTCTGTTCGCTATGGTATCGGAATCGAAGAACATGATACGGAAGGCCGTGTGATTACGGCAGAGTTTCCGGAATACTTTGTTGTAACCGTTTACACACCGAATTCGCAGGATGAATTAAAACGCCTTGCCTACCGGATGGAGTGGGAGGATGCGTTTCTTTCTTACTTAAAAGGACTGGAGCAGGAAAAACCGGTGATTTTCTGCGGAGATCTGAACGTCGCAGCGACCGAGATGGATATCAAAAATGCAAAGGCAAATGAGAAAAACGCCGGCTTTACGAAAGAGGAGCGCGAAAAATTTGCTGTGATCAAAGAAAAAGGCTTTGTTGATTCCTTCCGTATGCTGTATCCGGACACCGTGACGTATTCCTGGTGGTCATACCGCTTCCAGGCACGCCAGCGGAATGCAGGATGGCGGCTTGATTACTTTATGGTATCAGAGTCCTTAAAAGATGCAGTTGCAGATGCCAAAATCCATACCGAAATCTTCGGTTCCGACCATTGCCCGGTGGAACTGGATTTAGAGGTATAACAATTGGTAACATTGGTCAATTGACAATTTTATTCAAATGATTTACATTAATAGTATGACAATTGCAACAAATTATAAAAAATAAGGGCGGGAATTATGATACAGACAAAAAACAGAGGAAAATATCGAATTTTACCGGGAAATCCGGAGAAAATGGGCGCATCGGCGACGAAAGACGGATACAATTTTGCCGTAGAAGTATCGGATGGAAAAAAAGCAGAGCTTCTGCTGTACCGGAAAGGTCACCAGAAACCGTTTCTTACCGTGCCGCTTCCGGAAGAGGAGCGCACTGGCGTGATCAGTTCCGTGGAAATCACAGGCCTGACGGTAGGAAAGTTTTCG
The DNA here is from genome assembly GCF_003480245.1 of Blautia sp. AM42-2. Lineage (NCBI taxonomy): Bacteria > Bacillati > Bacillota > Clostridia > Lachnospirales > Lachnospiraceae > Blautia > Blautia sp. AM42-2. Next base: position 175,811 of record NZ_QUIM01000001.1, read on the forward strand.
TATGCCTACCGGATGGACGAAGCTTTCTGCTTGGATCCGTATGCGGGAGCAGTAGAAGGAAGAGAAACCTTCGGTGCACCGATGGAAAAAGAAGAGGGCGCCTGCTGCTGCCTTCTCCCGGAGTACCCGGTAATGCGCACCACCTCACTGCACCGGCCGTATGAGGAGACGATTTTGTATAAGCTCCATGTGCGCGGCTTCACCAAAGACGGAAGCTCCCGTGTAAAGAACAAGGGAACGTTCCGCGGCGTGATCGAAAAAATTCCATACTTAAAAGAACTCGGTATCAATGCAGTAGAGCTGATGCCGTCCTACGAGTTTTTTGAGTGGACCTCCCTTACGGAGCCGGCCTATGTATATCCGGCGCCGGCGGAAGAGAAGCGCGTGAATTATTGGGGATACGGCACAAAGGCCCTGTATTTTGCTCCGAAAGCTTCGTATGCTGCATCCGCAGATGCCGTCGCAGAGTTCGCAGAGATGGTCGATGCCCTGCATGAGAATGGTATCGAATGCTTGATGGAATTCTGTTTTGCCCCGGGAACGCCTTCTGGTTTTGTCCTGCAGGTTCTGCACCACTGGCAGCTCCGCTATCAGATCGACGGTTTCCATCTGGTCGGCGATGCATCGCTGGCAGAAGAAGCGTCCAAAGATGCACTCCTTCGGAAGACGAAACTGATTTTCCTCGGTTTTGACGGCGCACGGATCTATCAGGGAAAACGCCCGTGGTTCCGGAATTTAGGGGAACACAATCAGGGCTACCAGTACCATATCCGCCGCTTCTTAAAAGGCGATGAGGGCAGCCTTTCCGACTTCACCTATTATCTGAGAAGAAGCCCGGAGACACACGGTGTGATCAATTATCTTGCGGATCACGACGGTTTTACCCTGTATGACAGCGTTTCCTACGAACAGAAACACAATCTGGACAACGGCGAAGACAATATGGATGGTTCCAACGAAAACCTGACCTGGAATTGCGGCGCAGAAGGCGTGACCCGGAAACCGGCTGTGCGCGCGCTACGTCTCCGCCAGCTGAAAAATGCCGTTCTCATGCTGATGACAAGCCAGGGAACACCGCTGATTTACGGCGGCGATGAATTCGGCAACAGCCAGAAGGGCAACAACAACGCCTGGTGCCAGGACAACAAAACCGGCTGGATCGACTGGAAAGCAGCCGCCCGGAATCCGGAGTTTGCCGCCTTTGTAAAAGCAGCAATCGCCTTCCGGAAAGCGCATCCGGCGCTGCACGGCGAACGCGAGCCGCGCCTCATCGACTACAAATCCTACGGCTGCCCGGATATGTCCTTCCACAGCCAGAGAGCCTGGTTCTCCCAGATGGAAAACACATGCCGTTTTATCGGCGTCATGTACTGCGGAAGCTATTTCCAGGATAAAGACGGAAACAAGGACGACGACCTCTATATTGCCTACAACATGCACTGGAATCCGCATGAGCTGGCACTGCCGTCCCTCCCGGAACAGAAGGTCTGGTATCTGACGGCCGACACCAACACACCGGAAGTATTCCTGACAGAAGAAAATCAGAAAAAAGTCAGCGCAAAAACGGTCATCGTGCCGCCGCGCAGTATCATAATTTTAACAGGAAAGCAGGAGAAGAGACAGAATGATGAAAGCATGGCAGCACTTTAAAACCATTACCACACACAAAATGTGGGTCATGCGGTACTGCTTCAAAATAGGACTGTACTGGCAGGGACTGACCCACGACCTCTCGAAATATTCGCCGACGGAATTTCTGGTCGGCATGAAATACTATCAGGGCGACCGGAGTCCCAATAACGCCGAGCGCGAAGACACCGGCATGTCAAAATCCTGGATGCACCATAAAGGGCGCAACAAACATCATTTTGAATACTGGATTGATTACGGTATCAATTGTGACACCATCATCAAAGGCGTCCCAATGCCGCGCCGCTACGTCGCCGAGATGATTATGGACCGCATCAGCGCGTCCCGCGTCTACCTCGGAGACGCTTATACCGATCAGGCGCCGTACCAGTATCTCAAAAAAGGAATCGGCCACCTCTGGTTCGTCCATCCCGAGACACTCTCGCAGCTCGAATTTCTGCTGCGCATGCTCTCGGAACGCGGCGAAGACGATACCCTCTATTACATCCGCTACCACTTTCTAAAAGGTGACCCCGTCCCGCGAATGCACTGTCCTCAAGAATACACCGTCTACGAAGAGGCCATCCGCAAGAAAGTGTCCCCGTCCACTCATTAAGGTATTGGACCCACCCGCCCGCCCATTTACTCTATTGGTGAACCAAGGGAAGCCACCGCAGGACCGCTTTCCTCCATTTACGGGGCCAAAGTCAGCTCAGGAGCATCGGGTGTCCGGGGCGTGGCATTTGCAGGAGGCGTAGGAACCCTTAGGGCGTGGAAATTTGCGTTATTCCCCCAAATCAAACTGTCTGAGCGTATGCGAGTTTTTGATTTGGGGGAATGCTTTTAGCAAATTTTCACACCCTTAGAGTTCCTAGCCTCCGAAACAGCCACGCCCCGGACACCCGATACTCCTGAGCGTCCCTTCCCCACAACAAAAATACAACTTGTCACAACAACCGTACAAGTTGTATTATAAATTCCAGAAAGGGGAATCACCAATCACATGGAACCAACCACCGGCAAAGCCAAATACTACACCCTGATGGAAGCCCTAAAAGAGCAGATTCTCTCCGGAACCATAAAACCCGGCCAGAAGCTTCCCTCCGAAAACGAACTGACCCGGGAATACGCCCTCTCACGCCACACTGTCCGAAAGGCCCTCGCTCTTCTCGAAAATGAAGGCTACATCACCGCCCGGCACGGCAAAGGAACCTTCTGCTCCGAGCGCGTAATCCAGCGTCATAATTCAAAAAACATCGCCGTCACCACCACCTACCTGTCCGACTACATCTTCCCCCGCCTCATCCAGGGAATGGATCGAGTGCTGAGCGAAAACGGCTACAGCATTATCTTAAAGAACACCTGCAACAGCCGCTCCAAAGAAGAAAAAGTCTTAAAAGAACTCCTCGACAAGCCCATCGACGGCCTCATCATCGAGCCGAGCAAAAGCCAGATCCTCTGCCGCCACATCAACTTGTACGAAATGCTGGACAAGTACCAGATCCCGTATGTCTTCATCCAGGGCTGCTACCCCCAGATGGCAGACAAGCCCTGCATTCTGATGGATGACTGCAAAGGCGGCTATCTGCTGACCCGGCACCTTTTAGAGACCGGCCGACGAAACATCATCGGCATCTTCAAGGCCGACGACAGCCAGGGCGCCCAGCGCCATAAAGGCTACGTGCAGGCGCTGCAGGAAAGCGGAATCCTGTATGATCCCGAAAACGTCATCTGGTTTCACACCGAAGACCGGAAAACCAAACCGTCCCTGATGCTTTCCATGCTGCTCGACAGCAAAAAGTCCGTCGATGCCGCCGTCTGCTACAACGACCAGATCGCGCTCGCCGTCATCTCCATGCTGGAAGAAAAGGGAATCTCCGTGCCGGAAGACATCGCCGTCACCGGATACGACAACTCGCTGATCGGCCAGAGCAGTCCGATCGGGATCACGACCATTGCCCATCCGCAGGAAAAACTCGGTGAGATGGCAGCAGAGCTCATTCTCGAAAAAATCAGAAAAGTCCCGGAAGAAGAAAGCAGCGTCAAACGCCTGATTTCCCCGGAACTCATCGTAAGAGAATCCACTGCAGGAAAAAATCTGTCAACAGAGACGAAAAAATAGAAAAGAACCCAAGGGAGGAAAAAACAATGGGAATGGATGCAAAAACAGCAATCCTCGAACAGAAAACAGCACTTGGCATTGAGTTCGGCTCAACCAGAATCAAAGCCGTCCTGATCGGCGCAGACAACGCCCCGATTGCATCTGGAGATCACGAGTGGGAAAACCGCTACGACAACGGCGTGTGGACCTACACCCTCGAGGACATCTGGACGGGCCTGCAGGATGCCTATACCAAAATGGCAGCTGATGTCAAAGAAAAATACGACATCACCCTGACCCGCGTCGGAGCCATCGGCTTCAGTGCCATGATGCACGGCTATATGGCATTTGACAAAGCAGGAAACCTCCTCGTGCCGTTCCGCACCTGGAGAAACAATATCACAGAAGAAGCAAGCGAGAAGCTGACCGATCTTTTCGGATTCCACATCCCGCAGAGATGGACTATCGCCCATCTGTATCAGGCAATCTTAAACGGTGAGCCGCATGTGGCAGATATCGACTACGTGACAACCCTTGCCGGATACATTCAGTGGAAAATGACCGGCGAGCGTGTCGTTGGTGTCGGCGAGGCATCTGGAATCTTTCCAATCGATTCTGAAACCAACACTTACTTTGCCGACATGATCGCCAAATTTGACGAGGCAGTCGCAGACAAAGCATATTTATGGAAAGCACTCGATGTCCTGCCGCACGTTCTGACCGCAGGTGACAATGCCGGTGTTCTGACAAAAGAAGGTGCCGCACTTCTCGATATGTCCGGAAATCTGGAAGCAGGCATTCCGCTCTGCCCGCCGGAGGGAGATGCCGGAACAGGTATGGCGGCAACAAACAGCGTCCGCGTTAGAACCGGAAATGTGTCTGCCGGAACTTCCGTTTTTGCTATGATCGTTCTGGAGAAGAACCTCTCCAAAGTATACCCGGAGATCGATATGGTAACAACCCCGTCCGGTCATCCGGTTGCCATGGTGCACTGCCAGAACTGTACTTCTGATCTGAATGCATGGGTCAATCTCTTCCGTGAATTTGCGCAGACCTTCGGCATGGAAATCAGCACGAATGATCTGTTCGGCAAGCTGTACAACAAAGCCCTGGAGGGCGACGCAGACTGCGGCGGACTCCTTGCCTACAACTACTTCTCCGGCGAACACGTAACCGGCTTCAACGAGGGCCGTCCTGTCTTCGCACGTACTCCGGATGCGAAATTCAATCTGGCAAACTTTATGAGAGTCAACCTGTTTACTTCCCTTGGCGCCCTGAAAGTCGGCCTTGATATCCTGATGAAAGAGGAGCATGTGCAGGTCGACCAGATTCTCGGCCACGGCGGTCTCTTCAAGACAAAAGGTGTCGGCCAGAAGATCCTCGCAGGTGCCATCGATGCACCGGTTTCCGTCATGGAGACAGCAGGAGAGGGCGGAGCCTGGGGCATCGCACTGCTGGCTTCTTATATGATCAACAAAGAAGAGAATGAAACACTCGAGGATTACCTCGATGCAAAAGTCTTCGCAGGAAATGCCGGAACCAAGATGGATCCGGACCCGGCAGACGTCGCTGGATTTGAAGTATTCACCGAGCGCTACAAAAAAGGCCTGCCGATTGAGCGTGCAGCAGTAGAGAGCTTAAAATGAACCATCGTTTGGGAAAGATAGAAAGGACAACACAATGTTAGAAGAACTGAAAAAAAGAGTATACGAAGCCAACATGCTTCTTCCAAAATACGGACTGGTTACCTTTACATGGGGAAATGTCAGCGAGATTGACCGGGAAAGCGGTCTGTTCGTCATCAAACCAAGCGGCGTGGATTACGACCTGCTGACACCGGACGATATGGTTGTCATGGATCTGAACGGAAACAAAGTAGAAGGACGCTACCGTCCGTCTTCTGACACCCCGACCCATCTGGAGCTGTACAAAGCATTTCCGGAGATCGGCGGCATTGTTCACACCCATTCTTCCTATGCGACAAGCTGGGCACAGGCGGGAAGAAGCATTCCGTGCTACGGAACAACCCATGCAGACTACATCTACGGTGAAGTACCGTGCCTGCGCTGCCTGACAAAAGAAGAGATTGACGAGGCATACGAGGAAAACACCGGCCATCTGATCGTCAATGAGTTCAAACGGATGGGAAAAGATGTAAAAGCCGTTCCGGCCGTTCTTTGCAAGAACCACGGACCGTTCACCTGGGGCAAAGATGCGCATGAGGCTGTTCACAATGCTGTTGTCCTCGAAGAGGTTGCCAAAATGGCATACCGTGCCGAGACCATCAACCCGAGAATCCAGCCGGCACCGCAGGAGCTGCAGGATAAACACTATTACCGTAAGCATGGTGCAAATGCTTATTACGGACAGAACTAAAAAAGAGTAAGAAGATAAGAAAAGTGTCATCCACAAACTGCAGGGCACACAGCCCGCAGGTGGATGACACTTTTTTGATAAAAACATTTTTATGATAGAAATCCGCTTTTAAAATCAAGTGGTCGTCTGACGCCGGATCAGAAGCGGCGGAACGGTCTTGTGAACCGGCTCGGCAAGCGGCACCGGGTGGCGTTTTTTCCGTTCCTGCATCTGGGAGACCAGAAGGGAAACAGCCTCGTCTGCAATCTGGTCAATCTGCTGGCCGACAGTGCTGATCGGATAGATAGCCTGCTCGGAAATCGGCGCACCGTCGAAGCCGATGAGTTCGTAATCGTCCGGCAGGGTATGGTACTTGCGGATCAGAAGATTTAAAAGAATATTGGCATGATCATCGTTGGAGAGGAAGATGCCCTTTTTCTGACCGGCATATTTTTGTTCGATGTTGTCAAAGATTTCCTGCAGCGGTGCTGCGGCTTCCTGATAGGAGAGTCCAAAATCCCGAATGATAACCTTGTGCGGTACACCGGCCTTTACACAGGCATCCTGGAAACCGGCGAGACGGCGGTAGGCAGGAACATTTTCTTTGGTCGGTGAGTTCAGATGAATCAGGACATCACAGTGGTTATGAATCAGAAGCGAAGTCGCTTCGTACGCGCCGAGGTAGTTGTCTGTATTGACACTGCTGACGAACTGGTCTTCGCGCTCAATTGCAACGACCGGGATCTGCAGATCGGAGAGTTCGCGGGAGGAGAGTGTATGGGAGAGGACGATGAGGCCCTCGATTTTGTACGACATCAGCTCCTGAATGTAGCGGCGCTCCGTCTCGTCGTGGCCGTTTCCGGCGAAGACGAGGAATTTATAGCCATATTTCTCATAAGAAGCAAGAATCTGATTCAGCATCTCGGAATAGTAGTTCATGGAGAGACTCGGGATCAGGATGCCGACAAATTCGGTCTGTCCGTTCGCGAGAATTTTTGCCACTTTGTTTTCTTTATAGTTCAGTTTATCCAGTGCATCGGAAATGATCTGCTGATTTTCCGGTGTCAGGGAATCCGGGTTGTTGAAATACCGGGAAATGGTTGTTTTGGAAAAATGCGTGTACTGTGCAATATCATTAAAGGTTACATTTTTTTTTCGTGCCATAAGTTCAAGTGTCCTTCCCTTCAAAAGTGTTGCGTGAATCATGTAAGCTTTCAGAAAAAAACAAATAATATATGAAGATAGTATAACATTTCTCGCCCGCCGGAACAAGCGGGAATCGGTTAAGTAACCGGTTTTGTAAAAGTTCCACAAAAGCCAAAAACAAAATTATGGAAAATCACGAAAAGTAAAGAAAATATTGACGAAACCCACTGTCAATGCTATGATAAAGACAACGAAAGTAACCGGTTACTTGACCGGTTACACAAAACGAAGGACAGGACTCGCTGTCCAGAGATAACAGGAGGAATTGTGATGAGAAAGAAATTTAGTGCCAGGGCGGCAGCTCTTGGAATGTCCGGCGTGCTTCTTACTTCTGCACTGACCGGATGCACCTTCGGCTTCGCAAGCGATCCGGATGACCCGAACGCAGTAAAAGAAGAAGTGCCGATCGACATGACCACCGATACCTTCCAGTACGATACGTCGCTTTCCGGAACGAGTATCGTCATCATGAACACAAAAGCAGAAATCCAGACAGCACTGGAAAAGATTGCAAAAGTGTTCGAGGAGAAAGCAGGCGTACATATTGAGATCATGCCGGTAACGGACGGCGATTCTCCTTATACCAAAGTAGTCAGCCTCTACAACTCCGGAAACCCGCCGACACTTTCCATTCTGGATACGACCGATGTCATTGCACTGGCAGAAGAAAAAGCAGCCGACTTAAGCAATGAAGCATGGACCGGCGAGGCAGAAGAGTACCTGACCAAAATCAACGGAAAGGTTTACAGCTTCCCGCTCTGTATCGAGGGCCGCGGTATTATCTACAACAAGAGCGTGATTGAAGATACCTTAGGTACCGAGTTCGATCCATCCGATATCAAAACCCAGGACGATTTCGCAGCACTTCTCCAGAGCCTGCGGGACAACGGAATGAAGAATCCGATCTCCATGGCAAAAGAAGACTGGTCCCTTGGAGCACACCAGCTGCAGTACATCTACGAGACATACAACGGAACCTCCGACGGTGCAGCAGAAGTCATCAACGAGCTGAAGGACGGAACCTTATATCTGCCGGACTACACCCGCATGAACGAGTTCCTGAATACCTTTGACCTGTTAAAAGAGTACAACGTAGCAAAGGGCGATCCACTCGGCGCAGATTACGATGAGATGGCAATTGACCTGGCAGACGGAAAAACCGCTTTCTGGTTCAACGGAAACTGGGCATGGCCGAACCTTGAGGAGGCAGGAGCCGAGACGACCGATGAGTATGGTTTCCTTCCATACTTCCTGAACAATGATCCGGACGACTTCGTCAACAGCAAAATCCAGGCATCCCCGTCCAAACAGATCATGCTGGATGATATCGTGGCTACCGATGAGCAGAAAGCAGCAGCAAAAGAGTTCCTGAACTGGCTGGTTTACAGTGAGATCGGACAGCAGATGGTTGTAAAGACCTGCAGCCTGATCCCTCCGTTTAAAAACAACCCGAACGAGCCAAGCGATCCGTTAAGCCGCGACATTTACGAAAAAGTACAGAACGGCGGAGCATTCAACGCATCTGCGATCGTGCCGAACGATCACTGGTCTGTCCTTGGTGCGGCAATGCAGAAATATCTGGCCGGAAGAAGTGACCGCGAGGAACTGATAGATTCCATCCAGGCATACTGGGATGAGCAGTAAGCCGGAGGATATGAAGGAGGAACGAAAATGAAATCAAGCAACAAGGGAAAAGATTTCTGTGTATTTGCGCTGCCGGGCCTGTTCTGCTTCCTGGCAGTCGTCATGGTACCGTTTATCTACGGTATTTACCTGACCTTAACCGACTGGAACGGTGTTTCCAGCGTGAAAAACTTTGTAGGACTTTCCAACTTCGCAGCCGTTATGCGCGACGCGCAGTTCTGGAAATCCCTGCTGTTAACCTTTAAATATGTCATTGCGGTTGTTGTTCTCGTCAATGTGATCGCCTTTTTACTGGCTTACATCCTGACCCGCGGCATCAAAGGTCAGAACTTCTTCCGCGCCGGATTTTTCACCCCGAACCTGATCGGCGGTATCGTACTTGGATACATCTGGCAGTTCGTATTCTCCCGTGTTTTCGTCAGCATCGGCGAGACCACAGGATGGAGCCTGTTTGAAATTTCCTGGCTTTCTACCCCGAACAAAGCATTTGCAGCGCTGGTGCTCGTTTCAGTATGGCAGCTGGCAGGCTATATGATCCTGATCTACGTCGCCGGCTTTATGGGACTTTCCGAGGACGTGCTCGAGGCGGCAAGCATCGACGGTGCATCCGGCTGGGTAAAAATGAAAAACATTATCCTTCCGCTGATGATGTCCTCCGTTACTATCTGCCTCTTCCTGACCCTGTCCCGTGCGTTCATGGTATACGATGTCAACCTGTCCTTAACCGGCGGTGCTCCGTACGGAACCACCGAGATGGCAGCCATGCACGTATATGAGAAAGCATTCACATCGAGACAGTTCGGTGTCGGCCAGGCAGAAGCCTTTATCCTGTTTATCATTGTAGCCTGCATCAGCGGTATTCAGGTATACACCACCAAGAAGAGGGAGGTTGAAGCATAATGAATCAGAAGAAAATTGGCGGAACAAAGAAAAAAGTAACTGACGCGCTGGCTATGCTCCTTATGATCATCGTTTTCTGTGCGTTCATGTTCCCGTTTGTCATGGTTATCATCAACTCCTTAAAACAGAAACGTGATATCATCAAGAGCCCGTTCTCCTGGCTGTTTACGATCAAAGGTCTTTCGTTTGACAACTTTGTAAAAGCATTCAATCAGATGAACTTCCTGAATGCCTTCAAGAACTCTCTGGTTGTAACCGTAACAGCAACCGTACTGGTTACGGTACTCGCAGCCATGCTGGCTTACTACATCGTGCGTAATGTCAACGTATTTTCCAATATCATCTTTGCACTGATGGTTGCATCCATGATCATTCCGTTCCAGGCAATCATGATCCCGCTTGTCAGTGTATACGGCGGAACCTTAAACATTCTGAACCACAGACTGACCCTGATCTTCATGCACACCGGATTTTCCATGGCGATGTCCGTGTTCATGTTCCACGGATTCATCCGCGGAAGTATCCCGCTGGCGCTGGAGGAGGCCGCTTACATCGACGGCTGTACCCACACCCAGACCTTCTTCCGCATCGTGTTCCCGCTGTTAAAGCCGATCATTTCCACCATGGTAATCATGAATGCGATGGCATTCTGGAATGACTTCCTGCTGCCGTCCCTGGTGCTGACCGACAAAAAGCTGCTGACTCTGCCGCTTTCCACCTACAGCTTCTACGGAACTTACTCCGCAGATTACGGAACCATCATGGCAGGTCTTCTGCTCTGCGTCATCCCGATCCTGATTCTGTACGTGGCACTGCAGAAACAGATCATCAACGGTGTCGTAGCCGGAGCAGTTAAATAAGTAAATCATAGAAATCAAGAACAAGCCGGGCAAAGGAGGGCGGAATTAAAAATGCTTTCTTTTTCCGGCTTTTCTTATCAGAGACAACAAGAAAGAGACAGAAAGGAAATCAAACACATGAAAAACAGATTACACGTAAAAGCGCCGGGCAACTGGGTGAATGACCCGAACGGCATGATTTATTATAAGGGACAGTATCATCTTTTTTATCAGCATTTTCCGTACGCGCCGCGCTGGGGCACCATGCACTGGGGCCATGCGGTGAGTCCGGATCTGATTCACTGGGAGCATGTCGGCGTTGCCCTGTTCCCGAGTCTTTCCGAGGACCAGAACGGCTGCTTTTCCGGAAGCGCAGTAGAAGAGAACGGCGTGATGCATCTCTTTTACACGGGTGTTCACTATAATCAGGTAAATCCGAAGGATATTCATCAGTGCCTTGATCAGGATTTTACCTCGGCGCAGCTTCACCTTACTTCGAAGGACGGTATGCATTTTGATGTCTTCGGGGATAAGGAGGTTGTTATCCCGGCACTCACCGATCCGGAAATCGGCGACAATACGCACACGCGTGACCCGAAAGTCTGGAAGGGAAGCGACGCATGGTATATGGTGCTTGGAAGCACGACGAAGGATCACAAGGGCGAGGCATTATTCTATAAGAGTGAGGATCTTTCCCACTGGCATCTGGCCGGACAGGCGACGACGAAACAGAAGCTCGGCTGGATGTGGGAGTGCCCGGATCTCTTTAACGTAAACGGACGCAGCGTCTTTGTATTCTCCCCGATGGAACTGATCGAGGACCCCGACGGCTATGCGGATCGGGCGATCTGTATGCTGCCTGAGTTTGATGAAAAAACCTGCACAATGAAATTTCCGGAGAACTGGCAGCTTCTGGACTGCGGCGGTGACCTCTATGCACCGCAGACCATGACGGATGCGGACGGAAACCGGATTTCCATCGCATGGCTTCGGATGCCGGAACCGGTAGATGGTATATGGCAAGGCATGTTCTGCCTGCCGCGTGTGGTGGATGTACAGAACGATCATATTTACTTCCGTGTTCTGCCTGCGATCCGCGACGGATTCTGCAAAAAGACGGATTCCCTCGTTTCGGCATGCGGAGAGTGTGCCATGATCCGCGCCGAATTAAAAGAGGGTGAGAGCCTGGAAATCGGCGGCTATAAGATCTGGCGGCAGAGCGGAAAAGTCTGCGCAGACCGCACGGATGTCTATCCATCCGGTGCAAAAGGATGGCTTCATGCCGAGACGCCGCAGTTAAAAGAGGGCGATCTTCTTGAGATTTTCGTGGATCCGAATATGATCGAAATTTATGCAAACAACGGCGAGTACGTATTAAGCCAGGCGGTTTACGGGCTTGGAGAGACATTCTCCTATAAAATGGAGAAAAAACCGGAAATTTATCTGTGGAATGAATGAATCAGCCCAAAAAGTTCTTGACGCATACGGGATTTTGTTCTAATCTAGTACGTAACAGCTTTCTAACGTTAAAGTGACGGGCTGAAAAACGAGATTTCGAAAGATATCCGAAAAGAACGCAAGGAGAGATTATTATGAAGAAAGTAGTAAAATTCGGCGGCAGCTCCCTCGCGAGCGCAGAGCAGTTTAAGAAGGTCGGAGACATCATCCGCGCAGATGAGGGAAGAAGATACGTGGTACCTTCCGCTCCTGGAAAACGAAATTCTGCTGATACGAAAGTAACCGATATGCTGTATGACTGCTATCGCACTGCAGTTGCTGGAAGAGATTTCAAGAAGAAACTGCAGAACATCAAAGCGAGATATCAGGAGATCATCGACGGTCTGAACCTCAGCCTGGATCTTTCCCCGGAATTTGAAAAAATCGCAGAAAACTTTGCCGCAGCAGCCGGAGAGGACTACGCCGCATCCCGCGGAGAGTACCTGAACGGTATCGTGATGGCAAATTATCTGGGATATACGTATATTGATTCTGCAGAAGTGATCTGCTTCGACGAGAACGGAAACTTCCTTGCAGACAAGACTGACGAAGTGCTCTCCGAGCGTTTAAAAGATCTGGATAACGCAGTCGTTCCTGGATTCTACGGCGCAAAACCGGACGGAAGCGTAAAAACCTTCTCCCGCGGCGGATCCGATATCACTGGTTCCATCGTGGCAAAGGCCGTACACGCTGACATCTACGAGAACTGGACCGATGTTTCCGGTTTCCTGGTAACCGATCCGCGTATCGTCAAGGATCCGGAAGTCATTTCCACCATTACCTACCGTGAGCTGCGTGAGCTTTCCTACATGGGAGCTACCGTCCTTCATGAGGACTCCATCTTCCCACTCCGTCAGGAGGGAATCCCGATCCACGTGCTGAACACCAACGCACCGCAGGATCCGGGAACCATGATTGTGGAGAACACCTGCAGCAAACCGAAATTCACCATCACCGGTATCGCCGGAAAGAAAGGCTTTGCATCCATTACGGTTGAGAAGAGCATGATGAATACCGAGATCGGCTTTGGCAGAAAAGTGCTCGGTGTTTTTGAGGACAACAATCTTTCCTTCGAACATATGCCGTCCGGCATCGATACCATGACGGTATTTGTTCATCAGAGTGAGTTTGCAGCAAAAGAACAGCAGGTTATCGCAGGACTGCATCGTGCCGTACAGCCGGATTCTATTGATCTTGAATCCGATCTGGCGCTGATTGCTGTTGTAGGACGCGGCATGAGAAGAACGAGAGGCACAGCCGGAAGGATTTTCTCCGCACTGGCGCATGCACACGTTAATGTCAAGATGATCGATCAGGGTTCCAGCGAGCTCAACATCATCATTGGCGTTGAAAACCGCGACTTTGAAACAGCAATCAAAGCAATTTATGATATCTTTGTCGTAGCGCAGATCTAAAATGAATCTATAAAAAATCTCTGTCAGGAGTCTGAACTTCCGACAGAGATTTTTTTATGGTTTTTATGCCGCCGTATCGCGGGATTCTTTTCGAATGGTGAATGTAAAAATACAGATTACCACACAGCAGATGATCCAGGTCGTCGGTTCGCAGAAGCCGCCGCAAGCGTTCACCTCTCTCCACGGGAATGTCAGCGGATTTTCAAAGCGTATCTGCACCGGACGCCGATGGAATATCTGCAGTGGAGACGGATTCTCGCAGCGGCAGACGATCTGCGGAACACAAACGAATTTTGCCCTTGTCGTTTTTGGGAACAGATGGTATAATCATTTCATAAATGCAAGACATTTGTGAAAAAATATCATAAAGGAACGAGGATGCAAGATGAAACGACGAGTATTACTGAAATTGAGCGGAGAAGCTCTTGCAGGAGAGAAACACACCGGTTTTGACGAGCCGACCGTCACAAAAGTGGCAAAACAGGTAAAAACTCTGGTAGACCAGGGGATTGAAGTCGGCATCGTAATCGGAGGAGGAAACTTCTGGAGAGGACGCAGTTCCGAAAATATCGACCGTACCAAAGCAGACCAGATCGGTATGCTGGCAACCGTTATGAACTGTATCTATGTATCAGAAATCTTCCGTTCCCAGGGAATGATGACCGCAGTTCTGACTCCATTTCCATGCGGAGAGTTCACAAAAGGATTTTCCAAAGACCGTGCAAACAAATATTTCCAGCACAACATGGTTGTATTCTTTGCCGGCGGTACAGGCCATCCATATTTCTCAACCGATACGGCAACCGTACTTCGCGCGATCGAGATCGAGGCAGACGAGATTCTGCTTGCAAAAGCAGTAGACGGTGTCTACGACAGCGATCCGAAAACAAACCCGGATGCAAAGAAATTTGACGAGATTTCCATTCAGGAAGTCATTGAAAAGGATCTGAAAGTGGTAGATATGACCGCATCCATCCTTTGCAAGGAAAACAAAATGCCGATGCTGGTATTTGGTTTAAATGAAGAGAACAGCATTGTAAATGCTGCAAACGGAAAAATCAACGGCACAAGAGTGACCGTATAAGAGATAGCAGGAGGACAAATTTAATATGGCAAATCAGATCGACGAGAGAGTAAAACCGTTTGAGGTAAAAATGGGCAAATCCATTGCAAGCCTCGATTCCGAATTCGGAACCATCCGCGCAGGCCGTGCAAACCCGCACGTACTGGACCGCATTACTGTAGATTACTATGGAACACCGACTCCGCTGCAGCAGGTGGCAAACATCTCTGTTCCGGAAGCACGTATGATCCAGATCCAGCCGTGGGAAGCATCCCTGGTAAAAGAGATCGAGAAAGCGATCATGATGTCTGACCTTGGCATCAACCCGTCCGATGACGGAAGAGTCATCCGTCTGGTATTCCCGGAGCTTACCGAGGACCGTCGTAAAGAGCTGGTAAAAGAGGTAAAGAAAAAAGCAGAGGGCGCAAAGGTAGCCATCCGCAACATCCGCCGCGATGCCAATGATGCGTTCAAGAAACTTGCCAAAGAGGACGTTTCCGAGGACGAAATCAAAGAGCTCGAGGAGCAGACCCAGAAATTAACAGACAAATATATCAAAGAAGTAGATCAGATGGTGGACGTAAAATCCAAAGAAATTATGACCGTGTAATACAAAGAAAACGAGGGGCTGCCTGTCATTTGCAGGCAGCCTGTTATCGTTTACGGAGGAAAAAAGTATGGATAATGAATTAAAAGTGCCGAATCACATCGCCATCATCCTGGACGGAAACGGCAGATGGGCGAAAAAACGCAATATGCCGCGCGGCTACGGCCATATCGTCGGATGCGACAATCTGGAAAAAATGTGTGACGTGATCAAAGACATGGGTGTCAAATATCTGACCGTCTATGCGTTCTCAACCGAGAACTGGAAACGCTCCCGCGCCGAGGTGGAGGGCCTCTTAAAGCTGTTCCGCCAGTATCTGAAACGATGCATCAAAAAAGCACATAAAAATCAGATGCGCGTCAAAATCATCGGAGATCCGAGCGCATTCCCGCAGGATATTCAGGACAGCATTCATGAACTGGAGGAGTGCTCCAAAGATTACGATCACATGTACTTCCAGATCGCAATGAACTACGGTTCCCGTGATGAGATCCTGCGCGGCATGACCCGTATGATCGAGGATGTGAAAAACGGAACTCTCGCAGAGAATGCGTTTGATGAGAACGGAAAACTGACGGAGCAGTGTTTTGAGAGCTACCTCGACACCGCCGGAATCCCGGATCCAGATCTTCTGATCCGTACAAGCGGCGAGCAGCGCCTTTCCAACTACCTGATGTGGCAGCTGGCCTACACGGAATTTTACTTTACCGAGGTTCCGTGGCCGGATTTCCACGAAGAGGAATTGAGAAAAGCTATCGAACAATATAATAACAGAGACCGGCGTTACGGCGGCGTGAAGGAGGAATAAAAAAGATGTTTAAGACAAGACTGTTAAGCGGCATCGTGCTCGTCCTTGTGGCGCTGCTTACGATCTGCAGCGGCGGAACCGTGCTCTATATGACGGTTCTGTGCCTGTCGCTGATCGGCGCAGGAGAGCTGTTCCGCGTGATGAAGGTAAGAGAAGATAAATGGAATCTGTTGGAAATTACGGGCTATGCGGGCGTTGTGATTTTCTATCTGTCCCTGCTGCTTCATGACCCGATGTACCAGATGCTCGCGCTGATCCTGGATCTCGTGCTTCTGATGGCAGTATACGTATTTACTTATCCGAAATACAACGCCAATCAGGTGATGCCGGCGTTCTTTGCGATTGTCTATGTCGGCGTAATGCTTTCCTATGTATATCAGACCCGTATGCTGGACGGCGGAAAATTCCATGTATGGCTGATTTTCCTGTGCTCCTGGGGCTGCGATACGTGTGCATACTGTGTCGGCGTACTCTTTGGAAAACATAAAATGGCACCGGTTTTAAGCCCGAAAAAATCCGTAGAAGGGGCTGTCGGCGGTGTCGTCGGAGCGATTCTGCTCGGCATCATCTATGCGGCTGCGACAAAGGGCGGCATGGTGGAATACGCCATCATCTGCGGTGTCGGCGCGCTGATCTCTATGGTCGGAGACCTTGCGGCATCCGCAATCAAACGAAATCAGGGCATCAAGGATTACGGAAAGCTGATTCCGGGCCACGGCGGTATTCTCGACCGCTTCGACAGCGTGATCTTTACCGCACCGATCATCTATTTCCTGTCGGTGCTTCTGATTCATTAAAAAAGCTTCCCCTACAGCATAAACGGGAAGCAGATGGGAGAAACTGGGATATGAAGAAAATAGCAATTCTTGGTTCAACCGGTTCGATCGGAACCCAGACCCTCGATGTCGTGCGTGCCAACGGCGATCTTGAGGTGGTCGGCATCAGCGCCGGAAGTAATATTACACTGCTCGAGCAGCAGATCCGGGAATTTCATCCGAAGTTTGCGGCAGTCGGCGATGAGGCGAAAGCGGCAGAACTCCGTGACAGAGTGAAGGATCTTCCTGTAAAAATCGGCAGCGGCATGGACGGCATGATCGAGCTTGCCACGATGCCGGAGAGCGAAATCCTTGTGACAGCGATCGTCGGCATGATCGGCATCCGCCCGACGGTTGCGGCGATGAAGGCAGGAAAAGACATTGCATTGGCAAACAAAGAGACACTGGTAACGGCGGGACACATTATTATGCCGCTGGCAGAGGAATGCGGTGTACAGATCCTTCCGGTGGACAGCGAGCACTCGGCGATTTTCCAGTGCCTGCACGGGGAAAACAGAAAAGAAATTGAAAAACTTCTGATTACTGCATCCGGCGGTCCGTTCCGCGGAAAAACAAGAGCGGAGCTCGAAAACGTAACGGTAGAGCAGGCGCTCCGTCATCCGAACTGGTCGATGGGGCACAAGATCACGATTGATTCCGCGACACTCGTTAACAAAGGACTGGAAGTCATGGAAGCAAAATGGCTGTTCGGTGTTGATCTCGACCACATTCAGGTTGTGGTACAGCCAAAGAGCATTATCCATTCCATGGTAGAATTTAAAGACGGCGCTGTCATGGCACAGCTTGGCACACCGGATATGAAACTGCCGATCCAGTACGCACTGTATTACCCGGAGCGCCGCTTCCTTGCAGGCGACCGCCTCGACTTTGCGGCGCTGACACAGATCACGTTTGAAAAACCGGATATGGATACCTTCCTCGGCCTTCCGATGGCAATGCAGGCGTCCCGGAGGGGCGGCTCCATGCCGACGGTCTTCAATGCGGCAAATGAACGCGCCGTTGCACTGTTCCTCGCGAAGAAGATCCGTTTCCTCGAGATTTACGACGTGATCGCCGGTGCAATGGAAGCACACAAAACGATTGCCGATCCGACGCTGGAGCAGATTCTCGCGGCGGAGCAGGAGACGTATGAATGGATTGCGAACAGATATAAGATGGGAGAATAAGACAGCATGATTGTAAAAATCCTGATAGCCGTACTCATTTTCGGAATCACCGTTATTATCCATGAGCTGGGGCACTTTCTTCTGGCGAAAGCGAATGGTATTACCGTGACGGAATTTTCGATCGGCTTTGGCCCGACGGTGGTAAAGACAGAAAAAGGAGGAACGATCTATTCCTTAAAACTTCTGCCTTTCGGCGGTGCGTGCCAGATGCTCGGCGAGGACGGTGAAGAGGAGGGGGAAGGAACCTTTAACAGCAAATCCGTGTGGGCAAGAATTTCCGTCGTTGCGGCGGGACCGGTGTTCAACATGATTCTGGCATTTTTCTGCGCAATCTTTGTGATCAGCTACGCGGGAAGTTCCCCGGCGCGCGTCACAGAAGTGGCAGACGGTTCGCCGGAGGCAGAGGCAGGCCTGGAAGCGGGAGATATCATCACTTCCTATGAAGGAAGACATATTTCCATCGGAAAAGAGCTGAACTCTGTGATGACGGTACGGGGTGTGCCGACGGATGAGATTACGCTGGAGGTTAAAAAGGCCGACGGGGAAAAGAAAACGATCACATATGAACCGACGGTGACAACGCGGTATATGATGGGCTTTAACTACGATGACTGTGACCGCGGCATGGAATTCACGTATGTGCAGCAGAATATGCCGCTTGCCGCTGCGGGTGTTGTCGCGGGCGACCTGCTCGTATCGATCAACGGAGCGCCGATCACCTGTGTGGCAGATTTTACTGCTTACCAGACAGAGCATCCTTTCGATGGAAGCGCTGTGACGCTGGAGTATGAGCACAGCGGAAAGACGAAAGAGATTACGGTGACACCGGTTGAAAATACGTATGCGAATGTACAGTTTTCGTATCAGCTCCGGGAGAAACAGTCCCCGATCGGCGTGCTGAAATACAGCGTGCTGGAGATCAAATACTGGGTGCGCACCGTCATTGACAGCGTCAGTATGCTGATCACCGGACAGTATTCTGTGAACGATCTTTCCGGCCCGGTCGGCGTGGTGGATGCGATCGGAACCGCCTATGATGATGTAAAATCGCAGGGCGTTTTGGTTACGGTGATGACGATGCTGAACATGGTGATTCTGCTGTCATCGAACCTTGGCGTCATGAACCTGCTGCCGCTCCCGGCACTCGACGGCGGACGGCTTGTTTTTCTGATCATAGAAGCCATCCGCAGAAAACCAATCCGGCGAGACCTGGAGGGTATGGTTCACTTCGCGGGCCTGGTGCTTCTGATGGCGTTGATGGTCTACGTCATGATCCACGACGTCCAGCGGATCCTGTAAATCGAAAAATGAAAAGCAACAAAGCCTCATATTCTGCATACCATAAAAGGAGTGCAGGATATGGGGCTTTTTTATGAAAAATTTGCGTATGCAGCAGGAAATGACTGACCGCGGGCGGCTGGAAATCCGGGTAAATACAAGAATCCAGGCGCGGCCTGTTTCCGGGGCGCGGGTGACGGTTTCGTATACGGGAGATCCGCAGAATGTGATCGAGGAGCTGATTACCGACGGGGACGGCAGAACGGAGACGCTGGATCTGGCGACGCCGCCGCTCGAGTACAGTCTGGAACCGAATGTGAATCAGCCGTATTCCGAATATACGGTGAAAGTGGAGGCGGAAGGGTATGAACCGGTTGAAGTGACGGGCTCCGAGCTTCTTTCAGGAGAACAGTCCGTCCAGCAGGTGGACCTCAAACTGGCAGAGGGCGCAGCGTTTGCGGATGTGACGATCCCGGACCATACGTTGTTCGGCGAATATCCGGCGAAAATTCCGGAAAGTGAGATCAAGCCGACGAGGGAGAGCGGTGAGATTGTGCTGTCCCGTGTCGTGATCCCGGAGTATATCATCGTCCACGACGGAGCGCCGACCGACAGCACGGCACGCGACTATTATGTGCGGTACCGCGACTACATCAAAAACGTGGCGTGCTCGGAAATCTATGCAACATGGCCGGATGCGGCGATCCGGGCGAATATCCTCGCAATCATGTCATTTACGCTGAACCGTGTCTATACAGAATGGTACCGCAACAAGGGATACGATTTTACGATCACTTCGTCGACGGCCTACGATCACAAATGGATTTACGGCAGGAATATTTTCGACAGCATTTCCCTTGTGGTCGATGAGATTTTTGCTGATTACCTGTCGCGCCCGAATGTGAAACAGCCGATTCTGACGCAGTACTGTGACGGAAACCGTGTGAGCTGCCCGAACTGGATGAGCCAGTGGGGGTCCAAAAACCTGGCGGACCAAGGGTATTCAACGATTCAGATTCTCCGCAATTATTATGGAGACAATATGTATATCAACACGGCGGAGGAGATTTCCGGCATCCCGTCCTCCTGGCCGGGGTATGACCTCACCATCGGCTCGTCCGGGAACAAGGTACTGCAGATGCAGGAGCAGCTGAACGTGATTGCGGAGGTGTATTCATCGATTCCGACGGTCTATGAAAATGGCTATTTCGATGAAGAGACGCAGGACGCCGTCGAAGCGTTCCAGCGGCTGTTCGGCCTGCCGGTTTCCGGCATTGTGGATTATCCGACGTGGTACAAAATCCAGTCGATTTATGTGGCTGTGACGAGGATTGCGGAGCTGCAGTAGGTATACAAAAGTCTTTATAAGGGGCGTGTTTTCTGCGAAAAAACGCGGAAAATGCGCCTTTTCTGCGGCTTTTGAAACGGATCAGAAAAATTTTAAAACTGTCAAGAAAAAATACTTGACACCCAGCATCATTTCGTGTATGATAACCAAGGTGATCGCAATGGAAAAAATATTGGAACAGACATTACTGTATGATTTTTACGGCGAACTTCTGACTGAACATCAGCGTCAGGTATATGAGGACGTGGTGCTCAACGATTTTTCCCTGAGCGAGGTTGCGGCAGCGCGGGGCATTTCCCGCCAGGGAGTTCACGATCTGGTCAGACGCTGCAACAAGACACTGGAAGAGTATGAAGAAAAGCTTCATCTGGTACAACGCTTTGTGCAGATCCGGGAGAATGTAAACGAGATCCGAAAGCTGACAGACCCTTCTGGTGATACCCCGAAAGAAGATGTGATGCAGCGGATTGCAGCAATTGCATCGGATATATTAGAGGAGCTTTGAGCATGGCATTTGAAAGTTTAACCGAGAAACTCCAGAATGTTTTCAAAAATCTCAGAAGCAAGGGCCGCCTGACCGAGGCGGATGTAAAGACTGCGCTGAAGGAAGTAAAAATGGCACTTCTCGAGGCGGATGTCAGCTTCAAAGTAGTAAAACAGTTTATCAAATCCGTACAGGAGCAGGCAGTCGGACAGGACGTCATGAACGGACTGAATCCGGGTCAGATGGTCATTAAAATCGTAAATGACGAGCTGGTCAAGCTGATGGGTTCCGAGACAACGGAAATCGCACTGCGCCCGGCGAGTGAAGTTACCATTATTATGATGGCAGGTCTTCAGGGAGCCGGTAAAACAACCACAACCGCAAAGATTGCAGGAAAGTTAAAAGCCAAGGGAAGAAAACCTCTCCTTGCAGCCTGCGACGTATACCGCCCGGCAGCGATCAAACAGCTGCAGGTCAACGGAGAAAAGCAGGGCGTGGAAGTGTTCGCCATGGGAGATAAAAACCGTCCGGTGGATATCGCAAAGGCAGCGCTGGTGCATGCAAAGACAAACGGCTTTAACGTATTGATTCTGGATACCGCAGGCCGTCTGCACATCGATGAAGAGATGATGCAGGAGTTACAGGATATCAAAGCGGCTGTTCCTGTGGATCAGACCCTTTTGGTAGTAGACGCTATGACCGGACAGGACGCAGTCAATGTGGCCGAGATGTTCAGCAATAAAGTCGGCATCGACGGTGTAGTACTTACAAAATTAGATGGTGACACCAGAGGCGGTGCGGCACTTTCAATCCGTGCAGTTTCCGGCAAACCAATTCTCTATGTCGGCATGGGCGAAAAGCTTTCGGATCTGGAGCAGTTTTATCCGGACCGTATGGCGTCCCGTATCCTCGGCATGGGCGATGTGATGAGCCTGATTGAAAAAGCGCAGGCAAACATCGACGAAGAAAAAGCAAAAGCCATGGAACAGAAGATGAAGAAGGCGCAGTTCGACTTCAACGATTATCTGGATTCCATGGAGCAGATGCGCAATATGGGCGGCATCTCCAGCATCCTGAATATGCTTCCGGGCGTCGGCGCGAAAATGAAGGGCCAGGATCTTGAGAGCATGGTGGATGAAAAAGACATGGCAAGAAAGGAAGCTATTGTACTTTCTATGACGCCAAAGGAAAGAGAAAACCCGGATCTCATCAATCCGTCGAGAAAGCAGAGAATTGCAAAAGGCGCCGGTGTTGACATCGCGGAGGTAAACCGTTTCATCAAACAGTTTGAACAGTCAAGAAAAATGATGAAACAGATGACCGGAATGGTCGGTAAGGGTGGTAAAAGAGGAGGATTCAAACTTCCCTTTTAGCATAAAAGAAAAAATATAAATAAATACATGAATTTACAATGGAGGTAAAGAAAAATGGCAGTAAAAATGAGATTAAGAAGAATGGGACAGAAGAAAGCTCCTTTTTATAGAATCGTTGTAGCAGATTCCAGATCCCCAAGAGACGGACGTTTCATCGAGGAGATCGGAACTTACGATCCGAACCGCGAGCCGAGCGCAATCAGCTTCAACGAGGAGGCTGCTAAAAAATGGCTGGCTAACGGCGCACAGCCGACCGAAATCGTTGCCAAACTCTTAAAACAGGCTGGTATCGAGAAATAATTCATACGGGGGTATCTTGTAATGAAAGAACTTATCGAAGTAATTGCAAAATCTCTGGTTGATCATCCATCTGAGGTAGTTGTGACAGAAACCGTCAGCGGTGATGACCTTCTGCTGGAACTCAAAGTAGATCCGTCAGATATGGGAAAAGTCATCGGACGTCAGGGACGCATTGCAAAAGCAATCCGTACGGTTGTAAAAGCAGCTTCCTCAAAGAGCGACAGAAAAGTTGTCGTAGAAATTTTACAGTAAGTAAAAGATAGGAAAAGGAACCGACAGTTGTTGCCGGTTCCTTTCTTTACGCGGGCAACGAGACAAAGTCCGTGCTTGCACGGGACCTTGGCGACTGCCGCGATAACTTGAGAAACTCGCAAAGCGTGTTTCTCAAGTCGCAATACACAGTAGAACTGGTTGGAAAGGGTTTTTGAATGGAAGAATATTTGCAGATTGGCGTAATTACCACAACCCACGGCGTACGCGGTGAGGTAAAGGTATACCCGACGACAGATCCGGAGCGTTTTCTTTCTCTGGACCGCGTTTTTCTCGATACAGGAAAAGAAAAAAAAGAACTCCATGTAACTGGCGTGCGTTTTTTCAAACAGCTTGCCATTGTAAAATTCAAAGGAATTGACAACATCAACGATATCGAACGGTATAAAGGCTGCAGCCTCTATGTGACGAGAGAGGATGCCATTCCGCTGGAAGAGGACGAATACTATATCGCAGACCTGCAGGGAATGCAGATGTACACCGAGGACGGCGAACTGTTCGGCACGCTCCGCGATGTGATGGAGACCGGTGCGAACGACGTCTATATTGTAGATTCGAAAGAGCACGGAGAGGTTCTGATTCCGGCGATCCATGACTGCATTCTGGATGTGGACCTGGATGAGCAGAAGATGACGATTCACCTTCTTCCGGGCCTGATTGACTGATAAAGAGAGTAAAGAACGATGAAATATCATATTCTGACGCTGTTTCCCGAGATGATCGAGCAGGGGCTGCACACCAGCATCCTCGGAAGAGCCATCAACAACGGCTATATTTCCCTCGAGACGACGAATATCCGGGATTTTTCAGCAAATAAATTCAACCGCGTGGACGATTACCCGTACGGCGGCGGTGCGGGCATGGTCATGGAGGCGGAGCCGGTGTTCCGCGCCTACCAGTCGGTAGCCGAAAAGATCGGGAAAAAGCCGCGCACGGTCTATCTGACACCGCAGGGAAAAGTACTGAACCAGACGATGGTGGAAGAGCTGGCGCTTGAGGACGATCTTGTGCTGCTCTGCGGCCACTATGAGGGCATCGATGACCGCGTACTGCAGGAAGTGGTAACGGACTATATCTCGATCGGGGATTATGTTTTAACAGGCGGAGAACTCGGTGCAATGGTGCTGGTGGATGCGGTATCGCGGTTTGTGCCGGGTGTCTTAAGCAACGAGGAATCTTCGCAGTTTGAGTCACTGCAGGACAACCTGCTTGAGTATCCGCATTACACAAGACCGGAGACATGGCACGAGAAAAAAGTTCCGGAGGTGCTTCTTTCCGGTGACCACAAAAAGATCGAAGCATGGCGCCATGAGGCCTCTCTGGTGCGGACAGCCGAGCGGCGGCCGGACCTTCTGGAAAATGCATTCCAGATTTCCTGCGCATGCAATGAAAAAGAGGAATCGTCTGCCTGGGCGCACGATCTTTTGGCAGGCATGACACGCTATGGTGTAAGCCTTGATCTCGGACGAAAGAAGATCCGGAAACAGAAAAATCTGTTTGATGACCATGATCTGCTGATTCTGCAGCTTCCGGGAACGCTTGAGGAGGGTATGAAAGCAAAGAGCGAGTATATCCGCAGCTTTGCCGGAAAAGAAACACCGCTGGTGTTTTTGTGCCCGGACGGATTCTCGGAAGAGGAAGAAAAACTCGAAGAGCAGCTGGAAAAAAACGGTTTCCGTCTGGTCGCACGGCTTACCGGCATACCGTCCGCGGACGGCCTGCAGCGGTTTTCTTTCGCGCTTCGCAGTCTGCTGTACAGCGGCGAATGGAAAGTGAAAAAAATACTTGCATCTGCGGATGCATTATAGTATAATGTATTTTGTTGTGAGTAAAGAGATGGTCCGCTGTTGCAAAAAGGCATTAAGAACATCCAGGGTAAAAAAAGGAGATAAAGAAATGAACGACATTATTAAGAAAATCGAAGATGCACAGTTAAAAGCAGAAGCACCGGAGTTCCGCGTTGGTGATACCGTTAAAGTTTACGGTAAAATCAAAGAGGGTAACCGCGAGCGTATCCAGGTATTCGAAGGCGTTGTCCTGAAAAGACAGGGCGGCGGAAGCAAAGAGACCTTCACTGTTCGTAAGAGCTCTAACGGCGTAGGCGTTGAGAAAACATGGCCGGTACACTCTCCGAACGTTGAGAAAGTAGAAGTTATCAGACGTGGTAAAGTAAGACGTGCGAAACTGAACTACTTAAGAGACCGTGTTGGTAAAGCAGCGAAAGTGAAAGAGCTGGTAAAATAATAAGTCGTTAAAAGGATGGCCGGAGGAACATGAGCAATTGTGTTTCTCCGGTTTTGTCTTACGGAGAATTACACTATGGGTATGAATACCAGATATGTAAAGGAATATTTCTACAAGAAAAAGATCCGTTCCACGTTTGTATGGATTCTGGAAATTATTGCGGCGATTCTTCTTGCCGCGGCATTTTCCTGGTTTTTCTGCAGAAGTGTCGTGGTGCAGGAGGGCTCGATGGAGCCGACTCTCGTGCCGGGGGAGCGTGTGCTGATGGACTCCGCCTGGTACCGCTTAAGTTCTCCGAAACGCGGGGATATCATCGCGTTCCGGACGAGTGAGGACAAGAAGGCGAGCATCCACATCAAGCGTGTGATTGCGCTGCCGGGCGAGACGGTACAGATCAAAGACGGACAGATCCTCATCAACGGGGAAGTCTATAATGAAAAAGATGAATTTCCGGCCATCACAAACGCGGGACTTGCCTCCGAGCCGATCACGGTCGGGAAGGGACAGTACTTTGTGCTCGGCGACAACCGGAACAACAGCGAGGACAGCCGCCACAACGGCATGGGACTCGTGGATTCGGACCGCATTGTCGGAAAGCTCTGGTTTACGATTTCGCCGTGGAAGAAAATCGGTTTCGTGTAAACGCAGCATAGAAGGAGAAGAAACATGAATTATCAGTGGTACCCGGGTCATATGACGAAGGCCCGCAGACAGATGCAGGAAGACTTAAAGCTCATCGACCTGATGATTGAGCTGGTCGATGCGAGAGTTCCTGCAGCGAGCCGCAACCCGGATATAGATGAACTTGGAAAGAACAAAGCACGGCTGATCCTGCTGAACAAATCGGACCTTGCCGATGAGCGCGGAAACGATGCCTGGATGGAATATTTCAAGGGAAAGGGATATTCTGTTGTGAAGGTCAATTCCCGTTCCGGAGCCGGCATGAAAGCGATCAACAGCGCCGTACAGGAGGCCTGCAAAGAGAAAATCGAGCGCGACCGCAAACGCGGCATCCTGAACCGTCCGGTCCGCGCGATGGTTGTCGGGATTCCGAACGTCGGAAAATCGACATTTATCAATGCGTATGCGGGCAGAGCCTGTGCGAAGACCGGAAACAAACCGGGCGTCACGAAGGGAAAACAATGGATCCGTCTGAGCAAACAGCTGGAGCTTCTGGACACACCTGGTATCCTGTGGCCGAAGTTTGAGGACCAGCAGGTGGGACTGCATCTTGCGATGATCGGTTCCATCAACGATGAGATCCTGAACGTGGAGGAGCTGGCGCTGTCCGTCATCGATTATCTGACGGCAGAATACCCGGGAACGCTGGAGAAACGCTTTGGCTTTGAAGGCATGACGGATCGTGTGGAAATCCTGGGTGAGATTGCGCGTGTGCGCGGCTGCCTGAAAAAGGGAAATGAGCTCGATTACGAAAAAGCAGCACGGCTTCTGATGGATGATTTCCGGAGCGGAAAGCTCGGCAGAATCACGCTGGAAAAACCGGAATAAATGGATTTATCAAAATAAAAAATGCGGAGAACAACGATGACAGAGAAAAAACAATCGATATCCGCCATACGGGAAATTTTTGCGGCAGCTTCGGAGACGGAGCTGCCCGCCCTTTATCTGGAATATGAAGAGGATTCCCGTGCCGGCGTACAAAATCTGATTCAAAAATACCAGAAACAGGAAGAGGCCTTAAAAAAAGAGCGCGAGCGCACGGAACAGATGAAGATCTACGAGCACAAATATGAGGATCTTGGCTGGATCTGCGGCATCGACGAGGTCGGAAGAGGCCCTCTGGCGGGCCCTGTGGTCGCAGGTGCGGTCATTCTGCCACGCAACAGTAAAATCCTGTATCTGAACGATTCCAAGCAGCTGACGGCCAAAAAACGCGACGAGCTGTACGATGTGATCATGCGCGAGGCAGTGGCCGTCGGCATCGGCTATGCCTCCCCGGCGCGGATCGACGAGATCAATATTTTACAGGCAACGTACGAGGCGATGCGGGAGGCGATCAGCAAGCTTTCCGTGAAGCCGGATGTGCTCTTAAACGATGCGGTGAAAATCCCGCAGGTGGACATCCGCCAGGTGCCGATCATCAAGGGAGATGCCAAGAGTGTTTCGATTGCGGCGGCAAGTATTGTTGCGAAGGTGACAAGGGACCGCCTGATGGAAGAGTACGACAAGGTGCTTCCGGGCTACGGTTTTGCATCGAACAAGGGCTACGGTTCGGCAGAGCATATCGCTGCTTTAAAAGAAATCGGCCCGTCACCGATCCACCGGCAGTCGTTTATCGGCCATTTCGTGTAAAGGCACCGCATCAAAAAAAGGAGAGGGTATCGCATTTGAATCAGCGGGAAGTAGGAACGAGACAGGAGAGCCGTGCGGCAGAATATCTGGAAAGCCTGGGATATCACATCCTGGTGCGGAATTTCCGGTGCCGCTTCGGTGAGATCGACCTGATCGCAAAACAGGACGACACATACATTTTTATCGAAGTAAAATACCGCACCGGCCGGACAGCCGGAGACCCGACAAGCGCCGTGGATGGAAAGAAACAGAAGAAAATTTCAAAAACAGCAGATTACTACCGCATGCTCCACCAGATCCCGATGGATGTGCCCTGCCGCTTCGACGTCGTGGCAGAGACACCGGAGGAGATCCGCGTCTATGCGAACGCGTTTTATTATCAGGGGAGCGGCTGGTAGGAAGGGAGTTTTTATGATACCAATTCAATGGAAACAAAACGATAAAAAAACGATGCATGTCAACGAGGCGGAAAACGGCGTGGTCTATCTGACCTGGCCGGCGATTGAGAAAATTGAGGGCATCCGCCATGCATTTTCCACACGGATCGGCGGGGTGAGTAAGGAACATCTTTCCAGCATGAATCTCAGCTTTTCGCGCGGCGACGATCCGGCGAATGTGCGGGAGAATTACAGAAGATTCTGTGAGGCGGCGGGGTTTGAAGTGGAAAACATTGTTACCTCCGATCAGGCACACACGACGAAGGTCCGTTATGTGACGAAAGCAGACTGCGGCAGCGGCGTGACAAGAGACCGCGATTTTCATGATATTGACGGTATGATCACTGACGAGCCGGGCGTCGTACTTGCGACATTCTATGCGGACTGCGTGCCGCTCTACTTTGTCGACCCGGTGCACCGTGCAATTGGACTTTCACATTCCGGCTGGCGTGGAACGGTCCACAAGATGGGACAGGCAACGCTCGATGCGATGCACGAACGGTTTGGAACAGAAGCAAAAGATGTGATCGCAGCCGTCGGCCCGTCGATCTGCCAGGACTGCTACGAGGTGAGCGGTGACGTGATCGAAGAGTTCCGGGCAGCATTCCCGGAAACACTGCATGAGAAACTGTTCTACGGAAAACCAGATGGAAAATACCAGTTAAATCTCTGGGAGGCGAATCATCAGATCCTTCTTGCGGCAGGAGTGCCGGAGAAGCAGATTCATCTGCCGAACCTCTGCACCTGCTGCAACCCGGATTTCCTGTATTCCCACCGTGCATCGAAGGGAAAAAGAGGAAACCTCGCGGCATTCCTTTCCCTGGTCTGAAAACAGGATCGAAAACAGAATAGAAAGCATCAAAAAACGGACCTGGAAAAAACAGATCCGTTTTTTTGCTGTATGCATCCGGCGGACACAAAATCGATTATCTGTGTTTTGCCAGCAGCTTATTGATTTTCTCTGTCGTAGACTGTACTTTTGCAACGGATACGTCGTGGTTAAGCGTATCGATAATGCTTGCCATATATTTGCTCATCTCAGCCGGCTCATACCAAGGACGGGAAACGAGTTCCGGTGTACGGTAGGTCAGGTCGGTGGTGATGACTTTGCTGATATAGCCTTTCTCATAGTAAGCATCGAATTTCTCCAGACCATCGGTGAAGAGGCCGAAGGTGGTGCAGACAAAGACGTGGTCAGCGCCGCGCTCTTTGACCTGTTTTGCAACGTCAAGCATACTCTCACCGGAGGAGATCATATCGTCGATGATGACAACATCTTTTCCTGCTACGGAATCGCCGAGGAACTCATGTGCCACGATCGGGTTTTTTCCGTTTACGATGGTGGAGTAATCTCTTCTCTTATAGAACATACCCATATCGACGCCGAGCACGTTGGAGAAGTATACGGCACGCGCCATCGCTCCCTCGTCCGGGCTGATGATCATCAGATGATCGTTGTCGATCGTCAGATCCGGAACGGAACGAAGAAGGGCTTTTAAAAACTGGTAGGTTGGCATGAAGTTGTCAAAGCCGCCGAGCGGAATTGCGTTCATGACACGAGGATCGTGTGCGTCGAAGGTGATAAAGTTGGAAACACCCATGTTCATCAGCTCCTGCAGAGCAAGTGCGCAGTCGAGAGACTCACGTTTGGTGCGCTTATGCTGTCTTCCTTCATAAATGAAAGGCATGATTACGTTGATCCGGTGTGCTTTTCCCGTTGCAGCAGCGATGATACGTTTCAGATCCTGATAATGGTCATCCGGTGACATGTGGTTCTCGTAGCCGCAGACCTTGTAGGTGATGCTGTAGTTGCAGACATCAACCAGGATGTAAAGATCGGCACCGCGGACGGATTCGTTGATCTTTCCTTTTGCTTCGCCGGAACCGAAACGCGGGCACTCGCAGTCAATCAGAAAAGAATCCTCGGAATATCCGGAAAAGGAAACCCCGTTGCGGCGCTCGGCGAGCTCTTTACGGAACTGAACCAGATACGAATCGACTTTTTTTGCCATTTCCATACTGCCCGGCAGAGCTGCGAGCTTTAACGGGGCGACCGGAATGGAATTTTCAAGTAAATCTAAATTAGCCATACAAACCTCCAGTAATCGACATATTTTACAAAGCTTTTTCTTCCTATTTATATCATCGAAACAAAGGGCGCGTCAAGCAAAAAACGAAAGAATCCTTGCTTTTTGTGCAGGTTGTTGTTATTATAATGAATGAATGTCCGCTGGCTATGCAGAGTTCTGCTGCCTTTCGGACAGAAAATGAAGGAAAAGGAAAGGCCATAACGTAATATCTGTGAAAAACAAAACGAAACACATCATAAAGAAAATAGAACCGGGCAGTATTGCCGAAGAGCTTGAACTGGAACCGGGAGACGAACTGCTTCGTGTCAACGGGGAAGAAATCGAGGACGTTTTTGATTACCATTTCCAGACCAACGACTCCTATCTGGAACTCACGATCCGGAAGAAAAACGGGGAAGAATGGGATCTGGAGATTGAAAAAGAGTACGACGAGGAAATCGGCATCACATTCGAGAACGAGTTCATGGATCAGTACCGTTCCTGCAGCAACAACTGCATTTTCTGCTTCATCGATCAGATGCCGCCGGGAATGCGTCCCACCTTGTATTTTAAGGATGACGATTCGCGTCTGTCCTTCCTGCAGGGAAACTATATTACACTGACCAACATGAGCGACCACGATATCGACCGGATTATCCGCTACCATCTGGCACCGATCAATATTTCGTTCCAGACAACGAACCCGGAGCTCCGCTGCAAAATGCTGCACAACCGTTTTGCGGGCAATATCTTTCCGAAGGTCCAGCGCCTTTACGAGGCGGGAATCGAGATGAATGGACAGATTGTGCTCTGCAAGGGATACAACGACGGCGCAGAGCTGGAGCGCAGTATTTCGGATCTGTCAAAATATCTGCCGCATCTGAAAAGTGTTTCGGTTGTCCCGGTCGGACTTTCGAAGTACCGCGACGGACTGGCGCCTCTGGAACCGTTTACCAGGGAGGATGCAAAAGAAGTTCTTGCCACGATTCACAAATGGCAGAAAAAGCTGTATGAACAGTGGGGACTTCACTTTATCCATGCTGGTGATGAATGGTATCTGCTGGCGGGAGAGCCGATCCCGGAGGAGGAAAATTACGATGGCTATATCCAGCTGGAAAACGGAGTGGGAATGCTCCGGCTTCTGGAAGACGAGGTTGCGGAAGAACTTTCGAAACGAGAAGGGGACGACCGTCACCGCCATGTAACGATT
Source organism: Blautia sp. AM42-2 (assembly GCF_003480245.1). Lineage (NCBI taxonomy): Bacteria > Bacillati > Bacillota > Clostridia > Lachnospirales > Lachnospiraceae > Blautia > Blautia sp. AM42-2. Next base: position 207,203 of record NZ_QUIM01000001.1, read on the forward strand.
GCGACCGGAAAAGCTGCGGCGCCGTCGTTGGAAAAACACATGCAGAAAATTCGTGAAAAATATCCGAATGTACAGGCGGAGGTTGTCACGATTATCAACTATTTCTTTGGAGAATCCATTACCGTATCCGGTCTGATTACCGGAAAGGATCTGATGGAGCAGTTAGAGGGAAGAGATCTTGGCGACTGCCTGCTGCTTCCGTGCAACATGCTCCGTTCGGGAAAAAACGTCTTTCTCGACGATGTGACGGTGGAAGAGGTGGAAGAGCGCCTGAAAACACCGGTACAGATTATCGATGAGCCGGGCAGCGACCTGGTGAAAGCCGTTGTGGAGGAAAACCAGGAGACGATACACAGAAGGAGAACAATGTATGAGCAAGCCGATTGTAGCAATTGTGGGCCGGCCGAACGTGGGTAAATCCACCCTGTTTAATGTATTAGCCGGAGACAATATTTCGATTGTAAAAGACACACCGGGTGTAACCCGTGACCGTATTTATGCCGACGTGGAGTGGCTGAACCACAAATTTACGCTGGTAGACACCGGCGGTATTGAGCCGGAATCCAAAGATATCATTCTCTCCCAGATGAGAGACCAGGCGCAGATCGCCATTGATACCGCAAATGTCATCATCTTCATCACTGACGTCCGTCAGGGCCTTGTAGATGCCGATGCAAAAGTAGCTGATATGCTCAGAAGAAGCCGCAAGCCGGTTGTGCTGGTGGTCAACAAAGTCGACAACTTCGACCGTCAGATGATGGATGTTTATGAATTCTATAACCTCGGCATCGGAGAGCCGCACGCCATTTCCGCATCCGGAAAGCTCGGCATCGGCGATATGCTCGATGAGGTGACAGGATACTTTGAACCGGAGATGGAAAACGAGGAGGAGAGCGAGATTCCGCGCATCGCCATTGTTGGAAAACCGAACGTCGGAAAATCCTCCCTGGTCAACAAACTGCTGGGCTCGAACCGTGTCATCGTATCCGACATCGCCGGAACGACGCGCGATGCGATCGATACCACGATCATGCACAATGGAAATGAATATATTTTCATCGATACCGCAGGTCTTCGAAAGAAAAACAAGATCAAAGAGGAGCTGGAGCGGTACAGCATCATCCGTACCGTATCTGCCGTAGAGCGCGCAGATGTCGTTGTTCTTCTGATCGATGCAACCGAGGGCGTCACCGAGCAGGATGCCAAAATTGCCGGTATCGCCCATGAGCGTGGAAAAGGTATGATCATTGCGGTAAATAAATGGGATGCCTTGGAAAAAGATGACAAGACGATCTACCGCTTTACCGAAAAAGTAAGAAATACATTGGCTTACATGCCGTACGCAGAGCTTTTGTTCATCTCTGCGAAGACAGGACAGCGTCTTCCGAAGCTGTTCGAGACGATCGACATGGTTCTGCAGTACCAGAACCTGCGCGTACAGACCGGTGTCCTGAACGAGATTCTGACCGAGGCAATGGCAATGCAGCAGCCGCCGTCAGACCGTGGAAAACGACTGAAAATCTACTACATGACACAGGTTTCGGTCAAACCGCCGACATTTGTTATTTTCGTCAACGACAAAGAACTGATGCATTTCTCCTATGTTCGATATCTGGAGAATAAAATCAGAGAGTCGTTCGGCTTCCGCGGCACACCGCTGAAATTCATCATCAGAGAACGAAAAGAGAAGGAGCAGTAAAGAGTTATGGTACGGATCATATGCCTTTTGATCGGATACGCATTTGGCCTTTTTCAGACCTCATATCTTTATGGAAAAACGAAGGGAATCGATATCCGGGAACACGGCAGCGGAAACGCAGGAACGACCAACGCGCTCCGGACTTTAGGGAAAAAAGCAGGCGCCATCACGCTTGCCGGCGACTGCATCAAATGCATTCTGGCGGTCCTGACGGTACGCCTGATCTTCGGTGCATCGCACCCGGAAATGCTGAAATTGCTGACGGTGTATGCTGCGGCCGGAACGATTCTCGGCCACAACTTCCCGTTTTACTTAGGCTTCCGCGGCGGAAAAGGAATCGCTGCGACCGCGGGTCTGATTATCTCGTTTGACTGGAGAATCACGCTGGTCTGTGCAGCGCTGTTTTTCCTGAATCTTGCAGTAACACACTATGTTTCCCTCGGTTCCATGATGGTTTACGTTGTCTTTTTTGCAATGGCCGTTATCATGGGACAGGCGGGCTGCTTTGCGCTGGAACCGCCGTATCTTTATGAGATGTACGTGGTGATCGCACTTCTTGCCGTGCTTGCCTTCTGGGAGCACCGTGCAAACATCAAGCGTCTCATCGCGGGAACAGAGCGGAAAACGTATTTATCCAAAAAGTCGGAGAAATAAAATATGGCAAAGATTAGCATCATCGGAGCAGGAAGCTGGGGAACCGCCCTCGGCCTCCTGCTCTGCAACAACGGGCATGACGTGACGATCTGCTCGGAAAATGAAAAGGAAATTAAGAGCTTAAAGGAACACAGAGAGCATCTGACGAAGCTTCCGGGCGTCAGACTGCCGGATGAAATGAAATTCACCTGCGATGTGCGCGGCTCCCTTTCAGGACAGGACATCCTTGTAATGGCAAAAGCATCCCCGTACGTGCGAACCACATGTAAAAAGTATGCGGCGGATATTCCGGACGGCCAGCTCATCGTCAATGTGGCAAAAGGCGTGGAAGCCGATACCCTGATGACGATGTCTCAGATCATCGAGGAGGAAGTGCCGGGAGCGAATGTCGTTGTTCTCTCCGGACCGAGCCACGCAGAGGAAGTCGGCCGCGGCCTGCCGACCACGATCGTTGTCGGCGCGCATGACCGCGAGAGCGCACTGTATGTGCAGAATGTGTTCATGAGTCCGGTCTTCCGCGTTTACACAAGCCCGGACATCACGGGAATTGAACTTGGCGGAGCTCTGAAAAATGTCATCGCACTGGCAGCCGGAACGGCGGATGGTCTTGGCTACGGCGACAATACGAAAGCGGCTCTGATTACCCGCGGGATCGCGGAAATTGCACGGCTCGGCACGGCGATGGGTGCCCATGCGGAAACCTTCTACGGTCTTTCCGGTATCGGCGACCTGATTGTAACGTGTGCTTCCGTTCACAGCCGGAACCGGAAAGCCGGATACCTGATCGGCCAGGGCAGAACGATGCAGCAGGCGATGGATGAGGTTCAGATGATCGTCGAGGGCGTCTATTCCGCAAAAGCGGGTCTTACCCTGTCGAAAAAATTCGGAATCGAAACTCCGATCATTCAGGCCGTCAATCAGGTTCTGTTTGAAAACAAAAACCCGAAACAGGCTGTGGATGAACTGATGCAGCGTATGAAAAAAGACGAACTCGCCCCGGATCTCTGGGAGCGGTAAAAATAAGAAACCTGTCACTTCTGTGAAATGATACAGAGACGGCAGGTTCTTTTTTGTGCAGACCGAAATTTTTCAGCAAAAATACGGGAAAAAGATGACAATACTTTCGAAATCAAGTATAGTAATAGAAAGCGGAATAATTTTAACTGAAAAGATGCGGAGGAAAATACAGCAGGAGGAAGAAAGAATGAGAGGAGTAGAAACAAGAATTCAGGAAATCCGCCATGCCATTTTTACGGAAGTTGCAAAAATGGCGTATGACGTGGACTCTCCGGTGGAAAAGACGATCGAGGAAATTCCTTACCGTGTAATTCCCGGTGAGGTCGGAAATTTTAGAAATGATGTGTTTCTGGAGCGGGCGATTGTAGGAGAGCGGCTTCGCCTTGCAATGGGACTTCCGTGCAGAAGCGCGGCAGAGCACGCCCCGATCTCGGACAATATCAAACTGGCGGATCAGGCGGAGACATATTATACACCGCCGCTCATTAATGTCATCAAATTTGCATGCAACGCCTGTCATGAAAAACGGGTTCTGATCACGGAGGGATGTCAGGGATGTCTTGCACATCCGTGCGTGGAAGTCTGTCCGAAAAAGGCCATTACGCTGGACCGCACCAATGGACGATCCTATATTGATCAGGATAAATGCGTCAAATGTGGTCAGTGTGCCAAGGTATGCGGATACCAGGCTATTATCATTCAGGAGCGTCCGTGTGCGAGAGCCTGCGGAATGGATGCCATCGGTTCAGATGAGAACGGAAAAGCGGATATCGATTACGAGAAATGTGTATCCTGCGGCCAGTGTCTCGTCAACTGCCCGTTCGGCGCTATTTCGGACAAATCCCAGATCTTCCAGGTAATCCGTGCGATCCAGTCGGGAGAGCGCGTCTATGCAGCGCTGGCACCGGCGTTTGTCGGCCAGTTCGGACCGAAAGTAACGCCTGGAAAACTGCGTGCGGCGATGAAAAAGCTCGGCTTTGCGGATGTCTTTGAAGTTGCGATCGGAGCGGATCTCTGTGCGGCACAGGAGGCAGAGGATTTTGTGAACGAAGTTCCGGAGAAACTGCCGTTTATGGCGACATCCTGCTGTCCGGCCTGGTCTGTAATGGCGAAGAAACTGTTCCCGGATTACGCTAACTGTATCTCGATGGCACTGACCCCGATGACGCTGACGGCGCGTCTGATCAAGAAACACAATCCGAATGCGAAGGTTGTCTTTGTCGGACCGTGTGCGGCGAAAAAACTGGAGGCCATGCGCCGGTCTGTCCGCAGTGAGGTGGACTTCGTTCTGACGTTTGAAGAGATGTCGGGCATTTTCGATGCGCGCCAGGTAGATGTGAGTGCACTTGAGGAAGATCCGGACGGCGTCAGCGATGCATCGGTGGACGGAAGAAACTTTGCTGTCTCCGGCGGCGTTGCAAAATCTGTGGAAAATGTAATCCGTGAAAAATACCCGGACCGCGAAATCAAGATGGCAAATGCAGAAGGTCTGAAGGAATGCCGGAAACTGCTGACAATGGCAAAGGCCGGAAAGTACAACGGTTATCTTCTCGAAGGCATGGCCTGTCCGGGCGGATGCGTGGCAGGAGCCGGCACGATGCAGTCAATCAAAAAGTCGCAGGCGGCAGTCAACAAATATGCGGCGCAGGCAAAACACAAGATTTCCAGCCAGACAGAATATGTAAAAGAACTGGACAAGCTGGTAGACTAAAAAGAACAGCAAGGTGGAGACAAAAGTGAAAAAGAAAAGAAAGATGGGCTTTGCGGCAGCGATTCTTGCAATGGTACTTCTGTTTGCAGGATGCGGCCAGACAGAGACAAAGACGGAGAGCAGTACAGCGGCATCGGAAACAGAAGATGAGACACTGGTCCATGTGCTTGCATTAAAAGGACCGACCAGCATGGGAATGGTAAAAATGATGAGCGATAACGACAGCAAAGAGTCACCTGCGGACACGTTTGAACTTGCCGCTGCCCCGGATGAGGTCAGCGCAAAACTGGTACAGGGAGAGGTGGATATCGCCGCGGTTCCGGCGAACCTTGCAAGCGTACTCTACAACAAGACAAACGGCGGCGTGCAGGTGCTCGCAGTCAATACGCTCGGTGTCCTTTATATCGTCGAGGACGGCGATACCGTACATTCTATTGTGGATCTGAAAGGCAGAACCATTTATGCGGGCGGCAAAGGTGCAACTCCGGAGTATGCTTTGAATTATATCCTCGAAAAGAACGGCCTCGTACCGGGTGAGGACGTAACGATCGAGTGGAAGAGCGAACACGCCGAGTGCGTGGCAGCACTTGCAGAAGATGCCGATGGAATCGCCATGCTGCCGCAGCCGTTTGTAACGACGGCACAGACGAAAAAAGAAACGCTGCGCACCGCACTTGACCTGACCGAAGAATGGAACAAAATCCAGGAGTCCGAAGGAACAGCGAGCACACTGGTGACAGGTGTTACCGTTGTGCGCACTGCCTTTGCCAAGGAGCATCCGGAAGCAGTTGCAGACTTCATGGAAGCTTACCAGGCATCCGTATCCTACGTAACCGAAAACACTGATGAGGCGGCAAAACTGATCGGGGATTATGACATTGTTCCGGAGGCAGTCGCAAAGAAAGCGCTTCCGGCATGCAACATTGTCTGCATCACCGGTGATGAGATGAAAGAGAAGCTTTCCGGTTATCTCGGTGTACTCAAAGACCAGAACCCGGAGGCAGTCGGAGGAGAACTTCCAGGAGATGACTTCTATTATTCCGAATAAAAACAAAAAAGAGAAACAGAGAAAAAAGAAGCTCTGGCCGATCGTGTTCTGGCTTATGATCTGGCAGGCGGCAAGTGTTTTTGTCGGGCAGGAGATCCTTCTGGCATCTCCTGCCGCTGTTTTGAAACGCCTTTTTACGCTTGTAACAGAACCGGTCTTCTGGCAGTCCCTGCTGTTTTCCGGAGCACGCATCGGAGCCGGATTCCTTCTTGGTGCGGCGGCGGGAATTGCAGGAGCTGCACTTGCCGGTCGGTTTTCCATTGCAGAAGAACTCTTGACGCCGCTGGTTGCAGCAGTGAAAGCAGTGCCGGTCGCTTCTTTTGTGATTCTGATCCTGATCTGGATTTCGTCGAAGAATCTTTCGGTTGTGATTTCGTTTCTGATGGTATTTCCGATCCTGTATACAAACACGCGGAACGGCCTGCGGGAACTGGACACAGCGCTTTTGGAGATGACAGACGTTTTTCAGGTTCCGCGGCCGGTGCGGCTGCGCTGGGTGATCCTGCCGCAGCTGTACCCATATATCCGGACGGGATGTTCACTTTCCCTCGGCCTTTGCTGGAAGGCCGGAACGGCAGCAGAAGTAATCGGCATTCCGAACCGATCCATCGGAGAGCATCTGTATCAGGCAAAAATATATCTCGACACACCGGGACTCTTTGCCTGGACGGCAGCGATCGTGTACGTCAGCTTCTGTCTCGAAAAAGCTGTTTTAAAAGGAATGGATCTTGCAGAAAAAAGGATGCTGGTGATGAAATGAGAGAAGATACGATTGAAATCTGCCATCTGAAAAAAGCGTATGGAGAACACGTTATTTTTTCGAATCTTACGATGGAACTGAAAAAAGGAGCAGTGACCTGTCTGATGGCTCCTTCCGGGGCGGGAAAGACAACCCTGCTGCGGATTCTGGCAGGCCTGGAGCAGGCGGACGGCGGAAAAATCGGGGGACTGGAAGCCTTAAGAAAAAGTATGGTTTTTCAGGAACCGCGGCTGGCAGAAGAACTGACAGCTGCAGCCAATATCCAGCTCGCGGTAAGGCATCGCATGTTTGGAAAAGAAAAAAGAAGCTCCCGTCATCTTGTGGAGGAGATGGAGGAACTCGGCCTTTCGGGCTGTGAAAACCAGGCTGTATCGGAACTGTCGGGCGGCATGCGCCAGCGGGTGGCGGTTCTGCGGGCCATGCGCATGGACGCAGATTTCCTCCTTTTGGATGAGCCGTTCCGGGGACTGGATGCGGGGACGAAAAAGAAAACGATGAACTATATCCGCAGAAAAGGAAAAGAAAAAACGATGCTTCTGGTCACGCATGATTTAGAAGAAGCCGAAGCAATGGGGGACTGGATCTGCACCTGCAGCAGACTGGATGGTATCCTCGAAATAAAGAGAAACAGAAAAAGCAGCACAGAAATCTGAAACGGAAAGAAACAGATTTTCTGTGCTGCTTTTTCTGTGAATCCGCAGTTACAGCAGGTCATCCGGTATGGAAGCGGAGCGGAGCTGTTCGTCCATCGTGTCGATGAGCGCCATGTCGGCTTCAGAAAGTTCGAAGTCGAAGACATCCGCGTTGGCAAAAATGCGGTCCGGATGTGTCGATTTCGGGATGACACTGATGCCCTGCTGGATGAGGTAGCGGAGGCCGATCTGAGCTTCAGTGCGTACATACTTTTCTGCCAGCTGCTGCATAATCTCACGATTCAGATAAAGACCTCTTGCGAGCGGCGCATACGCTTGAACGGCGATTCCATGTGAACGGCAGAAAGCGATGAGCGGTTTCCGGTTCCAGAGCGGATGGCATTCGATCTGGTTGACGGCCGGGATGACGCCGGAAAATTCAAAGAGGGCGGTAAGGTGCAGCTCCTCGAAGTTGCTGACGCCGATCGATTTTGCACGCCCGGATTCGCGGATTTTTTCGAGTGCGCGCCACGTCTCCGGGTAGCAGCCCGGCACCGGCCAGTGAATCAGGTAAAGATCAACGTAGTCGAGACGGAGACGGTCGAGGCTGCGGTTGAAGGCACCTTCGATATCACCGACCCGCTGCGCGGTATTCCATACCTTTGTGGTAATAAAAAAATTTTCCCGCGGAATCCCGCTTGCGCGGATCCCGCGGCCGATGCTGTCCTCGTTTTTATAGGAGGAGGCGGTATCGATCAGACGGTAGCCGTATTTTGCCGCGGTGACAATTGCTTTTTCTACCTCTTTTTCTGTCGATTTGTAAGTGCCAAGCCCCAGAAGCGGCATCGCTCTGCCGTCGTTCAATGTGATGGTTGGAATAGAAAGTGCCATAAAAACCCTCCGTATCTTGAATCAAAAAAAGATTCTGCCGTATTTCTCTCATAATTATGTTTAGTATAACATGAAAATTTAAAGAAATCAGACCAAATATATTAAAAAAGTTTAACACAATCGGGAAATGAAAAAAAATAACAAGCCACGCAAGAAAAAAGAAGGATGCCAGGACGGCCTGTACGGCGAATTGTACAGAAATTTTGTGGAGGCTGTATTGATTTTGTGCATGAAATAGAGTATAATAAACTTGAATTGATATTTATTTATCATTCCCTGTACAATCTGCAGGATGTTTCAGGAAAACAAAAGCGGACGAAACGGACGGCAGAGCAGAAAAACGGGGACAGAGGAGGCCATATTATGCATTTATTATATGACGAGAATGGAAATCCCATTCCGCACGGAGCTCACGACGAGCACCATCATCACCATGACCATCATCACGAGGGAGAAGACTGCGGACATGCCTGCAATGCATGCGGTTCCGAAGAAAAATGCAAGGACGAGAATCTTGCCCTTTTAACCTATATGCTGCAGCACAATGAACATCACGCAGCAGAACTCGACGAGATGGCCGACAAACTGGAAAAAGCCGGAATGGCGGACGCCGCAAAACAGATCAGGGAGGGAGTATCCGATTTCCAGAAAGGCAATATGCGCCTGTCCCTTGCACTGACGCTTGTAAAAGAGCATTTGAAAGAAGTTAAGTAGAGGAGGCGTAAGCTATGTGCCTTGCAACGGTATACAAAAATCCGGAAAACACAGTTGTCTGTAAAAACGTAAGCCGCATCGATGTCGATGGAGAATACGTTCTCATCCGTGACATCCTGGGCGAAGAGATCAGACTGCAGGGTAAGATCAAAATGGTAGATCTTGCAAACAGCATCGTAGAGCTGGACTGTGAATGATAATTGGTTGACGGAACCAGTTATTCTATAAAAGCGGTTTTAAGACCCCGGGGTCTGCGAATCGGAACAAACAGAACAGGCGAACCGGGACTTAGAATAGGAATATATCATATTAAAGCGGAGGTAAATTGAATTATGAAACTTTCAGAAGAGATGAAAAACAAGACCCTTCTGTCTTTTGAGCTGTTCCCGCCAAAGACAGAGAAGGGACTGCAGAATCTGCCGGGTACCATCGACCACCTGATGAAATATAACCCGTCTTACATTTCCTGTACATACGGAGCAGGCGGCGGCAACGTCGGAGCAAACCGTGAAGTATGTCAGATGATCAAAAATGCCGGGACTACACCGGTTACTCATTTCACCGTTATCAAAAACACAAAAGAAGGAATTAAAGAACAGCTGGATCAGTATCTGGCTGACGGCGTAGACCACATGCTGGCACTGCGCGGTGATATTCCGCTTGGCGAGACCACAACCTGCGGTGACTTTGACTACGCTACGGATCTTGTAAAATTCGTACGTGATACCTACGGCGACAAATTTGAAATCGCTGTTGCAGGTTCACCGGAAGGCCACATCTCCTGCAGAAGTCTGGAGTCTGATATCGCAGTTCTGAAACAGAAACAGGACAACGGAGCTGACTACATCATGACACAGCTCTGCTGGGATATGGAGCAGTTCAAATACTGGCTCGATGCAATCCGTAAAGCAGGAATCACCATGCCGGTAGACGTTGGAGTTATGCCGATCCTGGATCAGGCAGCTACCATCAACATGGCACTTTCCAGAAACGGCTGTGTTATGGACAGAGAGCTTTCCAGAATGATCTCCAGACACTGGCTGTTCCCGAACCCATTTGCAGCAAAAGATGCAGAGGGCAAACCGTTCGACGTATTCTACGACAAGAAAGTTGCAGAGTTCAAAGAAGAGGGTATCGAATATACCGTAAAACAGATTGATGCATACCGTGCACTTGGTGTCAATGGAATTCATCTGTATGCACTGAATAAATGGAAAGACGTATCTGAAATCATCGACAGATCCGGCCTTTGCACACTGGTTTAATGAATTAATTACTTGAATTTGGGAGGCATCCGATTTTTATGGCACACGTAATAGCTGTCGCCGGAAAAGGCGGCGTTGGAAAAACAACATTATGCGGCTTGCTGATCCAGTATCTCTGCGAGTCAGGAAAAGGTCCTGTTCTTGCAGTTGATGCGGACGCAAACTCAAACCTGAATGAGGTACTCGGTGTAGAAGTAGAAGCTACCCTTGGAGATATCCGGGAGGAGATTGCCCGTGCAGAGATGGCATCCAAAAACCCGATTCCGGCAGGTATGAGCAAGGCAGATTATGCGGAATTTAAATTTGCAGGCGCTCTGACTGAAGAAGATGATTTTGACCTGCTTGTGATGGGAAGAACACAGGGAAAAGGCTGCTACTGCTTCGTCAATGGACTTCTGCAGAATCAGCTTGCAAAGCTGTATCCGAATTACCCCTTCATGGTTGTGGATAACGAGGCAGGCATGGAGCATATCAGCCGTGGTATACTTCCGGGAATGGATACAGCTATTTTGGTCAGTGACTGCTCAAGAAGAGGAGTACAGGCCGCTGCGAGAATCGCGGAGCTGATCAAAGAATGCGATATGAAGCCGAAGCAGGTAGGACTGATCGTAAACCGTGCGCCGAATGGCGTGTTAAATGAGGGAACCCGTGAGGAGATTGAAAAACAGGGATTAACTCTCCTTGGCGTTGTTCCGCACGATGATCAGGTTTATGAATATGACTGTGACGGAAAACCAACCGTACGTCTGCCGGAAGACTCTCCGGTACGCGCGGCATTAAAGAAAATCGTAGAAAACCTTGATTTATAAAAACAGAGAATCTGCCCTCCGCTTTGTACACGCTGCAGACGGAGGGATATTTCAAAAGTAAAATATCCCCCATGGGAGGATGTTTTTACCATAAAAATATTAAAATACAATCTTGAGGAGGACAAGATGAGCGAATTCAAATTAACAAGCGTAGAAGAATTCGAACAGGCCACGAATGAGCTCCTGGAAAATGGTGCAAAGGTTGGCGCTGACGCATGGCAGTTTCGTGTAAAAAACCAGACCCCACACTGTAAATTCGGTGAGCAGGGAACCTGCTGCCGTATCTGTACGATGGGACCTTGCCGTATTACACCAAAGGCACCGAGAGGAATCTGCGGATGCGATGTACACGGTATTGTAGGACGTAACTTCCTGCGCTTTACAGCAGGCGGTTCCGCAACACATTCCGATCATGGCCGTGAGATCTGCCACACACTGCATGAGGCTGATCCAAACGGAAACTACAAAGTAAAAGATCCGGAGAAACTGATCCGTATCGCAAAAGAGTGGGGCGTAGAGACAGAAGGAAAAGATATTTACGATCTGGCACATGAGATGTCCGAGCTGGCTCTTTTAGAGTATGGTAAACCGTTTGGAACACAGAGATTCCTGAAACGTGCTCCGCAGCACACACAGGAAATCTGGGAGAGAGAAGAAATCGCACCGCGTGCGATTGACCGTGAGGTTGCATGTTCTCTTCATATGACTCATATGGGATGTTCTTCCCTTCCGGAAGCACTCGTTCGCCAGTCCCTTCGTTCCGGACTTTCCGATGGATGGGGCGGCTCCATGATGGGTACCGAGTTCTCTGACGTACTGTTCGGAACTCCAAAGCCGATCGAAACCGAGGCAAACCTTGGTGTTATGAAAGAAGATGAAGTAAATATCATCGTTCATGGCCATGATCCGTCACTTTCCGAGATGATCTGCGAATACGCAGACGATCCGGAGATGATCGCATATGCAAAAGAAATGGGAGCAAAGGGAATCAACGTGGCAGGTGTCTGCTGTACTTCCAATGAAGTAGCAATGCGCCGCGGCGTGCCGATGGCAGGTAACTTCCTGCAGCAGGAAAACGTGGTACTGACCGGTGCCTGCGAGGCCATCGTTGTTGACGTACAGTGTATTTTCCCGGCCCTTGGACCTTTAAGCAAATGTTTCCATACTAAATTCGTTACCACCAGCCCGATTGCGCAGATGCCGGATGCAGAATACATTCGTTTCAACGCAAAAACAGCAGGTGAGAATGCAAAAGCCATCGTAAAAATGGCAATTGAAAACTTTAAAAACCGGAAACCGGAGCTGGTACATATCCCGCATATGAAGCAGAAAGCAACCGTTGGATACTCTTTTGAGTCCATCATCAAGACTCTGGATAAAGTAACCAATTCCCAGGTTGACCAGACCGGAACTCTGATGCCGCTGTGGCAGTGTGTGGCATCCGGCGTTATCCGCGGTGCAGTTGCCATGGTAGGATGCAACAACCCGAAAGTCCGTCCGGACACCGCTCACATCGAGCTGATGAAGAAGCTGATCGCGCACGACGTTATCATCGTTGCTTCCGGATGCTCTGCACAGGCAGCAGCAAGAGCAGGTCTGATGGACAAACGTGCTAAAGATCTCTGCGGTGCAGGTCTGAAACGTGTCTGCGAGCTGGCTGATATCCCGCCGGTACTCCACATGGGATCCTGCGTTGATATCTCCCGTATGATGGTTCTTGTAGCAGAACTTGCCAAAATCGGTAATGTCAATATTTCCCAGCTTCCGGTTGTCGGATGTGCTCCGGAGTGGATGTCTGAGAAAGCAGTTTCCATCGGAAACTATGTTGTAGCAACCGGTATCGATACTTACCTTGGCGTAGAGCCGTACGTATCCGGATCCACTGAGGTAACAGGACTCCTGACCAACGGTGTCCGCGACTGGGTTGAGGCAGCTTACACAGTAGAAAAAGACATCGACAAGCTGGGCGATGCAATGCTCGCACGAATCGAAGAGAAACGTGCCGCACTCGGCGTATAAAAAGGACAGGGCGGTCCCTGACGTAAAAAGAGACCGCCCTTTTTGAAGTGAAAAGGTGTAAAATGAAAATAGCAGTAACTGGAAAGGGTGGCGTAGGAAAAACAACCATCGCAGCGACCCTTGCAAGACTTTATGCAGAAGAAGGCCATCCGGTTCTGGCTGCAGATGTCGATCCGGATGCCAATCTGGGCCTTGCGCTTGGATTTCCGGAAGAAATCCTCGATTCGATCGTTCCGATTACCAAAATGAGAAAACTGATCGAAGAGCGCACCGAGGCAAGTGCAGACAACCGGTTTTACAAGATAAATCCGAGAGTAAGTGATATCCCCGATAAATACAGCAAAGAGTACAATGGAGTCAAACTCCTAACGCTTGGCACCGTGGAGACGGCCGGAAGCGGCTGTGTCTGCCCGGAGCATGTGATGCTGCGGAGAATCATCAACAGCCTGGTTCTTCACAGAGGGGATGTTGTCATCCTCGACATGGAAGCAGGCCTTGAGCATCTGGGAAGAGGAACGACGGAGGGCATGGATATGTTCATCGTAGTCATCGAGCCGGGTGCAAGAAGTATTCAGACCTATAAGAATGTCAAACGTCTGGCCGAAGAGCTTGGCGTTCATCAGGTTCATGTCGTGGCAAACAAAGTACGCGACGAAAAAGATGAGGCATTCATACAGGACCGTATCCCCCCGGAGGATCTTCTGGGCATGGTCCACTACAACCCGGAAATTATGGAAGCGGACAGGGAAGGTTCGTCTCCATATGATTACAGCGCGGTTGCAGTAGAAGAGATACGGAAAATAAAAACAAAAATCGATAAGTCAAACATGCCTGGCATGGAAAAAGTGTGATAGGAGGAAAAACACATGACATTATTCGAGAGAGTATTTGGCGGAAATGATGCAGTATACGGTCTTACCGAAGCTGCCGTTGACGCCGCAATCGCAGCAAACGGAGAGGAAAAAGCAGTCAGCTTCCCGGACACTGCTTACGCACTTCCGTGTTACTATGCTGTAACAGGAGTAAAGGTTACCAACTTAAAAGAGATGAAAGAGGCTCTTGGAGTGGTAAAATCTCTGATGACAAGAGAAAATCAGCTGAATGATGTATTTATGTCTGGTGTTGCAACTGCACTCTGCGCAGAGTTCATCGAGGCAATTAAATACATCGACGGTGCAAAACCATATGATGAGCCGTGCTACGGCCATTTAAGCGATGCCATCATCCGTGAGCTTGGTGTGCCGCTTGTAACAGGCGATATCCCGGGCGTAGCTGTTATCCTTGGAAGCGCTCCGACTGCACAGGAAGGCGTGGATCTGGTTAAGAGCTATCAGGCACAGGGTATTCTTGTAACACTGGTTGGCGGAATCATCGATCAGTGTCAGGAATTAGGATACAAGACCGGTGCAAACGTACGTGTTATTCCGCTTGGAAAAGACGTAACATCTGTTATTCATGTTGTATCCGTAGCAATCCGTGCGGCCCTGATCTTCGGTAACGTAACTGCAGGCGATGCAGGCGCACTGATGACCTACACCAAAGAACGTGTACCGGCATTCGTAAATGCTTTTGCTCCTCTGGATGATGTGATCGTTGCATGCGGCGCTGGTGCAATTGCACTTGGCTTTCCGGTTATCACAAACGATGACAAAGACGTTCCGGCTATTCCGAAGAGCCTTATTATCCAGAAGGACGTTTCCAAATTCAACGCAACTTCTCTGGAAGCACGCGATATCAAGATCAAAATCACCAACATTGATATCCCGGTTGCATTCGCATCTGCATTCGAGGGTGAAATCATCCGCCGTGGTGATATGCAGGTTGAGTTTGACGGTTCCCGCGTAGACTGCTGCGAGCTGGTTCAGACAAAAGATGCTTCCGAAGTAGAAGATCACAAGATCGAGCTGATCGGACCGGACATCGACGAGTTCGAAGTAGGTTCCAAGCACAGCATTGCATACGTTGTTGAGGTTGCCGGAAAGAGCATGCAGCCGGATTTCGAGCCTGTATTTGAGCGTAAATTCCACAGCTACCTGAACTGCATCGAAGGTGTGATGCATACCGGACAGCGTGATATGATCCGTATCCGTGTCAGCAAAGAAGCTTTCAACGCAGGCTTCCGTGCAAAACACTTCGGAGAAGTTCTGTACGCACAGGTGAAGAACGAGTTCGAGGCTGTTGTTGACAAATGTCAGGTTAAGATCTACACCAATCCGGAAGACTGTACCAAGATCCGTCACGAAATTGCAATCCCGGTATTCGACAAACGTGACGAGCGTCTGTCTACCATGACAGATGAATCCGTACCGGTATACTACAGCTGTATCATGTGCCAGGCATTCTCCCCGAGCCATGTATGTGTTGTTACACCAGAGCGTCTCGGACTTTGCGGTGCTGTTTCATGGCTGGATGCAAAAGCTACCAACGAGCTGGATCCGAACGGACCTTGCCAGGTTATCACAAAAGAAAAAGTGATCGATGAGAGAATCGGTGAGTACGAGGATGTTAACGAGGCTGTTCGTAAACTTTCCCAGGGTGCTCTTGATGATGTATCTCTGTACTCCATCATGGAAAAACCAATGACATCCTGCGGATGCTTCGAGTGTATCTGTGGTATCGAGCCGTTCTCCAACGGTGTCTGCATCGCAAACCGTGAGTACGCAGGCATGACTCCTCTGGGAAT
This sequence comes from Blautia sp. AM42-2, assembly GCF_003480245.1. Taxonomy (NCBI): domain Bacteria; kingdom Bacillati; phylum Bacillota; class Clostridia; order Lachnospirales; family Lachnospiraceae; genus Blautia; species Blautia sp. AM42-2. The sequence goes on from NZ_QUIM01000001.1 coordinate 223,105, forward strand.
GACTTTCTCCGAGCTGGCTTCCATGACAGGCGGCGGTGTTCAGACTCCTGGATTCATGGGACACGGCAAACACTTTATCGCTTCCAAGAAATTTATGAAAGCAGAAGGCGGCGTTGCTCGTATCGTATGGATGCCGAAAGAGCTGAAAGAGCAGGTTGCAGAGAAACTGAATGAAACAGCAAAAGAGCTGTACGGTATCGACAACTTTACCGATATGATCGGTGACGAGACCATCGCAGAAGATCCGGAGACACTGGTTGCATTCCTGACCGAGAAAGGTCATCCGGCACTTGGCATGGATCCAATGATGTAATTCGTATTTTACAGGCTTATCCTGTGAAAGAATAAGCAGACCGGCATGGCTTGGGAGGGGATTCCAAAGCGGAGGAGGAAGCCCTTTCCGGCACATGCCGGCAGCTGTAAAGTGATTTTCTGGGAAAAAACGGCTGACGAAAAGAAAACGGATACTTTTTGTCAGAAAATCTTGGAAAATATCCTGGTAAATCTTGCATTCTCCGGGAAAAAACGTTAAAATAATAACAGGTGTGTCCATGAAGCGGAATCATGGAGATATGCCTGTATGGAATTTTATTTTTAAGGAGGCTTTTTTTATGCCGTTTAATCGCAAACCACAAAAGTTTAATGCAGCAATTAAATCCGTTGTAATCGGCAGCGGAGACAAAACCGTAACTCTTGGCGGAGAAAATGTATTACCATTTTATGCTTTCGACGGTGAAATCAAAAACGGACCGAAGGTCGGCGTTGAAATCACAGACCTTGGTATGGAAGGAGAACCGGAAAGCGTAAAAGCATACTATGAAGGTGCAGCTACCATGGGCGAGATTGCAAAAAAAGCAGCAGCTATGGAAGGTGCAGATTTCCTATGCCTTCGTCTGGCAGGCGGAGACCCGAACGGTCTAAACAAATCGGTAGAAGAGCTCATTGAGACAGTCAAAGAGGTTGCTGATGCCGTTGACGTGCCGCTTGTTGTAGAAGGATGTAAAAACGTTGAGAAGGATTCTGAACTGCTGACCAAGGTAGCAGAGGTACTGCAGGGAAGAAACGTTCTTGTTATGTCCGCAAGAGAAGAAGATTACAAGGCAGTTGGTGCAGCCGCAGGTCTGGCATACAACCAGAAAGTCGGCGCTGAGTCCGCTGTAGATATCAACCTTGCAAAACAGCTGAATGTTGTTATGACCCAGCTTGGTGTCAGCGCAGACAGCATTGTTATGAACGTAGGTTCTGCAGCAGTCGGATACGGATATGAGTACGTAGTATCTACACTGGACCGTATCAAAGCAGCAGCATTATCCCAGGACGATAAAATGCTGCAGATGCCAATTATTACTCCAATCGCTTCTGAGACATGGAATGTAAAAGAGGCAATGGCAACAGAAGAGGAATCTCCGGAATGGGGAAGTCAGGAAGTACGAGGAGTCTCTATGGAGATTCAGACAGCAGCCGCATCTCTGGCTTCTGGTTCTGATGCAGTTATCCTCAAACATCCACAGTCTGTTGCAACCATTTCCAAAATGATTCAGGAACTGATGTAATCAGTACGTAAGGAAGAGATTAGGAGGATAAAGAATTATGGCATTATCAGGTATTCAGATTTTTAAAATGACCCCAAAGAAAAACTGTAAGGAGTGCGGATGTCCGACCTGTATGGCATTCTCCATGAAGGTTGCACAGGGCGCTATGGATATTTCAGCGTGCCCATATATGTCTGACGACGCTATGGCACAGCTTTCCGAAGCTACCGCACCGCCAATGAAGACGATCAAAGTCGGAACCGGCGACAGTGAGTACACTCTTGGCGGAGAGACGGTCCTCTATCGTCATGAGAAAACATTTGTAAGCAAAACCCGTTATGCGGTATCTCTCTGCAGCTGCATGTCTGACGAAGAGATCGATGCAAAACTGGAAGAAGACAAAAAAGTTGATTACGACCGTATCGGTGAGCGTATGTGCGCAGAGATGCTGTATGTAAACTATGCCGGAAATGGCGTAGACAAATACGTATCTCTTGTAACGAAAGCAGCAGCAACCGGAAAAGTTCTGGTACTTGGCTGTGAGGACGCAGACGCTGCAAAAGCTGCTCTGGAAGTATGCAAAGCAGGCAAACCGATCCTGAATGGTGCGAATGCATCCAACTATGAAGAGATGAGCAAACTTGCCACAGAGGCAGGCGTTGTTCTCGGCGTAAGTGGCGCAAACATTGATGAGCTTCACGACACCGTAGAAGCAATCGAGAAACTCGGCAACAAGAACCTTGTTCTTGATACCACAGAAGCGACCATCAAAGAGACCTTCGCTACTACCGTACAGGTAAGACGTGCATCCTTAAAGGATACAGACCGTACCTTCGGTTATCCGTCTATTGTAAATCTGGCAAAAATCGCACAGGGCGACAGATATATGCAGCAGGCACTGCTTTCCCTGTTCACCATGAAATATGGTTCCATCATCGTTCTTGAGGAGATGGGATACGCAGAGGCACTTCCGGTATTCGGACTTCGCCAGAACGTATTTACCGATCCGCAGAAACCGATGAAAGTAGAGCCGGGCATCTACCCGCTGAACGGCGCAGATGAAAATTCGATCTGCCTGACCACAGTAGACTTTGCTCTGACCTATTTCCTGGTATCCGGAGAGCTCGAGAGATCCGGAGTTCCGGTTAACCTTGTAATCAACGATGCCGGCGGACTTTCCGTACTGACTTCCTGGGCAGCAGGTAAATTCTCCGGTAACTCTATCTCCAAATTCTTCAAAGAGAATGTAGAAGATAAAGTAAAATCCAGAAAAGTTATCATTCCTGGTAAAGTAGCCGTATTAAAGGGCGACATTGAGTCCAAACTTCCTGGATGGGAAGTAATCGTTGCTCCGCTTGAGGCAGTTCAGCTTGTGAAATTCATGAAAGATCTGCAGGCAAACGGAGAACTGTAATACATAAAAAATCCGGGAGGAACTCCGGTATCCGGAAGTTTCTCCCGTGAAAAAATAATTATGGGGGATTCCCAAAAGAAAAGGAGAAGAGATATGGCAAAATTTGTAACCATCGGCGAAAGACTTTCTGTTACAGCTCCTACTGTAAACAAAGCATTCGCAGCAAGAGATGAAGAGCCAATTTTAAAGAGAGCAAAACAGCAGCTGGATGCTGGTGCCGTTTACCTTGATGTAAACATCGGACCGGCTGAGAATGATGGAGAAGACATCATGAAATGGGCTGTTGAGCTGCTGCAGAGCAATTTTGACAATGTTCCGCTGGCTCTGGATACATCCAACAAAAAAGCAATTGAGGCTGGTATCTCTGTATACAACCGTTCCAAAGGAAAACCGATCGTAAACTCTGCAGATGCTGCAGGAAGAATCGAGTACGTTGACCTTGCGGCTGCAAACGATGCAATCGTTATTGCACTTTGCAACGGCGAAGGAATTGCAAAAGACAACGACGAGCGTATGATGTACTGCCAGACCCTTCTGGAAAGAGGTATGGAGCATGGTATGGAGCCGACCGATCTGTGGTTTGACCCGTTGTTTCTGGTTGTAAAAGGAATGCAGGACAAACAGATGGAAGTTCTTGAGTGCATCAAGATGTTCAGCGATATGGGACTGAATTCTACCGGCGGACTTTCCAACAACTCCAACGGTATGCCGAAAAACATCCGTCCGATCATGGATTCCGCACTTGTAGCTATGGCTATGATGCAGGGTCTGACCAGCGCCATCGTTAACCCGAATGACCTGAGACTGATGGAGACCATTAAATCCTGTGACGTATTCAAAGGCAACACTCTGTATGCAGATTCTTATCTGGAGCTTTAATCTTTAAATCTCGCAGGTTTTCCCTTGATGGTGCCGCAGCGTTTGCGAAAACCTGAGGCACCATCAGGGGTTTTTCTATCTAAAAGCGGAAAAATAAAAAAAGCGGAGAATATATACGACTGGGGGATTTACAGATTATGGCAAAAGTAACCTTTCGATTTGAAGAAGGAGAACCGGTAGTCACCTACGCAACCGAGGGTGAGCGCCTTCTTGAAGTAGCGCAGAAGAGCAATGTGCCGATCGATGCACCGTGTTCCGGAAACGCATCGTGCGGTAAATGCCGCGTTCGTCTTGTGAGCGGTGAGCTGGATTCCAAAATAACCCGCCATATTTCTGAGGAAGAATATCAGAATGGCTGGAGACTGGCGTGCGTCAGCACCGTCAAAGGCGATGTTGAAGTGGAAGTGCCGGACATTGCATCCGCTTACCGGAGTCGCATGAAAGTGGCAGACCTTAGTTCACCGAGTGAAATTGCAATTTTTGAAGATACGAAAAAGAAAATTACAGACGCCGGCCTGGAATTGAAAAACAGCATGCAGGTGATTACAATCTCAATGGAAGAGCCTACTCTGGATGATACGATGCCGGATAACGAGAGAGTAACCTGGGCTGTACAGGCAGCGACGGGGCTTGACCGGGTACGGATTCCGTACTCTGTACTGAAAAAAATGCCGGATGTCCTTCGGGAATCCCATTTTCAGGCACAGTGTGTCGTCCGGGTTACGGCAAATGACGTCTTTTTATACGATATGCTTCCAATGGAAGCAAAAGCAGTTGTCGGTGGTCTCGTTGTCGACATTGGAACAACGACAGTTTCTGCACTGATCGTGGATATGCTAAGCGGAGAAATCCTGGCAAAAGCCTCTTCCGGAAACGGACAGATCCGGTATGGTGCGGATGTTATCAACCGTATCATTGAATCCCAGAAACCGGGAGGCCATGAAAGACTGCAGAATGCAATCATCAAAGAAACCTTAAACCCGATGATTTCCAACATGTGCCGCGCAGCGAAAATCAGCAGTCAGCAGATTTACCGTGCGGCGATTGCCGGAAACACTACCATGGAGCATCTGATGATGGGCATCAATGCAGATCCGCTTCGGATGGAGCCGTATATTCCGGCCTTCTTTAAGACAAACTCACTGTTTGCATCGGATGTCAATCTTGCGATTCATCCGGACGCCCATATCATTCTGGCACCGAACATCGGAAGCTATGTGGGCGGAGATATTACTGCCGGCGCGTTGGTCAGCATGATCTGGAACCGGCCGGAGATGAGTCTTTTTATTGACCTTGGTACCAATGGCGAGCTTGCATTTGGAAACTCTGATTTTATGGTAAGCTGTGCCTGCTCGGCCGGACCGGCCTTTGAGGGCGGCGATATCAGCTGTGGCATGCGTGCGACCGACGGTGCGATTGAAAAATGTACGATCGATCCGGAGACGATGGAACCTTCGTACCATGTTATCGGAGATGAGGGAACGAAGCCGATTGGTCTTTGCGGTTCCGGAATCATCGATGTAATTGCAGCGCTGTTCCGTGCGAAAATGGTTAATCCGAAGGGAAAATTTATCCGGGAAGGCAGACGGATCCGCCACGACAAATATGGCATGGGAAGCTATGTCATCGCATTTGAAGAGGAAGCCGGAAGCGTCCGCGACGTTGAGATTACAGAAGTAGATATCGACAACTTTATCCGTGCCAAGGGCGCGATTTTCTCAGCGATCCGTACGATGCTGAACTATCTGGACATGGATGTATCCATGATCGAGGAAGTATATGTAGCGGGAGGTATCGGAAGCGGTATTAACATGAAAAATGCCGTCACGATTGGTATGTTCCCGGATATTCCGCTGGAAAAATTCCATTACATTGGTAACTCTTCCCTGACCGGTGCGTACTCAATGCTTTTATCGACAGCAGCAGAGAAGAAAACGTATGAGGTTGCCCGGAACATGACATATCTGGAACTCTCTACGGTACCAACCTATATGGATGAATTTGTAGCGGCGTGCTTCCTGCCGCACACAGACACGACGATGTTCCCGTCTGTGGAAGCATAAAACGGAAGCAGAACTTTCTGTTACGATTCAAGGTGAAACACATGTGGTTTTGCTTTGAATTGTGGCGAACCTTTTTGAGAGGAATTGGATTTACATGGCAGTAGACTTAAATTACGAAAAAGACAGCAAAGAGCGTATTCCGTATGAGCATTATCTGGAAGTGTATCAGAATGCAGATCCAAAAGAGATTTCCAGCCGGTGCGACGTTCCGTATGATGCGGAAAAACAGGAGTTTACCGTTTCCCTGATGGGTGTTTCCTACCGGATTTCGTGGCCGGAGTACAACGTATTTCATATTGGAGATGATGGAAGCGTTTCGCCGATAATTGGCTGGTATCCACTCGAGAAAAAACCGAATGCAAAAATTTTGGTATTGCGTTATCTGACAGAGGGCGGAGCTGCTCCGTCTACCGGAAAATTTTTGACGTACCGGGAGATTCCGTGGGGAGAAGTTTATTTTAAACAGTTCCAGGGAAGATGCCTGTTCCGTCTTGCGTTTGGCTTTGGCGGAAAGCTGGATGCATTCCGTGAGATCATGGAACGTGTCGGCGCTCAGGCGATTTCATCCGGTGATGTCGGATATGAGCTGGAGTTTATGAAAGGGCTTTTTGTACGACTGATTTTATGGGCAGGAGATGATGAGTTTCCGCCGTCCGCGCAGATCCTCTTTTCGGACAATTTCCCGGCTGCATTTACGCAGGGAGAGGATATGGCGGTTGTGGGAGATGTCACAATTGATATGCTGAAGGCTCTGGCTGCAAAATAGTTATGGTTTGAGGCCATCAGGATGGCTTCTGGATCGAAAAAAATAAGCGGAGGAAAATAACATGGGATTTTCAACAGTACCTTGCAATGAGTTTGTAGACGTGCTCGGTTCCAAAGCACCGGTTCCGGGCGGCGGCGGAGCTTCTGCACTGGTTGGCGCTGTCGGCACAGCGCTTGGCAACATGGTTGGTGCGCTGACAGTAGGTAAAAAGAAATATGCGGATGTCGAAGAGGAAATGAAAGAGCTGATGGCGAAAGCAACCACGCTTCAGGACGAACTGCTTCACCTGATCGAGCGCGATGCAGAAGTGTTCGAACCGCTCTCCAAAGCATACGGCATGCCGCGCGAGACAGAGGAGGAGAAGGCAGAAAAAGCAAGAGTCATGGAGATTGTGCTGAAGGATGCCTGCTCTGTTCCAATGGAAATTATGGAAAAATGCTGCGAAGCAATCGACCTGATCGTAGAATTTGCAGCAAAAGGTTCTGCACTTGCGATCAGTGACGCAGGTGTTGGCGCAGCATTCTGCAAAGCAGCCTTAGAGGGTGCTTCCCTGAATGTATATATCAACACGAAATCTATGAAAAACCGGGAATATGCAGAAGAACTAAATCGAAAATGTGATGAAATGCTTGCGGTCTATACCGTAAAAGCAGACGAGATTTTCCGGAACGTACTGGGAAGACTGAAAGCCTGAAAACAAACGGCCAGAGAAACTTCCCGGCAGCAAGCGGGTTGCAAAAGGAGTTCTCTTTGACCGAAAAGAAAAGCGGAGGATAAAAAAATGGCAAAACAGTTATTAGGAAAAGAAGTAACAGCAGCATTAAATGAGAAGATCAAAGCAAATGTAGCAGAGCTGGAAGCAAAAGGAGTAAAACCGACTCTCGGAATCATCCGTGTCGGAGAGAGAGAGGATGACCTTTCCTACGAAAGAGGAGCAACCAAACGCTGTGAGACCTTAGGCGTTGCATACGAGAAATTCCTTCTCCCGGCAGACGTTACCCAGGAAGAGCTGATGGCTACCATCGATAAAGTAAACAAAGACGATTCCATCCACGGCGTTCTGATTTTCCGTCCGCTTCCGAAACATCTCGATGAGGCAGCAGTCATCAAAGCACTCTCCCCGGAGAAGGACGTAGACGGTATCACAGACGGTTCCATGGTAGGCGTATTCGCCGGAACAAAACAGGGCTTCCCGCCATGTACTCCGCAGGCCTGCATGGAGATCCTCGACCACTACGGCATCGACTGCACCGGTAAAAAAGCCGTTGTCGTAGGCCGCAGCCTCGTTGTAGGAAAACCGGCAGCCATGATGCTGTTAAAGAAAAACGCAACCGTAACCATCTGCCATACCAGAACGAAAGACATGCCGTCTGTAGTTAAAGAGGCAGATATCGTGATCGTAGCAGCAGGCCGTGCAGGTGTTGTAGATGATACTTACCTGTGTGCAGGCCAGACCGTTATTGATGTCGGAATCAACGTAAACGAAGAAGGAAAACTCTGCGGAGACGTTGCATACGCAAAAGCTGAGCCGATCGTTGAGGCAATCACACCGGTTCCAGGCGGCGTAGGATCCGTTACCACATCTGTTCTGGTCGGCCATGTGGTAGAGGCTGCCATGAGAAAAAACAGCTGATCATAGGCTGAAGATAAGAAAGTGACAGAAAAAAGGCACTGTGCGTCCGAAAAAAGGGCGGCGGTGCCTTTTTTGCGTGCGCGGCAGTGCAGTTTTGGTGATAGGAGAGGGGGCCGGCTCATAGAATATAACAGTACATAGCAACAAAGATCAAAAGGGGGACAATAGCGCATGGATGCATATTCAGTATACCGCGATATTCAGAAACGAACGAAGGGCCAGTTCCTGATCGGAGTGGTGGGGCCTGTACGGACGGGAAAGTCCACCCTGATCCGCCGTTTCCTGGAGGTGCTGGCACTGCCGTATCTTTCGGAAAAGGAACAGGCGGAGGTACGGGATGCCCTGCCTTTAAGCGGGGAGGGAAAGACGATCACAACGGTGGAGCCGAAATTTGTGCCGAAAGACGCCGTGGAGCTGCAGCTTGGGGAGGGCGATCCGATCCGGCTGCGACTGATCGACTGCGTCGGCTTTCTGGTGCCGGACGCGGCGGGAAATCTGGAAAATGAGAAGGAGCGGATGGTGAAAACACCGTGGTCCGAGCAGGCGATTCCGTTCCGGGAGGCGGCGGAGATCGGTACGAAGAAGGTGATCGCAGAACATTCCACGATCGGTCTTATGGTGACGTGCGACGGATCGTTCGGCGAGCTGCCGCGGGAGAATTTTCTGCAGGCGGAGGAACGGACCGTTGCGGAGCTCAAAAAGCAGGGAAAGCCCTTCCTGATTCTTGTGAATGCGAAAAAACCGTACCGGGAGGAGACACAGCGGCAGGTAAAGGAGCTTGAAACAAAATTCGGCGTGGCAGCGATGGCGGTGAACTGCGACCAGCTCCGCAAAGAAGATATTCTGCATATGCTCGAAAAGGTGCTGTATGAGTTCCCGCTTCAGCAGATGGAATTTTATATTCCAAAATGGGTGGAGCTTCTTGCCGATGACCATCCGCTGAAGGCAGAGCTGCTGCAGAAGATCCGTGAGATGTGCAGGGAAAAGACGCGCCTGAAGGATGCAGTGGGCGGAAAAACAGCGATTGCCAGTCAGTATGTCAGCCAGACACTGCTGCAGTCGATGGATCTTGCGAGCGGTACGGTGAAGGTGCGGATTGAGGTGAAAGAGCAGTATTATTATGAAATGCTGAGTGTACTTGCCGGCGTGGAGATCAAAGGCGAGTATGATCTGGTGCAGACGATCCGCGAGCTGTCGGCACAGCGGGAAGAGTACCGCAAGGTAGAGGACGCGATTCATGCGGTGCGCGGATGCGGCTACGGCGTCGTGATTCCGGGGAGGGAGGAGATTCAGCTGGAGGAGCCAGCCGTGATCCATCAGGGAAACAAATACGGCGTGAAAATTAAATCGGTGAGCCCGTCGATTCATATGATCAAGGCCAACATCGAGACGGAGATTGCGCCGATCGTCGGAAGTGAGCAGCAGGCGGAGGATCTGATCGCCTATATCAAAGAGAGCGCAAAGAGCCCGGAGGGAATCTGGAATACCAACATTTTCGGCAAATCCGTCGAGCAGCTCGTTGACGACGGCATCCGCAGCAAAATCGCCCAGATCACCGAGGATGGCCAGGCAAAACTCCAGGATTCCATGCAGAAAATTGTCAACGACAGCCGGGGCGGAATGGTGTGTATTATCATTTAATACAAAAGCTGTTCGAATATTTTTGAGTAATTGTGCAATAATACTTGAAAAGCGAACCAAAATAGCGTATAATCCGAATTGTGAAAAGAAAAGAAGAAAAATGTAACTTCCTGGAATGTTCGATGATCTCATTATTTTGAACCTACATTTACTTTAAACGGGAGGCTTATTATTGTCATGTGGATGTCAGGCCACCCTGGAAACAGACGTCAGTGGAAGGCAGAAATGGTGACTGCGGCTACCCACCTAGCTTGCGTTGCTAGGAGTCAAAGTATGGGAAACGGCATTCCGGGGTTACAAAAGAGAAAAAAGAGAATCATGAAAATGGTTCTCTTTTATACGTTACATACAACCAAAAGGAGAAGGAACATGAAAAAACAGGGTTTTGGAACAACAAAAGACGGAAAAGAAGCATTGCTCTACACGCTCTCCAATAAAAACGGAATGGAAATCAGTGTAACCGATTACGGCGCACATCTGGTATCGGTTCTCGTTCCGGATAAGGATGGAAAGAAGAGAGACGTTGTCCTTGGATTTGACTCCGTAACCGGCTATGAGACCGACGGAAGCCATTTTGGAGCCACCATCGGAAGAAACGGAAACCGTATCGCGGGAGCAGCATTTGAACTGCACGGAAAAACATACCAGCTGGCAAAAAATGAGAACAACAACAACCTGCACAGCGGCCCGGACGGATACGATTACCGCCTCTGGAACGTAGAAGAGGCGGATGACAGCGCCGTTACCTTCGTTCTGATGAGCCCGGACGGAGACCAGGGATTCCCGGGAAACTTTGAAGTGTCCGTTACGTATACCCTGACCGATGAGAACGCCGTAGAAATCCACTATGAGGGAAGCTGCGATCAGGATACCGTTGTCAACATGACAAACCACAGCTACTTCAACCTGGCAGGCCACGATGCCGGATCTATTGAGAACCAGACACTTGTCTTAAAAGCGGAGCAGTTCAGCCCGGTGATCGATTCTGCATCCATCCCGACCGGCGAGCATGCACCGGTACAGGGAACCCCGATGGATTTCACCAGCGAGAAAGCAATCGGAGCAGAGATCGAAGCAGATTTCGAACAGCTCAAACTGACCGGCGGCTACGACCACAACTTTATCCTGGACAAGGCTGTCGAGGGAAGCATTGAGCTGATGGCAGTCGCATCCTGCAAAGAGAGCGGCATCACCATGGAAGCCTTCACGGATCTGCCATGCGTTCAGTTCTACGCCGGAAATTTCATTGCTCCGGTTACCGGAAAGAATGGGGTATTCTATGACAAACGCAACGGCTTCTGCCTGGAATCTCAGTATGTGCCGAATGCCATCAACCAGGAGGGTGAGGAGAAACCGATCCTCGAGGCAGGCGATACTTACGACACCACAACCGTATACAAATTCATTTTCTAAGATCCTATTTTATAGCAATCCTCGAAAATAATGCAAAAAATTCAGCACCGCAGAGCGTGAATTACTGCGTCACAGATTTTCGTCGTACCCCGGTACGCCTTCAAATCTGTTCCTTGCAATTCGCGCTCTGCAGCACTGCCTTTTTTGCATTATTTTCGGGTCTTGCTATAGAAACAGCATAAAAAAGCTCCCTTCCTGCAGCGTCCTGTGAAAACAGGAGCGCAGGCGGGGAGCCTTTTTATGGGAAAATATGCAGAAAACGAATTCTGAAAAAACAGAAAAAGAAAAGACCCTGTTTTCGAATCCAACAGAATCTTACCAGTTATGTCATATTCTTTTCAGAGGTGGGTAACCGCTTCGCCATCTGAATCAACCTGCAAGCGGAATAGCAGACACCTTTAAGCGGAGGATGGCGCCTGACAAAGAACAGGCGAAACCAGAATCTGAAACGGTTTACCCGGCCGTTTAATGCAATGCATAAATCTCGCTCGAAGGTTTCTAAAAATCTAATCGAAAATTTTCAGACATTCCATATCCCATAATAGTCTTTGAATGGAAGCTTTCATCGGAAGCATCAACCCTATGCATACAGAGCAGGTTTCCTGACTTACAGATCATCGTTCCACATTCCTTCTCATATGTTGCGGACATACAATGGATTTGTTATGCTTCACTCCCTGATTACAGTGACCGGATCGCCCAGGAATCTCACCTGAATTCCCTCTCTCACCAAAAGACGGATCTTCTTTTGATGCACTCTGGATGTTGATATGAAATTTATACACAGCCATACTATATACCATAGGGCGGTATTTGTCAAGGAAAAATCGCAAAAAGAAAAGGAATCAGACAAAAAGCCGTGTGCATAGAATGAGATATGAAGAGAAAAAATGATACATTGGAACTGATACTGTTAGGAGTGGGGATTCTCCTGCTGCTGTTATTGTTTGTTGTGAAGCGCCGTCTGGATGCGCCGGAAGAGACAGCGACAGCAGAAAGCAGGACGGAGACGATGGAAGGCAAAAAGCAGGAGGAGACGATACAGAACATGGAACAGGAAAACGCGGCTTTTCTGAACAGTAAAAAGGAAGAACAAAAAGAAACAACGGCAGCCGGACCGGTGCAGATCCGTGTCCTTCTGACGGACTGCGGAAAGCTGGGATACGCACAGAAACAGGTGTCCCTGCGTGGAAACGCAAGTCTTTCCATGAACGACGGCGCATACACAGCTTCCCCGCAGGAGACGATCTGTGTGACGGAACAGGAATGCGGGGAAGTTGTGCATGTGGTGCCGGCCGATGAGACGGCGGGAACGGCGGTTTCCCTGACGGGAAAGCCGGAAGACGAGACGGTTTATCCGGGAAGTTTTGTCATCTATAAAAGCGAAGAGGGACTTCTCGTTGTAAATGAACTTGATCTGGAAATGTATCTTCGGTATGTCGTGCCGAGTGAGATGCCGTCCTCCTATGAAAAGGAGGCATTAAAAGCACAGGCGGTCTGTGCGAGAACGTATGCGTGTGCCAGGATTCGTGAAAAAACGTGGGAGAACTACCACGCGGATGTAGACGACAGCGTGGAAAGCCAGGTCTACCACAATATGGAAGCGCAGCCGGAGACAGACGCTGCGGTGGCGGAGACAGAAGGAAAAATCATTACCTGCGGCGGGGAACCAATTCAGGCGTATTTTTTCTCAACCTCCTGCGGGAAGACGAGTACGGATGAAGTGTGGAATACGGCGGAGACGGCAGAATATCTGAAGAGCGTGACGGTAGGCGGGGAGAAGCAGGAACCGGAGACGGAGGAGGCGTTTGCATCGTTTATCACCAAAAGGGACAGCACAAGTCTGGAAGTGGAGGACGGCTGGTACCGCTGGCAGGTGACGATTCCGGCGGATGTGCTGTCAGAACGGGCAGCGGATCAGAAAATCGGGGAGATCACGGGGATTGAGGTGCGGCGGCGGTCAGAGGGAGGTGCGGCAGAAACCGTCCGTATCGAGGGAGAAAAAGGATCCATGGAAATCGAGGGAGAGTATCAGATCCGAAAGTTCCTCTCGGCGAAAGGCTGGCCGATTCAGAAAAATGACGGAACTGTAAGCTGTGAGATGGAGCTGCTTCCGAGTGCCTGCTTTATCGTGGTTCCGGAAAAAGAAGGGGAAACGGCTGTCTCCTTTACATTTTACGGCGGCGGCTACGGCCACGGCGTCGGCATGTCACAGAACGGTGCGAAACATCTGGCAGAGCAGGGAAAATCGTATGAGGAGATTCTCCGCTATTTTTACCAGAACATCGAAATCGGCGACTGCCGTTCCCTTTTTTAAAAAAATCACCGAAAACAGATTTTTTGTGCTATAATGGGCGAAAGTGAAAAACAGTTAGAAAATGACGAGGAGAGAAACATGGCGACAATCAAGGACATAGCGGCACGCGCCGGCGTTACGGCGACGACGGTTTCCCGCGTGATCAACAACCGCGGATACATCAGTGAAGAGACAAGAAAAAAAGTAACGCAGGCGATGCAGGAGATGAATTACCAGCCGAATGAGCTGGCGCGTTCCCTGGCAAAAGCGCATTCCAATACGATCGGGGTTATCGTTCCGCACATCTCGCACCCGTTTTTCAGTAAAATGATCAGTGCACTCGAGAGCGCGGCGGCAAAGCGGGGCTACAAGATTCTGCTCTGCAACTCGAAAGATCAGCCGGAGAAAGAAACCGAATATCTCGATATGTTCATCTCCAACCGTGTAACCGGCGTTGTGATGGCAAGCCGCGATGTGCAGATTGAAAAGTTTCATGATCTGAAAATTCCGATCGTCAATTTCGAGCGAGAGGAAAATACGGAGGCCATTACAATCCAGTGTGACAACGAGCAGGGAGGAGCGCTTGCAGCATCGCATCTTGCGGACTGCGGCTGCTGCCATCTGCTTCATTTCGGCGGAATCGTCGGAAGAGATATGCCGGCGGACCGGCGTGCGGATGGATTCCTGCGCGTCTGCCGGGAGCGGGGGATTGAAGGGGAAGTTCTTTTGAGTGACCGCTTAAGCTACGGCTCCATGCACTATGAATCCTATATTGAAAAGGGCCTTCTGGAGCACCCGGAGACGGACGGCATTTTTGCAAGCAGTGACCTGATTGCCGCACAGGTACTCCAGCGCCTTTACGCCATGGGAAAACGGGTGCCGGAGGATATTAAAGTTGTCGGGTTTGATGACACTGTGATCGCCGGGATTACCACGCCTTCCATCACGACGATCCATCAGCCGATTGAGGAAATGTCGGAGCTTTCCATTGCGTATATCGACCGGAGAAGAAAGGGAGAGATGGTGCCGAATGTGACGACCATGCCGGTGAGCCTTGTGGTGCGCGATTCGGCGTGAAACAAAAACGAAAAGAAAACTCTGCGGAAAAAAGAAACCGCGGAGTTTTTTTCTGCCCTGCGGTAAACGATAGACAGAAAAATAGCAAAAAAGACAAAGAAGAAGCCGGAAATTTGTTGAAAAATATGGTATGTAAACGGTTGACATATAATTCACACAACGGTATACTGCAAGAGAAGAAACGTAACACAGAATTACCGTTACCGGAATGATGTGACAAAATAAAGAATAAGATAAAGGAGAATAAACAACATGACAGTGGAATATCAGAGAAGACTCGAAAAACACTACGACGAGCTGAAATGGCTCTACTGTGAGCTGTATCCAAACGGCCAGGGACGCTTTGAGGAACTCTGTGCAGCCATGGAGCAGTGGTACAAAGAGCGGAATAAAAAATGGAAAGCGCTGGATCGGAAAAGAGAAAAACAGAAAGACTGGTACAAGAGCCAGAAAATGCTCGGTATGATGCTGTACATCGACGCATTCGCAGATAACATCAGCGGCCTTGAGAAAAAACTGGATTATTTAAAAGAGTGCAACGTCAACTACCTGCATCTGATGCCGTTCCTTGCAACGCCGAAGGGAAAAAGCGACGGCGGCTATGCGGTTGCCGATTACCGCACGGTACAGCCGTCCCTTGGAACGATGGAAGATCTGGCTGCCCTCTCTGAAAAATGCCATGACCAGGGCATGAGCCTTTGTATGGATTTCGTTATGAACCACACTTCCGAGGATCATGAATGGGCAAAACGTGCACTTGCCGGTGAAAAAGAGTACCAGGACCGTTACTTTTTCTTCGACAACTACGATATTCCGTCCGAATATGAAAAGACCTGTCCGCAGGTATTCCCGACAACGGCACCGGGCAACTTTACCTGGAGAGAGGACTGCCATAAATTTGTCATGACGACGTTCTATCCATACCAGTGGGATCTGAACTATGCGAACCCGGTTGTCTTTAACGAGATGGTAAACAATATGCTCTATCTCGTCAACCAGGGAATCGATATCGTCCGCATTGATGCCGTTCCATACATCTGGAAACAGCTCGGCACCACCTGCCGTAACCTGCCGCAGGTACATACCATTGTCCGCATGATGCGTATGATCACCGAGATCGTCTGCCCGGGCGTTCTGCTGCTCGGCGAGGTTGTCATGGAGCCGGAAAAGGTTGTTCCGTACTTCGGAACACTCGAGAAACCGGAATGCCATATGCTGTACAACGTAACGACGATGGCATCCACCTGGCACACGGTTGCAACGGCGGATACCCGCCTGCTGAAACATCAGATGGATATTGTGACGAGACTGCCGAAGGACTATGTCTTCCTGAACTATCTGAGATGCCACGATGATATCGGCTGGGGCCTCGATTACGAATGGCTGAAACAGTTCGGCATCGCCGAGGCACCGCATAAGAAATATCTGAATGACTATTTCCGCGGTTATGTGGAGGGAAGCGACGCAAGAGGAGAGCTCTATAACGACGATCCGGTGCTGCAGGATGCGCGTCTCTGCGGAACAACCGCTTCCCTGTGTGGACTTGAGGCGGCAGGCTTTGAGCAGAATGAGGCGAAGACCGAACAGGCGATCCAGAGAATTGAGATGCTGAACGCATACCTTTTCATCCAGTCTGGTATTCCGGTTATCTACAGCGGCGATGAGATCGGCCAGGTCAACGATTATTCCTACAAAGAGAGTGAAGATTCTGACCGCGCAGCCGACAGCCGTTATCTGCACCGCGGCCACTTCCGCTGGGATCTGGAGCCCCAGAAGGAGAAAAAAGGAACGGTTCAGAATCAGATTTTTGCTTCGATGAAAAAGATGGAGGAGCTGAAATTCAAATACCGTCCGTTTGAGGGTGAGGCGGATGTCTGGACCGAGGAAACGTATGATACGGCGCTTCTCTGTGTCTGCAGAAAATCCGGCAATGAGATGGTAACGGGTCTCTTTAACTTCAGCAATGAAGACCGCACGGCCTGGATCGATATGGGTGAGTTCACCTGGAAGGATCTGTTTACCGGCGAGAAACGTGTTCTGCGCGGCGTTCCGGTTCCGGCACGCGGTTACGCATGGTATTACCGGAAATGGAATTAAATCCCTTGCGAAGGAAAGAAAAGTATGATATGCTTTGTAGGCTATCCTGAAGTACGATATATGTGCAAGAATGGGATAGATTCACGAAAACAAAGAAAAGGCGGTTTTGCCAGATGATAAAAACAATCCGCGGTTTTATGAAGCGCCTGAATGAGGACCATGTCGGTGCTTATGCAGCGCAGAGTGCGTATTTCATTCTTCTTTCCTTTATTCCGTTTGTTCTTCTGGTTGTTACGCTTGTAAAATATACGCCGCTGACGCGCGACGATGTTTACAGCGTTCTGATCAATATGCTGCCCACGGAGTTTCAGAGCTACGTGGGCGGTATTGTAAATGAGATCTTTTATCAGTCCGTTGCTTATATGCCGATTACGATCATCACAACGCTGTGGTCGGCGGGAAAGGGCATTGCGGCGCTGACAAATGGGCTGAACAGCATTTATCACGTAACAGAGACACGTAATTACATCATCAACCGGCTGCGGGGCATGGCATATACCTTGATATTTGTCGTTGCATTCCTCACCAGTCTGGTGCTTCTGGTCTTCGGAACCCGCATTCAGAATAAGCTGACGGAACATCTGCCGATGGTGGCGCGTGTGACATCCTCTATCATGGGAATGCGTACCCTGATCACGACAGGCGTGCTGGCTCTTCTGTTTCTTGTACTGTATAAATGTATTCCAAACCGGAAGGCGAGCTTTAAGAGCCAGTGCCCGGGCGCACTGATCTCATCCCTTGCCTGGTCTATTTTTTCCCTTGCATTTTCCATGTACCTCGACATCGCGCTTGCGGCGTCCAATATGTACGGCAGTCTGACGATGATCGTGTTTATCATGATCTGGATGTATTTCTGCATGTGGATCCTTCTGATCGGCGCGGAGATCAACGCGTATTTTGAGGATAAACTGCGGAAACTGCAGAACGCGGCGATCGAGCATTTTATGGAAAATAAAGAGACGAATAAAGAAGCGGGAAAATAATGGCTTGACATCCGGGGGTCAAGACGGTACAATAAATATTGTTTATGAAAGTTTTATAAATAATCTAACAGGAAAAATGCTGTGAAGATGTTCAGAGAAATATTTTTTCCGCCAGAGAGAGGGAGTCATCGGCTGCAAGCTCCTTCAGGTTCAGGAATATTTCAAATTTCGCATTGGAGCAGATGTCCGGAACGTATAGCAGGATACTGGAAATGCAAGTAGGGACAGACGTTTGGTGTACGTTACAGCACCGGTTATGAGTGTCTGCAGGAAGTATCTGCAGAAATCAGGGTGGTACCGCGAAATTTCAGATCTCGTCCCTTTGTGGGGCGGGGTCTTTTTTTGTGAGCAACGAGCCAGACAGCCATGCTTGCATGGATATTTGGCGACTGCCACGAAAATCAGATGCTCCGCTGTTTGCAGCGGGGTATCTGACTGTTTTTCACATTTACCATCAAACAAGCAAGAAAAAGAAAGTAGGAGAGTCAAATGCAGGAAAAAAGTGTATTAACCGGCCATCTGTCTGAATTAAAACAGAAGATTGAAAATGGACTGGAAGAGCTGAAAAGCTCCAAAGAACTGTATGAATTTAAGAGCGAGTATCTGGAAGGAAAGAAAAGTAAGATCAGCGGGCTGATGAAAGAAATGAAAAACATTGCCCCGGAAGAGCGCGCAAACTACGGTAAATCCGTCAATGAGTTAAAAGAGTGGGCGCTTGGCCGCTTCCAGAAAGTGGAAGAGGAGATGAAAGAGCGCGAGCTGCAGAAGAAATATGAGTCCGAGAAAATCGACCTGACCCTTCCGGCAGAAGAGACAGCGATCGGAAACCTTCATCCGGTTACCCTGATCCGCAAACAGCTCATCGACATCTTTGCAGGCATGGGCTTTGAGGTATACGAGGGAAGAGAAATCGAGACCGATTACTACAACTTTACTGCACTGAATACACCACAGGATCACCCGGCAAGAGATATGCAGGATACCTTCTATCTCTCCCCGGAATTCCTGCTTCGTACCCAGACATCGGCAGGCCAGATTCATGTCATGGAAAACAAAAAGCCGCCGATCAAGATCCTTTCCCCGGGACGTGTTTTTCGGTCTGATGACGACGCAACCCATTCTCCGATGTTCCATCAGATGGAGGGACTCGTTGTCGACAAAAACATCACCCTCTGCGACCTGAAAGGAATGCTCGACGTACTCGTACAGAAGATCTACGGCGAGGGAACGACAACACGTCTTCGTCCATCTTACTTCCCGTTCACGGAGCCGTCCGTTGAGGTAGACTGCAGCTGCTTCGCCTGCGGCGGAAAAGGATGCAGCCTCTGCAAGGGAACCGGCTGGATCGAGGTCCTTGGAGCAGGTATCGTAAACAAACGCGTGCTGGAGAACTGCGGCATTGATTCAGAAGAGTACAGCGGCTTCGCTTTTGGCATCGGCCTGGAGCGTATCGCCATGCTGAAATACGGAATCAACAACATCAAACTGTTATTCGGTTCCGATCTGCGGGTTTTAAATCAGATTAACGAGAAATAAAGACGAAACAGTTTGAATTTGGAGGTTTAATATGTTAGTACCGTTAAGTTGGCTGAAAGAATATGTAGATATCGATGTTACCCCGGAAGAACTGGAGAAAAAACTGTTCGACGGCGGTTTTGAAGTAGAAGAGCGTTATCAGGTGGGAAAAGACATCAGCAACGTTGTTGTCGGTCTGGTGGAGGGCTGCGAGCCGATCCCGGAGACCCATCTTCATGTGTGCCAGGTAAATGCAGGAGAACACGGCACCATGCAGATCTGCTGCGGCGCAGACAACGTGCACACCGGCGGAAAATTCCCGGTTGCCCTTCCTGGCGCTTCTGTTTATGCAACAGCAAAAGATCATAAGACCATCGAGGGTGTTATGACCATCAAAAAAGGAAAATTAAGAGGATATGAGTCCTGCGGAATGCTCTGCTCCGGCGTGGAGCTCGGCCTTACCGAGGATCTGTACCCGGGCGCAGGCTACAACGGACTGCTTGTTCTGCCGGAAGATGCCGAGCTTGGCGCAGATGTCAAAGAGCTGACAGGTCTTGACGACTGGATCTTTGATATCTCCCTGACTGCAAACAGACCGGACTGCCAGAGTATCCTCGGTATCGCAAGAGAAGTATCGGCGATGCTGGAAAAACCTTTAAAAATGCCGGCAACCGATTACACCGAGACGGATGTGGAAAAAGAAGGCTTCTCTGTCCGCGTGGAAGCTCCGGAACTCTGCCCGCGTTACAGCGCTCATTACGTATATGACGTAAAAATCGGAGAGTCCCCGGCATGGATGAAACGCCGTCTGGCACTCGTCGGCATGTCCGCGATCTCCAACGTGGTTGATATCACAAACTACGTCTTAAAAGAGATCGGCCAGCCGATGCATGCTTTTGACTGCTCTTATCTGGAAGGCAATGAAATCTGTGTCAGAAGAGCAAAAGAAAATGAAAAGATTGTGACCCTCGATGAGCAGGAATACACAATGAATGAGAACAACCTCGTGATCTGCGACGGCGTAAAACCGGTTGCACTTGCCGGTGTCATGGGAGGCTTAAACTCCGAGATCCGCGACACGACAGAGGCTGTTATGTTTGAGTCCGCAAAATTCGCACGCGACAACGTCAGAAAGACAGCCCGTGCGCTTGGAAAAGCGACGGATGCCAGTGCAAGATATGAGAAAGGCGTGGACGAGTATTCAACCGTACTTGGTATGAAACGTGCGCTGCATCTGATGGAAGAGCTTGGCTGCGGTAAAGTTTCCCGTACCCATTTCGATGTGAACACCGGAAACTCCATCGATCCGACTCCGATGACCGTCAGTGTCAGCAAAGTAAACGGCGTACTCGGTATCGAAGTTCCGGAAGCAGAGATTCTCCGCATTATGAAAAACCTGAACTTTGCACCGGAAATCAACGGCGATGAGCTGACCATCCAGGTTCCGGCTTACCGTGAGGATATGCTGCCGGAGGGAGAGAACGATGTCGAGCGCTATCCGGACGTGGCAGAGGAAGTCATCCGTATGTACGGCTACGATCACGTAACCGATACCTTCCTTTCCGCTGCACAGGTAACGATGGGCGGCTACAATGAAGAGCAGAAAGGCGAGCTGGCACTGAAGAATACCTTATGCACCATGGGTATCTACGAGTGCATGCATTACTCCTTCTTCTCCCCTGCAGATCTGGATCTCTTGAAACTGCCGGCAGATGCAAAAGAGAGAAATGCCATCGAGATCATCAACCCGATCAACCAGGATCTGTCCCTGATGCGTACCACACTGGCAGCTTCCATGCTGAATGCCATTTCCAGAAATGAGAAACAGGGCACCCTTGAAGGAAGACTGTTCGAGGTGGCAAGCATCTACATTCCGGAGTCCCTGCCGCTGACATCCTACCCGGATGAGAGAAAAGTTCTCTGCGTCGGAACCTTCGGAAACAACGAGAGCTTCTTCACTATGAAGGGCATCGCCAACACCATCGCCGAGAGCATGGACATTGAGTTCACCTACGAGCCGGTTCAGAAATCCTTCCTGCATCCGTATCAGGCAGTGAAAGTACTCTGCGAGGGTACAGAAATCGGATACTTCGGAAAAGCAGCATACGATATCCAGAACGAGCTGAGCATGCGTACTTCCTCTTACATCATGGAGCTTGACTTAAAAGAGCTCTCCAGATGGTACGGCAAAAAACGCACCTTCCAGCCGATCTCCAAATTCCAGGAGGAGAAACGTGACCTGGCATTTGTCATGGACAAAAACATCAGCTGCGGCGATGTAGAGAACTGTATCCGCGAGGCAAACAAATACGTAAAAGAGATCCGTCTGTTCGATGTTTACGAGGGCGGCCAGATTCCGGAAGGCAAGAAGAGCATGGCGTTCACCGTCACCTTTGCACCGAAGGAAGAAGCATTTGACTTCGAAAAAGTACAGAAATTTGTCGAGAAGATCTGCAAGAAACTGCAGAATGAGTTCAACATCGAACTGAGAGGCTGATTTTTATGAAACTTTATATCATACGCCACGGTGAAACTGCGTGGAACGTAGAAGGCAGACTGCAGGGCCAGACGGACACCGAGCTGAATGAGAATGGTGTCCGTCTGGCGAAAGTGACGGCGGAAGGACTGAAAAATATCCCGTTTGACCTTGGAATTTCCAGTCCACTGCGCCGCGCAAAGCACACGGCAGAGCTCGTCCTTGCGGGCAGAAATGTGCCGCTTACGACCGACGACCGCCTGATGGAGCTTTCCTTTGGCTCCTGGGAAGGGCTTGGATGCCGGGCAAACAATTTTGAGATTCCGTCTGAACACTTCGACGATTTTTACAGAGATCCGTTCCACTTCTGCCCGGCGGGAGACGGAGAGACGATCCAGGAGGTCTGCGACCGGGCAGAAGCGTTCTATCATGAGCTGACTGCAAAACCGGAGCTCCAGGACAAGACGATCCTGATCGCCACCCACGGCTGCTGCATGCGTGCGCTGCTACGCAATGTCTATGAAGACAAGAACGACTTCTGGCACGGCGGCGTGCCGTACAACTGTGCGGTCAGCATCATCGAAGTACAGAACGGTGTTTCCACGCTGCTTGCGGATAATAAAATCTATTATGATCCGTCGGACTGCGTAAACTTTTATAAAGAAGTAAAATAAAAAATGATATTCAGAGGCAGACATAAAAGGAAAGTATTTCCCTTTGTGCCTGCCTCTTTAAATCGCGTTTGCCGTCTGATAGAAAGTGTGATACTATAGAAATAACGGATTTTAACACCAGTAGACAAGAAGTCCCCCGTTTCTGAAGCGGTGGGATGAATTGCTAAAAGAAACATAACGGCAGTGGCGGGCGGAGAGAAATCGGTATTCTCCACTGACATGAGGCAAGTCACAGTCGAACTATTTTCGACATGTCAGACTCCGTGAAATACCGACTATGAGTTGAAACAATGAAAGCGAAAAAGGAGGAACATAAGTATGTCCATGGTAACACTGGGAAGTACAGGAATCTGTGTAAACAAGAACGGCTTCGGCGCGCTGCCGGTACAGCGTGTCACGAAAGAAGACGCTGTTTATCTGCTGCGCAAAGCGTATGACGGAGGCATCCGCTTTTTTGATACCGCGCGTGCATACAGCGACAGCGAGGAAAAATTAGGCGCAGCGTTTGAGAAAATGCGTGAGAAGGTCTTTATCTCTACGAAGACGATGGCAAAGGATGTGGAGGGCTTCTGGAAGGATCTGGAGACAAGCCTTTCCCTTTTGAAGACGGATTACATCGATATCTATCAGTTCCACAATCCGTCCTTCTGTCCTAAGCCGGGAGATGGAACCGGCCTGTATGAGGCGATGCTGGAAGCAAAAGCACAGGGAAAAATCCGCCACATCGGTATCACGAACCACCGCATGAGCGTGGCAGAGGAGATCATCGAGTCCGGTCTTTACGAGACGCTGCAGTTCCCGTTCTGCTATCTGGCAACGGACCGTGAGAAAGCACTGGTACAGGGATGCAAAGAGAAAAATATCGGCTTTATCGCAATGAAAGCGCTTTCGGGCGGGCTGATCACAAACTCCGCGGCTGCATATGCTTTTGAAGACCAGTACGACAACGTGCTTCCGATCTGGGGCGTCCAGAGAGAAAAAGAGCTGGACGAGTTCTTAAGCTACATTGCCTGTCCGCCTGCCATGACGGATGAAATCAAGACGATCATCGAGAAAGACCAGAAAGAGCTCTCCGGCAACTTCTGCCGCGGCTGCGGTTACTGTATGCCATGTCCGGCAGGCATTGAGATTAACACCTGCGCGCGCATGAGCCTGCTTCTGCGCCGTTCCCCGTCCGCCAACCAGCTCACCGAGCGCGGCCAGGCGATGATGAAGAAAATCGAAGGTTGTCTCCACTGCGGCGCCTGCATGAAGAAATGTCCCTACGGTCTGAATACGCCGAAGCTTCTCGAAGAGAACTACGAAGATTATAAAAATGTACTGGCAGGAAAAACGCTGGTATGAGTAATCTGATCTTCAGCCTGAACGCGACGATGCCGATCTTCCTGACAATGATTTTGGGACTTTTCTTTCGAAAGGTTGGTATTCTGGACGAATCGTTCACAAGCAAAATGAACAAATTTGTGTTTAAAATCGCACTCCCGGTGCTGCTGTTCCAGGACCTGTCGGATTCTGATTTCTCCGCTGTGTGGGATATCAAATTCGTTCTGTTCTGCTTCTTTGCAACACTGCTCTCAATTCTTGCGGTATGGGGACTTTCCCATCTCTTAAAAGAGAGAAGTGCAAGAGGCGAATTTATCCAGGCGGCGTACCGGAGCAGTGCGGCGATCCTTGGTATTGCCTTTATCCAGAATATCTACGGAAATTCCGGCATGGCGCCGCTGATGATCATCAGCAGTGTGCCGCTGTATAATATCATGGCGGTTGTCGTTCTTGCAGTATTCCGTCCGGAACGGGAGGAGATCACGGCAGATTTTGTGAAAAAGACGGCGAAAAATATCGTGACAAACCCGATTATCCTCGGGATCGCTACAGGACTTCTCTGGTCGGTGCTTCGCATTCCAAAGCCGGTGATTCTGCAGAAAACGGTGCAGAATATTGCGGTACTTGCAACGCCGCTCGGCCTGATTGCGATGGGTGCGTCGTTTGAGGCAAAGAGCGCGGCAAAGAATATCCGGCCGTCGATTGCTGCAGCTGCGATTAAGCTGGTCGGTCTTGCAGCTGCCTTTCTGCCGATCGCCGTGATACTTGGCTTCCGTCAGGAAAAATTGGTGGCAATCCTTGTGATGCTGGGTTCCGCAACGACGGTGAGCAGTTTTATCATGGCGAAAAATATGGGTCATGAGGGAAGTCTGACGGCAAACACCGTTATGCTCACAACGTGCGGCAGTGCCTTTACGCTGACGTTCTGGCTGTATCTGATGAAAACGCTGGCGTTTATCTAACCGGATTGCGAATATCCGCTTTGATTTTCAGTACACCAAAAGCGTGTCCGGGATTTTGTCCGGGCACGCTTTTATCAATCATAAAAATCAGAAAAAGAGGGAAAAGAATGGACTTCAAAAATGCGGTCAAAGCATTACAGATTGGAAAAAAGGAAGGAAAAAAATTCCGCCTTTCTACGGAATTTGGGAAAAATCCGGAAGAAGAGCTCCCGTTTCCGGAATATCCGCGTCCGCAGATGCGCCGGGAAAACTGGACAAATCTGAACGGATGGTGGGAGTATGCGTTCACGGAAACGCAGAAAATGCCAGAACAGCGGGACGGAAAAATTCTCGTTCCGTTTTCCCCGGAGTGCGATGCGTCCGGCGTGAAGCGGCAGCTGCTTCCAAAAGAATATCTGTGGTACTTCCGCACGATTCAGCTTCCCAAAATTCCTGCCGGAAAACGGCTGCTGCTGCAGTTCGGCGCCGTGGATCAGGATGCGGTAATTTACTGCAACGGAAAGCGTGCCGGAGGCCATCTCGGCGGGTATCTTTCTTTTTCAGTGGATCTTACGCCGTATCTCAAAACGGGAGAGAACGAGCTTGCCGTCAAGGTGCGCGATGAGACGGACACGGACTGGAAGGGCCGCGGAAAGCAGAGCCTTACCCCGGGCGGCATGTTTTACACCGCGCAGAGCGGCATCTGGCAGAGCGTCTGGATGGAATGGGTGCCGGAGACGTATCTGGAACGCATCGTGATCACGCCGGAATATGATACGGCGAGCGTAAAAGTACGGGTTTTCCTCAACGGACCGGATGCGGGACTGACGAAAAAAATTACGGTGCGGGAGAGCGAAGCGCCGGATGCGAAGGTGATCTGCGTCCGGGAGACGAGAGAAAACGAGGCGGAGCTGATTCTCGGTAATTTTGCAGGCTGGAGCCCGGAACATCCGCATCTATATGGGGTTTCCATTGAAGCGGGAGAAGACCGCGTCGAGAGTTATTTCGGCATGCGCAAATTCGGCATTGGAAAAGATGAGAAAGGAATCACGCGTCTTTTCTTAAACGGAAAGCCGTATTTCCAGAACGGTGTCCTCGACCAGGGTTATTGGCCGGAAAGCCTCTACACGCCGCCGTCCGATGAGGCGATGGTTTATGACATTAAGACGGCCAAACGCCTCGGTTTCAATATGATCCGGAAACACCTGAAAGTTGAGTGCGCAAGATGGTATTCCCACTGCGACCATATCGGTATGCTGGTGTGGCAGGATATGATCAACGGCGGCGGCCGGTCGGTCCAGACGTTCCTTTTGTACCTTCCGACCGTACTGCCGTTTGTGACAACGGAATTCAGGGATAACTGTTATCCGCTCTTTTCGCGGACCTCAAAAACGGGAAGAGAGTGGTGGAAGCGGGAGTGCCGCGAGACGGTTCATCAGCTTTACAATGCACCGTGCGTGTCGCTCTGGGTTCTGTTCAACGAGGGATGGGGACA
Organism: Blautia sp. AM42-2; assembly: GCF_003480245.1. NCBI lineage: Bacteria > Bacillati > Bacillota > Clostridia > Lachnospirales > Lachnospiraceae > Blautia > Blautia sp. AM42-2. The sequence goes on from NZ_QUIM01000001.1 coordinate 249,323, forward strand.
GTTTGATGCCAGGGAGATGACAGAAAGGGTGCGCGCTCTCGATCCGACGCGGCAGATCGACCACGCGAGCGGCTGGTACGATCAGGGAGCGGGGGACATCAAGAGCCTTCACAATTACTTTCGTCCGTTAAAAGTAAAACCGGAGGAGCGCGCGTTTGCTTTTTCTGAATACGGCGGCTATACGTATCCGGTACAGGAGCATCTCTACTCCGAAAAATCGTTCGGCTACCGCACGTACCAGAACCAGACACAGTACCAGAAAGCGATGAATGCACTGGCAGAAAAGATAAGAGAACTCACAGAACAGGGACTTGCCGCAGCAGTCTACACACAGCTTACCGATGTCGAGGAAGAGTCGAACGGCATCCTTACGTATGACCGGAAGGTATGCAAATGGGAACCACAGGAGGCAAAAGATTTTTGCCCAAAAGAATAATTTGGTAAAATTTTTGTTGACAAAGTGAGGATAAGTTGCTAATATATTGGATAAGGCGTTGGAAGTTGTAAGAAATTGCTGAAAATCCGCGGCGCCTGCGGATGGAGGAAAGTTGGTGTTTATGGAACAGAAAAGAACATTATCCCTGCTGGTGGATAATACGCCGGGACTTTTAAGCAGAGTAGCTGGTCTTTTCAGCCGACGCGGATACAATATCGAGACGATCACCGCCGGTGTGACAGCAGACCCGCGATACACAAGAATGACTGTTGTTCTGTACTGCAGTGATGAAATGATTCTGGAGCAGATCAAAAAACAGCTGGCAAAACTTGTCGATGTGCGGGATATCAAAGAGCTGAAGCCGGACGAGAGTGTCAGACGAGAGCTGATGCTGGTCAAAATCCGTGTGAATGAAAATGAACGCCGCAATGTCATCGCCATCTCCGATGTCTTCCGTGGAAGAATCGTGGATGTGGGACAGGAAAGCCTGATTGTAGAGCTGACCGGAAACCAGTCAAAGCTCGAAGGGTTCCTGAATCTGGTACAGGGATACGAAATCCTGGAACTGGCCAGAACAGGAGTGACAGGACTCTCCAGAGGAGCCCACGATGTGCGTTACCTCGATTAACGCAGATCACATTACATACGTTTGCTAGAGGAATGAAATTTTTGTATAGAAAAGTTCATTTCCCTGACAAACAGCAAAAGGCAGAAATGCTTTTCGCTGTATAAATTGACCGACCTGCCGCCGGTCAAGACATTCTATATATTATGGAGGAAAATAAAATGGCAGCAAGACTTTTTTATCAGGAAGATTGTAATCTCTCTTTACTGGAAGGCAAAAAAATCGCAATTATCGGCTACGGAAGCCAGGGACATGCTCATGCACTGAACCTGAAAGATTCCGGCTGTGATGTTATTATTGGACTTTATGAAGGCAGCAAATCCTGGGCAAAAGCAGAGGCACAGGGATTCAAAGTATACACCGCTGCTGAGGCTGCAAAACAGGCTGATATCATCATGATCCTGATCAACGATGAGAAACAGGCTGCAATGTACAAAAAAGATATCGAGCCAAACCTGGAAGAGGGCAACATGCTGATGTTCGCTCATGGTTTCGCTATCCACTTCGGACAGATCGTACCTCCGAAGAACGTAGATGTAGCTATGATCGCTCCGAAAGCACCTGGCCACACAGTAAGAAGCGAGTATCAGGCTGGCAAAGGAACTCCTTGCCTGGTTGCTGTTGAGCAGGATTACACCGGAAAAGCTCTGGACAGAGCACTGGCTTACGGCCTTGGAATCGGCGGAGCAAGAGCTGGTCTTCTGGAGACAACCTTCAGAACTGAGACCGAAACAGACCTGTTCGGTGAGCAGGCAGTTCTCTGCGGCGGTGTATGCGCCCTGATGCAGGCTGGATTTGAGACTCTGTGCGAGGCTGGATACGACCCAAGAAACGCATACTTCGAGTGCATCCATGAGATGAAACTGATCGTAGACCTGATCTATCAGTCGGGATTCTCCGGAATGAGATACTCCATCTCCAACACAGCCGAGTACGGCGATTACATCACCGGACCGAAGATCATCACAGAAGAAACCAAGAAGACCATGAAGAAGATCCTTTCCGATATCCAGGATGGTACTTTCGCAAAAGACTTCCTTCTGGATATGTCCCCAGCAGGCGGACAGGCTCACTTCCGTGCAATGAGAAGAAAAGCTGCAGAGCATCCGTCAGAGAAAGTCGGAGAAGAAGTCAGAAAACTGTACAGCTGGAGCAACGAGGACAAACTGATCAATAACTAATCGGTTTGCTGTCAAATGATCCATATCGGGAGGCTGCCTTTGCGGGCAGTCTCCTTTTTTTGTTCTATCGTTTTATCATAGAAAAAACACTTCTGCGCCATGCATATCCCCCAATATGATAGGGCGCGGAAGTGTTATCTTTTCTGTATTCGTTTTTTTATGCCTCCTGACGACAGGCAGGAAAAGCACGGTAGTATTTGATATAAGAACTTAAAATATCAAAAAATTCGGAATTGGTCGGTTTTGTCAGAACCGGATGCACAGAAAGCGAAAAGAGCAGATCACGGTTTCCGCGGGTCCAGCAGACGGAAATAGCGGTGCGGATGTCTCGTTCGACGCAGGAGGACGATACCTGAAACGTTTGCGCGATCTTTGGGTACAGCGTTTTGCTGACCCGAAGGAGATAATCTTCGTCTTCCATGCATAAAGCGATACCATAGGCGAGATAGCGAAATCCGCGGTATTTTGCACCAATTCCTAAAGAGTGTAGTAGAAAGTAAATTTCAGTTTCCATTACGATGTCTCCTTTTATTCAGTTTTTACATAGTCTTTGCAGACGGGCATGCCAGAGGTGAAAGTTTGTATGGCATACGATTTTCCCCTTTCACTTATGATACGTGGAAAACGTCGAAAAATTACATATTCAGAAAGAAAAAGTGACAATATAGTAAAATAAAAGAGAATATGACACGAAATAAAGAAATGAATGTAATGAAACGGGAGAGGGAAAAATAACATTGATTTTTCAGAAGTTCGCTGGTATAATGAAAACATGATTACGGGGTATGGCGTAGCTTGGTAGCGCGCACGGCTGGGGGCCGTGAGGTCGCAGGTTCAAATCCTGTTGCCCCGATCGGTAAGAGTGTCGTTTTACGGCACTTTTTTTCTTACAGACAAAGACGTGTGCGGAAGAAAAATGAATTGCGCAGAAAAAACAGGGAGGAAGTTATGGGGAAAGTAACGATACAGAGTATGGCAAAGGAGCTGGGATTGTCCCGGAATACGGTTGCCATGGCATTAAAGGATGATCCGAAGGTAGCTCCGGTGACGCGGGAGAGAGTTCTTCGGATGGCGAAAAGAAATGGCTATCTGGGCGAAAATGTATATGTGGAAGAAGTTCGGGCACCGCAGGAGAAGCATTACAATATTATGGTTCTGCGTACGCGGGATGCCGCTGTTTATTGGGACCGTGTCGTGAGCGGCATCTCCGAGGAGGCGAGCCTCAATAACTGTCAGACGCGCGTTGCGGTCGTGACGGAGCGGGAGGAGGAGAACGGCATTCTGCCGCTCGGCCTGAATGAAAATATCGATGCGATCTTCTGCATTAAAATGCTGCCGCTGGAATATATGCAGAAACTGGTAAATCTGGGATACCGCATTTTTCAGCTCGACCATTACTGCGGTATCGAACAGCGGCCGATGGGCGATATCGTGCGTGTGGACGGTGTGCAACCGGTGAGTCTTCTGACGTCCCATCTGATCGGGCAGGGCATGACGCGGATCGGTTTCCTAAGTGAGCACAGCAGCACGTATGAGTCGATGCATGACCGGTATGTCGGTTTCCTTGCAGCGATGGAACAGGCGGGCATTCCGCTCGAGGAGGAGCTTGTGCGCCCCAATATGGAGAGCGATCATTTTTATTACCCGGAAAATTTTGACAAGATTGTGGCGAGCTACGATACACTGCCGGAAGCGATTGTCTGCGGCAACGATATGATCGCCAAAAGATTGACAGAATCCTTCCGGAAAATCGGCGTGCGCGTGCCGGAGGATGTGGCACTGACCGGATTTGATGATGATGAGGACCGGATGCTGTATCCGTTCTTCTCAACCGTTCATGTCGATACGAAGTGGCTTGGCCGCCGTATGGTGCATGAATTTTTATGGCGGGAGGAGCACCCGGAAGCGCCGAAAGAACGGATTCTCGTTTCGGGGGAGGTTGTGGTGCGCCGTTCCTCGTGCAAGCGCCAGGGATAGAAAGAAATAGAAAAAACAGGAAAAAGTGAACAAAGAAAGAAAGCCAGGGACGCCCCGGCGGACGAGAAGAAAAACCGTCTGCCGGGGCGTTTCCGGCTCCCTTTTTGCGATGATTCAAATTCGTGCATAAATGCCATGTAGAAAAACACTACCACGGAAAACAGGTAGAGGATTACCAGAAATACCTAGAAGAGTACAACAAATAAAACAACGAAATCATGTGTTAGAGCACCCGCCGGAGCCTCCTTTCCGGCGGGTGTATTTTTACGGAATCCTGCGTTTTGCGCTTGACAGAGATGGAGAAAAATGGTAACATAAGAGCCAAGTTAGGAAAAAGGCAAAGAAGAGGAATACTACATGGAGCTTCCGAATCCAGAAAGCTGTTGGGTGATGCGAAACAGCAGACGAATTCCGTGGAACTGACCTCAGAGCCGCTGCTCCCAAATTTAGAATAAAAAGAGTAGGTGCAGACGGAAACCCACCGTTAGAAGGGCAGGATATGCAGATGTTTCATCCGTATCCGCAGAGTGTACAGAGAAAATCTCTGTAAAACAGGAGTGGTACCGCGTAAGATAGCAAGTCTTTCGTCTCTTGTGTCAGAAGCCGACACAGAAGATGAGAGATTTTTTTATGCTTTCATCCCGAATTTATGTCGGCAGAATAAATTGTATTTCACTTTCTGGGAGGAAAAAATCATGATGAATGTAAAGAAGTATCAGAAACAGTATTATATGCCGCCGGTTCCGTGCATGGACTGGGCAGAAAAAGACAGCATTGACAAAGCACCGGTATGGTGCAGCGTTGACCTTCGTGACGGAAACCAGGCACTTGTAATTCCGATGAGCCTGGAGCAGAAGGTAGAATTCTTCAAACTCCTCGTCGAGGTTGGTTTCAAAGAGATCGAGGTCGGCTTCCCGGCAGCATCTGAGACCGAGTACGAATTCCTTCGCACCCTGATCGAGCAGGATCTGATCCCGGATGACGTAACCGTTCAGGTTCTGACCCAGGCGAGAGAGCATATCATCCGCAAGACCTTCGAGGCATTAAAGGGCTGCAAGAATGCCATCGTTCACGTTTACAATTCCACTTCCTATGCACAGCGTCAGCAGGTCTTCAAAAAATCGAAAGAAGACATCCTGAAAATCGCCGTTGAGGGAGCAAAGCTCTTAAAAGAGCTGACAGAAGAGGCCGGCGAGAAATACCGCTTCGAGTACAGCCCGGAGAGCTTTACCGGAACCGAGCCGGAATATGCGCTTGAGGTGTGCAACGCCGTTCTCGACGTATGGCAGCCGACTGCAGACCGCAAAGCCATCATCAACCTGCCGAGCACCGTGGAGCTTTCCATGCCGCACGTTTATGCAAGCCAGGTGGAATACATGAGCAAAAACCTGAAATACCGCGATAATGTCGTTCTTTCCCTTCATCCGCACAATGACCGCGGCTGCGGCGTTTCCGATGCAGAGATGGGTATCCTTGCCGGAGCAGACCGTATCGAGGGAACGCTGTTCGGAAACGGCGAGAGAACCGGAAACGTGGATATTATCACGGTCGGCATGAACATGTACATGCAGGGCGTCGATCCGGAGCTTGACTTCTCCGATATGCCGAAACTCTGCCATGCATTTGAATCCTTCACCGGTATGAGCATCAACCCGAGAAGCCCGTACTGCGGATCTCTCGTATTTGCAGCCTTCTCCGGTTCCCATCAGGATGCGATCGCAAAAGGCATGCACTGGATCGAGGAGAAAGCACCGGATACCTGGACCGTTCCGTATCTGCCGATCGATCCGACCGATATCGGAAGAAACTACGATGCAGACGTCATCCGCATCAACAGCCAGTCTGGAAAGGGCGGTGTCGGCTATATTCTGGAGACGAAATACGGCCTGAATCTGCCGGCGAAGATGCGCGAGGCTATGAGCTATACCGCAAAATCCGTTTCCGATCATCTGCATAAAGAGCTGCGTCCGGATGAGATCTTTGAACTCTTTAAAGATACCTTCGAGAACGTAACGACACCGTACAACATCAACGGCGTTCACTTTAAACAGCTCGATGAGGGCAGAATTGAAGCACAGGTTACCTCCAATTACGAGGGCGGTGAGTATGCAACTGTATATGCAGAAGGAAACGGCCGTCTGAATGCTGTCAGCAACGCGCTGAAACAGCAGTACAATCTGCAGTATGATCTGGTCAGCTATACGGAGCACGCGCTGGAGCAGAGCTCAAGTGCACAGGCAATTGCCTACGTCGGCATCAAAAAGCCGGACGGAATCCTTTCCTGGGGCGCAGGCGTAGATCCGGATATCATCCGCGCTTCCATCGACGCGCTGGTAACTGCAATCAACAACCGATAAGAAAAGAGAGAGCATATGCTGTTTAAAAACAAAATTGAATACACCAAAGGAATGTTTGTGGAGATTTACGGCACCGAGATAAAAAAAGTACGTCTGGTACTGCGGATCATTACAGGGATTGCTGTTGTGGCTGCGATCGCTTTTATGATCTACGGTGCAGCAGCGCGGGGATTTATCATGCCGGGAGACTTCTTCAATCTTGGAATCTCCATTCTGATGGCACTTCTGTGTACGTTTCTGCCGAATCTGATGGCACGTTCACAGATGAAAAAATGCAAAAAGAGAGGACTCCTTGGAGAACGTACCCTTCGTTTTACTGAGCAGGTGCTCACAATGACATACGAAAAAGAGGGCAGAAGCACTGATATTCCGCTCGAAGAGCTGACAAAGGTGACGGAGTTTGACAACTTTATCCGCATCACCATCGGAGGCAGAAGCACCTTTCTCGATAAGAAACGCTTTGAAATCGGAGACGCGGCAGCGTTTGTGACCTGGGCGGAAGATAGAATCGCAGAGAATGCGGAAAAAGAGGAAGAGGCACTCGCACTCGAGGAGACAGAAAGGGAAGCTCCGGCTTTAGAAGACGGCGAAGCAAAAACGGAGGAGTCCGACGAAAATTAAATCATACATTCTGACAAAAAATATTTTGGCAGAATGGTGGAAAATGGCTGTGCATTTTTGTGCACAGTCATTTTTTGTATATTTTTGTTGTTTTTTCATACTTCATCCATTATAATAAAAGGAAGCGTACAGGTAAAACTAATCTGAAACGTATCCGGCCAGGAGTCAGAGAGGCTCTGCCGGGAGTCAAAGTGAAGGAGAGAAAGAGCATGGAAGTATTATACAAAAGTACCAGAGGCAATGGAGAAACCGTAACTGCATCCCGGGCAATCTTAAAGGGTCTGTCCGACGACGGCGGATTATTTGTACCGACCTCCATTCCAGCACTGGATGTTCCCATGGAAAAACTTGCGGCTATGAGCTATCAGGAAGTAGCATACGAGGTAATGAGCCGTTTTCTTACCGACTTTACAGAAGATGAACTGAAAAACTGTATTGCAAACGCATACGATGCGAAATTTGACACAGAGGAAATTGCACCGCTGACAAAAGCAGACGGTGTTTACTATCTGGAGCTGTTCCACGGCGCAACGATCGCGTTCAAGGACATGGCACTTTCCATTCTGCCGCATCTGATGACGACCGCCGCAAAGAAAAACGGCGTGAAAAATGAGATCGTCATCTTAACTGCTACATCGGGAGATACCGGAAAAGCAGCAATGGCAGGCTTTGCAGATGTGCCGGGTACCAGAATTATTGTATTTTACCCGAAGAACGGCGTAAGCCCGATTCAGGAAAAACAGATGGTAACACAGAAGGGCAAGAACACCCACGTTGTAGCCATCCACGGAAACTTCGACGACGCACAGACCGGCGTGAAGAAAATGTTTAACGACAAAGAGCTTGGAAAAGAGCTGGCAGATAAAGGTTTCCAGTTCAGCTCTGCAAACTCGATCAACATCGGAAGACTCGTTCCGCAGGTCGTCTACTACGTATATGCTTACGCAAACCTGGTGAAAAACGGAGAGATTGCAGACGGAGAAAAGATCAATGTAACCGTTCCGACCGGAAACTTCGGAAATATTCTCGCTGCATTCTATGCAAAACAGATGGGACTGCCGATCGCAAAACTGATCTGCGCTTCCAATGAGAACAAAGTTCTGTTTGACTTCTTCCGCACCGGCGTTTACGACAGAAACAGAGACTTTATTCTGACAACATCACCGTCCATGGATATCCTGATCTCGAGCAATCTGGAGCGTCTGATCTACCGCATCGCCGGAAACAGCGAAGCAGCAGACCGCGAGCTGATGCAGGATCTTGCAAAGGACGGAAAATATGAGATCACCGATGCGATGAAAAAAGAGCTGGCAGACTTCTACGGCAATTATGCATCCGAACAGGAGACAGCAGACGCGATTGCAAAACTGTACAGCGATACCGGATATGTGATTGATACCCATACCGCGGTTGCAGCGGCTGTATACGGAAAATACCGCGAGGAAACCTATGACGAAACTAAGACCGTCATCGCATCTACCGCAAGCCCGTATAAATTTACAAGCAGCGTTCTTGCAGCGATTGCACCGGAGTATGACACCCTTCCAGTACTGGAGCAGGTAGACAAGCTGTCTGCACTTGCCAATACCGAGATTCCGCGTGCGATCGAAGAAATCCGTACTGCACCGGTGCTTCATACGACAGAGTGTGATGTAGATCAGATGCCGGAGACTGTTCGGGCGTTTTTGAAATAAGATAAAGCAGGAGCAGAATTTTAAAACAGGCAGAGCACACAGCAGGCTTTGCCTGTTTTTGCAGGGAGAGAAGAATAAATAATGAAAAATAAAGTAATCAGGGGAGTACTGGCGGCAGCCTGCGTGACAACCGCTGTCAGTGCTGCGAACGTATTTGGAGCAGGCACAGAGCAGAGTCTGGTAAATGAGGCTTCTGCTGTTACACAGGAAGAAACAGAAGAAACATCGGAGGCGGAAACCACAGACGAAAATACGCCGGAGATGACAGAAACGGAGACGCCGGATTCGACAGCGGAAAATGCCGCCTCGGATCTTCCGGCGGCAGAAGTACAGAGCGGAAAGCCCGAAGAGACGGCGGTATCCGTGCAGGCTGGAAGCTATTACCCATGGGTGAATGAGAACGGGATCTGGTATTTTAAGGATCCGGATGGTACCATTGTCAAAGGAGCCTGGAGAGAGTACGACAAGAACCGTTACTACCTGAATAATGACGGAAAAATGGCGGTCGGCTGGAAAAAACTTGATGGAGCCTGGTATTATTTCCAAAGCTGGGGCGGTGTTTACCGGGATGCCTTTTACACCGTGAAAAATGTACCGTATTATTCTGATGCGGACGGAAAAATGGCGACCGGCTGGAAACTGATCGATGATGTGTATTATTATTTTGATGATCAGGGCGCGATGTACCGGAATCGTTTTTTTGAGTATGACAAGAATACGTATTATGTTGATGCGGATGGAAAAATGGCATCCGGGTTCGAACAGATTGACGGGATCTGGTATTACTTCCGAAGCTGGGGCGGCATGGCACAAAACACCTTTCTGACGCATAAAAATAATATTTATCATGTTGATACGGATGGAAAGATGACGACCGGCTGGCTGCTGCAGGATGGAACCTGGTATTATTTCCGAAGCTGGGGCGGCATGTACCGCAGCACCTTTTTCAAAGCACCGACAGGAAGTGCACTTTACTATGCCGATGAGAACGGAAAGATGGCTGTCGGAAAAAAACAGATCGACGGTGACTGGTACTATTTCAAGGACTGGGGCGGCATGTATCAGAATGCATTCATCAAAAACGGAACGAGTGTATGCCATGCGGCTGCAGATGGAAAACTGACCGTCGGCTGGCTGCAGCAGGGCAGTACATATTACTATTTTGATGAAAACGGAGAGCAGTATTTTGACCGCTTTTTTGAATATGACAACAATACATATCGTGTGAATGCAGATGGAAAGATGGTAACCGGCTGGCAGAAAATCAATGGTACGTATTATTATTTCCGGGGCTGGGGCGGCATGTACCGTGGTACCTTTTTCCAGCTTGGCGGTGAAATGTATTATGCCGATGCGGATGGAAAGATGGTGACGGGCTGGCTTTCGAAAGAGAACCAGTGGTATTACTTCCGGGAAAATGGTGCGATGTACCGCAATACCTTCTTTACGCATTTAAACAACAGTTACTATGCCGATGCCAACGGCGTGATGGTGACGGGAGAGCGGACTATCAACGGCGCTTCCTATTACTTTAAAGACTGGGGAGGCATGGCAAAGAACCAGTGGCTCAATGCACAGAAACGGATGGTAAGCGGTGATCCGCAGACGGGCTGGTATTACTTTGGAAGCGACGGAAAGATGGTAAAATCGTATTACGCTCTGCTGAAAAAGAACAGCAGCAACTGGTACTACAGCTTTGACGAAAACGGAGTGTGCATTCTCGGCTCAAGCCAGTATGTGCGTGCAAAGGACAGCGTAAGCGGAAAATATTATACGATGGAGCATCAGTATTACACGGATCCGTCTGTGAGTGACCGTGATTTCTTTGCGGCTATCTGCAGTGCGGAGGCGGGTGTCCAGAGAAAAACAGGTATGACGGCAGTTGCGATGGTCATCCGGAACCGGATGGCGGCACAGAATATTTCGCTCCGCACCGCGATTTATAAACAGCAGCAGTTTGAACCGGCGCGGAACGGAAGTCTGACAAACTATCTGACGGGAATTGCGGAGCAGAGCAGTTCGATTATCAATCAGCTGAAAAATAATGGAGCCTACGGTGCAGTGGATGAATCCCAGTCGATCATGGATGCATATCTGAAGAACGGCACAAAGCGTGTGATCCCGGGCTTTGGCGATACGAGAGATGATTTTGATTATCTATATTTCATGACTCCGAAAGCATTTAAAAATCTGAATATGGATAAAGAAAAATGTGTGACATATACATACACCTATAAATGGACAACTTCCAGCGGAACAGCGCGGGAAGATTCCCATATTTTCTTTGTGAACTGGGTGAAAAAACAGAGCTGATCGGACGTCATATCGAAAGAAGGGGCGAACAAAAGATGACATTACAGGAAACAATCGAACAGATCCATCCGCTTTCGAAAGAGGCGATGGATCGTGCCAAGGCTCACTGGGACGGCATTGCAAAACCGCTCCACAGCCTCGGAAAGCTGGAGGACGTGCTCATCCAGATTGCCGGAATCACCGGAAAAGAGGAGATTTCGATTGAAAAAAGAGCACTTCTGACGTTCTGTGCGGACAATGGCGTTGTGGAAGAAAACGTGACGCAGAGCGGTCAGGAAGTGACAGCGACAGTTGCGGAAAATTTTCTGCAGGAGAAGGCGACAGCAGCCATTCTCTGCCGCGGCGCGCATGCGGATCTGTTTCCGATTGATATCGGAATGGCGCGCGATACGAAGGTTCCGCGGTATAAAGTTGCGTATGGAACAAAAAATATGGCAAAAGGTCCGGCGATGACAAGGGAAGAGGCCGTTCGTGCGCTTGAAACAGGAATCGCCGTGGCGGAAGAAAAAATTGCGGCGGACTATCAGCTGATGGCAACCGGTGAGATGGGCATTGGAAATACGACGACGAGCAGTGCAATGGCAGCCGTTTTCCTGAATCAGCCGGTTCCGGAACTGACGGGACGGGGCGCCGGGCTTTCGAGTGAAGGTCTTGCGCGGAAAATTGCAGCGATTGAAAAAGCAATTGCCATCAATCAGCCGGATCCGTCCGATCCCATCGATGTGCTGGCAAAGGTCGGCGGTTTTGACATTGCCGGCATGGCGGGTGTCTTTCTTGCAGGGGCTGCACATGGCGTTCCGGTTGTGATGGATGGCTTTATTTCCTGTGTGGCAGCGCTTCTTGCTGCACGGATTGCACCGTTTGCAAAGGACTATATGATCGCTTCGCACGTATCGAAGGAGCCGGCGGCGCATCTGCTGCTTGCAGAGCTTGGAAAAGAAGCCTTCCTGCACTGCGATATGTGTCTGGGCGAGGGAACGGGCGCCATCATGCTTTTCCCGATTCTGGATCAGGCAAATGCCGTATACCGCGGCATGGCGACATTTGACGAGGCACAGATCGAAACGTATGTGCCGCTGACTTAAAAAAGGCAGGTGAAACGATGATACATCTGGTTACAGGCGGCAGCGGCAGCGGAAAATCGGCGTATGCGGAGCAGTGTATTCTGGATTTTGGCGGAACACGGAGGGTTTATATCGCAACGATGCAGCCATTCGGTGCGGAAGGGCAGGCGCGTATTGCACGCCACCGGAAGATGCGCGCGGCAAAGAAGTTTTCGACGATTGAGTGTTATACGAATTTAAAAGAAGTGGAGCTGGAACCGGGAAGCGATGTGCTGCTCGAATGTATGTCGAATCTCACGGCAAATGAGATATTTGATCCATCCGGGGCGGGAAAAGCGCGGGCGGAGGAGGAAATTCTTGCGGGCGTTTCCCGTCTGGCCCATCAGGCGCGGAATCTGGTTCTGGTGACGAATGAAATTTTTTCGGACGGATACCGATATGAGGAGGAGACGATGGAATACCAGCGGATCCTGGGAAACATTAATGTACGTCTGGCAGAGATGGCGGACTGTGTGACCGAGGTTGTGTATGGGATTCCCGTCAGAATAAAAAAAGAATAAGATGAAAACGATATGGAATAACTTTAAAGTGGCGTTTGCCATGTACTCGAAAATCCCGATGCCGCCGGCAGACTGGGAAAAAGAGAACATGAAATATGCGTTGTGTTTCTTTCCGTGGGTCGGACTGGCTGTTGGTGCAGTTTCGGCGGTGCTTTTCTGGCTGCTGAAGCAGATTGGCGCGGGAAGCATGCTGCGGGCTGCAGTGCTGACGGCAGTTCCGGTTCTGGTGACGGGCGGTATTCACCTCGACGGCTATCTGGATACGATGGATGCGTTAAGTTCCTGGAGAGAAAAACAGCGCCGACTGGAAATCTTAAAAGACCCGCACGCCGGAGCATTTGCGATTATTATGGGATGTCTGTATTTTGTACTGTACGCGGGCGCAGCCGGAGAACTTATCTGGAAGATTTTTCCGGCGTATGCATTTGGCTTCGCAGTTTCGAGATCGTTCAGCGGTCTTTCGATCGTGTTTTTTCCAAATGCCAATCCGAAAGGAACAGCGGCAGCGTTTGGCATGAGCGCAGAGAAAAAAAGAACGGCGGCGGTGCTTGTTGTGACGATTTTTGCCGTGACGGCGCTCTCAGCTTCGTTCTGCGTCTGGGCGGCACTGGATGTACTGGTTGTATCGGCACTGGTATTCTGTTATTATAAATGGAAAAGCAGTAAGTATTTTGGAGGAATTACAGGAGATCTCGCAGGCTATTTCCTTTCGCTCTGTGAGCTGGCACAGCTCCTGTCTCTTGTGGTACTTTCTCTTGGAATGGAGAACTGGAAATGAAATTAGTAATTGGAGGGGCTTTTCAGGGAAAGCTTAACTTTGCAAAGAAGATGACCGGAAAAGAAACAGGATGGGCCGATGGGGCAGCAGTTTCGAAAGAGGAGCTGTCGGCATGTTCCGGCGTATATGATTTTCAGGAACTGGTCCGCAGATGGCTCCTTCTGGAAGAGGAGACCGGGACTGCACCGGAAGCGGAACTGGAAGAACTGCTGCAGAAAAATCCGGAAATCTGCATTGTTACGAATGAACTCGGTTACGGAGTGGTTCCGATCGAACCCTTCGACCGGAAATGGCGGGAAAAGACGGGGCGCATCTGTACGGAGCTGGCAGCAAAGGCTGATTCGGTAACCCGTGTGGTGTGCGGAATCGGAATCCTGCTGAAAGGTGAGGAAAAACATGATTAAAATTGCAATGATCCGCCATGGAAAAACCTATGGCAATACATTAGGACGGTATATCGGCGTGACGGATGAACCACTGTGTGAGGAAGGGAAAAAAGAGCTGGAACAGCGGACGATGGATACTGTTGAGCTTCTGTTCGTCAGCCCGCTGAAACGGTGTCTGGAAACGGCAGACATTCTGTATCCGTACGCCAAACAGGTCAAAATCCCGGAATTTGCAGAGTGCAATTTTGGTGAGTTTGAGAACAAAAATTATCAGGAATTAAAAGATAATCCGAAATACCAGGAGTGGATTGATTCCATGGCGACGCTTGCCTTTCCGGGCGGTGAGAGCCCGCAGCAGTTCAAGGACCGCTGCATCGCCGGCTTTGACAAGATGGTGGATACGTGTATCCGCCGCCATTACCGCAACGTGGCGATGGTGGTACACGGAGGCACGATCATGAGTATCCTTGAGCAGTACGGCGTGCCACAGAAGAGTTACTATGACTGGCGAGTAGAAAACGGCTGTGGATATCATCTGTATCTCTCGGAGCAGAACTGGAAAATGGGCCGTAGAGAAGCTGTGGTGGAATCGGAGATAAGGCGGTAAACAAAAATGGTGACAGCAGAATGCCATGCCCATATTTTTATGGACGGTGTGGATTACAAAAAGGCGGCGGCAGCGCATGAAAACGGCCCGCGGGAGGATCTGATCCGGGAACATCTGGCGGCGTATCAGAAGGCAGGGATTTCCTATGTGCGTGACGGCGGGGATCCGTACGGGGCGGGTGTTCTTGCACGGAGCCTTGCGCCGGAGTACGGGATCACATACCGCACACCGGTTTTTGCGATTCACAGGGCGGGCCGTTATGGAAAAATTGTCGGACGCGCATTTTCAGACTGGAAAGAGTATTGTGCGCTTGTGCGTGAAGTACGCCGTGCGGGCGGAGATTTTATCAAGATCATGACGACGGGAATCCTGGATTTCGCGACAAAGGGGCATGTGACCAGTGAGCCGCTTTCCAGGGAGGAGGTTTTTGCAATGACGGCTGCGGCACATGATGCGGGGCTTTCTGTGATGGCGCATGTGAACGGCGCACAGGCTGTGATGGATGCGGCAGAGGCAGGCGTGGACTCGGTTGAACACGGGAACTTTCAGAATGAAGAGAGCATCTGCTGTATGGCAGAGCATGCAACAATCTGGGTGCCGACAATTGTGACGGTTTCGAATCTTCTGGAGAACGGCAGATATCCGGCTGAAACGCTGGCGTGGATTTTTGAGACGCAGAAAAAAGGTCTGCAGCTCGCATTTGAAAAGGACGTTGTGCTTGCGGCGGGAAGTGATGCCGGCGCATACGGCGTACTTCACGGAAAAGGAATCCGGGAAGAAGAGAGTGTAATGCGAAAAATCCTTGGGGCAGAAAATGGGCAGGAGCTGGAAAAGCGGCTTGCGTTTGGAGAAAAAAAGATCCGGGAAAAGTTCTGAAAATTTTCTGCGTTTCAGGCTTTAGAAAAAATTTAGAATTAAACGGGCAGACAATGCTTGCGCTTTCGCCCGGACTATGGTAAGTTTAAATCACTTTTACAAGAACTTTAGAGAAAATGAAACAGGGATATTCTGAGACAGAGGGTAAATGCTATCCTCTGTTTTTTGCGTGCAAAAATGACAGTCTGGATATCCGCATCGACGGAAGGGAGCAAATGAAAGCAAAAGGAAAACTGGGGCTGCAGGGCTTTCTTTCCTTCCTTTTTCTGGCGGCGGGATGGTATCTGATGCAGTATTTCTGCGCCTATGTCGTACTGTCCGGTTCCATGGAACCGGAGATCCCGACGGGATCTGTTGTGGTTGTGGATGGACGGAAGAAGGAATGGAATCCGGGGGATGTGATTACCTACCGGAGAGGAAATATGGTGGTGACACACCGGATCGTGGAAAAGAGCGAGGAAGGATACTGTACTAAGGGGGATGCCAACGCGGAGGAAGATGCAGGCATCGTTTTGGAAAAACAGGTGATCGGGAATGTGATCGTAGCTCTTCCCTGGCTTGGCTTTGGTATCGTCTGGCTCCGGCAGAGAGGAACACTCTTTTTTCTGGCCGTGGGAGCGGTGATGCTTTTTACAATCCGGCAGCTTTGGCACGGTAGAAAAATCATGCAGGAAAACAAGTTATAAAAAGAATTAGCAAAATTATTTAGGAAAACAGGAGGAATTGATCTATGAAAAAACAGCGGAAAATCGTATTCTGGGCAGCATCACTGCTTCTGACAGGAGCCCTGGCAGCGGGCGGAACACTGGCGTATCTGACGGATAAGGATTCTGTGACGAACCAGTTTGTTGTGGGAAAAGTAGATATCGAAGGAAATGAACCATCGTACGCACCGGATCCGGACGGAAAGACCAATCATATTGTGCCGACCCAGGTGATTCCGAAGGACCCGCGTATCAAAAATAAAGGTAAAAATGATTCTTACGTCTATATGGATGTTTCCATACCAATCGCAAAAGTGATCGTTGCAGATACATCCGGAAACCGTTTAAACGGCGGAGCAGCCGGCGATACGGAACTGTTTTCGATGAATCAGCTTTCGAAAAAATGGGTGCTGATGTACAAGAAAAAACAGAACAATTCGATGGTATATACATATCTCTACAATGAAGTGCTTGCAGCTGGCAAAACGACGGATCCTTTATTTACGAGCGTGACAGCAGCTAATATCGTGGAAGGGCAGCTGGATGAAAAAGAGGTCGATATTCCGATCAATTATTATGCAATCCAGGCGCTGAATACCGGTGAGGGAAGTACGGCTGCCGAGCGGGCAGCAAAGGCCTGGGAGAAGTATGTAAATCAGAATAATGGGCAGAAGGGGCAGGTAACGGCACCGCAGTCGGAGCCGGAACAGACAGAAGCACCTGGAATTTAAGCAGTTTTCTGGGGGACAAAAGATGAAGAAAAAGACGAAACGGCTGTTTTTCCTTGCGGGTGCGGCCGGGTGTACGATGGCGGCAGCCATTTGGCTGCTGCCGGGAACTTCGGCGTATTTTACAGATCACGAGAGTGTCTGGAATCGTATGGTGTTCGGACATAATACAAGTACGATCGATGAAGAATTTCCGACACCGACGCCCGTACCGCCAGGGAAAAGTGTGGTAAAGAGAGTAAAAATCAGAAATGAAGGTTCCGTTGCCTGCTATATTCGTGCGGCACTTATATTCAGTGAACCAATTGAAGCGATTGAGGGACTTGATACGGAAAACTGGGTAAAAGGAGAAGATGACTACTATTATTACAAAAAACCGGTTTCAGAAGGCGAAAGCACGACGGAATTGTTTACCGGAATCCGCGTTGCAAAAGAAATGGAACAGAAAGAACTTGAGGTTTCGGTCTATGAGGAATCGGTGCAGATCCAGAAGGGGAATATGGTATTTCACGGCTATCGGGAGGCATGGGATGCTTATGAGAGAGGTGGTCAGACATGAAAGGAAAACGCGTCAGGATCGGATGTGCGGCGGCGAGTCTTCTGATGGGAATCAGCGGAACGTATGCATATTACCGGAGCAGTGTTGAGACCATTAACAAAATAGCTGTCGGAGATGTAAATATTGGAATCTGGGAATATGAGGAAGACGGGGATGGAGAAAAGAAGTATGAGGGACCGGAAAACGGCATTGTACTGCCTTCCCAGGTGATTTCAAAAATTCCGCGGATCACCAATTATGCCGAACCATGCTATGTCCGCGTAAAGCCTGTGTTTGATGCGGAAGAAACGCAGGATTACCGTCTGGGGGAAGAGGATCTTGGGGGAATCGAGGACGTCTGGCTGAAAGCAGGAGAGTATTATTATTATCCCAAAGTGCTGGGAAAGCAGGAATCTGTCGATTTTTTCCGTACAATCACCATTCCATCTGCGTGGACCAGTGAGGCGGAGGGACAGGTGCTGTCCGTTGAAATCCAGGCGGAGGCCGTACAGGCAGCGAATGTGACGCCGGATTTTACGGCAGAAGCTCCGTGGGGAGAAGAACTGGAAATTGAACAGTGTGTCCACGAGGCGGATAATACCGTTTCGGAGGTTTCGCAGCAGAGCTTCCTCACCGTTTCGTACGAAGGAGCAGCGCGGAATCTGATCTTGGCACCCGACAATTTCTTTCGGAACTTTCCAGTGCTGATGCCGGGAGATGAATGGGAAGATACGTTCACACTGGTGAACACGACAGCAAGCCGTGCAGAATTTTTTCTGCGGACGGAACTTCCGGAAGAACTCAGTGAAACAGAAAAAGAACTGCTTTCCAAGGTGAAACTGGAAATACGAGAGGGAAACAGCGTGATTTATGAAGGTGATTTAGAGAGTGAGGGACTATGGGCAGCAAAAAGTCTTGGAATATGCAGTCCAGATGAACGGAAAGAAATCTGTTTTTCAATCCGTGTGCCGTCAGAACTTGGAAATGAATGGGCACTTCGGAAAAGCGGGGTAAAATGGATTTTTTCTGTCGAAGGAGAAGATCTGCCGCAGGAAGAAGGCCCCTCTATCTGGCACAGCGCGCCAAAAACAGGTCTGCGCGATCCGTCAGCAGCGGTCCCCATTGGAATTGCCGTGACAGGAGCCTTCCTGTTTCTTGCCGCGGGCCGGTCTGAAAGGAGGGAAGAATGAAAAGAGCAAAGAAAAGCTTCTGGTTTCTCGCAGGAATTCTGCTGTTGTTGGGATTTTGTTTTCGGGAAGATGTTCTGGCTTCGAGTCTTACGAGTCTTCCTTCTCTTTCGAAAGCCGGAATCGGAGAAGTTGTATCATCGGACTCTGTTATTGACGGCCGATATGATTTTACCCCGCTGATCGGAAGTGAGACAAAAATCCGTTTTGGAAGTACAGATGGAAGTACCTGGGACAATCTGTTCTGCAAAAACGGAGAGAGCCATTCGAAATGCTGTTCCACATGGTGGCCGGCGGCCGATGTGAAGGGATGGAGTAATCTCCGTTCCTTCACGCCGCTGGAGTCGAAAAAAGGAAAAATGTATGCGGAATATACGAATGTTGGAGAGTGCCACGGGGAAAATGTAACGATGCGGATCTGGCTGGAAGACTGGCAGAACACGGTTGTACCATCAGGGTATGAGGACGTGGATGCGGTAGTCGTGGCGATTGACCACAATAAGCCGGTCATTGATATTAAAGGTCTGCTCTGGATCAAGGTACGGTTTGCTTATTACGACAGTAAAGGAAATCCGCTGAATGTGAAAGGGTATTTTACACTTTCAGATCTGGACTTTAAGCAGGGCTTTTATCTGGCTGATGAGACAGAACATATCTATCTGACGAAGGAGGCAGATGCCAGAATCGTCTACGATGCCAGAACAGAAGCGATCTGGTCGGCAAGACGCGGCTCTGAGCCGGACGGTGGAACAACTCCGGAAAATTCGGAAGGCTGGGTTACAGTTACCTTTGAAGGAAATTCCCAGACGATGATTTTCTATGATGGAGGCACTAACGACGCGGTAACTGGTCCTGGCGGCGGAGTAAAAGCACCGAAAAAATGGCCGGATAATTTTGTAAACGATACTTCCAGTACGTACAACAACTGGCATGGAGCATCCCGGGAAACGGGAATAACTGTTGTGCCGTGGAATACTTCGGAATTTGGTTACACAGCGAACGTTCCCTGTCATCTGTCGAAAGTAGGAGATCTTGTAGTGAAAAAAATGGATGCAGAGACAAAAGAAGCTATTTCGGGTGCAGAATTTACCGTGTACCGCTGGAAAAACAACACCTGGAGTGAATTCAAAAAGATGAACTGGGTGAAAAAAACGGGTTCTTATCTGCTGGAGGGAATTCTGGATACAGACAGTGAAAATGGAAAATTCCGTGTTGTGGAGACAAAGAATCCAGCTGGTTATGCAGGAAGCTGGGAGCAGGAATTTTCCATTGACAAGGAAGGCATGCAGACGATCCATCTGGAGGCAGAAAACACAAGAAAAACAGGCTCACTGAAGATAAAAAAGACGGAAGAAAACTCAGGGAAAGCACTTTCTGGTGCAACATATCAGGTGATTGCGAGCGGAGCAATTACAACGGTAAACGGAACAGTGCTGTTTCCGGATCAGGCGGTAGCAGCTGTGCTGAAAACGGATGAAAATGGAGAGGCGTTCAAAGACGGGCTGGAGTACGGAACGTATCTTGTGCGGGAAACGGCGGCTCCAAATGGATATGTGCTGGATCCGACGGAAAAGAAAATAACGATCGGGGAACAAAACGCACAGATCACACTGACGTTTACAAACTGGAAGAACCGTTTTATTCTGCAGAAAGTAAGTCAGGGAGACGGAAAAGTGCTTCAGGGAGCAGCCTTTCATATCTGGACGAAAGATGGAAGTTTTGATGAGACAAAAAAGACGGATGCAAATGGAAAAATTGAGCTGACGGGACTTTTGGACGGTGTCTGGTACTATCAGGAGACAGCATCTCCGGAGGGCTATCTGCTGGACAGCACATGCCGGGAATTTGTGGTAGAAAACGGAAAAATTGACGGTAAATCGGAACTGTCGGTGACGGTCGAAAATGATGGAACACATCTGACAATTGAAAAAATAGATGCAGAGAGCGGAAAACGAATTTCCGGCGCAAAGCTGGTATTAAAAGATATGGATGGAAACCGTGTGGACAGCTGGATTTCAGGAGGAAGCGGCCCGCATGAACTGGAAAAATTAAAGCCGGGTTCTTATGTCATTGTGGAGGAGGCCGCGCCGGATGGATACCTTGCGGCAGAACCGGTTTCGTTTGTGCTGGAGGCAAAACAGGAAGTGCAGACCGTGACGATGAAGGATCTTGCATGTGAAACCTTGACGATTACAAAGAAGATTAAGGCGGATGAGATTACATGGGCGCATGGAAATCCAACGTTTCTGTTTTCCGTGAAGGGAAAGGATCTGTATGGAAAAGAACATACATACCAATGCTATCTTACGTTTACAAAAACACAGGTGGAGAAAACGACAGATCAGGACGGCTACACGGAACAGTCGGTACAGATCCGGGGAATTCCGGCAGGAAACGATTACCGGGTACAGGAGAAAAAGGTGCTGCGGTATTCGCTTATGCAGGTGACAGGTACGAAGAATGTTACCGTGAAAAAACTAGAAGAGCCGGCATATGGAAAAGATCCTGCGCGCGTCTTTTCGGTATCGGTAAATCTTTGCGGACATCCCAAAGAAAGTGAGGTTGTATTTGAAAATCAGAAATACCGCTGGGATGATTATGGACACAACAGTATTGTAAAAAACCGGATTCCGGTTGAATAACAAAATGGAAAAAACATTCCACCATCGGTTCGGGTGGTGGAATGAAAACAAAATGGAGAGAGAAAAAATCGGCAGAAAAAGAAGAGGGATTGCAGTTCTGACATTGGCGGCGCTTTTTTTCTGGTATCTGCCGCAGATTCAGGTAAGCCGGCAGATTCGAAAAGAACAGGAAGAAGCGGTGGAGATGTATGTCAGAGAAGAAAAAGAAGAGAACAAAGAGGAAAACGAAAAAAGCGAAGAAGTGCAGGAGCAGGAACCGGGCAGTACAGACAAAAATCTGTTTCGGACAATTGATTTTGCAGGACTTCGATCAAAAAATAGAGAAATCTGCGCGTGGCTCTGGATTCCGGGCTGCGCCTTAGATGTTCCGGTTGCGCACGGGCAGGATAACGCATATTATCTGACACACGATGCGTTTTGCAGGGAGCGGATTTACGGCAGTATTTTTGCACCGTGTGATACACCGGAGGATTTTTCTGAACGTCACACGATTTTATATGGGCATAATATGCGGGATGGAACGATGTTCGGAGGATTGAAAAAGTATCGTGAAGCGTCGTGGAAACAGGAATTTCCGTATCTGTACCTGTATTTGCCGGGTGAAGCATGGCAGTGCCGTATTTGGAGTGTGGAGGAGACGGATGCCAAAAGTGATGTTTACCGGCTGGGAGCATGGAGCGATGCGGACTGGAATGCATGGGTACAGGAAAGAAAAGAAAACAGCATGATCTTTGGCAGCGGTGAGGAAAAGGAAGTTCAAAAGATACTTACCCTTTCCACCTGCATTGGTGACGGCAGCAGTTCACAGAGACTGGCTGTACATGCGGCGGTGGAGATGATTTTTGCAACAAAATCTGGAAGGGAAGAGGGTTCTGTGCTAGAATAAGACAGAATCAAAAGACTTATGATACAGAGCAGGAAAAAGGATGGCGATAAGACATGAAAGAACTGTATACGGCAGCAGGAATTTTTGTGGTTCTGATACTGCTGGGAGTTTGGATGGTACAGAATAACAGAAATGAACAGGAAAAGAAGCTGGTACAACTGCGGAAGAAATGGGGAAAAAAGCAGGAGAAACGGACGGCACGGGAAAAGAAAGAAAAACTGGAAGCGTGTCTGAGACGAAAAGCAGGGGAAAACTTCTGCGTGGACGCGATTACCTGGAATGACCTGGATCTCGATGCGGTTTTTGACACAGTCGACCACACAGTGTCGGTGTGCGGGGAAGAATATCTGTACACGGCGCTTCGGATGCCGGTCACAACAACAGAAATCAGGGAAGAGCGGGAACGGCTGATGAAGCTTTTTGCAGAGAACCAAAAAGCCAGAGAAGCAGTGCAGAAAGCACTTCTTTTGATGGGAAAAGAAAAGATGAATCCGCCGACAGAAGAAATAGCCGTACTGATGGAGGCGGAGCCGGGAGAGAAGGGGAAATATCTTCTGATGGCCGGTATTGCTGTGCTTGGAATTGGACTGCTGTTTGTACTGCCTCCGCTGGGTGTGTCTGTTCTGTTTGCTTCTATGGTCGGCAACGGACTGATGCATGGAAGGGAGAGCAAAAAGCTGGAGAGTGCATTAAAAGCGTTTGGCTGTATCCTGCGGCTGCAGCGGACAGCCAGGGAACTTGGAAAAGAAAAAATTTCCGGACTGGAAATGTATCAGAAGCGTCTGGAAGAACAGGAAAAACAACTCCGTCCGATTACAAGAAAATGCAGAACACTTGTGAATACGAAAGAATCGCAGGGCGGTGCAGCAAACATGATTTTTGCATACTTTCGCACGTTCTTTCTGCTGGATCTGATCGAGTATTCTTCGGTTGTTTCCGGAGTGAAATCGTATGAAAAAGCGATTCTGCAGATGGCAGAGGATCTTGGACTCCTGGACTTTGCACTGTCTGCAGCATCGTACCGGGAGAGCCTTTCGTATTACTGCCGGCCGGAATTCCTGGATGAGAAAAAGGCGGGCTGTCGGATCGATGTGGAGGAGCTTTATCATCCGCTTCTGACACATCCGGTGGCAAACAGTCTGTATGCGGAGGGCGGAATTCTGCTGACCGGCTCGAATGCGTCGGGAAAATCCACATTTATGAAAAACATGGCAGTGAATGCGATTCTGGCACAGGCACTGAACACGAGTCTTTCGAAGCGGTACCGCGGTGTTGTGTGCCGGATCATGACATCCATGGCACTCCGCGATAATCTGGCACAGGGAGAGAGTTACTTTGTTGTGGAAGTAAAATCTTTAAAACGGATTCTGGAGGCAAGCCGTGAAAAAACACCGCTTCTGTGCGTCATTGATGAGGTGCTGCGGGGAACAAACACGACGGAGCGGATTGCAGCGTCAGAGAGTGTGCTTGCTGCCCTGCGCCGTGCAAATGTGCTCTGTCTTGCAGCAACACATGATACTGAACTGACGTATCTGCTGGAAGATCTCTACACCAATTATCATTTTGAAGAGCAGATTACCGCGCAGAGTATTTCCTTCCCGTATCGCCTGGAACAGGGGCCGGCAAGAGGAAAGAATGCGATTGCGCTGCTTGGAAATATGGGAATTGATGAAAAAATTGTGAAACAGGCAGAAAGAAGAGCTGCGGAGTTTGAAACAACAGGAAGCTGGGAAAAGAATAAGTTTCTGAGATAGAAAAACAGCCGGGAAAAATTGATCTTTTTTGAAAAAATATGCGAAAATGGTTCAGCATTTTTTCATTGTGTGTTATGATAAAATAGATCGCGTGATCCGGCAGAAAAACCGCCGGATCTGTTAAGGAGAAAAACATGAGCAGGACAGGCTTGGAAGATGCATATATTATGCGCGGCAGCAAGAAACTCCGCATGGGATATACGACGGGTTCCTGCGCTGCAGCGGCAGCGCGGGGAGCGGCGTTTATGCTGCTTTCCGGGAAAGAAATACAGGAAGTGAAAATCCATACGCCAAAGGGCATTGTTCTGAATCTGGAATTGCTGGATATCCGGAGAAGTGCCGAAAAAGTAAGCTGTGCCGTCCGAAAAGACGGCGGGGATGATCCGGATGTGACAGATAAAGCATTGATTTACGCGGAAGTGACGTTTGGAACAGAAGAGGGAATTGTAATCGATGGAGGATTCGGCGTCGGGCGTGTGACAAAGCCGGGGCTGGATCAGCCGGTCGGAAACGCGGCGATCAACCATGTACCGCGCCAGATGATCCGCGAGAATGTGGAGGAGATTCAGAAAAAACTCGATGATTTCCGCGCATTGCAGGTTATCATCTCCGTACCGGAAGGGGAAGAACTGGCAAAGCATACATTCAATCCGAGACTTGGCATCACCGGCGGCATTTCAATCCTTGGAACGAGCGGGATTGTAGTGCCGATGAGCGAGGAGGCGCTGATTTCCACGATCCGCGTCGAGATGGAAATGCGGAAAGCACAGGGTGACCGCGTCCTTCTGGTGACACCGGGAAATTACGGACAGGACTTCTTAAAAACGTATCCGTGGGTCCGTGCAGACCATTCCGTTAAGTGCAGTAATTACGTCGGAAAAACACTGGAATTTGCAGCTGAGCTCGGCTTTGACGCCATCCTTTTTGTGGCCCATCTTGGAAAATTTGTCAAGGTGTCCGGCGGAATTATGAATACCCATTCCCACGAGGCAGACTGCCGTGCGGAGCTTCTTACGGCGCAGGCGGTGCGTGCAGGGGCGGATCTTGCACTGGCAAAAAAACTGCTGGAGACTGGAACGACGGAAGAAGCGGTGCAGATTTTAAAGGAAGCAGGATGCCTGAAAGAGACCATGGAAAAAGTGACAGAAAAAATTGCTTTTTACATGAATTACCATATTGAGGGCAGAGTGCAGACGGAGGCGATTGTTTTTTCAAGCAATGAGGGCCTGCTCGGGGAAACCCCGGGAGCGGGAGAACTTCTGGAGCGCCTGCGGGAGCAGGAAGAAAAAGAAAACAGAAAAGAGTAAAAACAAAATGACAGGAATTTTATTTGGAACAGGAATCGGACCGGGAGACCCGGAGCTTATGACGTTAAAGGCCGTCCGTCTGATCCGGGAAAATGATACGATTGCAGTACCAGGAGAGAAACCGGAAGAGAGCATTGCCTACCAGATTGCTGTTCAGGCAGTGCCGGAACTGGCAGAAAAAGAGCTTGTTGCTATTCCAATGCCGATGACAAAGAATGCCAAAGAACTGAAGGAAAATCACCGGCGCGGTGCAGAAAAAATAGAGGAGCTGCTGGATGCAGGAAAAAACGTAGTATTTCTGACACTCGGAGATCCAACCGTGTATTCTACCTACCTTTATGTACACAGACGGGTACTGGAAGACGGTTACGATGCGAGAATTGTAAGCGGTGTTACATCGTTCTGCGCGGCAGCAGCATCTCTTTCCGAGGGACTGGTGGAAAATTCCGAAGAACTGCATGTGATTCCGGCGTCTTATCAGATTGAAGATGCACTGGAACTTTCAGGAACAAAGGTTCTGATGAAAGCGGGTAAAAAGATGCCGGCTGTGAAACAGTTCCTGAAGGAAAAGAACTGCCGGGCGGTGATGGTAGAAAACTGCGGCATGGATACGGAACAGAAGTATTTCAGCGCGGAAGAAATCCCGGACCAGGCAAGTTACTATTCACTGATTATTGTAAAAGAAAAGAGGAAAAAATAGATGGTACATTTTATTGGAGCGGGCCCTGGAGCCCCGGATCTGATTACGGTAAGAGGACAGAAGCTGCTTGGTGAGGCGGACATTATCATTTATGCAGGTTCTCTTGTCAATCCGGCACTGCTGGATCTGAAAAAAGAGGGCTGTGTGGTATATAACAGTGCAACCATGACGCTGGAGCAGGTGATTGATGTTATGAAAGAGGCCGAAAGCAAAGGCCAGACTGTGGCAAGACTCCACACGGGAGATCCGTGCCTGTACGGTGCAATCCGCGAACAGATTGATGCGCTCGATGCCCTTGGAATCGCTCACGATGACTGTCCGGGTGTCAGCTCTTTCTGCGGAGCGGCTGCTGCCCTTGAAATGGAATATACGCTGCCGGATATCTCCCAGAGTGTTGTCATCACCAGAATGGCCGGAAGAACACCGGTTCCGGAGCGGGAGAGCATTGCGTCTTTTGCGGCACATCAGGCAACGATGGTTGTATTCTTAAGCACGGGACTCTTAGAGGAACTTTCCCGTGAGCTGATTGCAGGCGGCTATACGGCAGATACTCCGGCAGCGATCGTTTACAAAGCAACCTGGCCGGAGGAGAAGACGTTCGTCTGCACCGTTGGAACACTTGCCGAGACGGCGAAAAAGAACCAGATCACCAAGACAGCGCTGATGATCATCGGAAATGCCGTTTCCCAGGGAAATTACCGCAGAAGTGATCTGTACAATCCGGCGTTTACCACCGAATTCCGAGAGGCAGAAAAATAAGATGAAAATAGCCATAGCAAGTTTTACAAGAAACGGATGCGCCTGGAATCAAAAACTCTGTGCGGCACTGAAAAAACACAGCTGTGAAGGATATGCACTGGAAAAGTACGGGAAAGAAGCGGGAATTCCTGCGATTGCACCGTCGCTTCCTGCATGGACAGAGCGCATGTTTCAGAAAATGGATGCGATTTTGTTTATCGGGGCGTGCGGGATTGCGGTGCGCAGTATTGCACCGTACGTGAAAAGTAAAAAGACAGATCCGGCGGTTCTGTGTATGGATGAACAGGGAAAGTTTGTGATTTCATTACTTTCCGGCCATATCGGCGGAGCAAACGAGCTGACGGAAGAAGTTGCAGCTGTAACGGGTGCGGTTCCGGTCATTACAACGGCAACGGATGTCAATCACAAGTTTGCGGTCGATGTCTTTGCTGTAAAAAATCATTGTGAAATTTGTGAGATGGAGCTGGCAAAAGAGGCAGCGGCGCTTCTGGTGGACGGAAAAACGGTTGGATTCTGCAGCCGTTTTCCGGTGGAGGGAACAAAACCGGAGGAACTGATCCCGGAAGAGGCGGCAAAACCGTCGATGGGAATCTGCATTACCACATCGGAAGAGGATTCGCCATATGAGAGAACACTTCACCTGATCCCGAAGGTGATCACCGTCGGCATCGGCTGTAAGAAGAATACACCGGCCGGCCGGATTGAAGAAAAGGTTCTTGCGGCACTTGCGGCGGCCGGGATTTCTCCAAAAGCAGTTCGACAGGCGGCAAGTATTGATCTGAAAGCGCAGGAGCCGGGAATTCTGCAGCTGGTGGAAAAGTATGGCTGGCAGTACCGGACCTTTTCTGCAGAAGAACTGGAAACGGCGGAGGGGGAATTTACGCCGTCTCCGTTTGTGAGGAAGATTACAGGAATTGACAATGTCTGTGAGCGCAGCGCAGTTCTCGCCGGCGGCAGACTGATAAAGAAAAAAAAGGCAGCGGACGGTGTAACAGTTGCACTGGCTGCGGCGGACTGGAGGGCAGTATTTTGAGTACAATTTTTGTCGTGGGCATCGGCCCCGGAGCATATGAAAAAATGACGATCGAGGCGGCGGATGCGCTGCGGAACTGCGATGTGATCATCGGCTATACCGTCTATGTGGATCTGGTAAAAGAACATTTTGAAGGAAAAGAATTTCTGACGACGCCGATGCGGAAAGAGGTGGAGCGCTGCCGTCTAGCATTTGAAACTGCGGCAGAGGGAAAACAGGTTGCTATGATCTGCAGCGGAGATGCCGGCGTTTACGGTATGGCAGGTCTGATGTATGAGCTTTCGGAAGAATGGCCTGATATTGAAATTAAGGTAATTCCAGGCGTGACCGCCGCAACGGGAGGCGCTGCCGTTCTTGGTGCACCGTTGATCCACGATTTCGCCCTGATCAGCCTGAGCGATCTTCTGACACCGTGGGAGAAAATTGAAAAACGTCTTCTGCTGGCATCGGAAGCGGATTTTGTCATCTGTCTTTATAACCCGGGAAGCCATAAGAGAGCGGATTATCTGGAAAAAGCGTGTGATCTGATGCTTCGTTACAAAGCGCCGGAAACCGTCTGCGGAATCGTAAGCCAAATCGGAAGAGACGGGGAGACGAGCCGGACCATGACGCTTGCAGAACTTCGCAATACAAAAGTGGATATGTTTACGACGGTATTTATCGGAAACAGTCAGACAAAGGAAATCCGGGATCACATGGTAACGCCGAGGGGATATCGCTATGAATAAAGTAATCGTCTTTGCCGGAACGACGGAAGGCCGGGAAATCTGCAGTTTTCTGAAGAAATATGAGATTGCATCCCTTGCCTGTACGGCGACAGAATACGGCAAGTGCCGGATCGAGGAGGGCGGTGCCCTGACGGTTCGAAGCGGAAGACTGACAGAAGAAGAGATGGAACAGCTTTTTGGCGAAGAACAGCCGGAAATGGTTATCGATGCAACCCATCCGTATGCCGATCTTGTGTCGGAAAATATCCGGTCTGCATGTGAAAAAGCAGGAAAAACGTATCTTCGGCTGCTGCGGCCGTCGCTTGCGGCAGATCCATCCTGCGTCATGGTCGATACGACAGAAGAAGCGGTATCGTATCTGGCGGGTACAGAGGGAAAGATTCTGGTGACAACAGGAAGCAAGGAACTCGCAAAATTTGCAGAGCTTCCGGATTATAAAAACCGTGTGTATGCCCGGGTGCTGCCGTTGCCAGGCGTAATTGCATCCTGCGCGGAACTTGGATTTGATGCCGCACATACCATAGGCATGCAGGGACCGTTTTCTATGGACATGAACGTTGCAATGCTGCAGTCGTTCCATGCCGAATGGATGGTAACGAAGGAATCCGGAAGAAACGGCGGCTTTGAAGAAAAAATTGAGGCAGCCAAAAAGGCCGGTGTCCGTGTCGTTCTGATCGGCCGTCCGAAAGAGGAAGAAGGACTCTCGGAGGACGAGGTCAAGCGGTATCTCGTTGAAAAATTTGATCTGTCCGTGAAACGGGACGTCGTGATCGCCGGAATCGGACCTGGTGCAGAAGCACAGATGACGCTGGCGCTCGTAGACGCGTGTGAGCAGGCGGATGTGCTGATCGGTGCGGGACGCATGACAAAAGCAGTAGAAAAATATCAGAAGCCAATGCTTGCAGAATACAGCCCGGAAAAGATTTACGAGTATCTGAAGGCGCACCCGGAATATGAAAAGATTGTTCTTCTGCAGTCGGGTGATGTCGGCTTTTACAGCGGAGCAAAGAAACTTCAGGCCGTCCTTGCGGAAGATGCGGATTTTTCTGTCCGTGTAGAGCCGGGAATTTCTTCGCTGGTTTATTTCTGTGCCAAAATCGGAGTGTCCTGGGAGGATGCAGCATTTGTGAGCCTGCACGGGCAGCACTGCAACTTTCTGGAGACGGTCCGCCGGAACCGGAAAACTCTGGCGATCGCCGGCGGAAAGGGCAGTGTCAGGGAAATCTGCCAGACGTTAAGTTCGTACGGCTGGGAGCAGATTGTGCTGCATGTGGGAACGGATCTGTCGTATCCGGAAGAACAGATTGTGACAGGAACCCCATTCGAACTTGCTAAAATGGAGTTTGCTCCGCTTGCGGTTCTTCTGTTTGAAAACCCGAATCCGGAACCGGAGTTTACAGCCGGCATGGCAGATGAAGTATTTCTGCGTGACAAAGTACCGATGACCAAGCGGGAAGTGCGCAATGCATCTCTTTCTCATCTGCAGCTTTCTTCGAATTCTGTTGTCTATGATATTGGATCGGGCACAGGTTCTGTTTCGATTGAGATGGCGCTTCGTGCAGCACAGGGAAAGGTATATGCGATAGAAAAAAATCCGGCAGCCGTTGCACTTCTGCAGGAAAATAAAAAGAAATTTGCAGTGGATCATCTGGAAATTATTGAGGGAACTGCACCGGAAGCACTCGAAGCACTCCCGGTTCCGACGCATGCATTTATCGGCGGGTCTGCCGGAAACTTAAAAGAGATTCTGGAACTGCTCCTGCGGAAGAATCCGAACATCCGCGTGGTATTAAATACAGTAACCGTGGAAACATTAGCGGAGGCAGCATCGTGTTTCAAAAAACTTGCGTTTGAAGAGCCGGAAATCGTCTGCCTGCAGGCTTCCAATGCGAAAAAGGCCGGAAGAAGCCATCTGATGATTGCCCAGAATCCGGTTTATATCTTTACAGCCCAGGGAGGTGCCAAAGAATGAAAGCACCAAGAATCATGCTGGCAGCAGGAAGGAGTGGAAGCGGGAAAACGATGATCACCTGCGGACTGCTCCGTGCACTGCAGCAGATGGGAAAGCAGCCCGCAGCGTTTAAATGCGGCCCGGATTATATCGATCCGATGTTTCACGAACAGGTAATCGGCGCCCCGTCGTGTAATCTGGATCCGTTTTTCACAGAGGAAGAAACAACACAGTATCTGTTCTGCAAACATGCAGCGGGTCATGACATTTCCGTATTGGAAGGCGTTATGGGGTATTACGACGGTCTTGGCGGAATTTCTACCAAAGGCAGCGCCTACGATCTCGCCGGTATGACAAAAACGCCGGTTCTTCTGGTTGTCGATGCCAAAGGCATGAGCGTTTCAGCGCTTGCCTTTATCAAGGGATACCTGCAGTACAAAGAGGACAGCCGGATCGCCGGTGTAATCTTTAACCGGATGTCAGAGATGCTGTACCGGGAGATCGCGCCGATGGCGGAAAAAGAACTTGGCATTTCCTGTGCCGGCTTTGTGCCGGAACTGAAGGAATGCCACTTAGAAAGCCGCCACCTCGGCCTTGTGATGCCGGATGAGGTGGAAAATCTGCAGGAGCAGGTCAATCTGCTTGCAGAAACACTGCAGAAGACACTGGATTTTGAAAAAATTCTTGCGATTGCAGAAGGGGCAGAAGAGCTCTCGGGAAAAATGCCGGAAGTCCTGCGTAAGGTGACAGAAAGCGAAGCAGCCGCAAAGGTGCGTGCTGCGAAGCCGATTCTTGCCGTTGCAAAGGATGAAGCATTCTGTTTCTTTTATCGGGATAATCTGGAGCTTCTCGCGTCACTTGGAGCCAAAATCGAATATTTTTCGCCGCTTTCCGATGCGGAGCCGCCAAAGAATACAGATGGATTTCTGTTCTGCGGCGGCTACCCGGAGCTGCACGCAGAAGAGCTTTCGGAAAACCAGACCATGAGAACGAAGATCCGCGATAACATCCGTCAGGGAATGCCGGTTCTTGCAGAATGCGGCGGTTATATGTACCTGTCAGAATCCATGGAGGATATGGATGGAAATGTGTATCCTATGGTACAGGCTGTTCCGGGAAATGTTTACCGGACAAAAAAGCTGGGAAGATTCGGCTATATCACCCTCACGCCAAACACGAAGGATACCTTTCGGAACGGCGGAAATCCGGTGCGCGGCCATGAGTTCCATTACTTTGACAGCACAGACTGCGGAAGTGCATGGCATGCGGCAAAACCGCTGCGGAAGCGGAACTGGGAATGCATTCATGCGACAAAACGGATGATGGCGGGATTCCCGCATCTTTACTATATGGCAAGTCCGCACCTCGCACTGGAATTTCTGGAGCAGTGTGTCTCTTACCGGAAAGAACAGGAGAAAACAAGATGAAAACAGCATTAGCAGCCCTGATTGTGGGCTATGGATTGGACCTGCTGCTTGGAGATCCCTCCTTTTTGTACCATCCGATCCGTGTGATCGGAAATCTCATTGCCCTGCTGGAAAAATGGCTGCGGAAGGTATTTCCGAAAACACCAAAGGGAGAGCTTGCCGGAGGAGTTTTTCTCGTGATCCTCGTCTGTCTGGCGGGATACGGTGTTCCGGCACTGCTGCTCTTTGCGGCATTTAAAATTCATCCGGTCATCGGCTTCCTTCTGGAGGTTCTCTGGTGCTGGCAGATTCCGGCAACGAAATGCCTGAAGGATGAGAGCATGAAGGTCTATCAGAAATTAAAAGAAAACGATCTTCCGGGGGCGCGCTATGCGGTTTCCAT
Organism: Blautia sp. AM42-2; assembly: GCF_003480245.1. NCBI lineage: Bacteria > Bacillati > Bacillota > Clostridia > Lachnospirales > Lachnospiraceae > Blautia > Blautia sp. AM42-2. The sequence continues at coordinate 281,524 of NZ_QUIM01000001.1, forward strand.
GATCGTAGGACGTGATACGGAAAATCTTTCGGAAACAGGAGTGACGAAAGCTGCCGTGGAAACGATCGCGGAGAATACGTCGGACGGTGTCATTGCACCGCTCCTCTTTCTTGCCATCGGCGGACCGGCATTAGGCTTTCTGTATAAGTCCATCAATACCATGGATTCCATGGTGGGATACAAAAATGACAAATATCTGTATTTTGGACGGTGTGCGGCAAAGCTGGATGATGTCGTCAATTACATACCGGCGAGAATCAGCGCATGGCTGATGATTCTTGCGTCTGCATGCGAGCGCATGAACTGGAAAAATGCAGAAAAAATTTACAAACGCGACCGTTACTGCCACGCCAGCCCAAATTCTGCGCAGACAGAAGCAGTTATGGCAGGGGCGCTGGAAGTACAGCTTGCCGGAGATGCCGTGTATTTCGGCAAAGTCGTAAAGAAACCAACGATCGGCGATGACATCCGCCCGGTCGAGGCGGAAGATATCAAAAGAGCAAATCATCTGATGTATCTGACCTCGTTCCTCGGACTGGTGTTCTTTGCGGGAATCCGCGCGATCTTTTTATTTCTGTAAAAAGAGAAGATAGAAACACAACGGAAAAGAGAAAGGAAGGCATATGGTATGAGACAAAATCCACATGGAGGAGACATTTACACGAAAAAATGCAGAGTCGATTTTTCTGTGAATGTCAATCCTCTTGGAGCTCCGGAAAGTGTGAAAGAGGCGGTGAGAAAGAGCGCGGAATCGGTGGAACAGTATCCTGACGCACTGTGCCGGGACCTGACCCGGGCACTGTCGGAAAAGGAGCAGCTTCCAGAAGAAAATATTCTGTTTGCAAACGGCGCCGCGGAGCTTATTTTTGCCCTGACACAGGCTCTCCGCCCGAAAAAAGCGCTGATTGCAGCGCCGGGATTTGCAGAGTATGAAGCAGCACTTTCAGCGGCAGGGTGTTTTATCCGTATGTATTTGCTGCAAAAGGAAAAAGGCTTTCTTTTACAGGACGATTTCTGCGATGATCTGACCGACGATCTGGATCTTGTTTTTTTATGTAATCCAAATAATCCAACCGGCCTTACGATTCCGCAGGAACTTCTTTTAAAGATCCTGGATAACTGCCGGGAGCGTAACATCTATCTGGTGCTGGATGAGTGTTTCATAGAATTTCTGCCGGAGCCGGAAAAAGTGACGATGCAGGGAAAACTGGACGAATATCCGAATCTGCTGATTCTGCGTGCGTTCACAAAGATTTACGCAATGCCGGGCCTGCGTCTTGGCTATCTGCTCTGCAGCGACGAGGATCTGCTGGATCGGATCAGCCGCAGCATGCAGTCGTGGAATGTTTCGATTCCGGCGCAGATGGCAGGCCTTGCCGCCCTGAACGAGGATGCTTACGTCAAAGAAGCACGGGAACTGATCGGAAAAGAACGCGCCTGGATGAAAGCAGAACTGGAAAAAGCAGGTCTTACCGTATGGGATTCCTGTGCAAATTATTTGTTCTTTGAGGGACCGAAAGGACTTGCCGCACGGCTGGAAAAAGGCGGCATTCTGATCCGCGACTGTTCCAACTACTCGGGCCTTGCCGACGGATATTACCGTGCAGCCGTACGCACACATGAAGAAAACCAGATTCTGACAGAAGCCGTTTCACAGATTCTGCAGTGGTTTTAGGAGGAAAAACGATGGCGAAAGTAATTATGATACAGGGAACGATGTCAAATGCGGGAAAGAGTCTGCTTGCGGCGGGCTTATGCCGGATTTTCCATCAGGACGGATACCGTGTGGCGCCGTTCAAATCACAGAATATGGCGCTGAATTCGTTTATTACGAGAGAAGGCCTTGAGATGGGACGTGCACAGGTCATGCAGGCGGAAGCGGCCGGGATCGAACCGTCCGTTTTGATGAACCCGATTCTGTTAAAGCCGACGAATGACACCGGTTCGCAGGTGATTGTAAACGGTGAGGTACTGGGAAACATGAGTGCGCGGGAATATTTTTCCCACAAAAAAGAGCTGATCCCGGACATCATGAAAGCGTACCATGCACTGGAAGAACAGTATGATATCATTGTGATCGAGGGAGCCGGAAGTCCGGCGGAGATCAACCTGAAAGCCGATGATATCGTCAATATGGGAATGGCAAAGCTTGTGGATGCACCGGTGCTCCTCGTCGGAGATATTGACCGCGGCGGCGTTTTTGCTCAGCTTTACGGTACCGTAGAGCTTTTAGAGCCGGATGAGCGCGACCGCATCAAGGGTCTGATTATCAACAAATTCCGCGGGGACAAAACCATCCTGGACCCGGGCGTTGTGATGCTGGAAGAAAAAACACACATCCCGGTGGTCGGCGTGGCGCCGTATCTCCACATCGAAGTGGAAGACGAGGACAGTCTGACCGAGCGATTCACCAGAAAAGAGGAGATCGGTCTCATTGACCTTGCGGTCATCCGTCTCCCGCGTATTTCAAACTTCACCGATTTCAACCCGTTCGAGCGGATCGAAGGCGTATCACTCCGCTACGTAAGCTCTGTCTCCGAACTGAAAAATCCGGATATGATTCTGCTTCCGGGAACGAAAAACACGATGGAGGATCTGCTCTGGATGCGTCAGAATGGTCTGGAAGCGGCCGTACTGAAGGCGGCTGCGGCCGGAAAAGTAATTTTCGGTGTCTGCGGCGGCTTCCAGATGCTCGGAGATACGCTGAGCGATCCGCTGCATGTCGAAGCCGGCGGAACGATCAAAGGAATGGGACTCCTGCCGATGGATACCGTATTTGCCGGTGAGAAGACGAGAACCCGCGCGGAGGGCGCTTTTGGAAAAACAGAAGGCGTTCTTGCCGGGATCGAGGGAACCCGGATTGAGGGCTATGAAATCCATATGGGAGAAACGGTGCGGAAAGAAGAAACAGAAGCATTCACGTTCATCGATGATCAGAACCGTGCTGATTCGGATAAGCTGGACGGTGCACAGAAAGGAAATGTGTACGGTACGTATGTGCACGGCATTTTCGACAAAGAAGAAGTTGCCGAACGGATCGTGGAAGCACTTGCAAAGAATAAGGGAATTGCCATGGAGCAGATTCACGGTGTCGATTACCAGACATTCAAAGAGACACAGTACGATATTCTCGCAGATGCGCTGCGCGAGCATCTCGACATGAAGAAGATTTATCAAATTCTGGAAGAAGGGGCATAAAGATGAAGATAGAACTGGAGCAGGTAAGCCCGCACGAGATTGAAAAGAGAAGCTTTGAAATTATCACGGAAGAATTAAACGGAAGAACGTTTCCAGAGGATCAGGAACTGGTTGTAAAGCGGTGTATCCACACAAGTGCGGATTTTGATTATGCGGATAATCTCTGCTTTTCGGAGCATGCGGTGGCAAAAGGCATCGAGGCGATCCGGGAGGGAGCCTGCATTGTGACGGATACGCAGATGGCAAGATCCGGCATCAACAAAAAGGTGCTTGCGCGCCACGGCGGTGAAGCGCTCTGCTTTATGTCAGACGAAGATGTTGCGGCAAGAGCAAAAGAAACCGGAAGCACCCGCGCGGCAGCCTGCATGGAAAAAGCAGCGGAGCTGGATAAAAAGCTGATTATTGCGGTTGGAAATGCGCCGACGGCACTGGTCCGCCTCTATGAACTGATCGGGGAAGGAAAAATAAAACCGGCGCTGATCATCGGAGTTCCGGTCGGCTTTGTCAATGTGGTACAGTCCAAAGAACTGATTATGCAGACCAATATCCCGTATATCGTGGCACGCGGACGAAAAGGCGGCAGCAATATCGCGGCGTGCATCTGCAACGCACTCCTGTATATGATGGATCAGGACCGCGGATATTAAAAATAGATGAAAAAACGGAAAGCAGAAGTCTTGACAGATTTCGAATCACCGTTTATACTATGGAACATGGAAAAAGGCTTGGAAGGGAACAAGTAGACGTACAAAAACGCGGACAGAAAGCAGCCGGCAGATGAGAGGCGCATGCAGGTTCTGTACGATTCGAATACATCCCGGAGTTGCGCACCGAATAAAACGGGCGGCAGAAGAACTATGATGCACGTTTTTAGTAGGCTGCGACGTAAGAGACGAACGTTACAGCGTCAGGGTATTCAGAGGTTTTGGATACCGACAAAGGCAGCTGCCGTGAGACAGCTGTGAAGTAAGGTGGTAACACGGGAGATACGGGCTCTCGTCCTTTGAATCGGAAAGGACGGGAGTCTTTTTGTATAAAAAACTTTGGTCCCAGACGGTAACACATACCCGAAAGTCAACCGAAAAAAGGAGAAAAACAAAATGCAGATTTATGACGAACTGATCGCCAGAGGCCTTCTGGCACAGGTAACCGACGAAGATGAAATCAGAGACCTGGTAAACAATGGAAAAGCAACGTTCTATATCGGATTCGACTGCACCGCAGACAGTCTGACCGCAGGTCACTTCATGGCACTGACCCTGATGAAACGGATGCAGATGGCAGGAAACAAACCGATCGCCCTGATCGGCGGCGGCACCACCATGATCGGTGACCCGTCTGGAAGAACCGATATGAGAAAAATGCTGACCCGCGAGGAGATCGACCACAACGCAGAGTGCTTCAAACGTCAGATGGAGCGTTTCATCGAGTTCGGCGAGGGAAAAGCTATGATGCTCAACAACGCAGACTGGCTGCTGAACCTGAACTATGTAGAACTGCTCCGTGAGGTAGGTGCATGCTTCAGCGTCAACAACATGCTCCGTGCAGAGTGCTACAAACAGCGTATGGAAAAAGGTCTTTCCTTCCTGGAGTTCAACTACATGATTATGCAGAGCTACGACTTCTATCACATGTTCCAGAAATACGGCTGCAATATGCAGTTCGGCGGCGATGACCAGTGGTCCAACATGCTGGGAGGAACCGAACTGATCCGCCGTAAACTTGGAAAAGATGCCTATGCAATGACCATCACCCTTCTGACCGACTCTCAGGGCAAGAAGATGGGTAAAACCGCAGGAAACGCTGTATGGCTTGACCCGAACAAGACCAGCCCGTTCGATTTCTACCAGTACTGGAGAAACGTGGACGATGCCGATGTCTTAAAATGTATCCGTATGCTGACCTTCCTGCCGCTGGAGCAGATCGACGAGATGGATTCCTGGGAAGGAAGCAAGCTGAACGAGGCAAAAGAGATCCTGGCCTATGAGCTGACCTCCATGGTACACGGCGAGGAAGAAGCAAAGAAAGCGCAGGAAGGCGCACGTGCCGTATTCTCTACCGGAAGCTCCGAGCATATGCCGACCAGTGAAATTTCTGCAGAGGATTTCACGGACGATAAAATCGATATCGTAACCCTTCTTGTCAAGGCAGAGCTTGCAAAGACCAGAAACGAAGGACGCCGTGCCGTAGAGCAGGGCGGTGTATCCGTAGACGGTGAGAAAATCACAGATCCGAAATATGCCGTAGAAAAAGCAGCCTTCGGCGAGGACGGTATCGTTCTGAAAAAAGGAAAGAAGAATTTCAAAAAAATTTGCGTTAAATAATTAAGTGTGCTATTATAAAAGAATGGATTCCCGGAAGAAATTCCGGGACACACTGAATTATTTGGAGGACAAACAGTCATGGAAAAATATGGCGTAAACGAATTACGAAAGATGTTTCTTGAGTTCTTCGAGAGCAAAGGACATCTTGCTATGAAGAGTTTTTCGTTGATTCCACACAACGATAAAAGTCTTTTACTGATCAACTCCGGTATGGCTCCGCTGAAACCTTACTTCACAGGCGCAGAGATTCCGCCGAGAAGAAGAGTAACAACATGCCAGAAATGTATCCGTACCGGCGATATTGAAAATGTAGGAAAAACAGCCCGTCACGGCACCTTCTTTGAGATGCTCGGAAACTTTTCCTTCGGTGATTATTTCAAACACGAAGCAATCGCATGGTCCTGGGAGTTTTTAACACAGGTAGTAGGGCTCGATCCGAATCGTCTGTACCCATCCATCTATCAGGACGATGATGAAGCATTTGATATCTGGAACAAAGAGATCGGCATCCCGGCAGACCGTATTTTCCGTTTTGGAAAAGAGGACAACTTCTGGGAGCATGGCGCAGGTCCGTGCGGTCCGTGTTCTGAGATTTATTATGACCGCGGAGAAAAATACGGCTGCGGCAAACCGGGATGTACCGTTGGCTGCGAGTGTGACCGTTACATGGAAGTATGGAACAACGTATTCAGCCAGTTCAACAACGACGGCGAGGGCCACTACACCGACCTGATCCAGAAGAATATTGATACCGGTATGGGACTTGAGCGTCTGGCCGTTGTCGTACAGGATGTAGATTCCATTTTCGATGTCGACACCATTCAGGCACTCCGCAACAAAGTATGCGAAATCTCCGGAAAAGAGTATGATAAAGATCATGAGACCGATGTTTCCATCCGCCTTATCACAGACCATATCCGTTCCGCAACATTCATGATTTCCGATGGAATCATGCCGACCAACGAAGGAAGAGGCTACGTACTGCGCCGTCTGATCCGCCGTGCAGCACGTCATGGCCGTCTGCTTGGCATTGACGGACTGTTCCTTGCCCGCCTTTCCGCAAGCGTAATCGAAGGCTCCAAAGACGGATATCCGGAACTTGAAGAGAAAAAAGATTTCATCTTCAACGTTCTGAACAACGAGGAGACCCAGTTCAACAAAACCATCGACCAGGGACTTCATATCCTCTCCGAGCTCGAAGAAAAAATGCAGAGCGAAGGCAAAAAAGTTCTGGACGGACAGGATGCATTCAAACTGTACGATACCTACGGATTCCCGCTGGATCTGACCAAAGAGATCCTTGAGGAGAAGGGCTACGGCATCGACGAGGACGGTTTCCATGCAGCAATGGAAGAGCAGAGAGAGCGTGCAAGATCGAGCCGTGAAGTAACAAACTACATGGGTGCTGATGCAACCGTTTACGATGAGATCGACCCGTCCGTAACAACTGAGTTTACCGGATACGATCATCTGGAGGATACCTCCAAAGTAACCGTTCTGACGACAGAGACTGAGATTGCAGAATCTCTGATGGAAGGCCAGAAGGGAACTATTTTCGTAGAGAAAACTCCGTTCTACGCTACCATGGGCGGTCAGGAAGGCGACTGCGGTATCATCAAAGGAGCAAATGGTGTATTCGAAGTAGAAGATACCATCAAACTCCGCGGCGGAAAATACGGCCACGTCGGTGTCATGAAATCCGGTATGATTTCAAACGGCGAGGAAGTTACACTTCAGGTCAACGAAGAGGCAAGAAAAAATATCGAGAAGAACCACAGCGCAACACACCTTCTGCAGAAGGCATTAAAGACTGTTCTCGGTGCACACGTAGAGCAGAAAGGTTCTCTCGTAACCCCGACCAGACTCCGTTTCGACTTTGCCCACTTCCAGGCTATGACACCGGAAGAACTGGAAAAAGTTGAGAATCTGGTAAATGAAAAGATTCAGGAGCAGATCCCGGTTGTAACCGACATCATGGATACTGAGGAAGCAAAGAAATCCGGCGCGATGGCTCTGTTCGGTGAGAAATACGGCGACAAAGTACGTGTCGTTTCCATGGGAGACTTCTCCAAAGAGCTCTGCGGTGGTACCCATGTAAAGAATACCGCTGAAATCGGACTGTTCAAACTTGTTTCTGAGGCAGGCGTTGCAGCAGGTGTCCGCAGAATCGAAGCTCTGACCGGACCGTCTGTTACTGCATATTATAAAGCACAGGAAGAGAAAATACATGAGGCAGCAGCTCTCTTAAAGACAACACCGGCGGATCTCCTCGAGAAGATCGCTCATCTGCAGGCAGAGGCAAAAGCACTCCAGGCAGAGAATGAGTCCTTAAAGAGCAAACTGGCAAAAGAAGCGCTCGGCGATGTTATGGATAAAGTAACCGAAGTCAAAGGTGTAAAACTTCTCGCTGCATCCGTACCGGATGTCGATATGAACGGACTGCGTGACCTTGGCGACCAGCTGAAAGAAAAACTGGGAAGCGGCGTTGTTGTTCTGGCATCTGCAAAGGACGGTAAAGTAAGCCTTCTTGCCATGGTAACCGATGATGCGATGAAGAAAGGTGCACATGCCGGAAAACTGATCAAAGAAGTGGCAGCCGTTGTCGGCGGCGGCGGCGGTGGACGTCCGAACATGGCACAGGCCGGCGGAAAGAATCCGGAGAAGATCGACGAAGCAGTTGCAAAAGCTGCTGAGGTACTGGAAGGCCAGATCGCATAACAATAAGCAGGAAAAACAGCACAAAATCCTGCCGCCTGCAGGGCAGAAAAAGGAGCCAGGCAGGCGGCAGGGAAAAATTTTGCAAAAAAATGAAAAAACTTGTTGACGTACGAGATTTTTCTGGTATAATAAAAACAGTGCAAAAAATACCCATACAGTTGTATTATGCACAATCTACAACTGGAGGGAGGTTAGGTGTGAGACTATGTCAAATGTAATCGTTAAAGAAAACGAAACGTTGGACAGCGCTTTACGCAGATTTAAGCGTAGCTGTGCAAAAGCTGGCATTCAGCAGGAGATTCGTAAAAGAGAGCATTACGAGAAACCAAGTGTTCGTCGTAAAAAGAAATCTGAAGCTGCCAGAAAACGTAAGTATAATTAATGTGCAAAAAATCCCCGGCGATCTGTTTTGCCGGGGATTTTTATACTTGTAACTTAAAGTCGCAGGTTTTGACAAAACAGCAAGGCGGTGACAAATGAGAATTTTGTACAAAATAGCAAACAAGCTGTTTCGTATCGTGAAAAAGATTCTGAAGCTGCTTACCAGCCGTATGGTCATTATCGGTGTTGCACTTCTTCTGGAATTTTGCTGGCTGGCCGGAATTATGATGCAGCTCAATGAAAAATCTGTCTACATCAACTATGCGGTCACGATCCTTTCCCTGATTGCAGTGCTTTCGATTATCAATAATCCGAAAATGAATCCCGGCTACAAACTGATGTGGGCAGTCTGTATCCTGGCGCTTCCGGTAACCGGAATCTGCCTGTACGGCATTCTCGGCCATTCCAGTGTGGCAAGAAAATTCCGTACACATTACGATACAGTTCTGCTTTCGCAGGGAGGCGTTCTTGGAGAGGAAGAAGAGACGCGTAAAAAGCTCGAGGAAGAAAATATCCTGGCAGCGGGGCAGTCTTCCTATCTGACCAATTATGCGCATTATCCTGTTTATGAAAACACAGAAACAGAGTATTACCCGCTGGGAGATGTATGGTTTGAGCACTTTATTGAGGAACTCAAAAAGGCAGAACACTACATTTTTATGGAATATTTCATCATCAGCGAGGGGTATCTGTGGGATACGGTGCTGGAGATTCTGAAGGAAAAAGCGGCCGCCGGTGTGGATGTGCGGCTGATTTACGATGATTTCGGCTGCGTGACGACGCTGCCGTATCAGTATTATAAATCGCTGCAGCAGATGGGCATCAAGTGTGCGGCGTTCAATCAGTTCCGACCGGTGCTGAATGTCATTTTAAATAACCGTGACCACCGGAAAATTGCCGTGATCGACGGTCATACGGCTTTCACGGGCGGCATTAATCTTGCGGACGAATACATTAACCGCAAGGAGCGGTTCGGCCACTGGAAGGATTCCGGAATCTGTCTGCATGGTGAGGCGGTATGGAGTTTTACGGTGATGTTTCTGCAGATGTGGAGCACAATCACCGGTATGGAATGCAATTTCGAATCATACCGGCCGGAGATCTATCACGAGGAAGCGTTTAAAAAAGACGGTTTTGTGCAGCCGTACGGCGATTCCCCGCTGGATGGAGAGACAGTAGGCGAGCATGTTTATCTGAACATTATTTCACAGGCGAAAAAATATCTTTATATTTTTACTCCGTATCTGATTCCGGACAACGAGACGCTGACCGCTCTCTGCATGGCGGCAAAGCGCGGAGTCGATGTGCGGATTGTAACGCCGGGCATCCCGGATAAGAAGATTGTCTATATTCTGACGCAGGCCAATTACGAGATCCTGCTGGAATCCGGCGTTCAGATGTACCAGTATACGCCGGGCTTTATCCATTCCAAGAGCTTTGTCTGTGATGATGAAGTTGCGACGGTCGGAACGATCAACATGGATTACCGGAGCATGTACCTGCATTTTGAGTGCGGTGTCTGGATGTACGGCAGCAGTGCGGTTGCCCAGGTAAAAGAGGATGCGCTGATCACGTTTGAACAGTGTGAGCAGATCAATATGGACTACTGCCGAAAGAAAAATTTTGCAGTCCGTGCACTCCGCGGTGCGCTGAAGTTTCTGGCACCGCTGCTGTAAACGGAACAGACAGCATAGTTCTGCGGTCGTCTGCATAGCCTGTAGGGAAGAAAGAGCAGATGTTTCGGGGGAATATGAAGAGAAGAACACGAAATATCGTCTGGAGCCTGCTGATGATCCTGGCGCTTCTTGCAGCGCCCTTGAAAGTGACTGCGGCAGAGCAGAATGGAGAATCTTCCGACAAGCAGCAGAACGAAACAACGGAACAGAAAACAGAAGAGACGGAGGAGACAGCACCGGAGATGACACCGGACCTTGGGCTGACTTCGCCGTCTGTTCTTTTGATGGAGGCACAGACCGGAACTGTTCTGTACGAGAAAAATGCGTCGGAACAGCGAAGCCCGGCGAGCATCACAAAAATCATGACGCTGCTGCTGATTTTTGAAGAGCTCGAAAAAGGGACGCTCCAGCTGACCGACGAAGTGACGACGAGTGCGCACGCCAGAAGTATGGGCGGGTCCCAGGTTTTTCTGGAAGAGGGCGAAAAGCAGACCGTTGAGACGATGATCAAGTGTATTGTCGTTGCTTCGGGAAACGATGCATCTGTAGCGATGGCAGAGCATATTGCGGGGACAGAAAGCGAGTTTGTCAGCCGGATGAACCAGAAAGCAAAAGAACTCGGCATGAACGACACGAAGTTTGAGGACTGCTGCGGCCTCACGGATTCCGACGGCCATTACACGACAGCGGCAGATGTGGCGAAAATGTCTCGGGAGCTGATCGAGCGCTTTCCGCAGATCCTGAACTATTCCTCTATCTGGATGGAAGAGATTACGCATGTCACACAGAAGGGAAGCAAACCATTCACCCTCACCAATACAAATAAGCTGATCCGCGGCTATGAGGGCTGTGTGGGACTGAAAACAGGAAGCACCTCGAAGGCGAAGTACTGCGTCTCGGCAGTGGCGAAGAAAAATGATCTGACAATGCTGGCAGTCGTGATGGGAGCACCGGACTACAAGGTGCGGTTTGCAGATGCGGCGTCACTGTTCCAGTATGGGTTTTCGTCCTGCAGCATCTACATAGACCGGGAACGCGATCCCCTGCCGGAACTTTCGGTTGTTTATGGAAAGCAGGATACGGCAGAACTGGAATATGCGGAAGAATTCCGCTATCTTGCGACGGGCGGGACGGTGATCGGTGAAGTGGAAAAAACGATAGAACTGCCGGAAGAGGTGCAGGCCCCTATCCAGAAAGGCGAGTGTGCCGGAAGAGTTGTTTACAAAGCAGACGGTGAGGAACTTGGTTCCGTTGCGATTTTATATGGAGCAGACGTGGCAAGAGCCGGCATGTGGGACCTGTTCGGATGTACGATGAAACAATATTTTCTTGGGACGGCATAAAGCCGGAGTATCATGCGCGAAAAGGAGAAAAACATGGCAAAGAAAAATTACTATGCGGTAAAACAGGGAAAGGTTCCGGGCATCTACCGGACATGGGATGCGTGCAAAGCGCAGGTACACGGTTATCCTGGCGCAATTTACAAGGGATTTGAGCGTCTGGAGGAGGCAGAGGCCTTTCTGGGCGGCGGTAAAATGCCGGAACCATTGCTGCGGGAAACAATCGGAACGTATTTCGCTGCCCCGGAACGAAAGGCAGTACAGAGCACGGCAGCACCCGATCCTTCTTCTTGGGACTGGGAACACCTGATTCTGGCAGAAAAACCATGCGAAGACCCGGAATACGCCGGTGTCGGCAGGAGCGCCGTCGCATACGTGGATGGAAGCTATCAGCATGCGCTCGGAAAGTTCTCCTGCGGTGTGGTCCTCTTCCTGGACGGAAAAGAGTTGAATCTTGCAGAAGAATACAGCGACCCGGATCTCGTCTCCATGCGGAATGTGGCAGGCGAGATCAAGGGCGCAGAGCTGGCCATGGCTTACTGCCTGACACATGATATTCCGGAGCTGGCCATCTATCACGATTACCAGGGAATCGCAAGCTGGTGTACGAGAGAATGGCAGGCGAAAAAACAGGGAACCATCGATTACCGGAATTTTTACGATCTGGCATCGGCCAAAGTTGCGATCCGCTTCTGCAAAGTAAAGGGCCACACCGGCGTCACCTACAACGAAAAAGCCGATCAGCTGGCAAAACAGGCATTGGGCTTATAAACAGCAGGGAAAACGGGTTGTCATACACCGAAAAATCAAGTATAATGAACGGTATGAGAAAATTTACAACGACCTATTACAAACTTTCGTCAAATGGAAAATTTCCGGAAGGAAACGGTTTTCGTCTGGCGTTTATCAGTGATCTTCACAATATGGAGTTTGGCCCGGATAACACGGTGTTAAAGGCAGTCATCGATGAGGCGGCTCCGGATCTTGTCATCATCGGCGGGGACCAGATTGTGGCAAAGCCGGGGGAGAACCTCGACCCGGGTCTGAGTTTCGCGGAACGTCTTGCGGAGGAATACCAGGTAATCTATGGCTGCGGAAACCACGAATACCGTCTGAAGCTGTATCCGGAACAGTACGGCGATCTGTATGAAAAGCTCCGGGAGCGCCTGAAAAAGGCAGGAATCTGCTATCTGGAAAATGAGACGGCGGATCTTACCATCAGCGGCTGTCCGGTCCGGATCTACGGCTATGCCATGGACCGCACCTATTACAACCGCTTTTACCGCGGACCGCTGCCGGTTTCGGAACTGACGGACCACCTTGGAAAACCGGATCCGGCGCGCTACGGCATTCTGCTGGCGCATCACCCTGCCTACCGCAGCTCCTATGCATCATATGGAGCCGATCTGACGCTTTCCGGCCATTATCACGGCGGCGTGGTGGGCCTTGGCGCGCACCGGGGGCTTGTGACGCCGGATTTCCGCCTTTTTTCGAAAAACTGCCGCGGGCTGTTCCTGACGGGCGGCACCTGCCAGATCATCAGTGCAGGAACGGGCGAACACACCATTCCGGTCCGCATCTGGAACAGAAGAGAATTGATTATTACAGATATCGGGAAAACGTAAGGGAGAACAGAGCACATGGCGATACCAGTAAAGCTTCCGGTGTTTGAAGGACCGCTGGACCTTCTTCTTCACCTGATCGATAAAAACAAAATAGATATTTACGATATCCCCATTGTAGAGATTACGGACCAGTATCTGGAATACATTCATCAGATGGAGCGGGAAGACCTCGACATCATGAGCGAGTTCATGGTCATGGCGGCGACGCTTCTGGATATCAAATGCCGCATGCTGCTTCCGAAAGAAGTGAATGAGGAAGGCGAGGAAGAGGACCCGAGAGCCGAGCTGGTGCAGCAGCTTTTAGAGTACAAAATGTACAAGTACATGTCGTACGAGCTGCGTGACCGCATGAACGAGGCGAGCCGTTCCGTGTACAAGGAGCCGACGCTTCCAAGAGAAGTGCTGGAGTACAGGACGCCGGTCGACACCTCCGAGCTTCTCTCGCAGATTTCTCTCGCGAAGCTCCATACGATCTATAAAATGATTTTAAAGCGCCAGGAGGACAAGATCGACCCGATCCGAAGCAAGTTCGGAAAGATCGAAAAAGAAGAGGTCAGCCTGCCGGACAAGATGACGTATGTCGAGCAGTTTGCTGTTAAAAAACGCCGCTTCAGCTTCCGCGACCTTTTGGAATCCCAGCCGGGCAAGGTGCATGTGATTGTCACCTTCCTTGCAATCCTGGAGCTGATGAAAACCGGCAAAATCCGGATCAGCCAGGAGGAGCTTTTCGGGGATATCCTGATTGAATCCCTGGAGGATGAAGACACCGTAGTTGTGCCGTATACAGACGAGACAGACAGTGAGGACAAGACAGATGGAAGAACAGAACAGGAATAAAGAAACTGCCCTGGGTGAGGCAAGACGCCCCTCTTCGGTCGAGGAGGCGGAAGCAGCCATCGAGGCAGTCCTTTTTGCGATGGGAGATTCCGTGGAGCTGGGAAGGATTGCAAAAGCGATCGGCCATGACACGGAGACGACCCGCAGGATTCTGAACCATATGATGGAAAAATATAATACGAAAGACCGCGGCATCCACATCGTGGAGCTTGAAAATGCGTATCAGATGTGCACGAAACAGGAATATTATGATTATCTTGTCAACATCGCCATGCAGCCGAAGAAGGCGGTTCTGACCGACGTCATGATGGAGACTCTCTCGATCATTGCCTACAAGCAGCCGGTCACGAAGCAGGAGATCGACAAGATCCGCGGCGTCAAGAGCGATCACGCGGTCAACAAACTGGTGGAGTACAATCTGGTGCAGGAGCTTGGCCGCCTCGACGCGCCGGGCCGCCCGATTGTGTTCGGCACGACCGAAGAATTCCTGCGGAACTTCGGCGTCGATTCCACCGACAATCTGCCGGAGATCAGTCCGGTCAAGATGGAGGACTTCCGCGCAGAAGTGGAAGAGGAAATGCAGATCAAGCTGGATGTCTGATCCGGCAGGAGAAAAAAGAAGGGAGATACCGATATGCCTACTACGTACGCACACGACAGGTTCGGAAGAGAAGTCTATGAACAGCTTCCGGCAAATTTGAAAAAGATCATTCGAGAAAACAAAAAATTGTATCTGATCGGACTGCACGGGCCGGATATCTTCTTTTATTACCATCCGTTCTCGAAAAACCGTGTGTCTGATTACGGAACGCTTCTGCATGAGCAGACGGCTTCCGTTCTGTTCGAGGATGAGGTGAAAAAGTATCAGCAGAGCCCGTCAGAGGCGATGGAAGCGTATCTGTTAGGCTTTGCCTGCCATTACCTTCTCGATTCGACGTGTCATCCGTATATCGGGAAATTTGTGGATCACACTGGAATTTCCCATGCAAAGATTGAGACGAGCCTTGACCAGTACTTCATGCTGGAGGACGGCCTCGATCCGCTCGTATACCGTCCGGCATCGCCGATCTGCCCGCACACCGACGGCAACAAGGTCATCCACCGCTGTTTTCCGGAAATCGGGGAAACAGAAATTGTCGAATGCCTGAAGGGCATGAAGCTCTGGACGAGAATCACGATCTGCCGCAGCAGTGCGGTAAGAAGCCTTCTTCTTGGAGCGATGAAACTGGTCGGCTGCTATGATTCGATGGGCGGCCGTGTGATGCCTGGAAGGCCTCAGAAGGAATGCGAAGCGGGCACACGGAATCTTGTCCACCTGTACGAAAGAGCGCTTGCAGAGGCGCCGCAGGAGCTTGTAAAGCTGGATGAAGTGCTCCATGGAAACGGAACGCTTTCTCCGCGCTTTGACCACAATTTTGATTAAAACAGACTTTTGAGAGCAACAGTAAGAATAGAAAAATCCCGGCAGGAATCTTTCCTAAGAATTCCTGACCGGGATCTTTTTTTGTCCGAAAGCAGATCTTTAATTTGATTTTACTTCACGCCACAGCTGGTTGTAAACCTCATCGGCATCATCGCCAAGATACGTAAAGGTTTCGCACCGTGCAAGCGTTTCCTCATCCGGGAAGGCGATTTCACTGTTTCGGATATCGTCATCCTCAATCAGTTCACGCGCCGCATCATTCGGCGTAGAGTAGGTAATATACTCAAAGTTTTTCAGTGCGATGTCCGGCCGGCAGAGGAAATTCAGGAATTTCTCTGCGTTCTCGACATGCTGCGCATCTTTTGGAATGCACCAGGAATCGATCCAGACGTTAGAGCCTTCTTTTGGAACAACGTATTCCAGATCCGGGTTTTCACGCTTCGTGTAGATAGCTTCACCGGAGTAAATAACGCCGATAGCCGCCTCATTTCCGATCATCTTGTCACGCACCTGATCCACAACGTACGCCTGCACGAGAGGTTTTTGTGTCACAAGCAGATCCTTCGCCTCCGTCAGCTCCTTGATATTGGTGGAGTTTAAGGAGTATCCCAGATCCTTTAAAGCAACAGCAAACGCATCGCGCACGCTGTCCTGCATCAGAATGCTGTCGCGGTAATTGGTATCCCACAGAACAGACCAGGAGTCGATCGGCTCGGTTACCATTTTTTTGTTGTACAGAATACCAACTGTTCCCCAGCAGTACGGGATCGAGTAGAGATTGCCCGGGTCGAACTGCTCGGAAGTCTCGTAGTACATATCTCCAATGTTGGAAGCGTTCGGAATATGGTCAAAGTTGATCGGCTGCAGCAGATCGTTCTGGATCATCTTCTGAATCATATAGTCGGACGGGCAGACAAGATCGTAGGAAATCGCACCGGATTTGATCTTCGGATACATGATTTCGTTCGTCTCATACTCCTCGTAAACAACGTGGATACCGGTTTCTTCCTCAAAGATATCGATGACATCAGAATCCATATATTCGCCCCAGTTGTACACAATCAGCTGCTGGGAGCCGCCGGCTGAAGCATTCTGGCTTCCGTAGTAAATACCGCCGCCGCCGATGACAAGCACCATGGCGATCGGAAGAATCCGGCGGAAGACCACACGTTTCGTGATGCGGAAACGGATGCCCTTCTTCGCCATAGCCTCGCGCTCTTTTGCCTCCTCTTTTTCTTCCTTCGGAGAAGGATTCACATTCACAAGGAGCAGCAGAAGCAGTACGGTAACAAAAAGAATCGTGGAGAGCGAGTACATCTCCGGCTTGATTCCCTTGCGGACTTCGGCATAAATCTTTGTGGAGAGCGTATCAACGCCCGGTCCCTTGGTGAAGTAGGTGATAACGAAATCATCGAGGGACATCGTAAAGGAGAGCAGAAAGCCCGAAACAACGCCTGGCATGATGTCCGGGAAGATAACTTTCCAGAATGCATACAGCGGAGAGGCACCAAGATCGAGAGCTGCCTCGTACGTCGATTTGTTCGTCTGCTTTAATTTCGGCATAACGCTCAAGATAACGTAAGGAACATTGAACGTAATATGTGCCATCAGAATGGTACCGAATCCAAGCTGAATGCGGCAGATGATAAAGAGCAGCATCAACGAGATACCCATGACGATCTCACCGTTCAGCATCGGAATATTGGTGATGCCCATGAAAACCGTCCGGCTCTTTTTCGACATGCTGTTGATGCCGATGCACGCAAGCGTTCCCAGCACAGTCGCAATCGCAGAGGCAAGAAGCGCGATGATCAGTGTCGTATACAGCGCATTCATGATCTCTGTATTGGCAAACAGTGAGCGGTACCAGTGCAGGGTAAAGCCGCCCCATTTGGCACGCGTTTTTGAAGCATTAAAGGAGAGCACCACAAGGGTGACAATCGGCGCATACAGAAGAATAAAAATGAGTGCCATGTAAATTTTTTCCAGTTTCTTTCTCAAAATGCCGTTCCCTCCCCGTCTTTATCGTATTTGTTCATCAGAACCATCGACAGGATGATGAAGATCATCAGGACTGTGGAGAGTGCACTTCCGGCATTCCAGTTGTTGGTCTGTTTGAACTCCTGCTCGATGACGTTTCCGATCAGAAGGATCTTGCTTCCGCCGAGCAGGTCGGAAATAACAAAGGTTGTAAGCGCCGGGATGAATACCATGGTAATACCGCTTACGATACCCGGCGTGGTGAGCGGCAGCGTTACTTTCAGAAACGTCTGCACACTGTTTGCTCCGAGGTCCCTTGCTGCGTTGATGACATCACGGTCGATCTTAATCAGAACATTGTAGATCGGCAGAACCATAAACGGCAGGAAGTTGTACACCATACCGAGAATGATCGCTCCCGGTGTATTGATGATAGAAATGCCGGGCAGATGGAAAAACGCGAGGATGCTGTTGATGACGCCGTTTTTCTCAAGCAGTGTCTGCCATGCAAGCGTACGGAGCAGAAAATTCATCCACATCGGGAGAATGAAGATCAGCACAATAAAGCTGGTCTGATTGACATTCCGGTTTGCCAGAATCATGGCAAGCGGATAGGCAAGCAAAAGACAGAGCGCGGTGCTAAGAAGCGACAGCCACAGCGCCAGGCCGAGTGCCTTGATGTTTTCCTTCGTCGCAACGTAGGCGAAATTCGAAAGGGTAAAGCCGCCTTCTTCCCCGGTGAACGCATAGTAGAGAATCAGGATCAGCGGGATGATGATGAAACCGGCAGCCCAGACGGCATACGGTGCTGCCAGCCATTTCTTTAATTTATTACTCTTCAATGGCTGCCGCCTCCTCATCTTCGGATTCCGGTTTGTTCATAATCTGGATATCGAACGGATCGACGTGAATGCCGACTTCCTGTCCGACCGGGAACAGATCGGTAGAGTGAACGAGAAGCTCAAAGCCGTTCACCGTAACCTCCATCTCATAGTGAACACCTTTGAAAATCAGATGGGTGACACGTCCGCGGATGGTACCTTCCTCCGGCTTCACAAGATCAATATCCTCCGGGCGGATCACAACGTCGATCGGTTTGTTTTTGCCGAATCCGACATCAACGCACTCGAACTTCGCACCGAGAATCTCGACGAGACGGTCCTCAATCATGATGCCGTCGAGAATGTTGCTGTCACCGATGAAGTCTGCAACGAATGCGTTCTGCGGCTCATTGTAGATGTCTTCCGGTGTGCCGATCTGCTGGATATAACCCTGGTTCATGACAACAATCGTGTCCGACATAGTAAGCGCCTCTTCCTGATCATGGGTGACATAGACAAAGGTGATACCAAGCTCGTTTTTCAGACGGATCAACTCGTACTGCATATCCTGACGGAGCTTTAAGTCAAGTGCGCCGAGCGGCTCATCCAGAAGCAGAACTTTCGGTTCGTTGACAATCGCGCGCGCAATGGCGATTCGCTGCTGCTGGCCGCCGGAGAGAAGCGCCGGGGAGCGGTTTTCGTAACCCTCAAGGTTAACAAGTTTTAATGCGTATTTGATTTTGTCATCGATATATGCTTTGGGTTTTCCTTTGATTTTCAGCCCGAAAGCAATGTTTTCCGCAATTGTCATATGCGTGAAAAGAGCATATTTCTGGAACACCGTATTTAACTGGCGTTTGTTCGGCGGAAGCTGGGTGATATCCTGTCCGTTAAATAAAACCTTTCCGGCATCCGGTGTCTCAAAACCGCCGAGGATACGTAATGTGGTTGTTTTTCCGCAGCCGCTCGGGCCAAGGAGGGTAAGAAATTCGTTTTCACGGATATAAAGATTCAGATCATCCAGAATGGTAACTCCGTCGTACGATTTTGTGATGTTGACCAGATCAAGTAATTTGGTACTCATGTGTAATATGCTCCTTTCGGGTTGTGAAATTTGGAACACCGTTTCTCGTGAAAATCACGCGGTGTAAAAAATCTAAAAATAAGGCGGTGAACTGACCCAGAGAATGATGGCCGGCGTTTTACCCGGATTTTCCAGATAGTGATTACAGGAAGCGGGATAGTAGAAGCTTTCCCCTTTCTTCACTTTGTGGCATTCATCTCCAAGATGAAGGAGAATACGGCCGGAAAGTACATAGCCGAATTCCTCGCCTTCATGCGGTGAATCAATCTCGGTGCACGCGCCGCTTTGCAGCG
This sequence comes from Blautia sp. AM42-2, assembly GCF_003480245.1. NCBI lineage: Bacteria > Bacillati > Bacillota > Clostridia > Lachnospirales > Lachnospiraceae > Blautia > Blautia sp. AM42-2. Next base: position 301,224 of record NZ_QUIM01000001.1, read on the forward strand.
TCAGCCGGATTGGCTCCATCCTGTTTTTCTGTGCATTCGGAACGATCCATGCGATCTCGTTGCCCTGCGCTTCAGCGGTCTTTACAAAGTAATCTTCTTCGCAAAAGACAACCTGATTGTCCTGCTCTTCGCCGAAAAACGTTTTTAGATCCGTTCCAAGGCAGGTAAGAACATCAACCAGCGTGGCGATCGAGGGAGAGGTCACATCGTTTTCAAGCTGGGAAATAAATCCCTTTGACAGCTCGCTCCGATCTGCCAGTTCCTCCTGCGTCAGCCCTTTCCACATCCGCAGTTCCCTGATTTTTTTTCCGATTTCCATAAAAAATCCTTTCTGCATCCAAAGTCTTTCCCGGGATCCTTTTGCTGAATACGGATTCTCAGGAAATCTCAGTAAAAATAAACAAAAAGTTTAGTAATTCTATACAAACATGGGGAATTATACATGATATGGATCGCAGTGTCAATAACTTTGTGAAATTTTACCATGATTTTACAGGAAACCTCATATAATGAAGAAGAAGCAGACAAAAAGCCGGTCCCAAAAGAGCGTCCGGCTTTTCCGTTTTTAAAGAGAAAAAACACAAGGGGGATCTGATTTTGAACAGAAAAAGAAGAAACAAGACAGGTTTTTTCCTGGGAATCCTGCTTCTGTTTTTGGGAAGTGTGTCCGTGACTGCGACAGAGCAGGAGAGCGAGCCGAATCAGCTGTTTGCAACGGCGGCATGCCTGATGGATGGCGATACCGGCCGTGTGCTGTTCGGAAAACGCGAGACAGATCCTATGGCAATGGCGAGCACAACGAAAATCATGACATGCATTCTGGCACTGGAAAACGGACAAGAGCAGACGGTCGCAACTGCATCGGCTAAAGCAGCCGCAGCGCCGAAAGTACATCTCGGTGTGAGGGAGGGAGAACAGTTTCTGCTTGGCGATCTTCTGTATTCCCTGATGCTGGAATCGCATAACGACGCGGCGGTAATGATTGCAGAGACCATCGGCGGAAGTGTAGAGGAATTTGCATCGCTTATGAATGAAAAAGCCGCAGCAATCGGCTGTACAGATACGCATTTTGTGACGCCGAACGGTCTCGATGCTTCTGACGCAGGCGGAGATCACCACACGACAGCAGCTGATCTGGCACGGATCATGCGATACTGTGTCTGGATTTCACCGAAAGCCGCCCAGTTTCTCGCAGTGACGCAGACGCGGTCCTATACCTTCTGGGATCTGGAAAAGAAAAACATGTTCAACTGCTATAATCACAACGCACTGCTGGATCAGATGGATGGAGCTGTTTCGGGAAAAACCGGCTTCACGGCAAAAGCCGGTTACTGTTATACCGGTGCGCTGGAGCGGGATGGAAAGCGTCTGATTGTGTCGTTGCTTGCGTGCGGATGGCCCAGCCATAAAAACTATAAATGGGCGGATGCCGCAAAGCTTTTAAACTACGGGCTGGAATCGTATATGTATCGTGACGTGCTGGACCATAGCTGGAACCCAGGGCAGATTGAAGTAGCAGACGGTGTTTACGACGGGATGCTGCAGGTAAAAAGCAGCGCCCGCCTTACCCTTACAAGCCCGGCGCTTGATCCGGCGCGCTCGCTTCCCGCTCTTCTGAAAGAGACAGAAATACCGGAAAAAGACATTTTTTTACCGGAGCTTTTGAAAGCCCCGGTAAAGAAAGGAGAAAAGGTCGGTTCGGTTACGTATTCGATCGACGGGATTCTTCTCGCGGAATATCCCGTCTATGCAGCCGAAACGATCGAGAAAATTGATTATGGGTGGTGCATGGAAAAGGTCGCAGAGCGCCTCTTTTGTCATTCTTCGGTATGAGTCACTTTTGCAAGTGTTTCTGTTGAAAGAATTTTCCGGATATTGCAGAGAAACAGCGTAACGGCAGTGATAACAGAACATACATCAGCGATCGGTTCTGCATAGTAAACGCCCATGACACCGAAGAAATGCGGCAGAATGAGTGCAAGCGGAATCAGAAGGATGACTTTTCGAAGCAGTGCAATAAAAAGAGAAATCTTCGCCTGGCCAAGACCGAGGAAGGAACTCTGTACGCCGCTCTGCAGTCCGAAAATTGCCATGCCGGCAATGTAAACCGGAAGTACCTTCTCTACGATGACAATCAGTTCCGGGTCAGTCGTGAAAAGACCGGCAAAAAGAGCCGGACGAAGCATTGCGAATACAACGTAGACGAAAGCGGCAGTAAAAGTAATGGCGATCATGCGCCGGATTGTCTGGCGGACACGGTCAAACTGGCCTGCACCAAAGTTGTAGCTGATGATCGGCTGTACACCGTTCGTAAAGCCGTTGACCGGTACGAAAATCAGCTGCAGCACCGACTGGAGAATTGTCATCGAGCCGACATAGAGGTCGCCGCCGTACGTCTGTAGCCCGTGGTTCATGACGATTGTGATGGCACTTTCCGTTGCAGACATGATAAATGGTGAGATGCCGAGTGCCATGACAGAGCCTAAAATGGAAAAATCCGGTTTCATGGTGCGAAGAGAAAGGCGGACACCTGATTTTTTTGAGGTAAGAAACCGAAGAACCCATGCAGCACTTAAAGCCTGGGAGAGAATGGTAGCAAGTGCGGCCCCGGAAACACCCATATGAAGAACGAAGATGAAAACCGGGTCAAGACCAATGTTGATAACAGCGCCAATGAGAACGGAGCACATGGCCGTGCGTGCGTGTCCCTGACAGCTGATAAAAGTATTCAATCCGACAGCCAGCTCGACAAATACGGTTCCGACAAGATAAATGGAAATATACGTGGAAGCGTATCGGATTGTGTTGCTGCTTGCACCAAAGAGGTACAGAAGCGGTGTCTGAAAGAAAAAGAAAAACGCCATCAGACACACGGAGAAAAAGAGCAGCAGGGAAGTGGAGCTTCCAAGAATTTTTTCTGCGCGGTCCCGGTTTTTCTGTCCGAGTGCGATGGCGGCAAGAGGAGCACCGCCTCCACTTGCGAATCCGGCAAAGGCGGAGATGATTGTGATAATCGGAAACGTGACGCCGACACCGGTCAGTGCCAGGGAACCAACATCAGGAATCCGGCCGATATAAATGCGGTCTACAATGTTATATAGTACATTTACAATCTGTGCGAGGACAGAGGGAAGGGCCAGTTCGAGCATCAGTTTCCCGATTTTTTCGGTGCCGAGACGGCCATCTTGCTTGGTCTGCATGAAAAAAACCTCCAGTTTTTTTGTTGATGAAACGTATATTTTTCTGCGTCCTTTTCGTGGACATTGCTTCTATTATAGCTTTTTAAGGGCAATCCTGCAAGAAAAAAACGAAAAACTTTGCAATCCGTTGTGAAAGTCTACAGGCTTTTCCCGGAAACGCAAAACAGGGTGTACGGAAGAAAAAAAATATGGTACGCTATAGGACGAAGCGAAAGTGATTTCGTGAAAAACTTTTAGAAAGTAGTGGGAATAGATGGAGGAAAATCATATGCGAAATCTGTTAGTAGCGCAGTCTGGCGGACCGACCGCGGCGATCAATGCAACGGTGGCAGGAGTTGTTTCCTGTGCTGTACTGTCCGGAAAAGTAGATCATATTTATGGTGCGGTAAATGGAATTGAAGGCGTGCTTGCAGAAAAATTTCTTGATCTTGGAAAAAAACTGGATTCAGCAGAAAAAATCTCTCTTCTGATGCAGACCCCGGCAGCAGCGCTTGGCTCCTGTCGTTATAAACTGGGCGATCCGGAAGAAAACAAGGAGGATTTTGAAGAAATACTTCAAATTTTTCGCAGACATGAGATCCGTTATTTTATTTATATCGGCGGAAATGATTCGATGGATACCGTAGACAAGATGTCAAAGTACTGCAAAGAAAACGGTGTGGACGATGTGTTTGTTGTCGGGGCGCCAAAGACGATTGACAATGATCTTGTCGAAACGGATCACTGCCCGGGCTTTGGATCTGCGGCAAAATATCTGGCAGCAACCTTTGCAGAGCTGGAGAGAGACTGCCATGTATATGAAAAGAAGGCTGTGACCATCGTGGAGGTCATGGGAAGAAACGCAGGATGGCTGACGGCAGCGTCTGCACTGTCCCGTGTCAACGGCGGAGAAGGGCCGAGCCTGATCTATCTTTGCGAGCCGGTCTTTGACACCGAACAGTTTTTAAAGGATGTGCAGGAAAAACTGGAACAGAAGGACAGTGTTCTGGTTGCAATCAGCGAGGGCATCCATGACAGCGAGGGCCGCTATGTTTCTGAGCAGGTGCAGAGCGATGCACAGGATCAGTTTGGGCACAGCTACATTGCAGGTTCTGCAAAAGTACTCGAAGAGCTGGTGCGTGACCGTATCGGCTGTAAGGTAAGATCGATTGAACTGAACCTGATGCAGCGGTGCGCGGCTCATCTTGCGAGTGCGACCGATCTTGAGGAGTCCCGTATGCTCGGCATGAAAGCCTGCCAGTGTGCACTGGAAAAACAGGGAGGACAGATGGCATCGATCCGAAGAATCTCCGCGGATCCTTACCGCGTGGAGTATACCTCCGTTCCGGTATCGGAAGTGGCAAATAAAGAAAAGAAAGTGCCGCTTTCCTGGATTACAGAAGATGGTCATGATGTGACCGAGGAGATGATGGCGTATCTTCGTCCGCTGATTCTTGGCGAACCGGCGATGCAGTATGAGAATGGAATTCCGGTTCACATTGAACTATATTAAACCGAAGGAAAAACGTGTAAGAAAAGCCGCCGCCGGGCGGCTTTTTTGTACGATGCGGAAAGAAAACAGGACTTTTTGAAAAAGGAAAGGCCGGGAAAAATCAAGTTTGACCTTCCATTTATAATAGGAAAAATCTGAAATTTTTCTGTCTATTTTCTGTCAAAAAGGTGAGAAAAAGTATTGAAAAAAAACGAAAAAACAGATATGATAGACTTGTATAAAATTTGTTTAAAATTTTATAATGAAAATAGAAAGATGGAGGTTTGAAGAATGAGTAACACAGCACAAAGTTTAGCGAGCACAAGAATCGCCTCTTTGCTGGATGAAAACAGCTTTGTGGAAATCGGCGGACAGGTTACTGCCAGAAGCACAGATTTCAACATGACCGGCATGGAGACACCATCCGATGGTGTAATTACTGGTTACGGTGTGATCAACGGCAGCCTGGTATACGTATACAGCCAGGATGCGTCTGTGATGGGCGGTACCATCGGCGAAATGCATGCAAAAAAAATCGCGAGACTGTATGAGTTTGCACAGAAAACAGGTGCTCCGGTCATCGGACTGGTAGACTGTGCCGGTATGCGTCTGCAGGAGGCAACTGATGCTCTGAACGGTTTCGGCGAAATCTATATGGCGCAGGCAATGGCATCCGGCGTGATTCCACAGATCACAGCAGTATTTGGTACCTGCGGCGGCGGTATGGCACTCATCCCGGCTATGACAGACTTCACGTTCATGGAGTCTAAAAACGGAAAACTTTTCGTAAACTCCCCGAACGCACTGGACGGAAACCACGTATCCAAATGTGATACCGCATCCGCAGATTTCCAGGGCGAAGAAGCAGGTCTTGTTGACTTTGCTGGAACCGAGGAAGAAATCCTCGGACAGATCAGAAACCTGGTATCTATGCTTCCGGCAAACAACGAGGACGAAGCATACACCGAGTGCGAGGATGATCTGAACCGTGCATGTGCAGACCTTGCAAACTGCGCAGGCGATACCGGAATCCTTCTTTCCCAGCTCAGCGACAACGGCATCTATTTTGAGACCAAAGCCGCTTACGGAAAAGATGTTGTAACTGCATTTATCCAGTTAAACGGAGCAACCGTAGGAGCAGTTGCAAACCGCTCTGAAATCTACGGCGAGGACGGAACGGTAAAAGAGAAAATGGATGGAACCTTAAGCGCAAGAGGAGCCAAAAAAGCAGCAGATTTCGTAAACTTCTGCGATGCTTTCTGCATCCCGGTACTTACCATCACAAACGTAACCGGATTCAAGGCAACCAAATGCTCTGAGAGAACCATGGCTAAGAACGCAGCAGCCCTGACCGCAGCTTTCGCAAACGCAACCGTTCCGAAAGTAAACGTTGTTGTCGGCAAAGCATACGGAAGCGCATACGTTGTCATGAACAGCAAATCCATCGGAGCAGACATGGTATTTGCATGGCCGAACGCAGAAATCGGAATGATGGATGCAAAATCTGCAGCAAAGATCATGTACGAAGGATCTGACGCTGCTACCATCAACGAGAAAGCAGCTGAATATGCAACCCTTCAGAACAATGTAACTTCCGCAGCCAGAAGAGGCTATGTGGACACCATCATCGAGCCGGAAGACACCAGAAAATATGTTATCGGCGCATTCGAGATGCTGTATACCAAGAGAGAAGACAGACCGGACAGAAAACACGGAACAGTCTAAGGAAGGTGGCATACGATGAGAAAGAACTGGAAAAAATTAGTAAGTCTCGTCCTTACCGCAGCCTGCACCATGGTTGTGACCGTAGCTCCTGTTTTTGCGGATGCGGCATCTACACCGGCTTATTCACCGGTTGAGGCATCTACGGTAGATTCTCTGCTCTCCTCCAGTGTTCAGTGGGTAGGACAGAGCCTGATGACCTACAGCGATGACGATCTTGCCAATATGGAAGCTTCCGACCAGCAGTTCTATGCAAGAGCAGCTGAGGCATGGGAAGAGGCAAAGGCTGACCTCGGAGAGGTAAAAAGCCTGGAAGACGGTACTCTCGAAGTAGACGGAGATTTTGTAACCTGCACAATTCCGGGTGAATTTGAAAAAAATCCTGGTATTGTCCGCGTATTCTGGAACATCAGCACCGGAACACCAGTTCCGACCGACCTCACCATCACCGTTGAGGAGTCAAAGGGCGTTCTGATCGGCCAGGCCGGCATGAACACCATCATCGGAATCGGTACCGTATTTGTTATGCTGATTTTCCTGATTTTCGTTATTTCTTCGTTTGATTACATTTTGGGAGACAAGAAGAAGAAAAAAGCACCGGCAGCACCTGTACAGGAAGCACCGAAGGCTGTCGCAGCACCGGTTGTTGAAGAGACAGCACCGGAAGCAGACGATATGGAGCTGCAGGCTGTTATTACAGCTGCAATCGCCATGTATGAAGAAGATATGGCTTCTGCATCCGGAGATGCTTATGTTGCACGTCCGATCCGCAGAAAAGGCAAAAGAGCTTAAGGAGGAAATTTTCAATGAAAAACTACACCATTACCGTAAACGGAAATGTATATAACGTAACTGTAGAAGAAGGAACCACAGCAGGCGCAGCTCCAACAGTCAGCGCAGCAAAAGCAGCTCCGGCACCAAAAGCAGCACCGGCAGCACCGAAAGCAGCAGCTCCGGCAGGCGCAGCAGGCAGCGTAGAGGTTACTGCTTCTGTACCTGGTAAAATCTGCAAAATCGAAGCAGCAGCAGGCACCGCTGTAAAAGCAGGAGATGCTGTTCTTGTACTGGAAGCCATGAAGATGGAAATCCCGGTTGTAGCACCGCAGGATGGCACAGTAGCAACCATCAATGTAGCAGTAGGCGATGCAGTAGAATCCGGTGACGTTCTTGCAACCATGAACTAATGCCCGTTGTAAGAAAAAACCGGAGGTGAAAAAATGATTACTGAAACTTTAAACAACCTGCTTCACCAGACGGCGTTTTTTAATCTGGACTGGGGCAATTACGTTATGATCGCAGTGGCTTGCTTCTTCTTGTATCTTGCGATTAAGCATGAATTTGAGCCGTTGCTTCTTGTACCGATCGCATTCGGTATGCTGCTTGTAAACATTTACCCGGACATCATGGCTGAGCCTTATACCGACGTACAGGGTCTTGAGCATGCGGGCGGTCTGTTCTACTATTTCTTTACTCTGGACGAGTGGAGTATCCTTCCATCCCTGATCTTCATGGGTGTAGGTGCGATGACAGACTTCGGTCCGCTGATTGCAAACCCGATCAGCTTCATCATGGGAGCTGCAGCACAGCTTGGTATCTATCTGGCGTACTTTTTCGCTATTTTCATGGGATTCAATGGAAGAGAGGCAGCAGCTATCTCCATCATCGGCGGTGCCGACGGCCCGACTTCTATCTTCCTTCTGAACAAGCTCGGACAGCAGCACCTGATGGGACCGATCGCAGTAGCAGCATATTCCTATATGTCACTTGTGCCGATCATCCAGCCGCCGGTCATGAAGCTTCTGACTACAGAAAAAGAGCGTAAAATCAAAATGGAGCAGCTTCGCTCCGTATCCAAACTTGAGAAGATTCTGTTCCCGATTGTCATTACAATCGTTGTCTGCATGATTCTTCCGTCTACCGCTCCGCTGGTAGGTATGCTGATGCTTGGTAACCTGTTCCGCGAGTGCGGCGTTGTAAAACAGCTTCAGGAGACAGCTTCCAACGCCATGATGTACATCGTTGTTATCCTTCTTGGTACTTCCGTTGGTGCATCCACAAGTGCGGAGGCATTCTTAAATGTCAGCACTTTAAAGATCGTTGCACTGGGTCTGATCGCATTCGTATTTGGTACTGCAGGCGGTGTCCTGTTAGGAAAAATACTGTGCAAGGCAACACATGGAAGAATCAACCCGTTGATTGGTTCTGCAGGTGTATCTGCGGTTCCGATGGCAGCCCGTGTATCCCAGAAGGTTGGCGCTGAGGCAGATCCGACGAACTTCCTGCTGATGCATGCGATGGGACCGAACGTAGCCGGTGTTATCGGTACAGCAGTAGCGGCCGGTACCTTCATGGCGATCTTTGGTGTATAACTTCTTAAGACAAACAAAAGTGAAAAACACTTCATTTAGGAGGATAGAAATGGCAGTAGAAAAGAAACCTGTCAAGATTATGGAAACTGTTCTGCGTGATGCACATCAGTCCCTGATCGCGACAAGAATGACAACAGAACAGATGCTTCCGATCATTGATAAAATGGATAAAATCGGATATCACGCAGTAGAGTGCTGGGGTGGCGCAACCTTTGATGCTTCCTTACGTTTCCTGCATGAAGATCCATGGATGAGACTGAGAAAACTTCGTGACGGATTTAAAAACACGAAACTGCAGATGCTGTTCCGCGGACAGAATATCCTGGGATATCGTCCGTACGCAGACGACGTAGTAGAGTATTTCGTACAGAAATCCATCGCAAACGGAATCGACATCATCCGTATTTTTGACTGTATGAACGATCTGCGCAACCTGCAGACCGCTGTCAGCGCAGCAAACAAAGAAAAAGGCCACGCGCAGGTAGCACTTTCCTATACATTAGGAGACGCTTACACCCTGGATTACTGGACCACCATGGCAAAGAGAATCGAAGAGATGGGTGCAGATTCCATCTGTATTAAAGATATGGCAGGCCTGCTCGTTCCGTACAAGGCAACTGAGCTGGTAACCGCGCTGAAAGAAGCAACCGATCTTCCGATTCAGCTGCACACCCACTATACTTCCGGTGTTGCATCCATGACGTACCTGAAAGCAGTAGAGGCTGGTGTTGATATCATCGATACCGCAATGTCTCCATTCGCTATGGGTACTTCACAGCCGGCAACTGAGGTTATGGTTGAAACCTTCAAAGGCACTCCATACGATACTGGTCTGGATCAGAACAAACTGGCTGAGATCGCAGATTACTTCCGTCCGATGAGAGACGAAGCGCTCGATACAGGCCTCTTAAATCCGAAGAACCTTGGCGTAAATATCAAGACTCTTCTGTATCAGGTACCGGGCGGTATGCTCTCCAACCTGACAAGCCAGTTAAAAGAGCAGCACGCAGAGGACAAATACTACGATGTACTCGAAGAAGTACCGCGCGTAAGAAAAGACCTCGGCGAGTGCCCGCTGGTTACTCCGTCTTCCCAGATCGTTGGTACCCAGGCTGTATTCAATGTCCTGATGGGCGAGCGTTACAAGATGGTAACGAAAGAGACAAAAGACGTTCTTGCCGGAAAATACGGTGCAACTGTAAAACCGTTCAATCCGGAAGTACAGAAGAAATGCATCGGCGATACCGAGCCGATCACCTGCCGCTACGCAGACCTGCTTGAGCCGGAGCTTCCGAAACTGGAGAAAGAGATCGAGCAGTGGAAACAGCAGGATGAGGATGTATTAACCTACGCTCTGTTCCCGCAGGTAGCTGTAGACTTCTTCAAATATCGTGAAGCGCAGCAGACAAAAGTAGATCCGGCAGCCGCTGACAAAAAAGACGGCGCATATCCGGTCTAAATAAAATCTGAGTAAAAAAATCAGCCGGTGTTCTGTGTTCCCTGTAAAAAGGGAATGCAGAACACCGGCTTTCCTTTTCAGCTTTTCAGCCATTGCGTCAGTAATTTATTCGTGTTATAATTCAAAAGATCGAGGTGTGTCCGAAAAAGAATCAGGATGCTCCCAAAAGAAAAAATGTGGATGCCGAACGGCATTTGCAGATCGGAAAAACAAATCAGGAAGAAAATAACATGAAAAAAGAAAAAGAACAGTCTTCTTCAGAAGAGCAGAAGGCAGCGAACGAGAATCTCCTCATTCGTCTGAATCAAAATTACGGAAAGTTGAGCAAAGGACAGAAGAGGCTGGCAGATTTTATTACGGCACATTATGACCAGGCCGTATCGATGACGGCAGCGCGCCTGGGACAGCAGGTCGGCGTCAGCGAATCGACAACGGTTCGCTTTGCGATGCAGCTTGGCTACGCGGGATATCCGGAGTTCCAGCGCGCACTGGAGGAGATGGTGATGAATCGTCTGAATTCAGTGCAGCGGATGCAGTTTACGTATGGCCGCGTGCCGCAGGGAGAAATTCTGGAGACCGTCCTGCAGTCGGATATTGAAAAAATCAAGATGACGCTGGAAGAAGTGGACCGGAGCGCCTTTGAGCGCGCTGCGGATACGATTCTTTCTGCGCGGACAATTTACATTGTCGGCATTCGGAGCTGCGCGCCGCTTGCGAGCTTTCTGGCGTTCTATTTCCATATGATTTTCCCGGATGTGCGCCAGGTACAGACAAACAGTTCCAGCGAGATTTTCGAGCAGATGATCCGCATCACGGAGGATGATGTGGTGATCGGCATCAGCTTCCCGCGGTATTCGATGCGTACGATGAAGGCACTGGAATTTGCGAACAGCCGCAAAGCGAAGGTGATTACGATCACAGACAGTGTGCATTCACCGATGAATGTTTATGCAGCCTGTACGCTGATTGCCAAGAGCGATATGGCATCGATCGTTGATTCTCTGGTGGCCCCTTTGAGTGTAATCAATGCGCTTGTCGTGGCGCTCTGCATGAAACGCCAGGCGGATGTGAAAAAGACACTTGAGAGCATGGAAAAACTGTGGGATGAGTACCAGGTTTACAGCAACGATGAAATCAACGGGCTGGACGATGCACGTCCCATGGGCGGAAAAAAGGCAGCTCTGCCGGTAAAGGAGAAAGCATGAGAAAAGCAGCAGTAATCGGCGGAGGCGCCGCCGGAATGATGACCGCCGTGCTTGCCGCCGGCGAAAAGACAGAGATTCATCTCTATGAAAAAAATGAAAAGCTGGGAAAGAAGCTGTTTATCACAGGAAAGGGCCGTTGCAATGTGACAAACGACTGCCCGACAGAAGAGTTCTTCACGAATGTGGTGACAAACCCGAAATTTCTGTACAGCTCCGCCTACAGCTTTGACAGCGCCCAGGTGCAGGAGTTTTTCGAAGCGGCAGGTGTCCGCTTAAAAGTGGAGCGCGGAAACCGTGTCTTCCCGGAGTCAGATCACTCCTCGGATATTATCCGCGCGCTGGAGACGGAACTGAAACGGAAAAATGTGCAGGTGCATAAGAATACAAAAGTAAAAGAGCTTCTTTTCGAAGGAGACCGCGTGAAAGGAATCCGCCTGGAAAACGGGAAAGAGCTTTTTTACAATGATGTCGTTGTCGCAACCGGCGGTATGTCGTACCAGACGACGGGATCGGATGGAGACGGCTACCGTTTCGCAGAAAAGGCAGGACTTGCCGTCACTCCGCTCCGCCCGGCGCTGGTGCCGCTGGAAACAGAGGAAGCGTACATCCGTGAGCTGCAGGGACTCTCCCTGAAAAATGTGACGATGACGATTAAAAACGGCAAAAAGACGCTGTTCGATGGATTCGGCGAGATGCTGTTTACACATTTCGGAATTTCCGGCCCGCTGGGGCTTTCTGCGAGCTCCTACATCGGAAAAGCACTGGAACAGCAGCCGCTGAAAGGATATCTGAACCTGAAGCCGGCACTCACGGAAGAACAGCTGGATGCGCGGATCCTGCGTGAATTTGAGGAAAACCGGAACAAACAGTTCCGCAACGTGATCAACAGTCTGTTCCCGGCGAAACTGCTTCCGGTGATGCTCTCTCTTGGCGGGATCGACCCGTACAAACAGGTCAATGCCGTATCGAAAGCGGAGCGTCAGCACTTTGAAGAGCTGATCACGCATTTCCCGTTTACAGTAACCGGAACACGGGGTTTCCGTGAAGCAATTATCACACAGGGTGGTGTTTCCGTGAAAGAGATCCGTCCGGGCACGATGGAGGCAAAGAAAAAAGAAGGTCTGTACTTCGTAGGAGAAGTGCTCGATCTCGATGCACTGACCGGCGGCTTCAATCTGCAGATTGCCTGGGCAAGTGCCCACGCTGCAGCCGAAGAGATCCGGGCAAAGGAAGAACAGGAATAAAATATGGATCACAGATTTTAGAATTTTCAGGAGGAAGAGAGAAGATGAGATTTAATCTTGCAATTGACGGACCGGCAGGCGCTGGCAAAAGTACAATCGCAAAACGTGTGGCAAAGGAGCTTTCGTTTGTCTACGTTGATACAGGAGCAATGTACCGTGCCATGGGCATCTATTTTTCAGATCTTGGCATTGCACCGGAAGAGCAGGAAAAAATTGAGGCAGCCTGCAAAGATGTGAAAATTTCCATTTCCTACGAAAACGGAGAGCAGCAGGTTTATTTAAACGGCGTCAATGTCACCGGAAGACTGCGCACCGAGGAGGCTGGAAAGATGGCATCCGCGACAAGCGCCTATCTGGAAGTACGGAAAAAACTCGTGGAGCTGCAGCAGGAGATGGCGGAGAATACGGATCTTGTGATGGACGGCCGCGATATCGGAACTGCCGTTCTGCCGAACGCACCGTTGAAAGTCTATCTGACAGCAAGTGCCCATGTCCGCGCACTGCGCCGCTGGAAAGAGCTGACCGAAAAGGGACAGACAGCCGATCTTGCGAAAATCGAGGAAGATATCAATGAGCGTGATTATCAGGACATGCACAGAGAGCATTCCCCGCTGGTACAGGCAGAAGACGCCGTACTCGTTGACAGCTCTGAAATGACGATCGATGAGGTTGTGGAAAAGATCTTAAGCCTTGCCCGCGAGCGTATGTAAACGCGGCAGAGAAAAGAGGAGAAGAAAAACAGATGGAAGTAACTGTTGCAAAAAGTGCAGGCTTCTGCTTCGGCGTCAAACGGGCGGTCGATACGGTATACCGTGAAATTGAGAGCGGTGAAAAGCCGGTCTACACCTTCGGGCCGATTATTCACAACGAACAGGTTGTGGAGGATCTCGAAAACCGCGGCGTGCAGGTGATCCATTCGGAAGATGAACTAGAGGGGCTTTCCGGCGGAACCGTTGTGATCAGGTCGCATGGCGTGTCGCGGGATGTCTGTGAAAAGATCGAAGCGCGCGGCATGAAGATTGTAGATGCGACGTGCCCGTTTGTCAAGAAGATCCACCGGATTGTGGACGAGGAGGGCAGAAAAGGCCGCCACGTCGTCATCATCGGAAGCGCGGATCATCCGGAGGTACAGGGCATCATGGGATGGGCGAGCGGCCCGGTTACCGTGATGCATACCGCCGAAGAAGCGGAAAGTTTTGTGCCCGAAAATGGAAAACCAATATCTATTGTGGCACAGACGACATTTAATTACAACAAATTTAAAGATTTAGTTGAAATTTTTTTGAAAAAGAGTTATGATAGTACTGTTTTAAAGACTATCTGCAACGCTACCGAGGAAAGACAGACGGAAGCGAGAGCAATTGCCAGGAAGGTTGATGCCATGTTTGTCGTGGGAGGCAGACATAGTTCAAACACGCAAAAGCTGTATGAGATATGTAAAGAAGAATGTAAAAATACTTACTTTATAGAGACACTCGTTGATTTGGAATCTAAGCCTTTTCAATCATTTGGTCGCGTAGGTATTACAGCTGGGGCATCCACCCCGAATAAAATAATTGAGGAGGTTCAAAAAATGTCAGAAATGAGTTTTGAACAAATGCTGGATGAATCATTTAAAACAATCAGAAACGGAGAAGTCGTTGAGGGTACTGTAATCGATGTCAAAGACGATCAGATTATCCTGAATATCGGATACAAAGCCGATGGTATTCTTACCAAAAACGAATATTCCAACGATTCTTCCATCGATCTTCACACCGTTGCACAGCCAGGTGACAAAATGGAAGTCAAAGTTCTGAAAGTAAATGATGGAGAGGGACAGGTCCTTCTTACTTACAAGAGACTTGCTGCTGAAAAAGGCAACAAGAGACTCGAGGAAGCATTCGAGAATCATGAAGTTCTGAAAGCAAAAGTAACACAGGTACTGAACGGAGGATTATCCGTAGTTGTTGAGGAGACCAGAGTATTCATTCCGGCCAGCCTTGTATCTGATGTATATGAAAAAGATCTGTCTAAATATGCAGATCAGGAAATTGAATTCGTTATTACCGAGTTCAACCCGAGAAGAAGACGCATCATCGGTGACCGCAAACAGCTCATCGTTGCTGAGAAGAAGAAACTGCAGGAAGAACTGTTCGCACGCATTGCAGTTGGCGATGTTGTAGAGGGAACTGTTAAGAATGTTACCGATTTCGGCGCATTCATCGATCTGGGCGGAGCTGACGGACTGCTTCACATCTCTGAGATGTCCTGGGGCCGCGTAGAGAACCCGAAAAAAGTATTCAAAGTTGGTGAGACTGTAAAAGTTCTGATCAAAGACATCAACGGCGACAAGATCGCTCTTTCCTTAAAATTCCCGGAAGAGAATCCGTGGCTGAACGCTGCTGACAAATACGCTGTAGGCAACGTAGTAGAAGGCTGTGTTGCCCGTATGACTGACTTTGGTGCATTCGTTGAGCTTGAGCCGGGCGTAGATGCTCTGCTTCATGTTTCCCAGATCTCCAGAGAGCACGTTGAGAAACCGTCTGATGCACTGAAAATCGGACAGGAAATCACTGCAAAAGTAGTTGATTTCAACGAGGAAGACAAAAAAATCTCTCTGAGCATGAAAGCTCTGGAAAACGAAGAGCCAGTAGAAGAGTAAGAATAATTTAACTTGCAGGTGCTGCAGTTGGATGATTAGAATGCCGTAGACAACCGGGTTTCCTGAACAGACAGGAAACCTGTTGCCTGCGGTATTTTCTTATCATCCTGTTTTTGGCACCAGAAAAGAAAAAGGGGATGAAAGTTTATGTGGGAGACGAAGATTCTGGGTGTGGATCTGTACCACGTTCTAGCATGGTTCTGGCTGTACAGCTTCTGCGGATGGATCTGGGAGAGTTCCTATGTATCGATCCGGCAGAAAAAACTGGTCAACCGCGGTTTTGTCAATGGTCCGCTGCTGACACTGTACGGCACCGGCGCTGTTATGGTATACTTGATCCTGCGCCCGTTTGAAGCGAACGTCTGGGCACTGTATTTCGGAGGTGTCATTGTAGCGACGGTTCTGGAATATGTAACCGGCGTGCTGATGGAGACCATTTTTCATGCGCACTGGTGGGACTACAGCAATCAGAAGTTTAATTTTCAGGGAAAGATCTGCCTCAGCAGTTCGATTGCCTGGGGATTCTTTACACTGGGGCTGTTCTATATTCTGCAGCCGATTGCCGTGAAAGTAGTGAATCTTGTTTCGGATACTACAGGAGAGATCATTGTTTCCGTTGTTACCGTCTGCTATCTGGTAGATTTTGGATTTTCCGCAGCCGCAGCATTCCAGCTGGGACAGAAGATGCGCAGTCTGGAGAAAACGTGGGGAGAATTTATGAAATATCTGCAGAAATCCCGCTTTAACCAGCTTGCCGAGGAGATGAATGCGAAAGTACAGCAGTATCGTGCAGAGTATTCCAGAGATAAGATGAAAGAATATCTGGCCGAGAAACGCCAGACACTGTCTGAGGCAATGGAGCAGATGCAGAAGCTGGAGAAGGAGCGGAAAGAAGCCGAGGGAAGAAGAAATCCGCTTTCCGAGTCGAAGAACCGCCTGATGGAGTTCGGAGCAGAGCAGAAGGAACGCCTGACCGAGTTCGGAGCAGAGCAGAAAGAACGGTTTGCGGCACTTGGATTTGATGTGCGCAGCGATAAGATGCCGGATCTTAAAGAGCTGCTGGAGCGCTTTGACCAGATGACAAAACCGCAGCTTCCGACCAACTGGCTGATGCGCCTGACAACGAAACGTTATCTGCGCGCCTATCCGCATCTGCAGGGAACGCATCATGCTTCTCTGAAAAAGGAAGAAAAAAAGGTAGAAGAGAAAGAAGAGAAAAAATAAAGGACTGCTTGGAAAGGACAGTCCCGGAAAAACGGCCGTGCATGCAAAAACGTGTACGGCTGTTTTATTTTCTGGTTTTGCTATCGTATTTGAAAAAGAGCTGAAGCTCGGAACAGAGATACTCTTTCAGGAGATTTTCCTGCGAAAGAAAGGCATCGGACCACTCAAAATAGTAAGGGCGGCTTTTGAAATCCTCGCGGAAGGCCGGGGTGAAAAACTCTTTCTGCTGCGGAAGAAATGTACCGGTCCGCCGCTGATAGCAGTTGGCAGCCTTTGCTTTCTGACGGTGTTCCGGATCGACAAACGCGCCAACGCTCTTGTGAACAGCCTGATCCTCCAGCGGAAGATAATAGTAATTCTTATAGTCCGGGAAGAAATATTTCAGCTCCGCCGTATGCGTCTGCAGGGAGAGAGAAACCCGTGAACCAAAGGCTGTAAGAGAACCATCCGCGCAGACACGGGAGAGGAAAACCGGAACTTCCCGCTCGGGCTGCAGTGAAACTTCCAGTGTCTGTCCGGTAAAACGACACGACTGGACAGAAAAATCGCCGTGAAACAGGGCAGGAAGCGCGAGCAGTTCCAGAACAGAACCCATGCCGAGGACATCCTCATAATTGTGAAGGAAAAGCAGTTCCAGTTTCTTTTCATCCAGTGTCTGAAGATAGTCGTGGTAAACAGAAATCAACTGTTTTCCGTTAAGTTGATCCTTCCGTGGGAATGAGAGATACTGTTCCACATTTTTCTGTTTCATTGAAGAAAGTCCCAGGATTGACTGAAACGGGCGGAGTGCCTGATAAAGATCCAGGGATGCGATTGACGAAAGCGGATCTTCCATCTGATAAAACAGTGCTTTGTGTGTGAGGTAAGGAAGATCAAATGTCGTTCCATTAAAATGCACCAGCTGCTTCACGTCGGAAAGAAACGTGAAAAAAGAGACAAGCATCTCTTTTTCTTCGGTCGGTCGATCAAGAAACCACTGGCGCAGTGTGAAAGCATCCGCGGCCGGGTCAAAGAACAGCGCACCAATCAGATAGAGATGCGAGGTACGCCAGGAAAGGCCGGTCGTCTCAATATCGAAAAAGACATCGCCGTTTCTCAGATACATCTGAAGATTGGCAGAGAGAGCAGCGGGGGTAGAATCTATGATCTGCATAAGGTTTTTTGTCTCCTTTGAAAAACTTTTTTGAATCTAAAGATATTATAAGACGAAAAAATCTGACATGCAAGAAAGACAGCGACTAATCGTTGCGTGATGAGAAAAGTTCTGCTATAATAGAATGTGCGTTCGCTTTCGAAAAAAGAAAACGGCGCTTTGGAGGAAAAACATGATTGCATTTATCAAAGGAACTGTAGATTCTCTTTCGGAAGGAAAAATGATTCTCGAAAGCCATGGAATCGGCTATGAGCTGAATATTCCAGCGAGTATGTTCGACGCAGGCATCCGGGAGGGAGAAGAGTTAAAGATATATACCCATATGAGTGTGCGGGAAGACGGAATTTCCCTATTCGGCTTTCTGTCCCGTGAAGATCTTGAAATATACCGTATGCTGATCGGCGTAAGCGGCATCGGACCAAAAGCGGCGCTTGCGGTGCTGTCCACGCTTACTGCAGACAATCTGCGCTTTGCCGTCCTCTCGGAAGATGTCCAGGCGATTGCCAAAACACCGGGCATCGGAAAGAAGACCGCGCAGAAGCTGATTCTGGAATTAAAAGACAAATTCGACCTGCAGGAAGCGTTCGAGCAGAAGCTGGCAGGAAATCAGGCGGCTGCGGCGGTACGGCAGACAGGCGAACCGGATGCCTTCCAGGATGCGGTACAGGCGCTGACTGCGCTTGGCTACTCCGGAACGGAAGCACTGCAGGCAGTAAAGAAAGTCGAAATCACCGAAGGCATGGACAGCGAGGCTGTGCTGAAAGCGGCATTGAAGCATATGTTTTAGCAGATGGTCCTAAATTGTGGAAGAAGGAAACCTTATAACGATGGAAAGAAGAATTATCACAACTGACGTTCTCGAGGAGGACGTGAAAATCGAAGGTTCGCTCCGTCCCCAGCACCTGGACGACTACATCGGACAGGAAAAGACGAAAAAGAACCTGAAAGTATATATTGAAGCAGCAAAACAGCGAAGTGATGTTCTCGATCATGTGCTGTTTTACGGCCCTCCGGGACTTGGAAAAACAACGCTGGCGGGCATCATTGCAAATGAGATGGGAACCCATATGAAGGTAACGAGCGGCCCGGCGATCGAAAAACCGGGTGAGATGGCAGCGATCCTCAACAATCTGCAGGAGGGCGACGTCCTGTTTGTTGATGAGATCCACCGCCTGAACCGCCAGGTCGAGGAGGTTCTTTACCCAGCGATGGAGGATTTTGCGATTGATATCATGATCGGAAAAGGCTCTTCGGCGCGCTCGATCCGCCTGGATCTGCCGAAGTTTACGCTGGTCGGCGCAACAACGCGTGCAGGTCTTTTGACTGCCCCGCTCCGCGACCGGTTCGGTGTCATCCACCATCTGGAATTTTACACGGAGGAAGAATTGGCCAACATTATCCTGCACTCCTCAAAAGTACTGAATGTGGAGGTGGACCCGCAGGGAGCGCTTGAGATGGCGCGCCGTTCCAGGGGAACACCGCGTCTGGCAAACCGGATTTTAAAGCGTGTCCGCGACTTTGCCCAGGTGAAATACGATGGAAGAATCACAAAAGAGGTCGCATCATTTGCTCTCGATCTGCTGGAAGTAGACCGTTACGGACTGGATCAGACTGACCGGCTGCTTCTTACCACCATTATGGAAAAGTTCCAGGGCGGTCCGGTGGGACTCGATACCCTGGCAGCATCGATTGGAGAAGATGCCGGCACCATCGAAGATGTCTACGAGCCGTTCCTGATCAAATCCGGATTTATCAACCGCACTCCGCGCGGAAGAGTGGCAACGGAATTTGCCTGGCACCACCTGGGGCTGGAGGCACCGCGTAAGATCGAAGAGTAAAAGCCCTGAATCTTTCATTTTCTGTCGCTTTTTGCAGAAAAAGGTTGTTTTTCTTCCATTTTCGGTATATGATAGGTTATATTAGCCGGAAGTTTGGTCCGGTTAAATTCAGTGGAGGAAAAGCAAAAGAATGGCTGTAAAAAATACAACACAGGTTTTAATAGATGGAAAAATTATCACACTGGGAGGCTATGAGAGCCCGGAATATCTGCAGAAAGTAGCTGCTTATCTGAATCAGAAGATCAGCGAACTTTCCCAGTCAGCCGGATACAACCGCCTGTCGGTGGATACGAAGCACACACTGCTTGCACTGAACATTGCAGACGACTATTTCAAAGCAAAAAGCCAGGTAGATACCCTCGAAGAGGATATGGAAGCCAAAGACCGGGAAACCTACGATATGAAGCACGATCTGATCGCAGCGGAAATCCAGGCCGGCGATCTGAAAAAAGAGCTGGAAGAGAAACGAATCGAGCTGGAACATGTGCGCGGCGAGATGGAAGAACTGCAGCGGCAGCTTGATAAGGCAAATAAGGATCTGGAAGATTTATTAAAAGCGTAAAAGAAGGAAAAACGGGGGATTGCGGAACAGGTAATCGCCCGTT
The DNA here is from genome assembly GCF_003480245.1 of Blautia sp. AM42-2. Lineage (NCBI taxonomy): Bacteria > Bacillati > Bacillota > Clostridia > Lachnospirales > Lachnospiraceae > Blautia > Blautia sp. AM42-2. The sequence goes on from NZ_QUIM01000001.1 coordinate 321,358, forward strand.
TTTAGGAGATAAAGATGAAGACAGAATTATTAGCACCAGCCGGTTCGATGGAAGCGTTAAAAGCGGCGGTTTCCGCCGGTGCGGATGCCGTCTATCTCGGCGGAGCCGCATTCGGCGCAAGAGCGTATGCAAAAAATCTGGATGAGCAGGAGATTCTCTCAGCCATCGATTACGTCCATCTGCGGAACCGGAAACTGTATCTGACGGTCAACACCCTCTTAAAAGAGGAGGAACTGGAAGAGAAACTGTATCCGTATCTGCGTCCGTACTATGAGCAGGGACTGGATGCCGTGATTGTCCAGGATATGGGCGTTTTAAAGGCGGTCCGCTCCTGGTTCCCGGATCTCGACATTCATGCGAGCACACAGATGACAGTGACAGGATCTGCGGGAGCGCGTTTCCTGGAGAGCCTTGGCGCGACGCGTGTGGTACCAGCCCGTGAGCTTTCGTTTGCGGAGATCCAGAAAATCCACCGGACGACCAACCTTGAAATTGAATGCTTCGTCCACGGGGCGCTCTGCTACTGCTATTCGGGACAGTGCCTTTTTTCCAGCCTGATCGGCGGGAGAAGCGGAAACCGCGGAAGATGCGCGCAGCCGTGCCGTCTGCCGTACGAAGCGTACGATAAAGACAACCACCGCATGGGGGAGCCGGGCGACCGCTATCCGTTAAGCCCGAAGGATATGTGTACGGTAGAACTGCTGCCGGAGATTGTAAAATCCGGGATTATGTCCCTCAAAATCGAAGGCAGAATGAAAAAGCCGGAGTATACAGCGGGCGTTGTCAGCATTTACCGCAAATACCTCGATCTGTACGAGAAAAAGCCGTCCCGTTTCCACGTTCTGCCGGAGGACATGAAAAAGCTGTATGAGCTGTATAACCGTGACGGTTTCAACAAAAGCTATTATACCGTAAGAAACGGACGCGATATGATGGCGCTGAAGAACGAAAAAGAGCAGGAAAATAAAAAGAAACAGCGCAGAAATGAGCAGCTCTTTTATGAGATCCAGAGAGATTATATCGAGACTGAGGCAAAAGAGCCGATTTCCGGCTTTCTGACCCTGTATCCGGGCCAGCCGGCGTTCTTAAGTGCAGAAAGCGGAAAATACAGCGTAACAGCAGAGGCGGGCATGGTAGAACCGGCAAAGAAGCAGCCGCTGACCGAGGAACGCGTAAAAACACAGCTGGAAAAGACAGGCGAGACACCATTCTATTTCAAAGAACTCGATGTCTGTATGGATGACAACTGTTTCGTGCCGATGCAGACGTTAAACGAGCTGCGGAGAGGCGTTTCGGACCAGCTGGTGAAAGAGATGACAGAGCCATACCGCAGAAAAGCAGCGGAAAAGCCGGAACAGGAAGCAAAAGCATCTGGAAAACTGGACCAGGAGAACAGGGCAGAAAAGAAAATGGAGCTGACCGCATCTGCCGAGACGAGAGCCCAGTGGAATGCACTGCTCGAGATTCCGGAGATCACGACGATCTACGCCGGCATGGGATGCTTCAAACGGGAAATTTTCGAAGAGCAGGCGGAAAAAGGCATCCTGCAGGCGAAAGAACTGGGAAAACAGGTTTATCTGATGCTGCCGCACGTTGTGCGTGAAGGCGATCTGAAGGAATACCGCGACACGTTCCGCTGTCTGAAGGAGATCGGTCTTGGCGGTTTCCTGATCCGCAATCTCGAAAGCTTTTCATTTTTGAAAGAGATGGGAATGGAAAAGGATATCCGGCTCGATTACAGCGTTTACACGTACAACAGCCGTGCGCAGGCATTCTGGCAGGAGCAGGGCGTGCAGCGTGATACCGTTCCGTATGAGCTGAACGAGCGGGAAATCGGAAAACGTGACAATACGAACAGCGAAATGGTGGTCTACGGCTACCTTCCGATGATGGTTTCCGCCCAGTGTGTCCAGAAGAACCTGAACGGCTGCAATCACAGTTATTCTCTGGTACGCTTAAAAGACCGGATGGGAAAATACTTCCCGGTGAAGAGTTACTGCACCTCGTGCTACAGTGTGATCTACAACAGCCTTCCGCTCGGCCTGGTAAAAGAAGCCGATGAGATCCGGTCCATGCATCCGGCTGCGGTGCGGCTGAATTTTACCATCGAGACACTGGAGGAGACAAAAGAAATCGCCGCTGCGTTTGCTGGAACGTACTGTAAAGGAATCGCAGTTCCGGCCGAACAGGAATATACCAAAGGCCATTTCCGCCGGAAAGTAGAGTAAACGGTGAGAAAAAATAAGGGGAATTTATGGAAAATACCATTGTTCAGTTATCAAAATATGTGATTACCTTCCTCATGATCTGTTTTACCGTGCAGTCGTTTGCTGCACTCAAAGAGCGGGATGAGGATGAGCGCCATTACATTCTGATGCGGCAGATCATCATGATCATTCTGATGAATTTCATCTGTTTCTTCGTGATGTTCCTCCAGGAGGGCGAAGTATCAACGATTCAGATGTTTCTGCTCACGATGGCGTATATCCTGGGCGTACAGATCCTGTACCGCCTGATTTACCGGAAGGCATCGATGATCCTGGTAAACAACATGTGTATGCTGCTCTCGATCAGCATGATTATTCTGACGAGACTGAGCGTGTCAAAGGCGATGTCCCAGTACAAAATTCTGGCGGCATCCACACTGCTCTGCTTCATCATTCCGGTCATTGTCCGAAAGGGCAAGTTCCTGAAAAATCTGACTTGGATTTACGCTGTGCTCGGAATTGCCATGCTTTCCGTCGTTATGGTGCTTGGCTTTACTTCCGGCGGTGCGAAGCTGTCGATCGAAATCCACGGCATTACGTTCCAGCTCTCCGAGATTGCCAAGCTCACACTCGTGTTCTTTATGGCAGGCATGCTGCGCGAGGATAATTCCTTTGGAAACGTTGTGAAAGCAACGGTCATTGCGGCAGTTCATGTGCTGATCCTTGTTGCATCCACCGACCTTGGAACTGCGTTCGTCTTCTTTATGGCGTACGTGGTTGTAATCTATGTGGCAACGAGAAAAGCCAGATATCCGCTTTTGGGACTTGCGGGAATGAGTGCCGCCTGCGTTGTGGCATATTTCCTGTTTTCCCATGTACGGAACCGTGTGGCACTCTGGCAGGATCCGATCGGAAACTGGGATATCAGCAGCCAGTTAGCACAGGGCCTCTTCGGCATGTGCTCCGGCGGATGGTTCGGAACCGGCCTTTTCGAGGGACGGCCTGACATTATCCCGGTTGCAACGAAAGACTTTATTTTCTGTGCGATCTGTGAGGAGATGGGCATTATCTTCGGAATCTGCCTGATTCTGCTGTGCATGTCCACATTCCTTCTGATTATCAATATTTCCATGAAGATGAGCAAACGGTTCTACAAACTGATTGCCATGGGTCTTGGAACGGAATATGCGACACAGGTGTTCCTCACCATCGGAGGAACCATTAAATTTATTCCTATGACAGGTATCACGCTGCCGCTGGTCAGCTATGGAGGAAGCTCTATGTTCTCCACGGTGCTGATGCTGTCGATCATTCAGGGATTGTACATCTTAAGGGAAGACGAAGGTGAGGAGCTTGAGAAAAGACGAAACAAGAAGAAACGAAACCAGCAGAAAAACGACCCAGGCGCCAAGAAAAAACGACGCCCGGACGAAGAGACCGAAAGACGAAAGAAGAGCGGCAGCCGGAACGATGGACAGGGAACCCGCCAGAAGTACCGCGAGCAGCCGGATGAATTCGAACGGCGGATCGAAGAGCAGACCGAGAACAGCCTCCACTGGTAAGGCGGCAAACAACGGCGCAGGGCCGTATCTGATCGTTTCGTTCCTGTTCGTGGCCATGTTTCTTGGGCTGATCGCGTATCTCGTTTACTTTAATGTCGTGCGGAAAGAAGAATTTCTGAATAGTTCTTACAATACGAGACAGAATAACTATGCAGAGCGCGTGATCCGCGGAACAATCTATTCTGCGGACGGCCAGGAACTGGCAAAGACGACGACAGATGAAAACGGGGATGAGGTAAGAACGTATCCGTTCGGCAGCCTGTTTGCGCAGGTGGTTGGCTACACGGGAAAAGGAAACAGCGGCCTCGAATCTTCCTACAACTATATGCTGATGGAGTCCCATACAAGTAAGTTAAAGCAGGTAAAGAATGAATTCAGCGATGCGAAGAACCCGGGAGACAGTCTCCATACAACGCTGAATACAACACTCCAGCAGGCCGCGGCCGATGCACTGGACGGATACCGCGGTGCAGTTGTCGTGCTGGAGGCAAAAACGGGCCGTGTACTTGCCAATGTGAGCAATCCGGTTTTTAATCCTAATACGATTGATGAGGACTGGGAGGCACTGAACGCAGACGATGAGAGCGGCGTGTTTCTGAACCGCGGTCTGCAGGGAAGATATCCGCCGGGATCTACGTTCAAGATTGTTACTTCGCTTGCGTATCTCCGTCAGAACGGCACACTGGACGGTTTTTCGTTCGACTGTGACGGTGAGCTGACAGCAGGAAACTATACGATTCACTGCTCCGGCGGTGAAGTGCATGGACCGGAAGATTTTGCAGGTGCGTTTGCACATTCGTGCAACTCTGCCTTTGCACAGATTGGCCTTGGGCTGGATAAAGATGCCTTCCGCTCGCTGGCGGATTCCCTGTATCTGAACAGCCGTCTGGATCTGGAGCTTCCGACCAGCAAAAGTTCTTTCGACCTTGATTCGACAACGGCGGATGCTCTTGTGATGCAGACCTCCATTGGCCAGGGCGATACGCTGGTAACACCGATGGAGATGGCACTGATCGCCTCCGCGGTTGCAAATGATGGAGAAATGATCAAACCGCGTTATGTGGACAACATTGTGTCTGCGGGCGGACAGGCAGTCAAAACCTTTTACAAAGAGTCTCTTGGCACGGTAATGTCCGAGAGCGAAGCCAATACGCTGACAGAGCTGATGAAAGGCGTTGTCCAGAGCGGAACTGCAGTTTCACTTTCGGATCTGCCGTACAATATCGCCGGTAAAACAGGAACCGCAGAACACGGAAGCGACGGAGAGACACCGCATTCCTGGTTTGTCGGATTCTCCAATGCGGATGATCCTGATATTGTCATTGCTGTTGTGGCAGAAAACGGCGGATATTCGAGTGAAGTCGCTGTACCGATTGCAAGACAGGTAATTGAAGCATATTATGCACAGCAGTAAACGATGAAAAAAACGCGTTCGAACCGGAAAGGATGGGTTCGGGCGCGTTTTCTGAATTTTTAGAAAAATGTTAGAAAAAGGATGCGGTTTTAAGGTTGCGCGGGGGCGGGAAAAGAGGTATACTTTTTAACAGAAGATCTGGCGGCAAGCGGGAAGAAAAGAGCTGTCAGGGAATGGAAAAAGCCAGAAGGAGCTTAAAACGTATGATCGAAGCAGTAAGCTGCGGAGGTATCGTAATCTACCGTGGAAAAATATTGACGCTTTACAAAAGCTACCGCAACAAATATGAAGGCTGGGTTCTGCCGAAAGGAACCGTTGAGCCGGGAGAAACCCATGAACAGACTGCTGTCCGCGAGGTATATGAGGAGTCCGGCGTACACGGCACCATCATCAAGTACGTGGGAAAAAGCCAGTACAGCTTCAGCATTCCGGAGGACACCGTGGAAAAAGAGGTGCACTGGTATCTGATGGTCTCATCCGGCTACTACAGCCGTCCACAGAGAGAAGAATACTTTGTGGATTCGGGCTATTACAAGTATCACGAAGCATATCATCTGCTGAAGTTTTCCAATGAACGGCAGATTCTGGAAAAGGCCTATCAGGAGTATCTGGAACTGAAGAGAGCAAATTTATGGAAGGTTCAGCCACAGGCTCAGGGAAAATATGGTAAACTGGTATAAAAATCTGTACGTCGGGGATACTGCAAAAAAGAAACAGAAAAAATGGATGCGCCGGATTGAGAACAAAAAAGCAGTTCCGGGAGTCTGGCTCCTCACACTGCCTTCCAATCAGCAGAACAATCTGGATGTAATTCCGGCGGATCTGCTTTTGCAGCCGGCCGTGCGGAGAAACTGTCCGATGATTGTCGGACTTGCCGTGTCGCGCGAGGAAGCTTTTGAGCTTGTGGAGGCGATCGCATTGGAAACTTATCGGGAAACCGGAGAAGTAAAAATCCGGGAATGGCTGCTGAACCGGATTGAGGGATGTGAATGATACATATACTATTCATGATTTTGAAGGCACTGGGGATTTTAATCCTTGTTTTACTGTTTCTCGTGCTTCTTATCGTCTGCACCGTCCTGTTTCTTCCTTTTTGCTACCGGGCGCAGGTTCTGAAAGAAGAAGAGGGATTTGCCTGCGTAAAAGCGAGCGGAAGAGTATCGTGGCTTTTCGGAGCTGTCGCGCTGACGGCCTCGTATGAGGAACAGAAGCCGGAGGCGCAGATTCTGCTTTTCGGGGCATCACTGGAAACATGGAAACGGCGGCTGAAAAAGATCCGCCGGGGAGAAGCGTCCGTGCCCCGGACGGAGGAAAATGAGACAGAAAATGCGCTGGAAGCAGAAAAAACAGCAGAGCAGAAAGCACCGGACCAGAAAGAAAAGCAGCAGAAGGTGACAGCACAGAAGGAGCAGCCAGAGCAAGAGCAGGAACCGGATGCGCCGAAAAAAAGCATTCTGGAACGGTTTTTCGGAAGGATCGAATATCTTCCGGAAAAACTGCTGAATCTTGCCAGCCGTCTGCTGCAGACAGCTTTCCGGCTGTTGGAACTTCCGTTCCGTCTGCTTGAAAAACTGGAGCAGAAAATCCAGGCAGGCAGACGGTTAAAAAGAAAGTGGGAGAGTGTGAAAAAATTCTTCCGTTCGAAGATGTTCCGTGAGGCGCTGCTCCATGCAAAGAAAGAAGTGCTTTATTTCCTGAAGAAAGCAGCACCGAAAAAAGTAACCGGCACAGTCCGGTTCGGATTTAACGATCCGGCACTGACCGGAGAGACACTCGGCATTCTGGGTATGATTTATGGAAAACTGCCGAAAGACCTTTCCATCCAGCCGGATTTCGAACAGGAAATTCTCCAGGGCGATGTCCGGATGAAAGGAAGTTTTCAGGCTGTGACAGCAGCCGGCATTGCACTTCGATTATTCCGGGATCAGAATCTTCGGAAAACCATACGACATTTCAAACACAAGGAGGCCTAAAAGATGGCAGAAAAGGACAACACATTTCAGAATACCGTAGAAGCACTGTTCCGCGGAATGGACAGTTTTATCACAACAAAGACGGTCGTAGGTGAGGCGATCCACATTGATGATACGATTCTTCTGCCGCTGGTAGACGTTTCCTTCGGCGTGGGAGCGGGTGCATTCGCAGAAAATGCAAAGAACAATGCAGGAGGCGGTATGGGCGGAAAAATTTCTCCGAGCGCCGTTCTTGTCATCAGCAAAAACGGAACGCGTCTGGTCAACATCAAAAACCAGGATGCTGTCACCAAAATCATTGACATGGCTCCGGATCTGATCAGCCGCTTTACCGGCAAAAAGGAAGAGGACGGGTATACCGCAGAGAAAGTAGAGCATATAATAAACCAAGAGGCGGATAAGGAGTAAGCTCGTTTGTGCAGAATTTTAGGTTTTCTGCTGTTTTGGATGGGGGTCGGGCTTCTCATCAGCCTGATGATCCGCAGCTCATTTCTTACGGTTCTTGCGGCCGCTCTGCTGCTGTGCGTGGGATATCATCTGTTCTGCAATACAGGGGAATAGTGAAAGATGCACAAAAAGATCGGAAATGAACTGGCTGATTTGTACAGAGAAATACTTGCAAAATGAAGAAAGCTGCGCTATAATAAGTCCATCTTAAATGAATCAGCCAACTATACTAATATCATAGATCAAGACGAGGGCGTCTTACCAGAATGAAAGTTTCGGTAGGATGCTCTTTTTCTTTTGCTAAGCATATGGATCGTTGGCAGGTTCAGCTTAAGAGACCACGCTATTTTTTTCTCCCTTTTAAAATATAAAAAATAGAGCACAACAGGGCATAAGCGAAAACTTATGTCCTGTTTGCTCTTCCCAGAACTTTTTTTAAAATCTTAATTCTATTTTTAAACAGCAAAAAAGCCTTCCCGGACTGGAAAGGCCTTTTAACCATTCAACTTATGCACGCTCTACTTTTCCGGATCTTAAGCAGGAAGTACATACGTACATTTTCTGCGGTACACCGTCAACTTTAACTTTGACAGATTTTACGTTAGATTTCCACATTTTATTGCTTCTTCTATGTGAATGACTTACGTTGTTTCCGAAATGAGCACCCTTCTCACAAATTGCACACTTTGCCATGATTGCACCTCCTTGACATACGTACTTGAGTCAAAACGCATTTTAGACTCACAACATAAGTCATTCTAACAGATCTATACCGGTTTTGCAAGTAAAAAATGAAAAAATTATATGAATTTTGAAGGTTTTTCATTTTAAACTTTCTTTTTTGCGGAAAAGCGGTTATAATGTATCGTAGAGTGGAGTCAGTTATTCCTGTCTCCATGTGTTTTGAATAGTATGATGGAATTGGAGGATACAAGGCATGAAAGGTCGTATGAATACAGGCTTGGGAGAAATCGTAATCAATCCGGATGTAATCGCCCTGTATGCGGGCAGCGTTGCTGTGGAGTGCTTCGGCATTGTCGGAATGGCAGCGGTAAACATGAAAGATGGACTGGTCAAACTTCTGAAAAAAGAGAGTCTGACACACGGAATCAATGTATCGATTTCGGAAAATAAAATTTCCCTGGATTTCCACGTGATTGTTTCTTACGGAGTCAGTATTTCTGCCGTAACAGATAACCTGATCAATAATGTGAAATACAAGGTGGAAGAGTTCACCGGAATGGAAATTGAAAAAATCAACATCCTGGTTGAAGGCGTTCGCGTCATCGACTGATGGTAATAGGAGGAAATGAAGAAAGTGGCTACAAATACAATTGATGCCGGCTTACTGGCAAAAATGTTTCTGGCTGGTGCAAAAAATCTGGAAGTAAAGAAAGAGTGGATCAATGAGCTGAACGTGTTCCCGGTACCGGACGGCGACACAGGTACCAACATGACGCTGACGATCATGTCCGCAGTCAAGGAAGTAAACTCGCTCACAGAAGTGAACATGTACAACCTTTCCAAGGCAATCTCTTCCGGTTCTCTGCGCGGTGCCAGAGGTAACTCCGGCGTTATTCTTTCCCAGCTCCTTCGTGGCTTTACCAAGAAGATCCGCGACTATCAAGAGCTGAATGCAGAGATTCTTGCAGAGGCAATGGAAAAAGCAGTCGAGACTGCATACAAAGCCGTTATGAAGCCAAAAGAAGGTACCATCCTGACCGTGGCAAAGGGAGCAGCAGAGAAAGCAGCAGAGCTTGCACCGGAAAGCGAAGATCTGAACGCATTCATCGAGGACGTTCTCGCGCATGCAGAGTACGTGCTCTCCCAGACACCAGAGATGCTGCCGGTATTAAAAGAGGCAGGCGTTGTGGATTCCGGCGGACAGGGTCTCTTAACCGTACTGCAGGGCGCATATGACGCGTTCCTCGGGAAAGAGATTGATCTGAATTTCGAGATGCCGGAAGCAAAGACAGAATTTGTCAGACCGTCCAAAGAGACAGAAAAAGAAATCAAATTCGGCTACTGCACCGAGTTTATCATTATGCTGGAAAACCCGCTTCCGGATGAAGAGGTTTATGCATTCAAAGATTTCCTGAACGGAATCGGAGATTCGATCGTTCTCGTTGCAGACGATGAGCTGGTTAAGGTACACGTACATACCAACGATCCTGGAAAAGCAATTTCCAAGGCGCTGACGTACGGACAGCTGACCAGAATGAAGATCGACAACATGCGTGAGGAGCATCAGGAGCGCCTGATCAAGAACGCAGAAAAGATCGCAGCACAGCAGGCAGAGGAAGATAAGAAGAGAAAAGAAGCAGCAAAACAGCCGCCGAAGGAGAACGGATTCATCGCCGTGTCCATCGGAGAGGGAATCAAAGAGATCTTCCAGGGACTCGGTGTTGATTACCTGATCGAGGGCGGTCAGACCATGAACCCGAGCACCGAGGATATGCTGACTGCAATTGAGAAGGTCAATGCAAAGAATATCTTTATTCTGCCGAACAACAAAAATATCATCCTCGCAGCAAATCAGGCAAAAGCCATGACTGAGGACAAAAATATCATCGTTGTTCCGACCAAAACCGTTCCGCAGGGCATCACAGCCATGATCAGCTATGTGCCGGAGAAATCTGCAGAAGAGAACGAGGAGGCCATGACAGAGGGCATCCAGATGGTAAAAACCGGTCAGGTAACGTACGCGGTACGTGATACCCACATCGATGAGAAAGAGATCCATCAGGGCGACATCATGGGACTTGGCGATCATGGACTTCTCGCTGTCGGACAGGATATTCTTACCGTTGCAGAAGAAACCATCCGCGCCATGGTCGATGAGGACAGCGAGCTGATCAGCATCTACTACGGTGAAGATATGAGTGAGGAAGATGCCGAAAGCCTTGGCGAAAAAATCGAGCAGGCATATCCGGACTGCGATGTGGAAGTAAACTATGGCGGACAGCCGATTTACTACTGTGTCGTTTCGGTTGAATAAGAGTAAGGAAAGAAAAATATGAATACGGAACCCCTGACAACACTGAAGGGGATCGGTGAAAAAACGGAGAAGCTGTTTGCAAAAGTAGGAATCTACAATTTGCAGCAGCTTCTGCATTATTATCCAAGAGATTATGACTGCTATGCAGAGCCGGTTCCCCTTCGCGAATGCAGACAAGAGGAAAAGAATGCGGTATACGGAAGAATTGTCCACAGTCCGTCGGTAAAAGGAAACCAGAGAAAGAGCGTCGTTGTCCTGGAACTCTACGAGGAGCCGGTGCGGCTGCAGCTTACCTGGTTTAATATGCCGTTTCTGCGGAGCACGCTGAAGAAAGGCAGTGTTTTTATCTTCCGCGGAAAGATACAGGAAAAATCAGGCCGTCTCGTGATGGAGCAGCCGGAAATCTTCACTCCTGCCGCATACCATGAGCTTCTGGCAAGTCTTCAGCCGGTTTATGGGCTGACAGCCGGTCTCACGAACAAGATGGTGAGCAAGGCCGTTGCACAGGTGCTGGAACGATGCGCACCTGCGCAGGACTATCTGCCGGAAAAAATCCGTGCCCGGTATGAACTCTGTGAAATCAATTATGCCCTCCATGAGGTTCATTTTCCAAAAGACCAGGAGCATCTGGAAACGGCGCGGCGCAGAATTGTGTTCGAAGAGTTTTTTCTCTTCATCCTGTCCCTGCGGCAGTTAAAAGAGCAGACGGAGGGAATTACCAATGTGTTCCCGATCCGCGCCGTCTGGAAGACGGAGGAAGTCATCGAAAATATGCCGTACCGTCTCACGAATGCACAGATGCGCGTGTGGGGCGAACTGGAGCGGGACTTAAAAGGCCATACCCGCATGGCGCGGCTGGTACAGGGAGATGTCGGAAGCGGAAAGACGATTCTGGCATTCCTTGCAATGATTATGACAGCTGAGAACGGCTACCAATCGGCGCTGATGGTTCCGACGGAGGTTCTGGCGCGGCAGCATTATGAATCGCTCTGCACTCTGTTGAAAGAAAACAATCTGACGGGATACAATCCCCGCCTTCTGACTGGATCCACGAAAGCAAAAGAACGCCGGGAATTCTATGCCAGTCTGGAAGACGGAAGCTGCAAAATGGTGATCGGCACACATGCACTGATTCAGGAAAAGGTACAGTACAAAAATCTGGCGCTTGTCATCACAGACGAACAGCACCGCTTCGGTGTCCGGCAGAGAACGGCACTTGCTGAAAAAGGGGAACCGCCGAATGTTCTCGTTATGAGTGCAACGCCGATTCCAAGAACCCTGGCTATCATTCTGTACGGAGATCTTTCGATTTCTGTGATTGATGAACTTCCGGCGAAGCGTCTGCCGATCAAAAACTGTGTGGTGGATACGTCTTACCGTCCAAAAGCTTACCGCTTTATCACGCGTCAGGTCGAACTGGGCCGTCAGGCGTATGTGATCTGCCCGATGGTGGAGGAGAGCGAGGGTCTGGAAGCGGAAAACGTCACCGACTATACACAGCTCCTGAAAAAAGAGCTGCCGGGCATCACAGTAGAGATGCTGCACGGACAGATGAAGGCGGCGCAGAAAAACGAGATCATGGAGCGGTTCGCCAGCGGAGAAATCCAGGTACTCGTCTCGACGACAGTCGTGGAGGTCGGTGTCAACGTGCCGAATGCGACGGTGATGATGGTGGAAAATGCCGAACGGTTCGGCCTTGCACAGCTCCATCAGCTCCGCGGACGTGTCGGAAGAGGAGAGCATCAGTCCTACTGTATTTTCATCCGCGGAAACAAAGATCAGGAGACCGCCAAACGTCTGGAAATCCTGAACCATTCGAACGACGGGTTTTATATTGCTTCGGAAGATTTGAAACTGCGCGGCAGCGGCGATCTGCTGGGAACGCGCCAGAGCGGGGATATGGAATTCCAGATGGCAGATATTTTCCGGGATGCCGATATCCTGCAGAAAGCGAGTGAGGCGGCTTCAGAACTGCTTGCCGACGATCCTTATTTTGAAAAACCGGAGCATGAACTGCTGAAAAAGGTAATGAAATCGTATCTTGATCTGGAAAACCACGACATTGGATTGTGAAAAATTACAAAAAAAATCCGGCTTTAAAATGCAAAATCGGATAAAAGTAACAGCCTGATTGGATAGTATGGAAAATGACTGTACAATTTCGTGGAAAATTCGTGCGAAATCAGATATTACTTGAAATGACAAAAAAATTCATGTATCATAAACAAGGAATCAAAAAATGTGCGGACCGTGAGTGTCAAGCGTTCGCCTGAATAATAGTTCGCAGGATGGCTCTTCCAAAATATACAGGGCCGGTCCAAATGGGAGGAAACAGATATGGTAAAGAAAAAACCAGCTGCCCAGGCTAAGACAGCAGAGAACGAGACAGTAAAAGTAGAGACCAAAGCAGCAGAAAAAACAACCGCAGCAGAGAAAGAAGCTGTAAAAGAAGTTGCAAAAGAAGTTGTAAAGGAAACTGCAGCAGCAGAGGAAGCACCTGCAAAAGCAGAAGAAAAACCGGCAGCAAAAGCTGCAAAAACAACCCGCACAACAGCAAAGAAAACAACGACAAAGAAAGCGGCTGCACCGAAAAAACCAGCAGCAGTGAAAAAGCCGGCAGAGAAAAAATCACCTGCAAAAGCAGCAAAGAAAGAAGCGGAGCAGGAGATGATTCTGCAGTTCGGCGGAAGAGAAATCAAGGAGAAAGATCTGTACGAGAGAATCCAGCAGATCTGGATCGAAGGATATGGCAAGAAAGCAGAGGAATTAAAGAGCCTGAAGGTTTATGTAAAACCGGAGGAATTTACTGCTTACTACGTAATCAATGATGATGTAACCGGAAGCATTGATCTGTAAGTATTATGTACCAGCTCTGCAGGAGCAAGAAAAAAGCGTGAGCTTTTCCGAAAAGAAAAGAGCTCACGCTTTTTGATGCCTGTTCCGGCATCAGGATGTTATACCGGGATGATTAGTACTGGCCAGAAGAACCGCCGGACATCTGGCGTTCCTGCTGCTCAATCATCTTTTTGACCATATAACCTCCGACAGAACCATTCTGTTTGGAAGTCAGGTTACCGTTGTAGCCATCACTGAGCGGCACGCCGAGTTCGCTTGCCACCTCAAATTTGAATTTGTCCAGAGCGCCTTTTGCTTCTGGTACTGCTGCGGTATTCGATGAACGATTCGCCATGTTCATTCCCTCCTTTATCTTTGTGCTTGTTAAAAGCTGCTGTGAAGCAGATCCGGATGTGTTTTTCATCTGTTCTGCTACGGTCATAGTATGTGGAAAGAAAACAAAAATAAACTTCCAGATTCTGTATTTTTTCCGGAAAAGCGGAGAAAGTAAAAGAAGAAGGAAAAATGGAACGTCAGAAAAAAATATAAAAACTGTGTAAAAAATTCACAAAAAGAATTGCGTATTGAAAATAAATTTGTTATAATTGCTGTACATGGTAGTAAAAACAGGAGAAGGGGCGGTTTGCAGTAATGAATATTGGAATCATAGCACACAACAGCAAGAAGAGTTTGATCGAGGATTTCTGTATTGCATACAAGGGAATCCTCATGAAACATGAGGTGTACGCCACCGGAACCACCGGACGGCGGATTGAAGAGGTGACGAACCTTCATGTACACAAGTTTCTGCCTGGAAGCGTAGGCGGAGACAAACAGTTTACCGAGATGATTGAACGCGGCGATATGGATATGGTAATTTTCTTTTACAATCCGACGATGATCAATCCGAAAGAGCCGGATGTCTACAAAATTATCCGTACCTGCGACCAGTACAATATCCCGATTGCAACAAATATCGGAACCGCGGAGTCTCTGATTTTGGGACTTGCAAGAGGAGATCTGGACTGGAGAGAGCAGTTGAAAGCCGACTGATCCATCAAACAAAAACAGTAAGGACGAAAATAAGACCAACATGAGAGTAATAGCAGGAAAATGCCGGAGTCTTCCATTAAAGACGGTTCCCGGCAGACAGACCCGGCCGACGACGGACCGGATCAAAGAAACCTTATTTAATATGCTTCAGCCGTATCTGCCGGATGCGCGTTTTCTCGATCTGTTCGCCGGAAGCGGGGCGATCGGAATCGAGGCGTTGAGCCGCGGCGCCGAGCGCGCGTGGTTCGTAGAGCAGAACAAAGCTGCAGCAGACTGTATCCGGCAGAATTTAAAATTTACGAAGCTGGAACAGCAGGCAGTGCTCCTGCCCATGGAAGCGCATGCAGCTCTGCAGTCGCTTCAGGGACAGGAGCCTTTTGACTGCATTTTTATGGACCCGCCATACGATAAGGGACTGGAAAAGGACGTGCTGTATGCGTTCCGCGACGCCTCTTTTATCGGTGAGGATACCTTAATTATTGTAGAAGCATCGCTGAATACTGATTTCGACTGGGCGGAGGATGCCGGATACGAAATTCTGAAGAAAAAAATCTATAAGACAAATGTCCATGTATTCCTTACCCCGAAAAGCAAACACGAAGGAGTAAAAGAATCATGAAGACAGCCGTATACCCGGGAACTTTTGACCCTGTAACGTATGGTCATCTGGATGTTATCTTGCGTGCATCCAAGCTTTTTGACCGCGTAATCGTGGGAGTTTTACATAATTCCTCAAAATCTCCGTTGTTTTCTGTGGAAGAACGTGTTAATATACTAAAGAAAGCGACCCAGGACATTCCAAATGTCGAAGTCCGTTCTTTCAGCGGGCTCGCTGTTGATTTTGCGAAGGAATGCCAGGCGCATACGATCGTCCGCGGACTCCGCGCGATCACAGACTTTGAATATGAACTGCAGATGGCACAGACGAACCGCGTTCTGGAACCGGAAGTAGATACCACGTTTCTGATTACCTCGCTGGAGTATGCGTACCTCAGCTCCACGGTAGTAAAAGAAGTAGCTGCTTTTGGCGGCGACATTCACAAATTTGTTCCGGATTTTGTGGAAAAAGAAATCCGCGCAAAGTATGCCGCCCGAAATTCAGAAGGAATGCCGCAGGATAAAAGATAAGGAGAATTAAAATGAGCAGCAGAATTGAACAGATCATCGAAGAAATTGAGGAGTATGTAGAGAGCTGTAAATATCAGCCGCTGTCTACCACCAAAATCGTTGTAAATAAAGAAGAATTAGAAGAGCTTCTCCGTGAGCTCCGTCTGAAAACACCGGACGAGATCAAACGGTACCAGAAGATCATCAGCAACAAAGATGCGATTCTGGCAGATGCACAGAACAAGGCAGATGCCATCATTGCAGAGGCACAGGCAAAGGCAAGAGAGATGGTAGAGCAGAGTGAAGTGATGCAGTCAGCATACGCACAGGCAAATGAGACCGTCAACAATGCAAACCAGCAGGCACAGGAAATCCTGGATGCTGCAACCAACGATGCCAACAGCATCCGTCTCGGTGCCATCGGATATACCGATGATATGCTTGCCAACTTAAGCAATATTATGACGACTGCATTAAACGATGCAGGAGAGAAATACAACAGCTTTGTAGAATCCCTGACAAGCTGCTACAATACCGTTGTTCAGAACAGAAGTGAGCTCTCCCCGCAGGGTGCTCCGGAAGAAGAGCAGCCAGAGGAAGAAGTTGTCGTACCGGAATATGATCCGGCATCAGAAGAGGAAAGCGAAGAGGAATAAACCAAGCGTTCCTGCGAAAGCAGCACAGCAGAGCTTCCCGGCAAGATAAGGCCAGAGGGGCAGACCGCTGTTATGGATCATACAGTTTGTCTGGGCAGCGACAGAGAGACCGCCGAAGGCGGCGCAGGTAAGGACAGCAGAGACTTTTCCGGCGTAAGGAAGAGAGGACGCGGTAAGCTGTGCGATTCCCGTCGTGATTTCCAGCACGCCGCAGAGCAGGGGCGAGGCGGAACCAAACGGATGCAGATCCATCAGAAGTCCGGACAGAATGGAAAACAGGATGATGTATCCGCCAAGCTGTGTAATGATTTCAAATCCGTTCATGATAGAGGTGTCCAGCAGGTTTCCTTTGGAAGTCTGTTTTGACATCTCTTTTTTTTCCACGGAATGTGTCCGATGGGCGGTGTGCCGGTGCAGGCGGAAGCGGCGGAAAACAAGCCGGAACAGAAAACCAGTTAGAAAATTGGAACCGTAGAGCACGCCGAAGACGAACCCGGGATGGATCTGTCCGGAA
Organism: Blautia sp. AM42-2; assembly: GCF_003480245.1. Taxonomy (NCBI): domain Bacteria; kingdom Bacillati; phylum Bacillota; class Clostridia; order Lachnospirales; family Lachnospiraceae; genus Blautia; species Blautia sp. AM42-2. Next base: position 338,124 of record NZ_QUIM01000001.1, read on the forward strand.
AACGCAGTTAAGATAACATAGGAAGACAGAAAAGCAGGACTCGGACTGCTGCAGAAGGTTAAAAGATAGCACGCTTCGTTCCGGTCAATTTCTTCTGCCTCATAGAGCTGGGCAGTGATGCGCGCTCCCATGGGAAAACCGCAGAAAAGACCGAGAAAAAGTGCATAAAACCCAGCCGGGGAAAGACCGAAAACCGTTTGAAAAAAAACTTCTGCACGGGCAGAGATCCGCCGCGCGGCTCCTGTTTCCAGAAGAAGAGATGTCAGAATCAGAAACGGCAGAAGTGACGGAAGAATGGTATGAAACCAGAGATTGACACCCTCGCAGGCATAGAAAAAAGTCCGCGCGGGAAAGATAAGAAGACAGAAAAAAAGAAGCAGGGAAGAGAGAAATAAAAGTGATTTTTTCATGACGTTCGAACCTCCTCCCGCTTTCTAAAATAGAGTATGACGAAGCTTTGAAAAAAAGAAGATGGGAGAAGAAAAAATGAGCGTATTAGCAGGATTAAAACCAGAACGTGTATTTTATTATTTTGAAGAGCTCTGCCGCATTCCGCACGGCTCCGGAAACACAAAAGAAGTGAGCGACTATCTGGTTCAGTTTGCAAGGGACCATGAATTATCCTGGTATCAGGATGCGTCCAACAACGTGGTCATCCGCCGCCCGGCATCGAAGGGATGTGAATTGGCTCCGACCGTGATTCTGCAGGGCCACTGCGATATGGTCTGCGAGAAGAAGCCGGGCAGCAGCCACGATTTTACGAAGGACGGCCTTGAGCTTCACATCGACGGCGATGAGATTTATGCCAGGGACACGACGCTTGGCGGAGACGACGGAATTGCCGTTGCCTATATGCTGGCTGTGCTGGAATCGGATGATCTGCAGCTTCCGGCCATCGAGGCACTGATTACGACGGATGAAGAGATCGGACTGCTCGGCGCAGCAGCATTAAACGGGAATGAATTAAAGGGAAGAACACTGTTAAATATGGATTCTGAAGAGGAAGGCATTCTCACCGTATCATGCGCAGGCGGTATGACAGCCATGATGGATCTGCCGGTGCGCAGAAGCGAAGTGATGGGTGAGCAGATGGAAGTGACGATTTCCGGTCTTGCCGGTGGCCATTCCGGTACGGAAATCCACAAAAACCGTGCCAACTCCAACATTCTGGCGGGCCGTTTCCTGTACGAACTGGCAGGAAAGATGGATTATGCCCTGATCGAGCTGGAGGGCGGTTTAAAAGACAACGCCATTCCGCGGACAACCCGCATGCTTCTTGCCATCGACGGCGGAGAGAAAGAGATCTTAAAAGAGGAAGCATCACGCTTCACCGAAAATCTTTGCAGAGAGTACAGCGGAACAGATGACGGTATTACCGTTACGGTAGCGAAAACAGGCGAGGGCGCTGCACCGGCGCTTCATCCGGTCAGCCTGCAGAAAACCGTCTTTTTCCTGATGAATCTTCCGAACGGGGTACAGAAGATGAGCGGCCAGATCCCGGGACTGGTGGAAACATCCCTGAACCTCGGTATTCTGAAATTAGAGTCGGATCACCTGCATGCGTGTGCAAGTGTGCGGAGCTCCGTGGGAAGTGCAAAGGAAGCCCTTTCCGACAAGCTGGAGTATCTGATCGGTTTCCTGGGCGGTGAGTTCCACGTAGAGGGCGCGTACCCGGCATGGGAGTATAAAGAGGATTCTGCCCTCCGCGATCTGATGGTGGCGGAATATGAAGCCATGTATGGACAGAAACCGGCAGTGGAAGCGATTCATGCCGGACTGGAATGCGGTCTGTTCTATGAAAAGCTTTCCGGTCTTGACTGTGTATCTTTCGGCCCGAACATGAAAGCAATTCACACGACCGAGGAGCGGCTTTCGATTTCCTCCGTGGAGAGAACGTATCAGTACCTGTGCCGCGTTCTGGAGCAGCTTTCGAAACGGCAGGCATAAAAAACTGCCCGTGTCTATTTCAAAAAAGTTTCTGAAAAACAGTCATAAAACAGAAAAGACAGGCATAAAGTAACAGGGTGGGGATTGAATTTCCAAAGCGTTTACCATCCGATAAGAAAAATGGCTGAAAGCAGGAGCAAAAAAGGAGATTAGGGGACATGGATATACTGTTATGGCATGAGATTCTGGAACCATACGAGCTGGCTGTCAAGGAATTACAGGTGAAATTCCGGCATCTGATCAAGGAGCACCACGGAAAAGGGCTGTACTCACCGATCGAGAGCGTGAGCGGCCGTGTGAAGAGTGTTTCCAGTATTCTGGAAAAAATGCAGAGAAAGGGCATTGTGCCCGAAGAGATGGAGGAGCAGGTGGAGGATATCGCGGGCATCCGCATCATCTGCCAGTTCGTTGAAGATATTGAAAAGGTTGCCGACCTGATCCAGAAGCGGTCGGATATTGAGATTAAGAGCGAGAAAGACTACATCCGCCACATGAAGGACAGCGGTTACCGGAGTTATCACCTCATTGTTTACTATACCGTGGAGACGATGAACGGCCCGAAGCGCATCCAGGTGGAAATCCAGATCCGCACGATGGCGATGGATTTCTGGGCGACGATTGAGCACTCGCTGCAGTACAAATATAAGGCAAACATTCCGGATCACATCCGGGAGCGCTTAAGCGCAGCTGCAAAGGCGATTATTGTGCTGGATAATGAGATGTCCTCTGTGCGGAGTGAGATTATGGATGCACAGAATTCCTCCCAGATACAGCGGAATCTGATCACGGATATCCTGAATAATATCGAGAATCTTTACAAGGTGACGAACAAACGCGAAGTAGAAAAAATTCAGGATGAGTTTTATCACATCTATGCGCAGAACGATCTGCAGGAGTTAAAACGGTTCCACAAAGAACTGGATCTGATTGCAGAGGGATACCGCGCACAGGCAATTACAGACGAACTTTAGAACAAAAGGGGATAAACGGATATGATCACACTGCCGGAAGCCTTTGAGCAGGAGATGAAACAGCTGCTCGGTGAGGAAGAATATGAGGCATACCGCAAGACATTTGACGAGGCGGTACATAGAGGACTGCGGGTAAACAACGGAAAAATTTCGACAGAAGAGTTTCTTAGGCGGACCGATATTCCGCTTAAGAAGGTTCCGTGGATCCCAAATGGATTTTATTACGATGAAGAGAGCTGCAATCCGGCAAAGGATGCCGATTACTATGCGGGCCTGTATTATCTGCAGGAGCCGAGTGCGATGACACCGGCATCCCGCCTTCCAATTGAGCCGGATGACCGTGTGCTCGATCTCTGTGCGGCACCGGGCGGAAAGGCAACGGAGCTGGGAAGCCGGATCGGTGAGGGCGGCATGCTGCTGGCAAACGATATCAGCAATTCGCGGGCGAAGGCGTTGCTGCGCAACCTGGAAATCCAGGGAGTGGGACGTCTTCTCGTGACGAGCGAGGATCCGGAAAAATTAGTAACCTTGTATCCGGCCTTTTTTGACAAGATCCTTCTTGACGCGCCGTGCTCTGGGGAGGGCATGTTCCGAAAAGAGAGCTCAATGCTGCGCTACTACAGTGAAAATGGGCCGGAGCATTATGTGCCGATCCAGAAAAAACTGATCGAGCAGGCGTATCAGATGCTTGCAGAGGGCGGAGAGCTGCTGTACTCTACCTGTACGTTTTCTGTAAAGGAGAACGAAGAGGTCATCGCAGGGCTGCTGGATGCGCATCCGGATATGGAAGTACAGGAGATTACCCCGGGTTACGAAGGGTTTGCGCCGGGAGTATCCGTGAATGGCCGCGATCTTTCCCGGTGCGTTCATATTTTCCCGCAGCGGATGGAGGGAGAAGGCCATTTCGTGGCGCTCCTGAAAAAGCAGGGAGAGAGCCGGAAACGGCAGCCTTCCCGCCTTTTGGAAACGACAAAGAAGCTGCCGAAAGAGGCGGAAGAGTTTCTTGCTGGCGTGCGCATGGACTGGAAGAATGGTTCGTTTGCCCTTGTGAAAGACCAGCTCTATTTTCTGCCGGAAGGTGTCTGTGCGGCAAAGGGTCTGCGCTATCTGCGGACCGGACTTTCGCTTGGCACCGTAAAGAAAAACCGCCTCGAGCCGTCCCAGGCGCTGGCGGCGTATCTGAAAAAAGAAGAATACGTTTCGTGTTTGACCATTCCCAAGGGAGATGACCGTGTCATGCGCTACTTAAAGGGTGAGACACTCTCGTTTTCCGAGGAAGAGTGTCAGGGGAAAAAGGGCTGGGTGCTTGTGTGCCTGGATGATTTCCCACTTGGCTGGGGAAAAATAAACAACGGAACGTTAAAGAATAAATATTATGCAGGATGGCGGATGGTATGAGTAAATTACGACTCGATAAATATCTGGCGGACATGGGTGTGGGAACACGCCAGGAAGTAAAGGCCCTGATCCGGAAGGGACGGGTGGCCGTAGACGGAATTACGGCAAAAGCCCCGGAACTGAAAGTCGACCCGGATGAAGCGCAGGTGACTGTGGACGGAAACAGCATTTCCTATGTGAAAATGGAATACTGGATGCTCCACAAACCGGCGGGTGTCGTCTCTGCGACGGAGGACCGCCGTGACCGGACCGTACTCGATCTTTTAAGTGATGCGGCAAGAAAAGACCTCTTTCCGGTCGGACGGCTCGACAAGGACACCGAAGGGCTGCTGCTGATTACGAACGACGGAGCCCTTTCCCACCGGCTGCTCTCTCCGAAATCGCATGTCTCGAAAGTGTATGAGGCCGTGATTGACGGAAAAGTGAAAGAAGAAGATCGGCAGGCATTTGCCGAAGGACTCGACATTGGGGACGACAAACCGACACTTCCGGCCGAGCTTACCATTCTGGAAACGATAGAAAAAGAGCCTGGCATTTTTGAAAGCCGGATCCGCATTACCATCTGTGAGGGCCGCTTCCACCAGATCAAGCGCATGTTTGAGAAGGTCGGAAAAACGGTCGTCTATTTGAAACGGCTGTCGATGGGGAGCCTGGAACTTGATCCGGCGCTGCCAAAGGGCAGTGCCCGTCTCCTGACGCAGGAAGAAAAAGCGGCGCTTGGCATAGCGGACGCCGAAACACAGAAAGGAAAGTAAAGCATGCCTTTTTTACCAATTACAAGAGAAGAGATGAAGGAACGGGGAATCGAACAGTTTGACTTTGTCTATGTCATCGGAGATGCCTACGTGGACCATTCCTCGTTCGGACCGGCAATCATCAGCCGTGTGCTCGAGGCGAACGGCTATTCCGTCGGCATCATCTCACAGCCGGACTGGAAGGACGAGAACAGCATTTCGATTTTCGGTGAACCGCGTCTTGGCTTTCTTGTCTCTTCCGGAAATATGGATTCCATGGTCAACCATTATACCGTGGCGAAAAAGCACCGAAAAACAGATGCCTTTACGCCGGGCGGTGTCATGGGAAAACGGCCGGACCGCGCGGTTACCGTGTACGGCAATCTGATCCGGAGAACGTATAAACATACACCGATGATCCTCGGCGGCATCGAGGCATCGCTCCGGCGCCTTTCGCATTACGATTACTGGTCTGACCAGGTGCGCCGCTCCGTCCTTCTCGATTCCGGTGCGGATCTGATTTCGTACGGAATGGGAGAACTTTCGATCGTAGCGATTGCAGATGCACTTGCGGCCGGCATTGACGTTCATGACATCACCTTTATTCCGGGAACCGTTTATCGGAGCAAAACGCTGGATCACCTGATTGACCCGGTGGTGCTGCCGTCATTCGAGGAGGTGCGGGAGAGCAAGCGGACGTATGCGGAGAGCTTTGCGATTCAGTATAAAAATACCGATGCCATCAATGCGAAGCCGATGGCAGAGCCGTATGAGGGCCAGGGCTACATTGTACAGAATCCGCCTTCCCGTCCTTTGACAGAGCAGGAGATGGATGATGTCTATGCGCTTCCATACATGCGCGCCTATCACCCAAGCTATGAAAAAGACGGCGGTGTGCCGGCGCTTGGAGAAATCAAATACAGTCTGACGAGCAACCGCGGCTGCTTTGGATCCTGCAGTTTCTGCGCGCTGACGTTCCACGAGGGACGCGTTGTGCAGACAAGAAGCCACGAATCCATTCTGGCGGAAGCGCGGCAGATGGTTCAGGAAAAAGAATTTAAAGGCTATATTCACGATGTCGGCGGCCCGACGGCGGATTTCCGCGGTCCGGCATGCAAAAAGCAGCTCACCAAAGGCGCCTGCCCGAACCGGAACTGTCTCTTCCCGGAGCCGTGTAAAAATATGGTGGCAGATCACAGAGATTATGTGAAGCTGCTGCGGGAATTAAAAGACATTCCGGGCGTGAAGAAAGTCTTTATCCGCTCCGGCATCCGTTTTGACTATGTCCTGGCCGATAAAGACCAGACGTTCCTTTCCGAGCTGGTAAAGGATCACGTCAGCGGTCAGCTCCGCGTTGCGCCGGAGCACGTTTCGAACCGTGTGCTTTCCTATATGGGAAAACCGCGCCACGAAGTATATCAGGAATTTATCCGCCGCTTCGATGCGTGCAACAAAAAGACGGGGAAGCAGCAGTACGCACTTCCGTATTTTATGTCGTCCCATCCGGGGTGTGACTTGGAGGATGCGGTGGAGCTTGCCGAGTACATCCGCGATATGGGATTTATCCCGGAGCAGGCACAGGACTTCTATCCGACGCCTTCCACACTTTCCACCTGTATGTACTATACCGGTCTTGACCCGCGGACGATGGATCCGGTTTACGTGCCGAAATCGCCGCATGAGAAGGCGATGCAGCGTGCGCTGATTCAGTACCGGAATCCGGAGAACTATGAGCTCGTCTGCGAGGCACTGCGCCGGACACACCGGGAGGATCTGATCGGATTCGGACCGAAATGTCTCGTACGGCCGAGAAAGATGGCCGGGGAGGCAGGAAAACCGTCAAGAGGAAAAGGGTCCAACGGAAAAGGCTTTGGCCAGAAGACGGCGAATGACCGTTCCGGACAGGGAAAAGCCAAAACAGGCGGACGGCCGAAAAAGACGCTCCGCAACGTGCACAAAAAGAAATAAACACGCAGAAGATGAGCGGGGATCTTATCGAAGAAGGGAAATGACAGAAGAATGAAGATCAGAAAAGGGGATTACGGCTATATCCGCCGGGAAAAGAAAAAAAGACTGCTTGTGACACTGGGACTGTTCGTCCTTCCGGCCATCGTTTTTATTGTCGGACTTGTGCTTGCAGACGGAAACAAGAGCAACATTTTTACGGTTGTCGCCGTAGTAGGCTGTCTGCCGGGCTGCCGCGCCGCCGTCGGTTTTATCATGATGGTTATGCAAAAGCCAGTGGACAAAGCAGTGTACGATGCCATTGAGGCAAAAAAAGGAAAACTGCTGATGGGATATGAAATGTATATCACACAGGAAAAATCGAGTCTGATGATCGAAGCAGCGGCGTTCTGCGGTGAGGAGATCGCCTGCTACACCACGCGCGCCAAAGACCAGAAACAGATCGAGGACTGCACTACGTATCTGAACAAGATCATCCGTGCCAACGGCTACAAATGCCATGTGAAGATTTTTGATCGGGAAAAAGCATTTCTGGAGCGCCTCGATTCCCTGAACCGCAACTACGATGAGCTGGAAAAGAGCGCCAGTGAAAACTTCAAACCGGATGAGCGGTACCCGGATCTGTCCCGCACGGAACTGGTGAAACACACGATGCTGGCGCTGGCACTGTAGGAGACCATTGCTATGAGAGAACTGACCGTGACAGAAAAAGACTGCGCGCAGCAGCTCATCAAATATCTGTCCAAATATATGGAGGAGGCGCCAAAGAGTTTCTTCTATAAAATGCTGCGAAAGAAAAACATTGTGCTGAACCAGAAAAAGGCGGACGGCAGTGAAAAGCTGAAAACAGGCGATACGATCCGGCTGTATCTGGCGGAAGAGACCATCGAAAAATTTCGGAAAACACCGGAAAAACCGGCGGCTGGAAAACAGGTAAAGTATCCGAAGCTGGATATCGTCTATGAAGACGAAAAAGTAATTTTCCTGAACAAGCCGGCAGGTGTCCTCTCACAGAAGGCGAAAGAGACGGATGTGAGCCTTACCGAAGCGCTCGGCGCCTATCTTTCGGAAAAAAATGCCGGGGAGGAGACCATGTTCCGCGCCGGACTCTGCAATCGTCTGGACCGGAACACCAGCGGTCTGATTCTTGCCGGAAAAACCGTTGCGGCGACGCAGCAGCTTTCAGAACTGATCGCAGAGCGGGCTGTTGGAAAATACTATCTGGCGGTTGTAAAAGGAACCGTGACAGAGACAGAGCGGATCCGCGGATACCTCACAAAAAATGAGAGGACAAACCGTGTTTCGATTCAGAGAGAGCAGCAGGGAGATGCTGTTTACATAGAAACCGCATACCGGCCGCTCTGTGCCGGAAGAGGCTGTACGCTGCTGGAGGTTGAGCTGGTGACCGGAAAGAGCCATCAGATCCGCAGCCATCTCGCGAGCATCGGTCATCCGCTTGCGGGAGATACGAAATACGGGGATGCGGAGTTTAACCGCCGCTTCCGGGAAAAATACGGACTGAAATACCAACTTCTCCATTCGTGGAAGGCGGTATTTCCAGAGCTTACGGGCACCTTATCGGATCTGTCCGGAAAAACCTTTACAGCGCCCCTGCCATCATCCGTGCGCCGGATTTTACAGGGAGAACATTTGACGGGAGAAGGATTATGAGCCGAAAAGACAACGAAAAGAAAGAAACAAAACCAAGAAAAACGGAGGAGACGAGCATCGGACGGGAAATCTGGGAATATGTAAAAATGATCGCCATTGTCGTGGCAGTCGTTGTTTTTGTGGAGCAGGTCATTGTCATCAACGCAAGAATCCCATCTCCTTCCATGGAAAACACGATTATGACCGGAGACCAGATCTTCGGTAACCGCCTTGCTTATGTAAAGAGCGATCCGCAGCGGTATGACATCGTTATTTTCTATTATCCGGACGACGAGAAGCAGAAGTTTATCAAGCGCGTCATCGGACTGCCGGGAGAGACGGTTACGATCCGCGACGGAAAGGTGTATATCAACGATTCCACCGAGCCGCTGCGCGATGATTTCTGCCCGGAAACACCGGTCGGCGATTTCGGACCGTATGAGGTGCCGGAGGGCTGCTACTTTATGCTCGGCGACAACCGGAACGTATCAAAGGATTCCCGCTACTGGCTGAATCCGTACGTAGAGAAAGACAAGATCATCGGCAAGGCCTTTCTGCGCTACTGGCCGCTGAACAAAATTTCTCTGATTGAATAAGAACAGAACGAAGACGAGGACAGGAATTATGGCATGGACATCGAGGGGACTCCGCGGATCAACGCTGGAGGAAATGATCAACCGCACAAACGAGCAGTACCGTGACAGGCATCTGGCACTGATCCAGAAGGTGCCGACGCCGATCACCCCGATCAAAATAGATAAGGAGAGCAGACACATCACGCTGGCTTATTTTGAAAAGAAGAGTACCGTTGATTACATCGGCGCTGTACAGGGCATTCCCGTCTGCTTCGATGCAAAAGAGTGCAAAACGGATTCCTTTCCGCTCGCAAACATCCACGAGCACCAGGTTACGTTTATGAAAGATTTCGAGCAGCAGGGGGGGATTTCCTTCCTGCTGCTGTATTTTACGGCGCGGGACGAATATTATTACCTGCGGTATGAAACGATGAAAACCTTCTGGGACCGCGGACAGAACGGCGGAAAGAAGCATTTTTCCTACACCGAGCTTGAAACGTCATTCTTCCTTCCCAGAACGGGAAGCAGCGTTCTCGTCCCGTACCTGAACGGAATCCAGAAGGATCTGGAGATACGGGATTCGAAAGCGGATTAAAATTTTGGGTTGACAGGGAAAATGTTTTCCGATATACTAACCATAGTTTTAAATTCAATATGGTAATATGGTAGCGAACTAAAGCGAAAAAGTGAGGACAACAAAACATGGATCGATTAATTCATACCCCGGAAGGCGTCCGGGATGTCTACAATCAGGAATGTACGAAAAAATTATACCTGGAGAATCAGATTGAGCAGGTATTTCATGCGTTTGGATATCAGGATATTGAAACACCGACGTTCGAGTTTTTTGATGTATTCGGAAGAGAAGTGGGAACAACACCGTCCCGCGAGCTCTACAAATTCTTTGACCGCGACGGCAACACCCTTGTGCTCCGTCCGGACTTTACCCCGTCGATTGCACGCGCAGCCTCCATGTATTTCATGGAAGAGACGATGCCGATCCGCCTTTGTTACAGAGGAAGCAGCTTCGTCAACAGCAGCAGCTATCAGGGCCGCTTAAAAGAGTCCACCCAGATGGGTGTCGAGCTCTTAAACGATGATTCCGCAATGGCAGACGCAGAGATCATTGCGATGACCGTAAAAGTTATGCTGGATGCCGGTCTTACCGATTTCCAGATCAGCATCGGCCACGTAGGTTTCTTCCAGGCGCTCGCCGAGGAAGCTGCTCTCGCCGAGGATGTTCTGAACGAATTAAAAGAACTGATTTCCATTAAAAATCATTTTGGCGCCGAGGAGCTGCTGGCAAAACAGAACCTTCGAAGTGATCTGTTTGAAGCACTCCGTGATGTTCCGCAGCTGTTCGGAAATGCAGAGATTCTCGAAAAGGCAAAAGGCCTTACAAGAAATCCGGCGGCAAGAGAGGCACTCGATCGTCTGGCTACGATCTATGAGATCGTTAAAGATTACGGCTATGAAAAATACGTCTTCTTCGATCTCGGCCTTTTAAGCAAATTCCATTACTACACTGGTATTATTTTCCAGGCCTACACCTACGGCACCGGCGAGCCGATCGTAAAAGGCGGCCGCTACGATGCACTGCTGCAGCACTTCGGAAAGAAAGCGCCGGCGATCGGATTCTGTACTGTCATGGAATCTCTGATGAATGCACTGGAGCGCCAGAAAATTTCTCTTCCGATTGCCAATACGAAAACGATGCTGCTCTACCCGGATTTTCTTCAGCCGCTGGCCGTAAAACTTGCTAACGAGCACAGAAGCAAGGGCATGGATGTCGCGCTGGTCTGCTTTGCAAGGGACAAGGTTCTTGCAGATTATGAAGAATACGGCAGAAAGAACCAGTTCGGCGGCATTGTCTATATTCAGAAGAGCGATTCGGTGCTTGCTATCGATTTGTCGACAGGAGAAGTACAGCCGGTGGAGCTGTAGGAGAGGAAGGGTACGAAAAAGATGAGATATTTGACCATTGCACTGACAAAAGGACGCCTGGCGTACCAGACGCTGGAGCTGCTGGAAAAAGTCGGCATCACCTGCGATGAAATGAAAAATAAAGATACGAGAAAGCTGATTTTCACGGACGAAGAGCATAAGCTCCGTTTCTTCCTCGCCAAAGGTCCGGATGTGCCGACCTATGTGGAGTACGGCGCAGCGGATATCGGAATCGTCGGAAAGGACACGATTCTGGAGGAAGGAAGACGCCTCTACGAGGTATTGGACCTTGGCTACGGCAAGTGCCGCATGTGTGTCTGCGGACCGGAATCCGCGCGTGAGCTGCTGCAGCACAACCAGCAGATCCGTGTGGCAACGAAGTACCCAAACATTGCCAAGGATTACTTCTACAACCGCAAGCACCAGACCGTTGAGATGATCAAGCTGAACGGCTCGATCGAGCTGGCACCGATTGTCGGACTTTCCGAAGTGATTGTGGATATTGTAGAGACAGGAAGCACTTTACGGGAAAACGGCCTGACCGTTCTCGAGGAGGTCTGCCCGCTGTCTGCGCGCATGGTTGTCAACCAGGTGAGCATGCGGATGGAAAATGAGAGAATTACTAAATTAATTCAGGATCTGAAAGGAGCACTGGTATGAGAATCGTAAAACTGACAAAAGAGACTACAGAAAATATTCTGGAGAATATGCTGAAACGAAGCCCGACACAGTACGGAACGTACGAGGCTTCCGTGCAGGAGATCATTGAGAATGTAAAAACAAGAAAAGACGCAGCCGTTTTCGAATATACCGAGAAATTCGACCACGCGGTACTCGATGCTTCTACCGTAGAAGTAACACAGGAAGAGATTGATGAAGCGTACAACATCGTAGATCCAGAGCTGATCGGTGTCATCCGCAGATCCATGAAAAATATCCGTGAATTCCACGAAAAACAGAAACAGAACAGCTGGTTCACCTCTACCGAGAACGGAACGATGCTTGGCCAGAAGCTGACCGCCCTGAACCGTGTCGGCGTATACGTTCCGGGAGGAAAGGCAGCGTATCCGTCCTCCGTTCTGATGAACATTCTTCCGGCAAAAGTGGCAGGAGTCAAAGAAATCTGCATGACAACGCCGTGCGGCAGAGACGGAAAAGTCAACCCGGTTGTCCTTGCGGCAGCAAAAGAAGCCGGTGCGGACCGCGTCTTTAAAATCGGCGGTGCACAGGCAATTGCAGCCCTTGCTTACGGAACCGAGAGCATTCCGAAAGTCGATAAAATCGTAGGACCTGGAAACATCTACGTTGCCCTTGCAAAGAAAGCCGTATACGGAAATGTCAGCATCGACTCCATCGCAGGCCCAAGTGAGATTCTTGTCCTTGCTGATGAGACTGCAAATCCGCGGTTCGTGGCAGCCGATCTCTTAAGCCAGGCTGAGCATGATGAGCTTGCAAGTGCGATCCTCATTACCACCTCCCAGGAGCTGGCAGAGAAGGTAAGTGAAGAGGTAGACGGTTTCTTAAAAGTCCTCTCCAGAAGCGACATCATCTCCAAATCACTGGACAACTTCGGCTACATCCTTGTCACCGATTCGCATCAGGAAGCGATCGACACCGTAGATGCCATCGCACCGGAGCACCTCGAGATCGTGACGAAGAACCCGTTTGAGGATATGATGAAGGTACATAATGCCGGTGCTATTTTCCTCGGCGAGAACTCCAGCGAGCCTCTCGGTGACTATTTTGCCGGCCCGAACCATATCCTGCCGACGAACGGAACCGCAAAATTCTTCTCCCCGCTGTCCGTAGACGATTTCGTGAAGAAATCCAGCATCATCTATTATTCCAGAGAAGCCCTTTCCGAGATCCACGAGGATATTGAGAGCTTTGCAAAATCAGAGAGCTTGACGGCACACGCCAATTCGATTGCCGTCCGTTTTGAGGGGGAAGAGTAAGTGGAGAACAGAACAGCCAGCGTAGAACGCGTGACAAAAGAAACAAAGATCCGCATGACATTAAATCTGGATGGAACGGGAAAGAGCGACATCCACACCGGCATCGGCTTTTTTGACCATATGCTCGACGGCTTTGCCCGCCACGGTCTTTTCGACCTTTCCGTTTCTGTAGACGGAGATCTTGATGTAGACGGCCACCACACGATCGAGGACACCGGTATCGTGCTCGGAACTGCAATCCGCGAGGCAGTCGGCGACAAACAGGGCATCCGCCGCTACGGCGACAGAATCCTTCCGATGGACGAGACACTGGTGCTCTCGGCCATTGACCTCTGCGGCAGACCGTATCTCTCTTTCCAGGCAGAATTTACACGGGAGAAAGTAGGAGAGATGGAGACTGAGATGGTAAAAGAATTCTTCTACGCCGTTTCCTATGCGGCGCAGATGAATCTGCATATCAAAGTGCTTGACGGCGGAAATAACCACCACATCATCGAGGCGATGTTCAAAGCATTTGCGAAGGCACTCGATGAGGCAACTTCCTTCGATCCGAGAATTGCCGGCGTGCTCTCGACCAAGGGCAGCCTGTAAGAGCAGAAAAAGAGGAGAACAAGAGATGAAACAAGCATTAAAATGTGATTTTACCTGGGCGGATTTTAAAACAAACAGCGACGGCATGGTTCCGGTTGTTGTACAGGATGCGGAAAATGACGAAGTGCTGATGCTCGCCTACATGAATGAAGAAGCGTTTGAGACGACACTGTGCCTTGGAAAAATGACGTACTGGAGCAGAAGCCGCAATGAGCTCTGGACGAAGGGACTGAGCTCCGGCCATGTGCAGTATGTAAAACAGCTTCTGATCGACTGCGACAACGATACAATCCTTGCCAAAGTAGAACAGGTCGGCGCAGCGTGCCACACCGGAAACCGCACCTGCTTTTACCGGACCCTGGCAGAATAAAAATTTTTGATTCAGAGCATAAAAAGAGCTCCTGTTTCACAGAATAAAATCTGTGGGACAGGAGCCTTTTTATGCGGTTCTGTATCGTTAAAAAGCCATTACAGAAGAAGGTATTTTAAGATAAACAGAACAGCCAGGATGTACATGATCACGCTGATCTTTTTTTCTTTTGCTTTTCCGCTCAGGATCTGGATTGCAACGTAGGAGATAACTCCCATGGCAATACCTTCGGAAATGCTGTAGAAGAACGGCATAGCTCCGATGCAGATGTAGCACGGAATCGCCTCGGAAAGATCACTGAAATCAATGTTGACTACGTTGGTCAGCATGTAGAAGCCTACCACGATCAGTGCCGGAGCCGTTGCAAAGGACGGGATGGCAAGGAAGATCGGGGAGAGGAACAGAGCGAGGCCGAAGAGGATTGCAGTGGTAACAGCGGTAAGACCGGTACGGCCGCCTTCGGAAACGCCGGAAGCACTCTCAACGAAAGTTGTTGTGGTAGAAGTACCAAGAACAGCACCTGCGCAGGTAGCAACAGCATCTGCCATCAGCGCGCCCTTGATGCGCGGAAGTTTTCCGTTTTTGTCGAGCATGTTTGCCTTGGAAGATACACCGATCAGAGTTCCGATGGTATCAAACATATCGACAAACAGGAATGCAAACATGATCACGAAGAACTCGCCTGTTTTCAGAATGGAGAAATCCAGTTTTCCGAAAATCGGGGCAAGGCTTGGAATGGAAAGTCCGTTGGAAAAATCCGGGAACAGGCTGTAGAAGCCGTTTGCCGGGTTCGGAACGTAGAGACCGCATGCCTGGCAGATCATGCCGAGGATCCAGGTTGCAAGAATTCCCCAGAGGATGTTTCCCTTTACATTGCGTACGACAAGAACGGCGGTGAGGATAACACCGATGACTGCGAGCAGAACGGTGATTCCGACATCGTTAAACGTTCCTGCCACATACTCTGTTCCGTTTAATGTGGCTGCAGACTGCAGGTTGGCATTGTAGGAAGACAGGGAATAGAGGCCTGCCACGGTTGAAGAGTTCGGCAGTACAATTTTTGCATTCTGAAGTCCGATGAATGCGATGAACAGACCGATGCCGACGCTGACTGCAGATTTCAGGCTGACCGGAATGGAGTTGAAGATCGCCTCACGGACGTTGGTCAGAGAAAGTACAATAAAGATGATACCTTCTGCAAAAACGGCGGTCAGGGCTGCCTGCCAGCTATATCCGTAGCCGAGAACAACGGTGTAGGCAAAATAGGCGTTGAGGCCCATTCCAGGTGCCAGAGCGAATGGATAATTGGCGAAAAGTGCCATGAGCAGGGTGCCAAGGAAGGCTGCCAGAGCCGTTGCTGTAAAGACAGCGCCGTGGTCCATGCCGGTGGAGGAAAGGATGTTCGGGTTGACGGCAAGAATGTACGCCATCGTCATGAACGTGGTGACACCGGCGATGATCTCGGTTTTGACCGTTGTTCCATTTTCCCGCAGCTTGAATGTGTTTTCCATCAGCTTGCTAAACTTTTCCATAGTTTTCTCTCCTTTTGAATTTTGTAGGCGGAAATGTCGCCTCATAATATGGAAACATCCTAAATGTTACAATATTATCAAGTAGAATGCAAGAAAGAAACGAAAAGAATCTGAAAATTTCTTGTCGAAATTTTTAATTTTTCTATAGACAAATGTCATGATTTCTTTTATGATAAAAAAGGTGTCGTGTAAAATCTACGTTAAGGAAATGTAAAATATCGAGATAAAAAATGCGAAACTACTTGGCGGAGATTTGGAAAGAGACATCAGAAAAAGACAAGGAAGAAAAAAGAATATGAGTGTAATAGTGTCTTTGATGGGCGGTCTGGGCTTCTTCTTATATGGAATGAAGCTGATGAGTGAAGGACTGCAGAAGGTTGCCGGATCCAAGATGAGAAGCATTCTGGAGGTATTTACGAAGAACCGTGTGATCGGTCTTCTGGTCGGTATTTTCTTTACCGCGCTGATTCAGTCCTCCAACGCTACAACCGTTATGGTGGTCAGCTTCGTAAACTCCGGTCTGATGAAACTGGCACAGGCTCCTGGAATTATCCTCGGAGCAAACATCGGTACGACAGTTACCGGACAGCTGATTGCGTTTGACCTTGCGGATATCGCGCCGCTGTTTGTCATCATCGGTGTTCTGATGGTTATGTTCGTAAAGAACAATCTGACGATCAGCCGTCTCGGCGAGGTTATCTTGGGATTTGGTATTCTGTTTATGGGTATCTCTGGTATCTCAGGAGCCCTGAACGAAGCAAAAGAGATCCCTGCAGTCGTCAACGCCCTCGGATCCCTGACGAATCCGTTTCTTGCGTTCTTAGTCGGCTGGGTGGCTACCGCGATTCTGCAGAGTAACTCTGCAACGGTCGGAATCATCATGCTTCTTGCAAGAGAGGGCTTGATGGGACTTCCGATCTGTCTGTTTATGATGCTTGGATGCAACATCGGATGTACGATGTCCGCTATTCTTGCCAGCTTCGGCTGCAAAAAAGATGCAAAACGTGCGGCATGTGTCCACCTGCTGTTCAACATCTCCGGAACGATTGTCTGCTCCATTATTTTCCTGCTGTTTGGAAATCAGGTAGTTGACTTCTTTATGGGTATTTCCGGAAACGAAGCAGGCCGTATGATCGCAAATGCAAACTCGATCATCAAAGTATGCCAGGTACTCCTGATGCTGCCGTTTACCCCGCTTCTGGTGAAGGCAACGTACTTTATCATCCGCGGAAATGACGAGGAAGACAAAAAGTTCGAGCTTGCCTACATCAGCTCGAAACACGCGATGTCCCCGACGACTGCAGTTCTGCAGGCTGTCCGTGAGATGGAGCGTATGGCACAGATGGCAGAGACCAACTTGATTCGCGCGATGAATACGCTGGTGACCCGCGATCAGAAAGAAATCGACGAGGTCTACCGTGTCGAGGAAAATATTAATTTCCTGAACAAAGAGATTACGAACTATCTGGTTCACTTAAATCAGGCATCGCTGCCGACATCAGACGTTATGCGCATCGGTGCGCTGTTCCATGTGGTCAATGATATCGAGCGGATTGGTGATCATGCCGAGAATGTCGCAGATTCTGCTGTGCAGATGACGAATGACAATGTGACCTTCAGCAAACAGGGCGAACTGGATCTTTCCGAGATGCTGGATATGGTATTAAAAATTCTCGATGAGTCGATCGAAATGTTTGCAAAGAATGATCTGCAGCACCTGCAGGAGATCATTGATATTGAAAATTCCATTGATCAGGAGGAGCGGGATCTGCAGCAGAAGCATGTAGAGCGTCTGACCCGCAACGAATGTACGCCGGAAGCCGGCATGATCTTCTCCGATCTTGTATCCGGACTCGAGCGTGTCGCGGACCATGCAACCAATATTGCATTCTCCATTCTGGATGAAGATCCGGAAGAGAAAGCAGCCCGCGAGGCAGTTGCAGGAGCAGAAAAATAAGAAATGGATTAAGAGAATAGGAGAAAGGCCCCGAAACATTGGAGTTATGTTTCGGGGCCTTTCTTTCATGCTTATGATGTTTTTTATTTATGGATTTCTTTCACGGGAGAGCGGGCAGTCAGATCGAAGGAGTAGCGGAGGTCAGGGTATTTCCACCCTCTGCAGAGCGGGATGAACCCGCATTCTGCTGGGAATCGCTCTGCTGATCATCTGAAGAGCTGGTGCTCGTTCCGAGGGTCAGGGAGAAGGTCTTTGTCTCATAGGATCCGTTGTCTGGAACCTGTACTTCCACCTCGACGGTTTCGCCGGCAGAGTAATACTGCAGCAGGGATTTCAGCTCGCTGGTGGAGGTGATGGAATGTCCGTCAAAGCTGGTCAGAACGTATCCGGATTTCAGACCTGCATTTTCAGCGGCACTGCCGGAGGTTACTTCGGAGATATAGACGCCGGCCGGCATATTGTATGCCTGCTGGATCTGGCTGCTGACATCGAGGCATTTGATGCCGATCGTTCCCTGATCTTCTGCGGCAACCTTTGTTCTGGTCTGCTCATTCATCAGATTTTCAATGATATCGGAAACACGGGAGACCGGGATTGCATAGCCCATGCCCTCTACCTCTGTAGAAGCAAGTTTTGCGGAGTTGATACCGATGACCTCTCCGTTCATGTTCAGAAGAGCGCCGCCGCTGTTGCCAGGGTTGATGGCTGCATCGGTCTGTAAGTAGGTCTTTCCGGTTGTATCAGTGGAAGAAGTATCTGCCGTTGTTCCATCGGAGCTTCCGTCAGAAGAGGAATCGCTGTCGATCACACGGTTTGCAGCACTGATGATACCGGTCGTAACGGACTGGCCGTAGCCGAGTGCGTTGCCGATCGCAACGACCTGCTCGCCGACCTCAACGGAATCAGAATCGCCCATCGTGGCAACAGCGATGCTGCTCATCGTGTCATCCGGGATCTCGGAGAGCGGAACGGCGATGACGGCAAGATCGTTATCGGCATCGGTACCTTTGATATTTGCCTTGCAGACCTGATTGTTTACAAAACTAACAGAAAGAGTATCGGCATCTTCTACTACATGGTTATTGGTGACGATCAGAAGCTCGGTGTCATTCTTTCCGATGATGATACCGGAACCGCAGCTTGTGGTCTCCTCGGTCTGCGGAGTCTGGGCACCGTAACCGAACATGCTGAAGTAGTTCTGTACTTCCTGTACGGACTGGTTTGTGATGGAGACGATCGACGGCATTGCGTTTTTCGCAATCGTGGAAACATCCATCGTTCCGGTGGAAGTGGAGCTTGAGGATGTGGCAGCGGCTTTTAAGAGGCTGCTGTTGGAAGTCGTCTGCTGTGCAGTGGTTGTTGTTGCAGCGGCTGTCGTGCTTCCGGCAAAGTGGTTGACTGCCTGGAAGGTACCGCCGGCAACACCGCCGAACAGAACTGCGCTTAAGGCGATGGCTCCGATTTTTTTTGCAAGCTTAGCAGCTTTTTTATTTTTGGAAGAAGGTTTCTTTCCGTTGAAGCTGTTCTGCTCTGCTGCCATCATGTTCTCATTATTGGTTTCGTTTTCGTTATTGTAGTTGTTTCTGTAGTCCATCATAATAAATACTTCCTTTCTGGTATCTGTATTTTAAACTGTGTTCCGGAATCGGCTTCCGGTTTTGTTTGCTTCCTTTTTTGTTTCTATGCTTTGCAGTATAATGGGAATCTGTGATGGAAATGTAGTAAAAATGTGAAAAAAATAAGTTCTCTGGAAAAGAGAAAAGTGCTACAATAAGAAACAGAAAAATGATCAGGAAATGAGGAAGTAATAATGAATAGAGGAGTAACACAGAAACAGTATCTGGAGTTGGTCCCGCCGACGGAGGAGGACGCCCGCTCCAGCCAGATGCGGATACTGGATGCATTAAAAGAGAAAGGAATCACCGCATCATTTACCCTTCCAGCGCTGCAGAAACTGTATCCCATCTGCGATGAGGCAGACTATAACATAACGGTTTCCCTCGCATGGAATGGAAGCATCTGGCAGGTGGTTGATCTGGAAGCGGGCGATACAGCAGCAGAGCATTACGGCTATGCCGCTGATCTTGGAAGTACGACCGTCGTTGTGCGCCTGGTAAACTGCAGCGACGGTACCGTGCTTGCCGAGGAGAGCGAATACAACCGCCAGACTGCCTATGGAACCGATATTCTGACGAGAATCTTTGCCTGTAAGGATAAACCGGAGGTACTGCAGGACATCCGTGCGTGTACGATGGAGACATTTACACTGCTCTTTGAAAAACTTCGCCAAAAGACAGGAATTGCGCCGTCGGATGTTCTCTCAATGGTCGTATCCGGCAACACAACGATGATCCATTTCCTGCTGGGACTGGATCCGTTCTGCGTCTTTTCATCCCCGTACGCCGTGCGCGCAGACCGCGTCGGATTCCTTCCGGCGAAAGAGATGGGATTTCCCATGAAGGGATGTGTCTACTGCGTGCCGGGAAAATCCAATTACCTGGGCGGTGATATATTAAGCGGTATGATCGCAACGGAACTCTATAAAAAAGAAACGATCAGCGTTTTTTTTGATATCGGAACGAACGGCGAGCTTGTCGTCGGAAACCGGGAATTTCTGCTCTGCGGCGCAGGCGCTGCCGGTCCGGCGCTCGAGGGCGGCGTGGTCAAAACCGGCATGCGAGCTGCAGAAGGCGCTGTTGATACGGTAAAAATAGAAGACGGGAAAATCCAGTGCCATGTAATCGGAGAGGGTAAGCCAAAGGGCATCTGCGGTTCCGGCATTATCGATCTGCTCGCGGAATTATTCCTAAATGGATGGATCAACCTGTTCGGTACCCTGCAGCCGGAGCGGTCAGAAAAGATCAAAGAAGATCCGAAGACGGGAGAATGGTGTGTCGAGTACAGGGAAGGACTGAACTTTTATCAGAGCGATATCGCCGAATTTCTGCGGACGAAATCGGCCGCCTATACGATGGTTGAGTACATGATGCGTGAATCCGGCATCTCCATGGAAGATATCGACCGGTTTTACGCGGCGGGCGCGTTTGGAAAACACGTCTCGAAGGAGTCAGCCATCACAATCGGCATGTATCCGGATATGGACCGGGAACGCCTCATCTGCGCTGGAAATACGTCGTTAGAGGGAGCGGAAAAAATTCTGCTGGACAGAACCCGAATCGAAGAGATTGACCGGATTCTCGAGGAGATGGTTTATATTCAGTTTGGTCAGGTCTCTGACTTTATTTCCATGATGGTAGCCGCCCAGGCAATTCCACACACGGATCTCGAGCGGTTTCCAAGTGTACAGAAAAAACTGGAAGAAAGAAAACAGTAAATAGCGGCAGGCGCTTGACCGCAGTCGAATCGTGTCATATACTTGTTAATGATAATGAGAATCAACAAGGAGAGACAGATATGACATTGAAAGAACTGCCGATCGGAAAAACGGCGACTGTCCGTACCGTAGGAGGAGAGGGTGCGCTGCGGCAGCACTTCCTCGATATGGGAATCATTCCAGGTGCGGAGGTAACAATGGTAAAGTATGCACCGATGGGAGATCCTGTGGAAGTACGGATTCACAGCTATGAGCTGACACTTCGCCTTGACGATGCCGGACGGATTGAAATTGATGAGGTGCGGGATACCGTAAAAGAAAAGGAGCAGCCGGATGCCAGAGCGATTCCGCATCCCGGCTTTGGAGAGGGCGGAAAGTATCACAATAAGGCAGAGGAGCATCCACTGCCGGAAGGAGAGCTGCTGTCCTTTGCGCTGGCCGGAAACCAGAACTGCGGCAAGACCACCCTGTTCAACCAATTAACGGGATCCAACCAGCACGTCGGAAACTTCCCCGGCGTGACCGTAGACCGGAAGGACGGTGAAATCCGCGGCCAGAAAAACACGCTGGTCACCGACCTTCCCGGCATTTATTCGATGTCGCCGTATTCAAGCGAAGAGATCGTCACCCGGAATTTCGTTCTGAACGAGCATCCGCGCGGCATCATCAATATTGTAGATGCGACAAATATCGAACGAAACCTGTATCTGACGATGCAGCTGATGGAACTCGACGTTCCGATGGTACTGGCCCTCAACATGATGGATGAGGTACGCGAAAACGGCGGTTCTGTGCTCGTGAACCAGATGGAAGAGAGACTTGGCATCCCGGTTATCCCGATTTCCGCTGCAAAAAACGAGGGAATCGATGAACTGGTTGCCCATGCTGTCCATGTGGCCAAATACCAGGAAAAACCGGGCAGAAAGGACTTCTGTGAGGCGAATGACCACGGCGGTGCCGTCCACCGTGCGTTGCATGCGATCATGCATCTGATCGAGGATCACGCCGCAAGGGCGGATATTCCGGTGCGGTTTGCGGCGAGCAAGCTGGCAGAGGGCGATGCGCTGATCCTGGAGCAGCTGGCCCTCGATGAAAACGAGAAAGAGATGCTCGAGCATATCGTCTGTCAGATGGAGACGGAGCGCGGCCTGGACCGCGCGGCGGCGATTGCGGATATGCGTTTTAATTTTATTGAAAAAGTCTGCCGTGAGACCGTGGTAAAACCAAAAGAGAGCCGCGAGCATGTGCGGAGCACAAAAATTGACCGTGTGCTGACCGGAAAATATACGGCTCTGCCATGTTTTGCCGGGATTATGGCGGCTGTCTTTTTCCTGACCTTCCATGTGATCGGAGCATCGCTGCAGAGTGTGCTGGAGGTTCTGATCGGAAAACTGACCGAGCTCGTGGACAGCGCCATGACAGCATGGGGCGTCAATCCGGTGCTTCATTCCCTTGTGATTGACGGTATTTTTAACGGCGTCGGAAGTGTCTTAAGCTTCCTTCCGATCATCGTCACCCTGTTTTTCTTCCTGTCCATTCTGGAAGACAGCGGCTATATGGCGCGCGTGGCATTTGTGATGGATAAGCTGCTCCGGAAAATCGGCCTCTCCGGCCGCAGTATCGTGCCGATGCTGGTCGGTTTTGGCTGTACCGTGCCGGGCGTCATGGCGAGCCGCACCCTGCCTTCCGAGCGTGACCGGAAAATGACGATCCTATTAACTCCGTTTATGAGCTGTTCGGCAAAACTTCCGATTTACGCGTTCTTTACCGCCGCATTCTTCCCGAAATACAGTGCCCTTGTGATGGTTCTTCTGTATTTCGGTGGTATCTTCATGGCTGTCCTGATGGCGATGCTGATGCAGGGAACTTTATTCCAGGGGGAAGCCGTTCCGTTTGTCATGGAGCTTCCAAACTACCGCATGCCGGGGGCAAAAAATGTCGGACAGCTTTTGTGGGATAAGGCAAAAGACTTCCTGCAGCGGGCATTCACCGTCATTTTTGTTGCCACGATTGTGATCTGGTTTTTACAGACCTTTGGAACGCATCTCAATGTCGTGGAGGACTCCAAGGACAGCATTCTCGCCGTTGTCTCCGGCCGTCTCGCCCCGGTTTTTCGGCCGCTTGGATTTGGAGACTGGAGAGTATCGACCGCCCTTCTAACCGGATTTATGGCAAAGGAGAGTGTCGTCTCCACACTTTCCGTACTGTTCGGCACGACCGCGCAGCTGACCGAAATTCTGACACCGGTTTCCGCATTAAGCCTTCTGGTTTTCTGCCTCCTCTATACGCCGTGTGTGGCGGCAGTCGCTTCCATCAAGCGGGAGCTTGGCGGCAGATGGGCAGCCGGTGTTGTCGTTTCCCAGTGTGTGATCGCCTGGCTGGCAGCTTTTGTCGTACATGGCTTTGCACTGCTGTTTGGCATGTAAAAAAGAACATTAAATAAGAAAAGCTCTGCAGAACAGAAAATGCAAAATTCTGATCTGCAGAGCTTTTGATATATGGCTGGTAAAAAAATGCCGGTTTTAAATTTTTCGTATCACATGCTTTAAAATTCTTGTCTTGTGGAGCAGAAAGATCGAGCAGTCCATAAACAGATGGGCAAGAAAGGTGCTCAAAATGACGCCATTTGATTTCAGCAGAAAGCCGACATGGAACCCATACCAGCACACGAAACCGGAGTAGGCGCTCATGATGACAAGAAGCGGTAGATTTTCCAACACGCCCCGCATCGTTTCAAGAAAACTCTTGACCGTAAAGTCGAAATACAGGAAGCGGCCGACCGTCAGCGTCAGGAAATAGAGAATCAGCCCGTCATAATTCGTGTCCTCGTAGATAAAGCGGATGTACAGGAGAATCAGTACAATATAGAAGACCGAAATCAGCCGCACCGATGCTTTCTGATCCGGCTCAAGATGCGTGAGCTTTACGAGAACCACATCGAGCCAGCTTGTCAGAAAGACGGAGAGCACGATAAAGACAAGAAGCACCACATCCTGATACTTCTCCCAGTACATCGAAATCTGCGGCAGACGCTCGTCGATAATGTAGTAGAGGGAGAGGAAGAGAAGAATCGAAGTGCCGGAGAAAACCAGCTCATAAAAGCTTTCCACAATCTGATACTGCCTGCGCTGGTGTTTCTTCCGGCGTATTTTTTTCGCTTTTTCCTCTGTCTCCTCTTTTAGCTGCCGCTGAATCTGCAATTTTGCAATCAGAAGCACAAGGGCAAGCACCAGAATCAGGCCGAGCAGTGAGACAAGCAGAAAACTGCCCACATTGGCGGGATCAAAATAGTGAAGAATATAGTATCGTTTCAAATAAAATCACCTCTTCTGGAAATTCTTTTTTTGATTTCTCTTCACTTTAGTACCAAATCCGGAAAAAGTAAAGTACAAAAATGAGAACAGAAAGAAAGTGTCTGATAAAAAATGACCGAAATGGAGAGAATAAAGTGATCAATGCGTGACAGGGAAGAAAAGATGACGATCAGTCAAAGTCGGTCAAAACAGGGCGATAAACCGGGAAAATCCGTCACAAAACTCTAAACTTATGCAAATGTGACAAAAAGAGAAGGGAAAATTCATGAAATATTAATGATTGATTTTGAATGAATATGACGATATGATAATCTTATCAAAGCAAAAACGATCAAAATAAAGCAGGAGGGAAATATGATTTACACAGTGACATTCAATCCGTCTCTGGACTACATTGTATCGGTGGAAGACTTCAAGCTCGGCCTTACCAACCGCACAAGCTCCGAGCTGATGCTTCCGGGCGGAAAAGGAATCAACGTATCGACCGTACTTGGAAACCTTGGAATTGAGAGCACAGCGCTCGGATTTCTGGCAGGCTTTACCGGAAAAGAAATCGCGGGACGGCTCGACCAGATGGGAATTAAAAACGGCTGCATCTGGCTGGAAGAAGGATATTCCCGCATCAACGTCAAATTAAAGAGCATTGACGGAACTGAGATCAACGGACAGGGACCCGAAATCCCGGAGAAAAAAGTGGAAGAGCTGATGAAACAGCTTTCCGCACTCGGCGAGGGCGACGTTCTCTTCCTCGCAGGCAGCATCCCGTCATCCATGACAGATGATGCCTATCAGAAAATTATGGAAATGCTCGACGGCAAGGGCGTCCGCATCGTCGTAGACGCGACCCGTGATCTGCTGATGAAGGTTCTGCCGTACCACCCGTTCCTCATCAAACCGAACAATCACGAACTCGGCGAGATTTTCGGTGTGGAATTAAAGACAAGAGAGTCGGTTGTTCCGTATGCAAAACAGCTGCAGAAAAAGGGCGCACAGAACGTTCTGGTTTCCATGGCAGGCGAAGGAGCCGTTCTCGTTGCCGCATCCGGTGAGGTCTTTGAAGCTCCGGCCCCGAAAGGAAAGCTTATCAACGGCGTCGGCGCAGGAGACTCGATGGTAGCCGGATTCATGGCAGGCTACATGGAAAAAGAAGATTACCTCCATGCGTTCCATATGGGAATCGCAGCGGGAAGTGCAAGTGCTTTTTCTGAAAACCTTGCAACCCGGGAGGAAATTGCATCTGTCTACGAACAGATTACAAAATAAAAGGGAGGACGTCTCATGAGAATCACAGAGTTGCTGGACATCCGCAGTATTGCGCTGGATGCCGCACCGAAAAGCAAACAGGAAACGCTTGATGCAGCCGTAGCGCTGATGGTCAAAAGCGGAAAGATCACAGACGAAGATGCGTACCGTGCACAGGTTTACGCAAGAGAAGAAGAGAGCACCACAGGAATCGGAGAGGGAATTGCGATTCCGCACGGAAAATGTGATGCAGTAAACAAACCGGGCCTTGCAGCCATGGTGATCCCGAACGGCGTTGATTTTGATTCTCTCGATGGAGAGCCGGTCACCCTGCTGTTCCTCATCGCAGCGCCGAACACAAAAGACAACGTTCACCTCGATGTCTTAAGTAAACTTTCCATGATGCTGATGGATGAAGAGTTCACCAAGAGCCTTCGAAACGCAAGGACACCGGAAGAGTTCCTTGCCATTATCGACCGCGCCGATGAAGAGAAAAAGAGCGTAGATGAGCGTCTTGCAGAGCCGGTGGAAGCAAAAGAAAATCAGGTGAAGATTCTCGCCGTTACTTCCTGCCCGACCGGTATTGCCCACACTTACATGGCAGCCGAGGGAATCGAGAAAGCAGCGAAAGCAAAAGGATGCTTCGTAAAAGTCGAGACACGAGGCTCCGGCGGAGCGAAAAACGTGCTGACTGCACAGGAAATCGCCGATGCGGACTGCATCATCGTTGCAGCCGACGCACAGGTTCCGATGGATCGTTTCGACGGAAAGAAAGTCATTCAGCGCCAGGTATCCGACGGTATCAGCAAAGCAGATGAGCTGATCGAGCTTGCGATGTCCGGAAACGCACCGGTTTACAAGAGCGGCAATGCGCAGACAGCCGCAGCAAGCACGAAGAAGAACAGCGGCGGTATCGGCCACCAGCTGTACACCCAGCTGATGAATGGTGTTTCCCATATGCTTCCGTTCGTTGTCGGCGGCGGTATTCTGATCGCAATCGCATTCCTGATCGACGGACTTCTTGTTGATATGAACTCCCTTGATGCCGCAGCCAGATCAAACTTCGGTACGATTACCCCGGCTGCAGCGATGTTCAAACAGATCGGCGGCGTGGCATTCGGTTTCATGCTCCCGGTTCTTGCAGGCTACATCGCCATGGCAATCGGCGACCGGCCGGCACTTGCCCTTGGTTTTGTCGGCGGTATGATGGCATCGAGCGGAACCTCCGGTTTCCTTGGAGCACTCGTTGCCGGTTTTGCAGCAGGCTACATTATCCTTGGCCTCCGCAAAGCATGTGAGAAACTTCCGGAAGCACTCGAAAAGATTGCGCCGGTTCTGATTTACCCGGTAGTCGGCATCCTTGCGATGGGACTTCTGATGCTCTTCATTGTAGAGCCGATCATGGGAACCGTCAACACGGTACTGAACAATGGTCTTGCTTCCATGGGCGGATCCAGCAAGCTGATCCTTGGCATGATCCTCGGCGGCATGATGGCCATCGACATGGGCGGCCCGTTCAACAAAGCAGCTTACGTATTCGGAACAGCAGCCATCGCAGCAGGAAACTACGACATTATGGCATCCGTTATGATCGGCGGTATGGTTCCTCCGTGTGCGATTGCACTTGCAACCCTGCTGTTCAAAGATAAATTTACAAAAGAAGAAAGAGAATCCGGTCCGACCAACTTCATCATGGGACTCGCCTTCATCACCGAGGGTGCGATTCCATTCGCAGCAGCAGACCCGATCCACGTTCTTCCGGCCTGCATCATCGGCTCTGGCCTCGCAGGTGCGCTCTCCATGGCATTTGGCTGTACCTTAATGGCACCGCACGGCGGCATCTTCGTTGTACCGGTTATGGGAAATGCGCTGCTTTATCTGGTGGCAGTTGTCATCGGAACAGTGGTATCCGCAGTTCTGCTTGGAGTTTTAAAGAAAAAAGTTGCATAAAAGAGTAGAAAAAAGACAGAAAACAAAGTAAAATAAAAATATCAAAGATCCTATGGGAGGAAAAAATCATGAAAGAATTTAAGTATGTTGTAACAGATCCAGAAGGAATCCACGCTCGTCCGGCAGGAATGCTGGTAAAAGCAGTCAAAGAATTTTCCTGTGATATCAAGATCGCAAAAGACGGAAAAGCCATGAACTGCAAAGCCATCTTCGGCATCATGGGACTGGCTGTAAAACAGGGCGAAGAAGTTACCCTGACCTTCGATGGAGCAGATGAAGATGCTGCATACGAAGCAATCAGCAATTTCATGAAAGAGAACTTGTAATTCTACAGAGCCATGCGGAATGGAAGAAAAAAGTGCGAATCATGCTTGCATGAATGAGTGCTTTTTTCTGGAATTCCATATGGCGAGAAGCCACATCGAAATGGAGCGTAAGCGGAATTGAGATGGGGCTCTGGAGAATTACAATATAGTAATCGGCAGGAGCGTGTTTGAAAAACTTTCTGAAACTAAGAAATCCTTTTTAAACACGCTCCGGCTGTCTGGACAGAAAATTCGGATATCGAGAACAAAGGTGGAGAAAACTTATGCAGATTTATCAGGGAAAAAGCGTATTTTCCGGCATTGCGATCGGAAAGATCCGCGTATACAAAAAGAATGAGCGTCAGGTAAAACGTGTGAAAGTAGAAAATCCGGATGCGGAGATGGCACGGTTTGAGGAAGCAAAGGCAAAAGGAATCGCACAGCTTGGCGTTCTGTATGAAAAAGCATGCAAAGAGGTTGGCGAGGCCAATGCAGCGATCTTCGAGGTACATCAGATGATGATGGAGGACGACGGCTACAACGAGTCCGTCGAGAATATTATCAAGAGCCAGGGCGTCAACGCTGAGTATGCCGTTGCAACGACAGGCGACAACTTTGCGCAGATGTTTTCTGCCATGGACGATGATTACATGAGAGAGCGCGCGGCAGACGTAAAGGATATTTCCGAGCGTCTGATCTCCATCTTAAACGGAGACGACACCGACGCATCCTTAAACGACGAACCGGCGATCATCGTGGCAGATGACCTTGCGCCGTCTGAGACGGTACAGATGGATAAGGACAAAGTTCTTTCTTTTGTTACCGTACACGGTTCTTTAAATTCCCACACCGCTATCCTTGCAAGAACCATGGCGATTCCGGCACTGGTCGGAACACCGCTTCCGCTGGATGAGAGCGTAGACGGAAAGCTCGGCATCGTAGACGGATCGGATGGAACCATCTATGTTGATCCGGACGAGGAGACTCTTGCTGCCATGCAGAAGCGCCGCACCGAGGAGGAGGAAAAGAAAAAACTGCTCCTCACCTTAAAGGGAAAAGAAAATATTACACTGGACGGACAGAAAATTCTGCTGTATGCTAATATTGGAAACATCAAAGACCTTGCGGCTGTCATGCAGAACGACGCGGGCGGCATCGGCCTGTTCCGAAGCGAGTTTATCTATCTGGAGCAGGATCACTATCCAACAGAGGAGGAGCAGTTCCGTATCTACAAACAGGCAGCAGAGACGATGGCGGGAAAACGCGTCATCATCCGTACCCTCGATATCGGTGCTGACAAACAGTGCGATTATTTCGAGATGGAAAAAGAGGAGAATCCGGCACTTGGCTGCCGTGCGATCCGCATCTGCCTGACGCGGCCGGAGATCTTCAAGACACAGCTTCGCGCGCTGTTCCGCGCAAGCGCATATGGAAAAATTGCCATTATGTATCCAATGATCACAAGTGTCGGCGAGGTTCGCCAGATCAAAGCGATTGTGGAGGAAGTAAAAGCTTCTCTCGCTGAGCAGGGCATTGAGTACGGAAATCCAGAGCAGGGTATCATGATCGAGACCCCGGCGGCTGCCATCATCAGCGATGAGCTGGCAAAAGAGGTTGATTTCTTCAGTATCGGAACGAACGACCTCAGTCAGTACACCCTCGCGATCGACCGCCAGAACACAAAGCTGGATCCGTTCTTTGATCCGCATCACCCGGCGATCCTGCGCATGATTCAGATGGTTGTGGAGAATGCACACAAAGCCGGCATCTGGGCCGGTATCTGCGGCGAGCTCGGCGCTGACCAGGAGCTGACAAAAGAGTTCCTTGCGATGGGCGTAGATGAACTTTCCGTTTCTCCGGGAAGCATCCTTCCGCTCCGCAAGATCATTCTGGAAACAAATGTGGCAGAATATAAGGCAGGAAAGAAATGTTAACACAGCAGAGACATGAGATAATTTTGAAACTGTTAAAAGAAAAGGGAAGCATCACCGTGACGGAAGTCCGGGATCTTCTCGATACATCGGAGTCCACGGTACGCCGCGATATCACAGCGCTCGACAAGGAGGGCAAGCTGGAAAAGGTATTCGGCGGCGCCGTGGAAGCCGGCCAGAAGGTGACGGCACACGAGTACACCGTTGCGCAGAAAAATGAGCTGAACTGCGATGCCAAACGGAAAATCGCAGAATATGCGGCATCCCTCATCGAGCCGGACGATTTCGTCTTTCTCGACGCGGGAACGACAACGGCGCATATGATCGATTTCATCCGGGCAACCTCCGCCGTTTTCGTGACAAACGCTGTTGCCCACGCACAGCGGCTGGCATCACGCGGGTTTAAGGTCATTCTGGTAGGCGGCGAGCTCAAAAGCTCCACAGAAGCTGTCGTCGGAAACCAGGCAATCCGCACGATCCAGGAGTATCATTTCACCAAAGGCTTTTTCGGAACAAATGGCGTAACCCGAAGAAGCGGCTGCACAACCCCGGACGTCAACGAGGCCGTCACCAAAAAGACCGCCATGGAACAGTGCCGCCAGTGCTACGTCCTCTGCGACGCAAGCAAATTTAACAGCATCAGCTCCGTCACCTTCGCAGACTTCGAAAAACCAATCTTCATCACCGACCGGAAAGCGATCGGATATGAGAAGAGCAAACATATCATCGCGTGCGACGAAGAACAGAAATAAAAGGCCAATATCTTACACACACATAAATAGAGAGGAGTCCCTGACCTGCAAAGGAATTGTTTGCAGCGTCAGGGGCTTTTTGCATTCCATAATAGGAAAAAAGGTGAATGGAAAAAGGCAAAGGAAACTGCTCTTTCCATGGCAGAAGACGGCATGGATGTTGAAAGAATTGCCCGCCTGATTAAGGTGAGTGAAGACGATGTTCGGAAATGGATCGATGAGAATTTCTGTGTTGTCAAATAATACCAGGATAAAAATAGTGAGAGACTCTGCTTGATGCAGGGCCTTTTCCAATGCTTTATAGAAAAAAAGAACGATTAGCAATACTAATCAATACGATAAGAAAAAAGTTTTGATTTCAATAGAAAAATTGACTATCATAAAGTCAACAAAAGAAATCATTTGATAAGGAGGAATCAAAAATGGCGAAGAATCCGAAAATTCTGGAGAGTGTTTACAGTATCCGTGATATTCAGATTTTCGGTGCGGGTTTCCGGCGGATGAAGGAGGTTGACGAGGCAAACCGGAACGTGAATCATGCATCCTTCTGGCTGACCGTACACCGCCAGACGATTGCCTCATTCCCGAACTTCTTTGTATATCTCGCCAGAATCCTGATTCTCGTCTGCGCGGGCGTGCTTGCCTCCCGCGGGATCAATCATCCGGTCGGAACGATTGCGATCTCGTTTGCAGCGACGGCATCCCTTTCATCGACGTTCAATCTGACCTTTGTTGTGACGAGTCTTCTGGAAACGTATGGAGCGGCGGAACGGATCTTTAAAATCGAGGATACGATGTCGGAGACAGAAGAACCGGCAAATCCAGTTTCCTGCGGGGAGATTCAGACGATCGAGTTTTCGGATGTGACCTTTTCCTATCCGGGAACGGAGAAAAAAGTGCTCGATCACTTTAATTTTAAGATTCGGAAGGGAGAGAAGATCGGCATTGCCGGAGCATCGGGGGCCGGAAAATCGACGATTCTGCGTCTGCTGCTGCGGTTTTATGCGCCGGCGGAAGGTGAAATCCGGATCAACGGCATTCCGCTGGAACAGATCAGCTTTGCGGAACTGCATCAGAGGATTGCGTTTCTGGAGCAGGACACCTATCTGTTTGATGCAACGATTGCCGAGAATATTGCCATTGCAAAACCGGATGCTTCCATTGAAGAAATCCGAACAGCGGCAGAGCGCGCCGGTATCGCGGAGTTTATCGAGACACTGCCGGAGGGCTATCAGACCGATATGGGTCAGATGAGTGCACGCCTTTCCGGCGGAGAGCGCCAGAGAATCGGCATCGCACGGATTTTCCTGCGCGATCCCGATCTCTGCCTGATGGATGAGCCGTCCAGTACACTGGATGCGCAGCATGAGAAGGAGCTGCTGCATACGCTGAAAACAGAGTACGGCAAAAAGATAAGTTGTTTTAATGTGTCAGGTTTCATTCCACATTTTTAAAAAATCCCGAAGCTCGGATGGAAGGCGCCCTTTGCGCCAGGCGAGCAGGATTTCCGTTGTAAGGTCTGCGTCCGTGATGGCGCAGGCCTTTAATTGATGGGAAAGCGGCAGCATGGAGGCGGGCAGAAGAGCAATGCCAAGCCCTTTTTCCGCCATCGTCATTGCCGTGCGGGCATCCTCGCAGGTCAGATAGATGTCGCAGAACAGACCGGCCTGTTCGAAAGCGGAGAGCATATATTTTCGGTAGCGGTTGGAAAGAATCAGCGGCTGTTCGGCAAGTTCGGTAAGAGAAAGCGTGTCGCGCTCCGCAAAAAGCGGGTGGTCCGGGAGTGCCATGGCGGTGATGCTTTCTTTTAGGAGTGTTTTTGTTTCACAGCCGTTTAAAACGATCGGTGTGCGCAGCGTAGTAAGATCGATCACATGATTTTCCAGCTGATCCTTGAGGGCAAAGGTGGAACCCTCGTGTACATCGAAGTGGACCTGCGGATGCTGTTTTGAAAACCGGAGCAGGTAGTCGGAAAGAAGGGACACGGTGGAAGGCGTCATTCCGATGTGCAGAGTTGCCGCCTGGCTGGATTTTACGACTTCGCGTTTCGTAAGATCCGCGAGCATCAGAAGTGTACCCGCCTGCTCGTACAGTGTTTTTCCCGCCTCAGTCAGTGTGATTTTCTTTGTACC
This sequence comes from Blautia sp. AM42-2, assembly GCF_003480245.1. Lineage (NCBI taxonomy): Bacteria > Bacillati > Bacillota > Clostridia > Lachnospirales > Lachnospiraceae > Blautia > Blautia sp. AM42-2. Next base: position 370,673 of record NZ_QUIM01000001.1, read on the forward strand.
GCGCACGAGAAGCGGCACCTGAAGCTCTTCCTCGAGCATTTTAAGCTGATAGCTTAACGGCGGCTGTGTCATATGCAGCATGCGTGCCGCCCCGCTGATGGTTCCGGCGTCCACGATGGCGCGGAAGTATTCGAGCTGTCGAAGTTCCATGGGAATCCTCCTTTGTAAGATAAAGCATATAAAAATTGTTTAAATCTAATATAAAAACAATAATTTACATATAGTATATGACATGATATACTGAAAAGCAAGTGAAAAGAAAAGGAATGATAGAACAATGAAACGAATTGATTTCGAACATGGAACCGTAACCGGAAACATTTTAGGGGCAGCGCTCCCGATGCTGGTTGCTCAGATTTTAAGCCTTTTGTACAACATCGTAGACCGCGTTTACATCGCGCGGATCCCAGATGTGGGAACGGCGGCGCTCGGCGCGGTCGGCCTGTGCTTTCCGCTGATCGTTGTCATCACGGCATTCAGCAACCTGTTCGGAAGCGGCGGCGCTCCGCTGTTTTCGATCGAGCGCGGAAAAAACAATCCGCAGAAGGCGGAAACGATCATGAATACATCCTACTCCATGGTCTGCGCCTGTGCCGTTGTCCTCATGGTCATCGGCTTTCTGTTTGCCCGTCCGCTGCTGACGCTGTTCGGCGCATCGGCAGATGCGATGGTTTACGCCTATCCTTATATGATGCTTTATCTGATCGGAACGCTGCCGTCCATGATTGCGACCGGCATGAACCCGTTCATCAATGCGCAGGGCTATTCAACGGTCGGCATGCTCTCCGTTACGATCGGAGCTGTCGCAAACCTGCTGCTTGATCCGCTGTTTATCTTTGTGCTTGGCTTCGGCGTGCAGGGTGCCGCGATTGCCACCGTCATTTCCCAGACGCTCTCAGCTGTGTTCGTTCTGTATTTCCTGACCCGGAAAGCGGAACTGAAAGTACGGTTTATACGGAAAAATGAAATCTCCGAGTGTGCGGGCTATGCAAAAAATATCGTCAGCCTCGGAACGGCCGGTTTTATCATGCAGCTCACCAACAGCCTTGTTACCATCTGCTGCAACAACGTGCTTTCCGTGACCGGCGGCGATATTTACATATCTGTTATGACAATTGTATCAAGTGTCCGTCAGCTCGTAGAGACCCCAATCTATGCGATGAATGAGGGAACCTCTCCGATCTTAAGCTACAACTACGGTGCCCGCCGTCCGGCCCGCGTACGCAAAGCCATGTGCGTGATGAGTGCGATGATCCTTGGCTATACCGCAGTGATGTGGAGTGTTATTATTCTGATTCCGCATGTACTGATCGGTATTTTTAGTTCAGACGCTGTACTGATTCAGGATGCGGTGCCGGCGCTGAAACAGTATTTTGCAGCATTTATTTTCATGGATCTGCAGTACATCGGCCAGACCGTATTCAAATCACTGAATAAAAAGAAACAGGCGATCTTTTTCTCCCTGCTCCGCAAAGTATTTATTGTTGTGCCGCTCACCTATCTGATGCCGTATGCGCTCCACATGGGAACCGACGGTGTCTTCCTCGCCGAGCCGGTATCGAACGTAATCGGCGGAAGCCTCTGCTTTATCACCATGCTGGCTCTGATACTGCCGGAACTGAAGCGGATGGAAAAACAGAATATGGCAAAATAAAATGAAATAAAATGAAATAAAATCTGCCGGCCCTGTGGAGACAAAAACTCCGCGGGGTTTCTTTTTGATGAAATAATCCATAGCTGAAAACTATGCGGCAGTATAAGAGATAGGTATTTGATCTTTTCCCTGTTGGCGTGTAAAATGAAATTAACGATATTGAAAAAAGAGAAGAGGGTTTTTTATGGAAGAAAACAAAATGGGAACAGTCCCGGTCAGCCGCCTGGTGATTTCCATGGGGCTGCCGCTGATGCTGTCGCTGCTGATCAGTTCACTTTACAACTTTGTGGATTCTGTGTTCGTCGCACGGGTCTCCGAGGATGCCCTGACAGCGATCTCGCTGGCAGCTCCGATGCAGCTGATCGTGTCATCGCTCGGCCTCGGCAATGCCGTCGGCCTGAACGCCGTGATTTCGCGGGCACTCGGAGAAAAGAATCCGAAAAAGGTAAAAGATGCGGCGAGCGCGGCAATTTTTATCGCATGCTGTTCGTGGATCTTAAACTGTATTCTATGTCTTGCCTTCGCCCGCATTTATTTTGAAAGCCAGTCCGGCGGAAATGAAGCGATCGCATCATACGGCATGCAGTATTTAAGCATCTGCATGTTGGCATCCCTTGGCCAGATGGGACAGTGGGTCTTTGACCGGTTTGTCATGGCAAGTGGAAAATCGCACCTCTTTATCTTCACGCTGTCCGCCGCATCACTGACCAATCTGATTCTCGATCCGATGTTCATTTTCGGCTGGTTCGGTCTTCCGCGCATGGAGACGGCCGGAGCTGCGCTTGCAACAGTCATCGGTCAGTTCATGGGCTGCCTTGCCGGAATGCTGATCAATAAAAAATGGAATCCGGAGATTCCGTTTGCCTTTACCTTGAAGCCGGATTGGGAGAGCGTGAGAGAGATTATTAAAGTCGGCTTTCCATCCACGCTGGTGCAGATTTTTACCTCCGTTGTCAACATGGCGATGAATGCGATTGTCATTACGTTCTCGTCTACAGCTGTTGCGGCTTTTGGTATCTGCACGAAAATTCAGAACATCACAACGGTTGGCGTCCACGGTATCACAAATGGTCTGATTCCGATTGTGGCGTACAATTACGGTGCAAAACAGAAAGAACGAATTCGCCAGTCGATCCGTTACGGCATTCTCTACGGCGGCGGACTGTTCCTGATCTTTTTCGCCGTGCTGGAATCCTGCCCGGGATTTGTACTGAAACTTTTTGATGCCTCCGACAACCTGATGAACATCGGAGTTCCGGCGCTTCGCATTCTCGCCGTCGCCTATCTGCTCTCCATCCCGGGGCTGATCTATCAGGCATCGCTGCAGGGACTTTCCCTCGGAAAAGAAAGCATGTACATATCCATGACCCGCCAGGCTATCCTGCCGCTGGTGTTCGCTTTTATTCTGAAATGGTTTGGAAATCTGAATCTGATCTGGGTATCTTTCGTTCTGGCCGAGCTCTGCGGCATCCCGCTTGCGATGATGCTCTGGAAGCGGAAAGGGGAAAAACAGATACAATTTTAAAAGAGTTGATAAGAAAAAGGCTGTTTCTTGCAAAGGGCAGCCTTTTTGCATACCATAAAATAAGAATACGCCGGAGCTTTGCGATGAACGAGCAGAAAATTCTGACAGGACAAGGAATTACCGTGGCGGTGCTGGATACAGGGATTTTTCCGCATATTGATTTTGATAACCGGATTGCGGCGTTCCGGGATCTGGTGTACGGGCGGGAGACGCCTTACGATGATAATGGGCATGGGACGCATGTCTGCGGAATCCTCGGCGGAAGCGGAAGAGCATCCGGCGGGAAGTACCGGGGTACGGCACCGGAATGCAGATTTGTGGTAGCAAAAATTCTCGACCGCAGGGGAAACGGCAGAAAGCAGGATATCCTTGCGGCGATTGACTGGGTGTGCAAAGAGCGAATAAGACTTAATATCCGCATTTTAAATATTTCAGTGGGAACAACAGAGCAGGAAAAATCGGTGGATGATCTGCTCGTGCAGGCGGTGGAGCGCGCCTGGGATGACGGGATCACAGTTGTGACAGCGGCCGGAAATCTGGGGCCCGCTCCGGGCAGTATTACGGCGCCGGGGAGCAGCAGAAAAGTGATCACTGTGGGAGCGGGCGATCTGCTGGAGCCAAGAAGAGGAATCTCCGGATGCGGCCCGACACGGGACTGCGTCTGCAAACCGGATCTTGTCGCGCCTGGAAAACGTCTCATTTCCTGCGCGCCTGGAAGAAGCAGGAAGGAATATGTGGTGAAGAGCGGCACCTCGATGGCGGCACCGCGGGTGTCCGGAGCCGTGGCTTTGGCACTTGAACGGGTTCCGGATCTTACAAATGTCCAGGCGAAAATGCTGCTTTGCGAATCGGCGAGAGACCTTGGCCTTCCGCGCAACCGTCAGGGGCATGGGATGCTTCAAACAGACCGTTTTCTGTCTCTTCTGTGAGACACTGTGCGGCAGCATAAAAAAAGAAAAATGAAGGAAAACACCTCTCATCCTGCAAAAATTGTGTGAATTTATGGGAAAACGCCAAAAAATCAGGCGAATTTTGACTTGACAAGCTATAGGATACTTTATACAATAAACGGGAATAGAAAAAGGAGGCCTACTATGGAAAAAATTCAGATGACCACTCCTCTGGTAGAGATGGATGGAGATGAGATGACCAGAATTCTCTGGAAAATGATCAAAGATGAGCTGCTTCTCCCGTTTATTGACCTGAAAACGGAATATTACGATCTGGGACTGGAACACAGAAACGAGACGAACGATCAGGTAACCGTAGATTCCGCAAACGCTACCAAGAAATACGGTGTAGCAGTCAAATGTGCCACCATTACGCCGAATGCAGCGCGTATGACCGAGTACAATCTGAAAGAAATGTGGAAGAGCCCGAACGGAACGATCCGTGCCATGCTCGACGGAACCGTTTTCCGTACCCCGATTGTCGTAAAAGGCATCGAGCCGTGCGTGCGCAACTGGAAAAAACCGATCACGATTGCCCGTCATGCATACGGGGATGTCTATAAAAATGCAGAAATGCGCATTCCGGGACCGGGAAAAGCAGAGCTGGTTTATACGGCTGAGGACGGCACCGAGACAAGAGAGCTGATCCACAACTTCACCGGCGCCGGTGTCATTCAGGGCATGCACAATCTGGATAACTCCATAGAAAGCTTTGCGAGAAGCTGTTTCGAGTACGCACTGTCCACGAAACAGGATCTGTGGTTTGCAAGCAAGGATACGATTTCCAAGAAGTATGATCACCGCTTCAAGGATATCTTCCAGGAGATCTTCGATGCAGAGTACAAAGAGAAATTTGCAGAAGCAGGCATTACCTACTTCTACACTCTGATCGACGACGCCGTTGCCCGCATCATGAAAGCAGAGGGCGGCTTTATCTGGGCCTGCAAGAACTACGACGGCGATGTCATGAGCGACATGGTATCCTCCGCCTTCGGTTCCCTTGCGATGATGACTTCTGTTCTCGTATCCCCGCACGGATATTACGAGTACGAGGCTGCGCACGGAACCGTACAGCGCCACTATTACCGTCACTTAAAAGGTGAGGAGACATCCACCAACTCCGTGGCCACCATTTTTGCATGGACCGGCGCACTCAGAAAACGCGGGGAAATGGATGGAAACGCAGAACTTTCCGCATTTGCAGACCGTCTGGAAAAAGCAACGATCGCAACGATCGAGAGCGGAAAAATGACAAAAGACCTTGCGCTGATCACCACCATGGAAAATCCGACCGTATTAAACAGCCGTGATTTCATCCTGGCCATCCGCGAGGAGCTGGAGAAATAATTAAACGAAGCAAAAAAGAAAGCCGATCCGGCATTCCCGCAAAAAGGGATGCGCCGGACCGGCTTTTTCTGTTTTGAATTTTTCCGGGGAAAACCAGGCCTACTCGGCAAGCTCTTCCCATTTTTCATACAGCTCTTCGAGTTCCGCGGCAATCTCTGCTTTCTCTTTGCTTAATTTCACACACTCTGCCACATTCGTTGCGACTTCCGGTTTCGACATTTCCTCATCAATTTCCGAATCGCGTGTCTCAAGCTCTTCAATTCGTTTCTCCGTCTTTTTCAGCTCGTTCTCTTTCTTGCGGAGACGTGCCTGTTCTTCTTTCTGCGCTTTCCAGTCCAGCTTTGTGGAGGAGGCTTCGGAAGGAGCCGCTGTTTCTTCCGGAGCGGCGGCATCGGCAGCAGGAGCATAGATGCGGGTCAGCTCTTCTTTTTTCTCCAGATAGTAATCGTAATTTCCGATATAGTTGACGAGTGTCTGTCCCGTCAGCTCCAGAATCCGGGTTGCAGTCTGATTGATAAAGTAACGGTCGTGGGAAACGTACAGTACCGTTCCAGTGTAATCCTTCAGCGCGTTTTCCAGAATCTCCTTTGATACGATATCGAGGTGGTTGGTCGGCTCGTCGAGGATCAGGAAGTTGGCGTTCGAGAGCATCAGCTTGGCAAGAGAAATTCGTCCGCGCTCACCGCCGCTCAAGGTATGAATCGGTTGGAAGACATCGTCGTTTGTAAACAGGAAGGCGGCCAGCACATTTCGGATTTCGGTGTTTGTCAGATACGGATACGCGTCGGAAATCTCCTGGAAAATGGTCTTTTCCATGTGGAGTACCTGATGCTCCTGATCGTAGTAACCGATCTGTACACGGCTTCCAAGTGTAAAAGAGCCGGCATCCGGTCGGATGACTTCGTTTAAGATCTTTAAGATCGTCGTTTTTCCCGTTCCGTTGTTTCCGATGATTGCGACGCGCTCCCCGCGCTTGATTTCGAAATTCAGATCCTGGAAAAGCGTCTGTCCCGGGAAGGCTTTGGAGAGATGCTCGACAGTCAGCACATCGTTTCCGCTTGTGATGCGCGGCTCCAGACGGATCCGCATATCGGAGCGTACTTCCGTCGGTTTTTCGAGAACATCCATTTTGTCCAGCATCTTTTCACGGCTCTCGGCACGCTTGATGGATTTTTCCCGGTTGAAGGATTTCAGCTTTGCGATGACTTCCTCCTGATGGTGGATTTCCTGCTGCTGGTTGACCCAGGCATGGTAAGCGGCCTCGCGGAGCATTGCTTTTTTCTGACTGTAGGCGGTATAGTTTCCCTCAAAAGTTGTTACTTTTTTATTGTCCACTTCAACGACTTTTGTGACAACGCGGTCGAGAAAGTAACGGTCATGGGAGACGATCAGGACGGCTCCGCTGTAATTTAAAAGATACGTTTCGAGCCAGGAGATCGAGTCCATATCGAGGTGGTTGGTCGGCTCGTCGAGCAGAATGATGTCCGGTTTGGTGAGCAGCAGTTTACCAAGTGCCACGCGGGTCTTCTGACCGCCGGAGAGGGAGTCCACCTGTTTTTCAAAATCGCTCTCGGAAAAGCCAAGACCTTTTAAAACACCGACGACTTCACTGCGGTACGCGTATCCGTTTTCCAGTTCAAAGGTATGGGAGAGGCGGGTATAGGTGGAAAGAAGTTCATCCAGCGCTGCACCGGATTTTGTCTTCATATCACTTTCCATCTGACGGAGGCGTTCCTCCATATCGATCAGATTCTGTTTCGCGGTCAGCACTTCCTGGTAAATGGAAAGGTGTCCGGTCAGATCCTGATGCTGGGCGAGATAGCCCATCGTCTTTCCTTTGGAGAGGATGACCTCTCCCTCATCGGCCCTCATTTCGCCGATGATGATTTTTAACAGCGTCGATTTTCCGGCACCGTTGATGCCGACCAGTGCGGCTTTTTCGCGTTCTTCTATATGAAAAGATGCATTTTTGATAATTTCCGTTGTCCCGAATGCTTTCGAGATATTCTGACATGCAAGAATCATGTGGTTCCTCCAGATAACATATTTCTGTATTTTGACATAATACACCATCCTTATTATAGAGAGTAATACACAAAATTTCAAGAAATCTTTGACAATTTTCTATCAACCATATATAATATGAATATATGCAGGTGTAAATAAGGAGGAATTTATCTTGGAAGAAAAAGGAATTTCGCGGGCAGTTATCAAAAGACTTCCTAGATATTATCGTTACCTGGGCGAATTGCTGGAGGACGGAGTAGAACGGATCTCTTCCGGTGAGCTGAGCGAGCGGATGAAAGTGACAGCTTCCCAGATTCGCCAGGACTTAAATAATTTCGGCGGCTTCGGCCAGCAGGGGTATGGTTATAACGTGCGGTATCTGTACAGCGAGATTGGAAAAATCTTAGGTCTGGACAGAGTCCACAATATGATTTTTGTCGGAGCCGGAAATCTGGGACAGGCGCTTGCCAATTATGCGGCCTTTGAAAGAAGCGGATTCAAAACGGTCGGTATTTTTGACGTCAACCCGGTATTAAAAGGAATCTCCGTGCGCGGAATTGAAATCCGCATGGCGGACGAGCTTCCGGAATTTATCAAGGAACACCATGTGGAGATTGCGGCTTTGACACTGCCAAAAGCAAAAGCGGTAGAGATGGCAGAGATTCTCGTGGATAACGGTGTAAAAGCAATCTGGAATTTTGCACATACCGATCTAAACTTAAAACTTCCGAAAGATGTGATCGTCGAGAACGTCCATCTTTCCGAAAGTCTGATGCGTCTCTCCTACAATCTGACCAGATATGAGGCGGAGCATCCAAAGAACAATTAAGAAACCAAAACAAAAGCAGGAGAGTCTTCGGGAAACCGGAGACTTTTTCTGTTCACTTTCCGGATAAGGCAGGAAAAGGAGGAAAAGCGATGAAACGGATTCTTACAGCAGCACAGATGAAGCAGGCAGACCGCAATACGATCGAAACCATGGGGGTACCGTCCCTGGTACTGATGGAGCGCGCGGCGCTGTCCTGCGTGGAGGAGCTTCAAAGTGGAACATGGAATACAGGAAAAGTCCTTGCTGTGTGCGGTCCCGGAAATAATGGCGGGGACGGTGCGGCAATTGCACGGATTTTAAAGACGAAAGGGGTGGATGCGGAACTGTTCTGTCTTGGAAATCCGGAAAAATACAGTGAAGGCATGAGAGTACAGAAGAAAATTGCGGAAAATTATGGGGTCCGTGAGGTTAAGAATCCGGATTTCCGGGAATATACTGTTATCATAGATGCCATCTTTGGAATTGGCGTATCCCGTCCGCTGGCAGGGGAGTACCGGAGGGCAGTGGAAGCAATCTGCGCAAGCGGTGTTCCTGTTCTTGCCGTGGACATCCCTTCGGGGATCCACACGGATACCGGAGAGGTCCTTGATGCGGCGGTGAAAGCCAGAGCCACGGTGACATTTGCCTGTGCAAAGCCAGGGCTTCTTTTTGATCCCGGAAAACGATATGCCGGAGAGGTCCTGGTCCGTGATATTGGAATCGGCTTTGATGCAGGAGAAGAGGAGACGCCCTGGTACGGTTCAGTGGAAAAAGAAGATCTGGACCGGTTTCTTACCCGCACGCCGATGGGAAATAAGGGAACCTTCGGAAAGGTGCTGGTACTTGCCGGTTCCGGTGCCATGTGCGGAGCCGCTGTTTTGTGTGCCAGGGCAGTCCTTGCATCCGGTGCCGGCATGGTAAAGGTTGTGACAGAGGAAAGAAACCGTACGCCGCTTTTCTGTGCCCTGCCGGAAGCAATGGCGGATTTCTGGAAGGAGGATGAGCCGCTTCCGGAAGAAGCCCTGCTGCAGGATCTCGCCTGGGCGGACGCTGTTGTTGCGGGACCGGGACTTTCCAAAAGCCGGACGGCAAAAGAACTGCTCGTTTTTACGGTGCAGCACACAGAAGTTCCTCTTGTTCTGGATGCAGATGCGCTGAACCTGATTGCAGAAGATGCAGAGATTCTTTCGGGCTATCGGGCAGAAAAAATTTTAACGCCTCATGTAGGAGAGCTTGCACGGCTGCTGCACATGACTATTGCAGAATGCCAGCGTGACCCGGCAGGAAGCGCCGGAAGGGCAGCCGAAAAATACCAGGCCTGCTGTGTACGAAAGGATTCCGTAACCGTGACAGCAGAGGAAGGGCGTGAGCAGTATTACATAAACACAAGCGGAAGCAGTGCGCTTGCGACGGCGGGAAGCGGCGATGTGCTCGCGGGAATCACAGGCGCCTTTGCAGCAAAACGTCAGTGTGAAAAAAATGAGAAAAAAATCAGCCTTGCCAAAACAGCGGCACTGGCGGCATATGCGCATGGAAAGGCGGGAGAGGCTGCGGAAGAAAAAAGCAGTGCTTCCTATGTAACAGCATCCGAGATTATCAGAGGATTGCAGTCAATCTGAGCAAAGCAGATCAGAATCACGGGTTCCCAAAAGGACTCCGGGCGGACTTTTTTGAAGTGCCGGATGAAATTTGTGAATACCTCCGGAAAAACAGGCAATATTAAATACATGGAAACGATTTTAAAAGGCGTAAAACGCCGGATCGTTATCGTATGGGAAAGCAAAACGGAAAGAATCGGAGAGTGAGCACAAGTGGTAATCAAGCGTGGCGATGTATATTATGCCGACCTGCGGCCCGTTGTGGGAAGTGAGCAGGGCGGTGTCCGTCCGGTGCTGATCATTCAGAATGACATCGGCAACCGGCACAGTCCGACGGTGATCTGTGCGGCGATTACATCGAGGATGAATAAGGCGAAGCTGCCGACACACATTGAGATCGAAGCGTCCGCCTATGGGATTGTACGGGATTCTGTTATTTTACTGGAACAGCTTCGGACGATCGATAAGAGAAGGCTGAAAGATAAAATCTGTCATCTGACGCCGGAACAGCTGGCCCTTGTGAACGAAGCACTGAAAATCAGCCTGGATCTGTCTACATAAGGGGTATTTTTGGCGCGGTTCACGGTTGACGAATGAGAAAGATCGTGCTATATTCTATATTATATGGGCTTCTGCCGTTTTTCGGGGAAACCTTTTTACAGAAAAGCAATACTTTAAATAAAGGAGACAAAAGAGGTATGTCAGGACATTCAAAATTTGCCAATATTAAGCATAAGAAAGAAAAAAACGACGCAAAAAAAGGTAAAATCTTTACCATCATCGGCCGTGAGATCGTAATCGCTGTCAAAGAGGGCGGACCGGATCCGGCAAACAACAGCAAGCTGCGTGACGTTATCGCAAAAGCAAAAGCAAACAACATGCCGAACGATACCATCGACCGCGGTATTAAAAAAGCTGCCGGAGATGCAAACGCAGACAACTACGAGCGTATCACCTACGAAGGTTATGGCCCGAATGGTATCGCGATCATCGTAGAGACTCTGACCGACAACAAGAACCGTACCGCAGCAAACGTAAGAAGCGCTTTCACCAAAGGAAACGGAAGCGTTGGAACACCGGGATGCGTATCCTACATGTTCGACAAAAAAGGCCAGATCATCATCGACAAAGAAGAGTGCGAAATGGATGCTGACGATCTGATGATGCTTGCTCTGGATGCAGGCGCAGAAGACTTCGCAGACGAAGAGGACAGCTATGAAATCATCACCGATCCGGATGACTTCTCCGCAGTACGTGAGGCTCTGGAGAAAGACGGCATCGCCATGGCAGAGGCAGACGTTACCATGATCCCACAGACCTACGTAGAGCTGACCGATCCGCAGGCATTAAAAGACCTGAACCGTACCCTGGATCTGCTGGATGACGACGACGACGTACAGTACGTATACACCAACCTGGACGAGTAATTTCACTGGAAATTACATAGAATCATAAGAATCTGCGCATACTGATGAAGCTATTTTGGAATAGCAGAAAAGAGGAAATCCGTATGGCAGAATCACAGAAAAACCAGACAGAAAAAGAAAATATTGTAGAACTGAAGACCAACATTTATCTGCTGTCCATCATCGGCGAGGTGGAGGGGCATGAATCACTCGGCGAGCGCACGAAAGCGACGCGCTATGAGCACATTCTCCCTGCTCTTGCCCGTGCCGAGGAGGACAAAAGTATTGATGGTCTTCTGATTCTCCTGAATACCGTAGGCGGAGATGTGGAGGCCGGTCTTGCAATTGCAGAGATGATTGCGTCCATGCGAAAGCCTGCGGTATCGCTCGTTTTAGGGGGCGGTCATTCGATCGGTGTCCCGCTCGCCGTTGCAGCAGACTATTCGCTGATCGTGCCGAGTGCCACCATGGTCATTCACCCGGTGCGTACAAACGGCATGTTCATCGGTGTTGCACAGACGTACCGTAATATGGAAAAGACGCAGGATCGGATCACAGGTTTTGTATCGGCCCATTCTAAAATCACCAAGGAACGGCTCGAGGAGCTGATGCTCGATACGAAAATGCTGGTCAAGGATGTCGGAACAATGCTGGACGGCCCGCAGGCAGTGGAAGAAGGCCTGATCGACGAGGTCGGCGGCATTGCCCGCGCACTCGAAAAGCTGAATGAGCTGATGAAAAAGGCAGCAGGGACAGAAAATTGACTTCACGGCGCGGCTTGTGTTTCAGGGGATTTTGTGTTAGAATGAGTTCGCTGTGAAAATTCGAACGGAAGTTTTGTCCGGACTTTCACAAAAGAGAAAAATAAGGGAACAGGATAAAAAAATGACAGTAATAGAAGCTTTATTTCTGGGCCTGATCCAGGGAGTCACGGAATTCCTGCCGATCAGTAGCTCCGCACATCTGATTATCTTCCGTCACTTTATGAAGATCGAAGATACGCAGACGGTGTTTTTCAATGTGCTTTTGCACTTTGGCTCCATGATTGCAATTCTGCTCACATTTTCGAAGGAATGGAAACGTCTCTTCCTCGCGCTGTGCGGAATCATAATCGATCTGTTTCATAATTTAAAGGAACACTTTTCCAGTCAGCATCAGGAGAGAAAGCAGTACCGGAAGGTACTCGGCAGCAACTACCGTATGCTTGCTTTCCTGCTGATTCTGACCACCATCCCGACTGCTGTAATCGGCGGCATGATTCAGAGCCTTGTCACACTGACCTCCTCGAATCTGCTGGCACCTGGCGTTGGTCTGTATCTGACGGCGATTCTGCTTGTGGTGGCAGATATGCTTCCGGAGGGAGAAAAAACGCAGAAAAATTTGAAGCCGAAAGATGCACTGATTGCCGGATTCTTCCAAGGCTTTTCCACGATTCCGGGTCTTTCCCGTCTTGGTTCGACTATTTCTGCGTGTGTGATCGGCGGCATGACCCGTTCGTACGCTGTGAAATACTCTCTGATTGTGAGTGTTCCGGCGATTATCGGGGCAACGATCGTTGAAATTGCGACCATGGGAAAAAATAAAATTGTTTTTCATCCGGTATATCTGGTCGGCGTTTTCATGGCGGCACTTGCCGGTTACTTTACGATCCGCATTCTGATGCGTGTGGTGAAAAAACGGAAACTGAAATATTTTGCTTTGTACTGTCTTCTTGTCGGGACATTCTCCATTGCAGGATATTTTCTGCTGTAATACGAGAAAGGGGAGAAGTTCTGCATGGCAAATACAACAAAGGGAAGCGGGAAGACAAAGAAAAAAACTTCTGCTTCCGGAACAGCAAAAAAGAAACAGACCCAAACAACGGCCAGAAAAACAACGGCGAAAAAGAGCAGTACCGCAAAACGTACCTCCGGCACAAGGAAAAACACAGTCCGTGAGCCGATGGACGAGGGAGTGCGCGCAGAAATTATTCTGCTTTCCGTGCTTGCTGTTTCGATTCTGCTGATGCTCAGTAATTTCGGTATGGGCGGCGTGATCGGACAGGCTGTCTGCGACTTCTTTTTCGGCCTTTTCGGCGTGACAGAGTGGGCAGCACCGGTTCTGATCTTCTTTGGAACAGCATTTTACATAGCAAACAGACAGAACTTTTTAATTGTGCGGAAAACCGGGGGAGCGATCAGCTGCTTCGTCTTTTTCTGCGCTTTTATGCAGCTTCTGGCGTCCGGCTATACGAGAGATACGACATTTCTGGATTACTATTTTGACAGCGCCTACGATCATCTCGGCGGAGGAATCTTAGGAGGGTCTGTCGTGAAAATTCTCGGCATGGGATTCGGCCAGATCGGTGCGTGGGTGATTATTGTGATCGCCATCGTGATTTCCGTGATCGTGATGACGCAGAAGCCGATTCTCGCGCCGATCCATGAAAAGACGAATGACCACCGCCGGATGGCGGAGGAGCGCCGCCAGGAGCGTCTGGCGCGCCAAGCTGCGATGGAGGAAGAGGAAGGAAAAGAGCTGATTCTTGAGCCAGTGGAGGAACCGAAAAAAGCCGGGAAGAAAAAGAAATCCCGCCTTCTTTCTCATGTGGAATCGAAGGCTGATTTAAACGAAAACGACGATACCCATCAGATGGAGATGCCGGAGCTTTCGATTCACCGTGGTTCTGTGCCGGCTGAAGAGCCGGAAAAGACAGGACCGGAGATGACACGGCAAGCTGCAGAAGAGGCGAAAAAAGAGAAAACGTCTGCGGATCATACGAGAAATCCGCGGTCTTCCTGTGAAGAGATCGAGGCGGATATAGACGGCATTCGTCAGGAAATCGGGAAAAAAGCAGAGGAAAAGCGGCCGGAGTACAAAACACCGCCGATGAATCTTCTGAAAAAAGGGATGCGCGGTGCCATGGGCGATTCCGATGCGCATTTGCGGGAAGTAGCGCGGAAACTGGAGGAGACGCTGGACAGCTTCGGTGTCAAAGTTACAGTCAATAACGTAAGCTGCGGACCGACCGTCACACGGTATGAGCTGATGCCGGAACAGGGCGTGAAAGTAAGCCGGATTGTCGGATTGACCGACGATATCAAGCTGAGTCTTGCAGCAGCAGATGTCCGCATTGAGGCACCGATCCCGGGAAAATCCGCAGTCGGAATCGAGGTTCCAAATAAGACGAACACGGCCGTGATGCTGCGTGATCTTCTTGAAACACCGGAGTTTAAGAACTTTTCTTCGAATCTGGCCTTTGCTGTCGGAAAAGACATCGCCGGTCAGCCGGTCATCGCAGATATCGCGAAAATGCCTCATCTTCTGATCGCCGGTGCGACCGGTTCCGGTAAATCGGTCTGCATCAACACACTGATTATGAGTATTATTTATAAGGCAAAACCGGAAGACGTCAAACTGATCATGATCGACCCGAAGGTCGTTGAGCTTTCTGTTTATAACGGCATTCCGCACCTTTTTATTCCTGTTGTCACAGACCCGAAAAAGGCTTCCGGAGCTCTGAACTGGGCGGTTGCGGAGATGACAGACCGTTATAACAAATTTGCGGAATTCAACGTGCGCGATATGAAAGGCTACAATGCAAAAGTTGCCGAGCTGCCGCCGGATGAAAACGGCAAAAAACCGGAAAAACTGCCGCAGATCGTCATTATCGTGGATGAGCTTGCCGACCTGATGATGGTTGCGCCGGGAGAAGTGGAGGATGCGATCTGCCGTCTGGCACAGCTTGCCCGTGCGGCCGGCATCCATCTGATTATTGCAACACAGAGACCTTCCGTCAATGTCATCACTGGTCTTATCAAGGCAAATATGCCGTCCCGTATTGCATTCTCGGTTTCTTCCAGCGTAGATTCCCGTACGATCCTCGACATGGGAGGTGCGGAAAAACTGCTTGGAAAAGGCGATATGCTCTACAAGCCGCAGGATTACCAGAAACCGGCCCGTCTGCAGGGATCCTTTGTTTCGGATAAAGAGGTCAGCGATGTCGTTGCCTACTTAAAAGATCACTACGGCGAGAACGCTTATGATCCGGATATCGAAAAACGGATTCACACCGTAAGCCTGGATGGCGGTTCTGCCGCAGGCGGCGGAGATAACCGCGATAATTACTTCGTGGAAGCCGGAAAATTTATCATCGAAAAAGATAAGGCATCGATCGGCATGCTCCAGAGAGTGCTGAAAATCGGTTTCAACCGCGCGGCCAGAATCATGGACCAGCTCGCGGATGCCGGTGTCGTAGGACCGGAGGAAGGAACCAAGCCGAGAAAAGTTCTGATGTCCATGGAACAGTTCGAAAATTATCTGGAGGAACACGGATGATGGGAAAAGATGTTGTCCGTTGTTTACAAATAACCGGAAACGTGATAAAGTATTAACATAAAATGCGCGAAAATCCAAGTCGTGCTTTTGTTAAAATATTTCTAACAAGATTAGGAGGATATTATGTACAAGATTCAAGAAGCGGAAATGCTCGCGAATAATATCTACCGTATGGTAGTAGAAGCACCGCGAGTAGCACAGCACTGCCTCCCTGGACAGTTTGTTATTGTCAAGGCAGATGAAGAAGGAGAAAGAATTCCTCTGACCATTTGTGATTACGATAGAGAAGCAGGAACTATCACCATCGTATTCATGCCGATCGGAGAATCTACCAAAAAAATGAAAGATCTCAAAGCGGGAGATGCTTTCATGGATTTCGTAGGACCTCTGGGGCAGCCGTCCGAGTTCTGCAGCGAAGATATCGAAGAACTGAAGAAAAAACGGATCGTATTCGTAGCCGGCGGTGTTGGAACTGCACCGGTTTACCCGCAGTTAAAATGGCTGCATGAGCATGGAATCACTGCTGACGCCATTGTCGGAGCAAAGACAAAAGATCTCGTTATTCTCGAGAAAGAAATGTCTGCTGTCAGCAATCTGTACATAACCACAGACGATGGTTCTTACGTAAGAAAAGGTATGGGTACCGATGTACTCCGCGACCTTGTACAGAACCAGGGCAAACAGTATGATGTCTGTGTTGCCATCGGACCGATGATCATGATGAAATTCGTATGTCTTCTGACAAAAGAACTGAACATCCCGACCGTTGTCAGCATGAACCCGATCATGGTAGACGGAACCGGTATGTGCGGTGCCTGTCGTCTAATGGTAGGCAATGAAGTAAAATTTGCCTGCGTAGACGGACCGGAGTTTGACGGTCATCTGGTAGACTTCGACCTGGCTATGAAACGTCAGCAGATGTATAAGACAGAAGAGGGAAGAGCTCTCTTAAGATACCAGGAAGGCGCAACCCATCACGGTGGATGCGGCCAGTGCGGAGGTGACAAATAATGGCAAAGGGATTAAACAGAGTACCGGTACGTGAGCAGGAGCCGAAGGTACGTGCCACAAATTTTGACGAGGTATGTCTTGGATACAACAAAGACGAAGCAGTAGAAGAAGCACAGCGCTGCCTGGGCTGTAAAAATGCAAAATGTATCACAGGATGCCCGGTTAATATCAACATTCCGGCATTCATTGCACAGGTAAAAGAAGGAAACTTCGAGGAAGCATACAAAATTATCGGTGAGTCCAGTGCACTCCCGGCAGTCTGCGGCCGTGTATGTCCGCAGGAGAGCCAGTGCGAGGGCAAATGTGTCCGCGGAATCAAAGGCGACGCTGTTTCCATCGGTAAACTGGAGCGTTTCGTTGCTGACTGGGCAAAAGAAAACGGTATCAAACCGGTTCCGGCAGCAGAGAAAAACGGCCACAAGATCGCGGTTATCGGTTCCGGCCCTGCAGGTCTTACCTGCGCAGGAGACCTTGCAAAACTTGGCTACGATGTAACCATCTTCGAGGCACTTCACAAAGCCGGCGGTGTATTAAGCTACGGTATTCCGGAGTTCCGTCTTCCGAAAGACAAAGTAGTTGCCGCTGAAATCGAGAACGTAAAATCTCTCGGTGTTAAAATTGAGACCAACGTTATCATCGGAAAATCCGTTACCATCGACGAGCTGTTAAAAGACGAAGGATTTGAAGCAGTCTTCATCGGTTCCGGTGCAGGCCTTCCGATGTTCATGGGAATCCCGGGTGAGAACGCAAACGGCGTATTCTCCGCAAACGAGTTCCTGACCAGAAACAACCTGATGAAAGCATTCCGCGATGATTACGATACCCCGATCGCACACGGCAAGAAAGTTGCTGTAGTCGGCGGCGGCAACGTAGCTATGGACGCTGCAAGAACCGCACTTCGTCTCGGCGCAGAGGTACACGTTATTTACCGTCGTTCTGAGGCAGAGCTTCCGGCCCGTGCAGAGGAAGTTCATCATGCAAAAGAGGAAGGTATCATCTTCGACCTTCTGACCAACCCGGTAGAAATTCTGACCGACGACAAAGACTGGGTAACCGGTATCCGCTGCATCCGTATGGAGCTTGGCGAGCCGGACGCTTCCGGAAGAAGAAGACCGGTTGAGATTCCAGGATCTGAGTTCGAAATTGAAGTAGACGAAGTTATCATGTCTCTTGGCACTTCCCCGAACCCGCTGATTTCTTCCACCACCTACGGTCTGGATGTCAACAGAAGAAAATGTATCGTAGCTGAGGAAGAAACCGGAAAGACCAGCAAAGAGGGCGTTTACGCCGGCGGTGACGCTGTAACAGGTGCAGCAACCGTTATCCTTGCTATGGGTGCCGGAAAAGCCGGAGCTAAAGGAATTGATGAGTATATCAAAAGCAAAAATGCATAAGGCATTGCTTTTCTAAACTAAAAGCCATATAGACGCGGACAAAAAGTGATCTATATGGCTTTTGGTGTTTTTGACAGATATCCGAAAGGGTTTTAAGATTACAGAATGAAAATTACGATATTAACAGTAGGAAAAATCAAAGAGAAATATCTGCGGGATGCGATCGCCGAGTATTCGAAGCGCCTCAGCCGCTATGCAAAGCTGGAAATTATCGAGGTGGCGGATGAAAAAACGCCGGACAACGCGAGTGAAACCGTAGAGACGAATATCAAAAATAAAGAAGCAGAGCGCCTTCTCAAATATATCCGGGATGACGCTTATCTGATTACATTGGAAATTAAGGGAAAACAGCTCACATCCGAGGAGCTGGCCCAGAAAATAGATACGCTCGGCGTGCAGGGAACGAGCCATATTATTTTTGTGATCGGTGGTTCCTTAGGGCTTGGCGAGGAAGTTCTGAAGCGTTCGAACTATGCGCTCAGTTTTTCGAAAATGACATTTCCGCATCAGTTGATGCGAGTTATTCTGCTGGAACAGATTTACCGGAGCTATCGCATTAACTGCGGGGAGCCATATCATAAATAGCTGCGAATAAGAGAGGTGTGATTGCGATGCGTGAAATGCGTTTAAAAAAGCGGGAGATTACAGATCCTGAAATTTTAAGAAAAATTCTGGAAAGCTGCGAGGTTGTGCGGATCGGGGCGATGGATGAGGAAGGCATGTTTATCGTGCCGATGAATTATGGATATGATGTCCGGGAAGAAGATGGAACTCTTCACGTCTGTCTGTACCTGCATGGGGCAAAAGAAGGGCGGAAGGCGGCTGCATTTGCAGCGGATCCGCGCGTGGCGGTGGAGATGGATTACAACCATGAAGTGATTACAGGTGACTATACGTGTGCGTATTCCTATGCGTACCGCAGTATCATGGGAAACGGAACCATCACGGAGGTGACAGATCCGGAGGCAAAGAAGAAAGGCCTGGGAAAAATCATGGCGCATATCGCACCGGAGGCGAAGATCGCTTTTCTGCCGGAGATGGTGGAGCGCGTTGCCGTATGGCGCATAGACATCGATACATTTACCGGCAAAGAGCGCAGACGAAAATAGAGTGTTCGAAGCTCCGCAGGCTGCAGACGGAAAAAGACAGCAGAAAGGACAGCAGAAATGATTAAAATTGATCTGATTACAGGCTTCCTTGGCTCAGGGAAGACGACTTTTTTGAAACAGTACGCAAAGTATCTGATGGCGCAGGGAAAGAACATCGGCATCCTGGAGAATGATTTTGGGGCAGTCAATGTGGATATGCTGCTTCTGCAGGAACTGCGCGGCGATCAGTGCGAGCTGGAGATGATTTCCGGCGGATGCGACAAAGAGACACACCGCAGACGGTTCCGCACGAAACTGATCTCGATGGGCATGAGCGGCTACGACCGCATTCTCGTGGAACCGTCGGGGATTTACGATGTGGATGAGTTCTTTGACACGCTGTACGACGAGCCGCTGAACCGCTGGTATGAGGCGGGAAGCGTCATCACGATTCTGGATGCCGGGCTCGATGAGAAGCTGTCGGAGGAAGAAGAGTATCTGCTGGCTTCCGAGGCAGCGAACGCTGGTAAAATCGTGCTGAGCAAAGTACAGAATGTTTCGGAGGAAAAGAAAGAAGAAACGATTGCCCATCTGAACCGCACGCTCGAGCAGGCAGGCTGCAGAAGACAGTTTTCTGATGCAGAAATTTTACAGAAAAACTGGGATGATCTGACAGAGGATGATTTCAAAATGCTCTCCGAATGCAGTTACCGTTCGGAGGATTACCGGAAGCTGGATTTCGGCGAGCAGCAGACATTTGATTCGCTCTGCTTTCTGGAGCCGAAGATTACGGAAGAAGCGCTGAAAAAAGCAGCAGAAGCAATCTTTGCGAATCCATCATGCGGTAATGTATTCCGGATCAAAGGAATTGTAAAGACGGGTGAAACTGTGTGGAGCGAAATCAATGCGACGCGGGAACAGATGACATTCCAGGCAGTGCCGGAGAGCCAGGAAGTGCTGATTGTAATCGGCGCGGGGCTTTCGAAAGAGCGGATTAGTGGAATTCTCGGAATTGAGTAAAAAATGGAGCATGACGGAAAGGGGTATTTTCCATCATGCTCCTGCTGGTTGGGCTAAATAGCAGTTACTGTGAAATGCGCTGCCGTTCTGACAGTGTGGGGAACGGAATGATTTTGGAATCCCGTGCATCATCCGGTGTACAAAGAGCAGTCAACGGCTGCGGCTGATTTTCCATGGTCTGGAAGGAGAGAATGCCATCTTTCCATAAAACGATATCATCCGGTGAATGGACGGCAAAATAGCGGTGCAGCACATCGAAAAGAGAGGATGGAACTGCCGCAAGATCGTGCTCGGGATCGCTGGAATATAGAAAGATCCGGCTTCTCGGAAAACGACGGGAATAGATACCGGCAGAGGGAGCGGTAAAATCCGGGTTTTCGGTAAAATATAAGGATCTTTCTGCGGGTCCGGAAAACGGAATAGACAGCGTTGTGGAAACAACTGGCGCTTCTTCTGTAAGGGCTGGCTGCTTCTGAAATTTGCACAGGAATGGTATATTTTGAAAAAATGTATATTTCTTTCTCATAAGACTCACCTTTCAGCCGGAAAAGATCTGGCATTTGGCAGGGTGGATGTTATCGTTTACTTTAATTTTATCTTATCAGAAGTGCAGAAATAACAGGGTTAAACATTTGTAAAAAGCGTGTAAAACATCTTAAAGAGAAAGAAAAGAGAGGGGAAATCATATGGAACAGGAAGTAATGCAGGCCATTCGGGCAGAACTGGAAAGCAATATAGATGCAAAATACCGGGAATTTCACAGCTCTCTTGTTCCGGGACAGAACTGTCGGATTCTTGGTGTCCGCATTCCGGTTTCGCGACGGATTGCAAAAGCGACAGCAAGAGACCACTATGAAGTTTATACTGAACAGTTTAATCCGGAAGTCTACGAGGAGCTTCTGATCCGCGGAATGATGATCGGCTACGGAAAGCTGACCTGTGAAGAACAGACGGCAGAACTGGACCGCTTCGTGCCGATGATCAACAGCTGGGGAATCTGTGACAGCTCCTGTGCAACGTGCCATTTTATGAAGAAAGACCAGGAGTATTGGTATGGATATCTGCAGAAATGGCTGAAAAGCAGCCGGGAATATGAAATCCGGTTTGGTGTTGTGTGTCTGCTGGACTTTTTTATCAACGAAGCGTATATCGATGCTGTGCTGGAGGAGATGAAAAAGATTCATCACGATGGCTATTACGTAAAAATGGCCGTCGCCTGGGCAGTATCGATCTGTTATATTCATTTTCCGGAAAAAACACAGAAACTGCTGAAAGAAAACAGTCTCGATGACTGGACACATAACAAAACAATTCAGAAAATCAGAGAGTCGCTGCGGATCAGCAAAGAAGAAAAAGAGATGCTGAAAACCTGGAAGAGATAAAAAGAAAACCGTATCGCCGCGTTTCGAATATCGCAGCAATACGGTTTTCTTTCTCTTTTTTGAACTTATTCGTCCCATCCCTCAAAAAGCCGGATGTTGACGGCAATATTTCTTGCAATTTCACCTTCGCTTTTCCCGAGATCTGCCACATCCGATACCGGCGGAAAATCAGGTTCTTCTTCCGTCAGTTCCAGAGAGATCCAGTCATAGGCGGAGTGAATGGCATCTTCCAGCGCCTCGTCGAGGGTATCCCCTTTTGCATAGCAGCAGGCGAGATCTGGAAAATAACCTTCGTAGGTTCCCTGTTCGGTTTTATGAAAAACGGCTGGATAAGTAAATTTCATAGTGTTTCTTCCTTCTTCCTTTTCTTTTTCACGGAAATTCTTTTTTATCGTAGCACTTTTTCTCAAAAGATACAATGCCTAAAATACAATTGATCGTATTTGTAATCTATGCTAGAATGAAAAACAGATAATTGGAAAATACAAATGAAATCAAGGGAGGATTTCTCTTTGATAAAAGTAATTTTGTGGGACATCGACGGAACACTTCTGAATTTTAAGATGTCAGAACGATATGCAATTGATTACTGTTTCAACAAGTTTCATATGGGAACCTGCACGGACGAAATGCTGCAGCGCTACAGCGTGATCAACCGCGGTTACTGGGAGCGGCTGGAGACGGGAGAGCTTACGAGAGAACAGGTGATGCTTGGACGGTTCCATGAATTTTTTGAATCGGAAGGACTGCCGACGGATCAGGTAAAGGTATTCAATGATGAATATCAGATCCGCCTCGGCGATAAGGCTTTCTTCTGCGATCACGGAGATGAACTGGTAAAACAGCTGAAAGCTACCGTAAAACAGTATGCAGTAACAAATGGAACCACTGTTGCACAGGAGCGTAAACTCCGCTTTTCCGGGCTTGATCAGCTTCTGGACGGCGTTTTTATCTCGGAACAGGTCGGTGTGGACAAGCCGCAGAAGGCTTTTTTTGATGCGGTATGGAACGAAATCGGAAGTTATGCACCGGATGAGGTTGTGATCGTCGGCGACTCCCTCACAAGTGATATCCGCGGCGGAAAAAATGCAGGAATCCTGACCTGCTGGTACAACCCGGATCATCTTCCGAACAAAATTGAAGTTACACCGGACTGTACCATCGACAATCTTCAGGATATCCTTTCGTATCTGGATGAAAGCAGGTGATTTGCTAATGAGAACACGCGTATTACAGGAAAAAAATTATGCGGAGCGGATGCAGAATGGTGTGGAGCCGTACCTCGCCGCTCATGCAGAAGAATTTTACTGGGAAAGGGAGAGCGGTCATCCGATTCATGTTCTTCGTTACCGCGCATTCCGCCCGAGAGGTGTTGTTGTAATCTCACACGGTTTTACGGAAAATGCAGAGAAATATAAAGAGATCGTGTATTATTTTATCAAAGAGCATTTTCATGTTTATCTGCCGGAACACTGCGGCCACGGAAAGAGCTACCGTCTGGTGGAGGATCCGTCGCTTGTTTATGTCGATTCCTACCATCGTTATGTAGAAGATCTGCTCTTTGTTGCACGAAAAGCAAAAGCAGAGGCATGCGGTCTTCCGCTCGTTCTCTATTCTCACTCGATGGGCGGCGGAATCGCAGCAGCAGCGGCCGCCAAAGCGCCGCATCTGTTCCGGAAAGTGGTCTTGAGTTCGCCGATGATCCGTCCGCTGACCGGAAAAGTGCCGTTCGCCGATGCAAAACGGATCGCAGCTTTTGCCTGTGCCACAGAACGAGGCACACAGTATGTGGTAGGACAGAAACCATACCAGGGAATCGAAAACTTTAAACAAAGTTCATCCCTCTCCCGTCCGCGCTTTCTCTATTACCAGCAGAAGCGGGAAAAAGAGCCGCTGTATCACCTAAATGCCGCTTCTTACGGATGGCTCCATGCCGCCGCGCATCTGTACCGCGATCTGATGCGGAGCGGATGGAAACGGATCGAGGCTCCTGTCCTTTTATTTCAGGCGGAGAACGATCATCTTGTGTCCAACCGTGCCCAGGAGCGGATGATCCGGAAAATGGCAGAACGCCGTCCCGGCATGGCAAAAATGGTAAAAGTACCGGGCGCAAAGCATGAATTGTTTGGAACCAGAGGGCGCATGCTCCAGACGTACTGGAATATGGTATTTGCTTTTCTGGAAAAAGATCTGTAACAAAAGAGAAGGGATGACAAAATGACACAGACAGAAATCGAAGAATATATTACCCAGTTTCCTATCTATCAGTATGCATTTGTAAAACCGGAGGACATCGAATTCAATGACCGGGTCCGCCAGATCTGCAAAAAGGAGTGCTCCCGCTACGGAGCCTCCTGGTCCTGCCCGCCGGCGGTCGGCACTGTTGAAGTCTGTAAGGAGCGTTGCATGAACTACGATCACGTTCTGTTCTTCTCCAGCATCGCAGAAGTGGACAACATCATGGATATGGATGAGACATTAAAAACAAAATCGGAGCACGAAAAAATCACACGCGAAATCGAGCAGCATTTAAAAGACAAAACCCTGCTCACCTTCGCCCTTTCCTCCGATTCCTGCCAGCTCTGCGATAAATGTACCTACCCGAGAGGCGGCTGCCGCCATCTTGAACTGATGCATCCATGCATCGAGAGCCACGGCATCGTTGTTGCAAACCTGATTGAAAAAAACATGATGGATTATTACCTCGGTGAGCATATGGTCATATGGTTCAGCATGATTTTCTATAAAGAATCGTAATCTGTGATGTAATTTTCCATTCTTTCAAACGTATTTACAGTAGAGGATTTCGCTGTAAGAAATTCAGAAAATACACAAGAGGGGGAATGAAATATGCTGAGAAAGGCAGGAAATTTTCTCAGGTATCTGTTCGGTATTCTGATGATGCTGGCGGGAGCCGGTTACTGGAAAGAGGAGAAGGCATATGCATTGTCACTGCTGCTGCTTGGAATCTTCCTGCTTCCGGTTACCTGGAATACGATAAAGAAACGGTTTCATGTGGCGAAAGCACTTCCTGTGCTGCTTCCTGTGTTGCTGCTGGTTTCCGCCTGTGCGCTGACACCTGTGACGTACAGCAGTAAGGAAACACAGAAGGCATCTGCAGAGTCTGTTTCCGTCAGCGTTACGGCAGCGCCGACGAAAAAAGCGACGCCGACCCCGACTGAAACATCAACACCAACGCCGACAGCAACACCGACCGAAACACCAACGCCGACCGCTACCCCGACTCCGACTGCTACCCCAACTCCAACGGCTGACCCGACCGAGACGCCGACACCTGAGCCAACCATAGAAGCTGCGGCGGAAGAAACCGCTGAAACGCAGGCAGCGGAAGAATCACAGCCGGCAGTGACTGCTGAAGAACCACAGGTAACGGAAGCTCCGCAGGAATCGGATCCGTATGGAGGACAGCTCGTGTGGATTTCAGAGACCGGATCGAAGTACCATAACAAAAATAACTGCGGCAGAATGAATCCGGATCGGGCATATCAGATGACGAGAGAAAATGCAGAAGCCCAGGGGTATGAACCCTGCAAAAAATGTTTTTAAAAAAGAGAAATGAAACCCCGCAGCCTGATCGGGCAGGAAACCCCAGCGGCTGCGGGGTATTTTTGTGCTTTTTTCTGCATAAAATAGCGATAGAACAAAAAGCAGACCCGCAAAGCGGAGGAGGTTTTGGATGCGAAAAAAGAAAAAGCAGAAAAAATCACTCCATCCGCCGGGCGGGGAGCTGCTTTCGGCGATGCAGGTTCCGTCAGATCTTGCTTTTGGCGAGCCGGTTGTGACGTTTTACGGCGGGAGAGAAGTGCAGATTGAAAATTACCGCAGGATTCTGGAATATAATGCGTGCCGCCTCTGCGTGCTTACACAATATGGCAGGCTGCTCCTTGTGGGAGAGGGAATCCGGATTGTTTCGTATTCCGGGGAGGAGATGCGGGTGGAAGGGAGAATCGATCAGGTGACGTTTCAATAAGTGTAATGATTCCAATCATTCCAATGCTGAAAAGGGGGTGTGCGTTTGCAGAGGGGAAAGGCTTTCTGGAAAGGCAGTGTGCGGATTCGTGTGACGGGCCGTGAACCGGAGCGTTTTTTCAATCTGTGCGGGCACCATAACATCACACTGTGGGACGTGACAGAACACAAGGGCTGTTTTGAGATGAGCCTTCTGCCGGAAGATTTTTTCCGCCTCCTGCCGATCCGCCGCAAGAGCGGTGTGCGCATCCGAATACAGAAAAAACAGGGACTGCCTTTCTTTTACCGGCGAAGTTTAAAAAGAAAGGCATTTTTTATTGGCATTTTTCTCTGCCTGGCGGGACTTTACACGCTGTCGCAGTTCATCTGGAATATTCATGTGGAAGGAAATTACGCGAACAGTACGCAGACGATCTTAAACAGCCTTGACGCGGCCGGGATTCATCATGGAAGCTGGAAAAAACGTGTGGACTGCAGCCAGACCGCATCGTATCTGCGGGAGCAGTTTCCGAATCTGACCTGGGTGTCCGCAAAAATAGAAGGGACGCAGCTTGTCCTTGCGGTAAAAGAAAACGTAGACGGCTATGTGATCGAAGAAAAAGCAGATGATCCGCAGAATCTTGTGGCGAAAAAAGAAGGGACGGTCGTGCGTATTATCACACGGAACGGCATTCCGCAGGTGCTCCCCGGTGATACATGTCAAGCGGGAGACATTCTTGTAAAGGGCGAGATTCCGCTTGTGAATGACAGTGGGGAAACGTATGATTATTCTTATGTTCACGCAGACGCGGATATTGACCTTGAGACGACGTGGTACTATTATGATACCTTTCCGCTTTCCCATACGGTACGGACATATCAGAAAGCAGAGAAAAAAACGCCGGTATTCCAGATTTCTGCTTACCGATTTTTCCTTGGAAATCTGCTGCCGGAGAATTTTGTGGAGAGTTTGCGGAGCATGACCGGAACGACGGATCAGAAAACAGAGAAAAAGGAAAATGGAGCGGACGAGGAAGTGTCCCTTCAGCAGCTTTATCTGACAGAAAACTTTGCCCTTCCGTTTTATTTCGGCTACCGTCAGAAATTTCCTTTTGAAGTTCAGAAAGAAACCTATTCAGAACACGAGGCAAAAGAAAAAGCCTCGCAGAATTATCAGAAATTCCACAGAAATTTATCAGAAAAAGGACTTCAAATATCGGAAAATCATGTTACAATAGAACTTAACGATACGTCATGTATCACAAAAGGGACACTTCGTGTGATAGAACGGGCCGTAGAAGCACAGCCCTGCGAAATGCAGAAGGTGTCGGATGGAAAGGAATCAATGGTAGATGAACAGCAATAACAACATGATAGAACTGCAGATGGAACTGCCCATCGAACATGAAAAGAAAGTATTCGGCCAGTTTGATGAACACATCAAAATCCTGGAGAGATCCCTGGCGGTTACGCTGATCTCCCGGGACGGCGTTTTAAAAATTGTAGGCCCGGCATCGAATGCAGCGCGCGCAAAGGAATGTCTGACACAGCTTCTGGAGCTTTCACGCCGCGGAAACGATATCACGACACAGAACGTCAATTATGCAATCTCACTTGTTATGGAGGACAGCGGAAGCAGCCTTGCGGAAATCGACAGTGACTGCATCTGCCACACGGTCGCAGGCCGTCCGGTCAAACCGAAAACACTCGGTCAGAAAGCGTACGTGGATGCGATTCGGGAAAAGATGATCGTCTTCGGCGTCGGCCCTGCCGGAACCGGAAAAACGTACCTTGCGATGGCGATGGCGATCACGGCATTCCGAAACGATGAGGTAGGCCGTATTATCCTGACGCGTCCGGCGATTGAGGCGGGTGAGAAACTCGGTTTCCTGCCAGGAGATCTGCAGAGCAAAATCGACCCGTATCTGCGGCCGCTCTACGACGCGCTGTATCAGATCATGGGAGCAGAGAGCTTCCAGAAAAACATGGAAAAAGGCCTGATTGAGGTTGCGCCGCTCGCGTACATGCGAGGCCGTACGCTCGACAATGCGTTTATTATCCTCGATGAGGCACAGAATACGACACCGGCGCAGATGAAGATGTTCCTGACCCGTATCGGTTTCGGTTCCAAAGTCATTGTAACCGGAGATGCCTCTCAGAAGGACCTTCCTTCCGGTACACGCTCCGGCCTTGATGTGGCAATGCAGGTACTGAAAAAAGTAGACGGAATTTCCTTCTGCGAGCTGACGAGCAAGGACGTTGTCCGTCATCCGCTGGTGCAGAAGATTGTACAGGCTTACGATGAATATGAAAAGAAAGCAAAGCCGGAAAATCACAGCGGCAGAGCAAAAAGTACGACGAGAAAACGGAGGGAAAATAAATGACACTGACGTTTGAAAATGAACAGGATTTTGACCTTGGATTTGATCCGGAAGAGGTTGCAGCAGCGGTAATCAATGGTGTGCTGGATCAGGAAGCGTGCCCGTATGAGGCAGAAGTAGAACTGATTCTGACCGATCCGGAAAATATCCGCACCATGAACCGGGAACACAGAAACATTGACCGGGAGACAGACGTGCTTTCTTTCCCGATGGTAGATTATCCTTCTCCGGCTTCGTTCGATTTTCTGGAGACGGAAGAGGGAGATGACTGTTTTAACCCGGACAGCGGTGAGCTGATGCTGGGTGATATCGTAATTTCTGTTGCGCGCGCAAGAGCGCAGGCGGAGGAATACGGTCATTCTTTAAGACGCGAATTTGCTTTTCTTGTTGCACACAGTATGCTGCATCTTCTGGGTTATGATCATATGACACCGGAGGAAGCAGCCGTGATGGAGGCAAAGCAGGAAGAGGTGCTGCAGCGTCTCGGTATCACAAGAGACTGATTGAAAGCAGAAAGGGAGGGGTCTTTATCAAAAAGAGAGGGTTTTACACATTGGGGATTGCTCTGCTGGGAAGCATGATGCTGTTCGGATGCCGGAAAATTGGGGAAACGGCACCGGAAACTGCATCGGCAGGAACTTCTTATGTCTCAGAAGAGACAGCAGGGGAAAGCAAGACAGAAACGAAAGCTACGGAACCACCGGTCCCGACCGAAGATCCGGCACCGGAGCCGCTGGTTCCGGAAGCGATTGAGCCGACACCCGCGGAGGATGCGCTGCCGGAAGGTATGGTGAAAAGTTATCTGACAGGAGAACCTGTCGCCGAAGTACAGGGAAGAAGGCGCCCGGTGGCGGTCATGCTGAGCAATATCATCAGCGCCTGCCCGCAGAGCGGTATCAGCCGTGCAGGAGTGATCTATGAAGCGCCGGTCGAAGGCGGCATTACGCGCCTGATGGGGCTGTTTGAAAACTATGATGATCTCGAAAAGATCGGATCGGTGCGGAGCTGCCGCGAATATTATGTGTATCTGGCAGCGGGATTTGACGCTCTGTATTACCACTATGGACAGGCGGCGTATGCGATTCCGCTGCTCGAATCGGATCACATAGACAATGTGAACGGCATGGAGTATTCGGAACAGGTGTATTACCGGACGTCGGATCGTCCGTCGCCGCACAATGCGTATTTGGATGCGGCCGGGATTGCAGCGGGAATCGATCTCTGCGGCTACCGGACATCTTACAAAGACGGTTATGACGGATTTTTCCAGTTTGCATCCGAGACAGAACCGGAAACTCTGGAACGGGGACGAAATGCCGCCTATGTGGCACCGGGCGGATATTTCCACAATAATCCATGGTTTTCGTACGATGAGGCGAGCGGCACGTATTTGCGTTATCAGTTCGGGGAAACGCAAATCGATGAGATGACACAGGAACAGCTTGCGGTGAAGAACATTATCGTGCAGTACTGTTCCTGGAAAAAGTATGATGACAATGCGGAATATCTCGATATCGATGTGGTAAACGGCGGAACGGGAACGTATATCACAAACGGAAAGGCCATCGACGTGACATGGAGCAAGGATGATCCGTGGGGCGTCACAAAGTACCGGGACAGCAATGGAGAGGAGATTAAACTGAATCCTGGAAAAACATGGGTTCTGATTGTTTTGGATAATTATGCAGATGAGACTGAAATCCGGTGATAAAGCTGGAGTTCAGGATTTTTCTCAGATCGGCTGGACAGATCCTGTGTTTTGCGGTAAGATAAAGAGAAAATCCGGTCATTTAACCGAATCAAGCAAGTCCCTCGCTTCTAAAGCGGTGGGATGAATTGTTAAAAGAAACATAACGGCAGTGGCAGGCGGAGAGAAATCGGTATCCTCCACTGACATGAGGCGAGTCACAGTCGAACTATTTTCGACATGTCAGACTCCGTGAAAATACCGACTGTGAGTTGAAACAAACAAAGGAGAAAAATACAGAAAATGGAAATTAATATACAGAGAATCAACGAACTTGCCCGCAAGGCGAAAGCAGAAGGGCTGACACCGGCGGAGAAAGAGGAGCAGCAGAAGCTTCGGAGAGAATACATTGCAGCCGTAAAAATGAACCTCCGTACCCAGCTCGACAATATTGATGTGCAGGAGAAAGACGGAACAATTGTAAATCTGGGGGAGCGTTATGGAAGCAAAAGGAAACATTAGAAAAGAAGTTTTTGCCCGAAGAAGAGCAGCCACACAGGAAGAAATCCAGGAAAAGAGCCGTATGATTTATGAAAAAATCACGGCTCTGCCGGAATTTCTGGATGCGGACTGCTTTTTTGCGTATATGGACTTTAAGAAAGAAGTCATGACGCGGGATCTGATCGAAAAAGCGCTGGAAATGGGAAAGACGGTTGCTGTGCCGCGCGTGGAAGGCGACGATATGGTTTATTATGAGATCAAAGATTTCTCCACGCTGAAATCCGGCTATTTTGGCATTATGGAGCCGGACGGCGGAAAGGTCTGCACGCGGGAAGAGGGCTTTTTGCTGGTACCCGGCGTGGCCTTTGATCCGGCGCGCCACAGAGTCGGATATGGAAAAGGATTTTATGACCGCTTTCTTGCCGCACATCCAGGGTTTACAACGGTTGCGGCGGCGTTTGAGTTTCAGCTGTTTGACGCGGTGCCGTTCGAGGAGACGGACATTCTGCCGCAGATACTGGTGACAGAACAGAAAATTTACTGTTAAGCCAATCACGATAAGACAACACGAGGACTAGTTGTTAAGTAACCAAAAACATAGAAATATGTTTATAAATATAGATAAAAGTGGACATACGAAATCTCTTATCTATAGCTTAACAATAGGTCTCAAGCCTAAGTGACTGCTACTGTCGAAAGACATGTTGCAGATAGGAACTATGTTAAGTAGTAAGGTAAAGACACACCTTTAGATGTAATCTTCAGTCTGAAGCTCTGTGAGTACAAACCAGGAAACAATGCTAATGTCCTGCATTGATAACAGGGAAACACATATCCTCTGCTTGACTTTGGCACGAAGAGCAATTCTCCGAAAGGAAGGTGTCAGAAATGACAAGTTATTCTTTTGTATTAGATGCTAATGGGAAACAATTAGCACCGACAAAAGAACCAAAAGCATGGTTTCTTATCCGTAAGAAACGGGCAGCATTGGTAAGCAAATATCCAATGGTAATACAATTGATGAAAGAAATTCCAGAAAAGGAAATCTGTCAGGATGAGATTCACTGTGGAATCGATGATGGCGGACTCCATGTAGGGATTGCGCTGGTTCAGAAATGTAAAACGAAAAATAAAGTTGTTTTCAAAGGAACCATGGAGCAGCGCAATGATGTAAAGCATCTTATGGAAGTCAGGCGAGGTTATAGACGTTACCATCGTTATCACAAAAGATACCGGCAGGCGAGATTCGACAATCGTAAATCTTCTAAAAGAGAAGGACGAATTGCCCCAAGTATTTTACAGAAACGACAGGCTACCATAAGAGTGATCCATTGGCTTAATAAGTGGATAAACATAACAAATTATTGGCTGGAAGATGTTTCTGTTGATATCCGGGCATTAACAGATGGGTATCAATCTTATCGTTGGCAATACCAAAAATCCAACAGACTGGATGAAAATATCCGTAAAGCAGCTATTCTAAGAGATGGCGGCAAGTGTATCGAATGCGGAAAATCTAATTGTAGATTAGAGGTTCATCATATTAAGCCAAAAAGACGAAATGGTTCTAATACGTTAGACAATCTGATTACATTATGTGAAAGCTGCCATCAAAAAACCGAAGGCCAGGAAGAATTATATATGGATCGATATTTCTCCCTGTTAAAATCTTCTGATAATAAAAATCTGAATTATGCACAACATGTAATGATTGGTAAGATGTGGCTTCGAAAACAATTGTCAGGTTTGGGGGTATTATATCTGACGAGTGGTGGAGATACAGCCAACAAACGCATTGACTGGAATATTGAGAAATCACATGCCAATGATGCTGTCTGTATTACGGACTTGCGGCCTGATACCTGTGATGTGAAAGAATGGACAATGAAACCCATGCGCAGACAAAGCAAAGCTAAAACCGACCATGTTTTAGGAATTCATCATAGGGATTTGGTTGAATATACATTCAAAAATGGCAAAACTCACAGAGGATATGTAACAGCACTATACCCGGAACAAAAAGCGATTAATTTTCAAAGCCCAACAAAACATTGTAAAAAAGTTAATGCGAGAAAGTGCAAATTACTATGGAAATATTCAAAAATCTATTGGTTTGAGAATGCGAGCTAAACACACTTGTCTATGATTAGATGTAATTAACTATATTATTTTAGGGAGGAGACGAATATGATGAATCTGGAAGAAATCGGAACAAGAGCCCGCCAGGCGGAGCCAGTGCTTCGAATCATGGAGACGGAGAAGAAAAACTGTGTGCTGAAAAAAGCAGCGGAAAATCTTGTGGCAGACGCCGAAACGATTATCGCGGCCAATGCGCTGGATATGGAGCATGGAAAAGAAAAAGGCATGTCTCAGGGACTTCTGGATCGGCTCTTTCTGGACAAAAGCCGGATTGAAGCAATGGCAGAAGGCATGTGTCAGGTAGCCGAACTGGATGACCCAATCGGGGAAGTGCTGGGAATGAAAAAACGCCCGAACGGTCTTCTGATCGGACAGAAACGTGTTCCGCTCGGTGTTGTCGGCATCATCTACGAGGCACGCCCAAATGTGACGGCGGATGCATTTGCACTCTGCTTCAAAACGGGAAATGTCGTGATTTTAAAAGGCGGAAGCGATGCAATCCACTCGAATACGGCGATTGTTGCCTCTCTTCGGAAAACACTGAAAGAGGAGCAGGTGCCGGAAGACGCCCTGCTTCTGATCGAAGATACCTCCCGCGAGACGACGGCGCAGTTTATGAAGATGAACCGCTATGTCGATGTCCTGATCCCACGCGGCGGCGCCGGACTGATCCGCGCTGTCGTGGAAAACAGCACGATTCCTGTCATTGAGACGGGAACCGGAAACTGTCATATCTACGTGGATGAGACAGCCGATCTTTCCATGGCAGTAGATATTATTCTGAACGCAAAAACACAGCGCGTCGGCGTATGTAATGCGTGTGAATCGATTGTGGTGCACGAAAATGTACGTGAAAAACTGCTCCCGGTTCTGGAGGAACGATTAAAAGAAAAACATGTGGAAATGCGCGCAGACGAAAAGGCAAGAGAATACATGCCGGAAGCAGAAGAAGCGACAGAAGAGGACTGGGGAAAAGAGTATCTCGACTACATCGTGTCCATCAAAACCGTCTCTTCCATCGACGAAGCGATTGCACACATCAACCACTACAACACAAAACACTCCGAAGCAATCATCACCAACAACTACACCCACGCCCAGAAATTCCTGGACGAAATCGATGCAGCCGTAGTCTATGTCAACGCATCCACCCGCTTCACCGACGGCTTCGAATTCGGCTACGGCGCCGAAATCGGCATCAGCACCCAAAAACTCCACGCCAGAGGCCCAATGGGACTGCTGGCGCTGACGTCGATTAAAAATATCGTATACGGAACGGGACAGATCCGAAAATAAAAGAAGAAAGATCTTGTGTTAAAGGGCAACCCCGTTGATCCTCAAAAGGGCAAAGTCACTGATCCTGTAGCTACTCTCTACCCGATCACAGACCGCCCCCTTTCCGGATCATCAGCCAGACACAAGCCCAATCACCCATAAAACACAAAATGAAGACCTTGTAACCATGAAAAATGTGGTTATGAGGTCTTTTTTTACGTTAATAACAAATTATGCACAGATAAAAAGGCTTAAATACTGGGTTTTTGGGATTGGAAGTTTTGAAATTTCCCGATGAAACTCCGATTTCATCTGCTTTTTAGTAAGTCCAATTCATTCGCCATCAGCCCTTACCACCATAGATTCAACCTTACAGTCGGAAAAGTTTGCACGAAAATGTCATTCAAATATTCTATTGTCCTATCCAGCCACAGAACCAACAGTTTTGCCCTTTTTAGGCTCAAGGCGTTTGCCCTTTAACAGATCTTGGCTTAACAGTGATAAGGAACTAATTTACTTATCAACTGTTAGCTGACGGTTTCCGGGGTGCATACGGACAAATCCCGTCTGATTTCTAACAGGAAGTCAGACGGGATTTTCGCTTTATATTTCGAATTATGGAGGACATACCATGAAAACCTTAATATCTTGTGCTTACACTATGGATAATTGCTGTGTGGAATTGAAATTCAGGGACGGCAGAATGATTGCGATTGACACTATCGCTGTTGAGAACGAGATTGCAGACAATATGTATCAGCGGTCAGAGTTGGATTATTTGATCTACAATGACCCGATAGCATATGCTGACTTGATATTGAATGGCGATCCCGAAACCTATCTGAAAACTGTAACAGAATACAAGCCTTTGGATAGCTGACAACACGCTGCCCGCAGGAGAAAATCCTGCGGGCGTTTTTCTGTTTATTTATTTTCCTCCGTTGGATCTCAATTTTGGAAAGAAGATGACTATCTTAAAGCCCTTTCCCCACTGGGAAGCAGCTTCCAGACGAAAGTTTAGATCGTCAGCCATCTTCTTAACCAGGTAAAGCCCTATACCGGTAGCTTTCTTTCTGCTGTCAGTAGAATCCCCGGTAAAGCCCTTTTGAAAAATATACGGCAGATCATATTTTTTTACACCGATGCCGTTATCCTCAACTGAAAGGACATCTGCGGTCTCCGAATGTATCATAGAGATCGTTAGCATGGGACTATCGCTGCTATATTTTATGGCATTGCTCACGATCTGTCCCAACATAAACTGAAGCCCTCTACGGTCTGTATAGACTGTTTCAGATTGCAGTTTATTGAGAATTACAAACTGCTTTTCTTCCAGAAGTGGGGCATAGTCCTCCAGAACTTCCCCCAAGCACTGATTCAAATTGATATCCTCAAACTGATAATCCTTTGTACTGCTCTTTAACCGGGCATAGTATAACATTTGAGTGACATCCTCCTGAAGCTGACTGCGGACATAATCCAGCTTTGCTTGCAGGGGAGGAGATATTTCGTCGCTCCGATTATCCAGGAGCATGGTCAACAACGATAGGGGCGTTTTCGCTTCATGTGCCCAGCCCTCCACATATTCTTCATAGTCCTGTAGGGCATCTGCCATACTGTTACTCTCAGTTTTGTGTTCCTGTAAAACTGATGCCAGAAGCCGGATAGATTCTCCTTCTTCCCGGCTGATGGCACTGAGCAGCCGTTCCTCGTTGCAGATGGTAGGATCACTGAGGAAATCCCGGAACAGTTCTCGGCGGGTAGTCTCCCGCTTGTTTAGTACAAACAGAATCGCTGAAAACAAAAGGAGGCTTGTCAGAACTACTAACCCAATCAAGGGTTGAAATGCCTGAATGTCAGAAATCCAAAGAATGATAGCACAAAAGCAATCCACGCCCAACAGCAACAATAGCCAGGGGTAGTATCGCTCTGTTATGCGCCAAAGCTGCTTCATGGAGCCACCCCCGTTTCCAGACGATAGCCCATCCCACGAACCGCAACGATTCGCTGCTTCATCTCAAGACCGGACATCGTCTTTTTCAGCCTGGTCAGATTAACCTGCAAGGCATTTTCGTCTATGTATTCCGTGGTTCCCCATAGTGCTATGCAAAGTTGCTCCGTCGTGACCAGAGCATCGCCGCCGGACAAAAGAGCAACCAACAGTTTTCCCTGATTTTTTGGAAGCACGACAGAGGTATTATGAATATAAAGCGTGTAGGTCTGCTGGTCTAACAGGAAATCTGGTCCCTCTATGAGATTGGTACGGCCTTCATACCTTTTGAGAATATTGGATACCCTGGCAAGAAGTCGATCTTTTCTGCACGGCTTCGTCAAATATTCATCGGCACCCAAGTGGAACGCTTGCAGTTCATCCTTTACCTGATCTCTGGAAGTTAGTACCAGGACGGGGATAGCGGTTTTATTCTTTAGTTCCTGGCAGATTTGAAAGCCACTGATCTCCGGCAAATTCAGGTCTAAGATCACAAGGTCAGGACGGAGGGCTGCCAGGAGCCGAGCGGCATCTTCAAACTCGGTGATTGCCTCCGCAAGATACCCGTCCTTTTGAAGCATATTGCAGAGTTCTTCCCGCATATAGACTTCATCTTCCACAACAGCAATTCTTTTCACGGCAGCACCTCCTTCCAAATTATTCTTCTCTCTGTGGCTGCATCAGTGTCAGCAAATACCGATCACTGGAGCGCTTGACCACTCTCATATAAATATATTCTATCACGCAAAGCAGCAAAATCATAGCAGCAGATACAAACATCATTTCAGCCACTGTCCCACGGGTTCGGGACGAGAGTATCCCTGTAAATAACGCCCTGACTCCAAACAAACTGCTGACAGCCGCAACCAATACAGGAAGTCCCATAAACCAGGTAATTTGCTTTCCAGCAGACTGGCAAAGGGTTTCGTAAGTAGCTCCCAGGCGGATCAGAGTCTGGTATCTGCGCCCGGTTTTCTGCTGACTCATCAGGAACTGAACACCCACGATGGTGTTGGCAACTACCAGGAAAACAATCGCAAGATAGAGGGTAATATAACTGGATGCTATGGTGTAGAAAAGCTGACGACCCATATTCTGAAGATAGCTTTCATATTCAATGTCAGTTTCGTCCAGCTTCTCGTTCAAATCCAAATATGCAGTCATAAGGCTATTTCCATTCAGAGCTTGCTCACTGAGCACCGCATTGACATAGGTATCATACATTCCCTGACTATAATATAGGAATGCTTCATCCGGAAGAATCAATGCAAAGGACAAGGTTATAGAACGGTCCGTGACCAAATTCACAGACTGAACCTCTCCTGTAAGATGAATCGGACTACCATCCAGTTCCACCTTGGGATGCCCGGCCAATACTTGGTTCAGCATTGCGGTACGGCTTACCGTAGTAAACTCTGTATCAATATAGACAGCGGCCTCCTTTTCGCCTAATTGGAGAGCCGGATTGCCGGACAATTCCAACAAACGATTATAGTCCGATAAACAAATCAAATATGGGTATGTGGCATAACCAAGATTGTTCAGAAGGACATCCCGGTCTTCCGACTGGGGCAGGCTCCGAAGAGAGTCCATAACAGCGTCCATGCTGTAGGCATTATCATAATCTTCTGTGGTGCGAATACGCCCAACCCTCATTTCAAAAAGCTCTGAAAATTGATTTTCCAAACTGTTTTCTTTCAGGACTGCCTTTATATTCGGAAGAACCTGCGATGAATCTTCTGCAGTATGATCTTCAAAAGTATAGTCGATTACATGGCCAGAAGACAGGTTATTCGTTCCTGCAATTCCTACGCCCGCACCAAAACAACACAGTGCCGCCAGAATCAGCAGGGAGCTGATGGCCATGGAGTTTGACTGATGAATGACATTCTCCTGAATCTGCCGGAAGGTAAATACATGAAGCTGCTTATTTCCTTTTCCTTTCTTAACAATCAAAGCAATCAGTGCACGCATCCCATAGAAAAGCAGCATCGTACCAACTATGCCCAACAGCAAAGTCAGTCCCATCATACTTACCTTTGTCCATGCAATTCCCTGAATCGCCATGTAGTAAGCCACTGCCAACATCACACTTCCGCATATAGCAGCCAGTCCATAGATAACAGATGGCATTTGCTTTTTGGGGCGGTTCGTTGGCTGGGATAGCAAAGTACCGATCTCCTGGCGGCTGATTCGTCCACTCAAAATCAGAAGTGCCGTCAGCTTAATTGCCAGAAATCCTGCCAGCGTCCATTCAATCGCAAACCAGGATAAAGAAAACTGATGACCGATGATCCCCATGCCTACCAGCTTGGCGGTGACAAGACTGACAATTTCTGAAAGCACCACAGCCACAGGTAATCCTATGAGCATGGCAAGAATACTGGTCAGGAAATCTTCCGCCAGAAGCATACCAAACAGTTTACTTCTACGCATCCCCAACATTAGATAAACACCAAACTCATGCCGTCTGCGCTCGAACTGATACTTGCAGGCAAAATAGATCAAAAAGAACAGAATACCGAGGGTCATCCCATAAAACGCAGGAATCAGAAGCAGGAGTTTGTCAACTGCGTCACTCTCCATTTTCTGCAAAAAGAGCATCACATCTTGAGTGGAGATGGAAAGAATCATGTAAAAGGCAACAATAGAAATCACCAGGGAGCTGAAAAACAGACCGTTTTCCTTTCGGCTGCGGCGGCTGTTCCGAAGAATGAGATTAGAGAACATTTGCGCTGCCCCCTCCCAGTTGCGCCATCACCTTCAGGATGCGCCCGTAGAACTCCTGCTGGCTTTCGTCTCCACGCCGAAGCTCATGAAAGATCACGCCATCCTGGATGAACAGGATGCGCTTACAGAAGCTGGCGGCATTGGAATCATGGGTTACCATCAGGATCGTAGCTTGTTCGTCACGATTCAGGCCGGACAGCTTCTCCATAAGACTTCTTGCGTTCTTAGAATCCAGCGCACCCGTCGGTTCATCGGCAAGGATCATTTGGGGATGTAAGATCAGAGCCCTTGCTGCCGCAACACGCTGACGCTGGCCGCCGGACATCTTGGACGGAAACTTATCCAGAACATCAGTGATTTCCAGATAGTCAGCCAACTGCTTCAGCCGCTGGCTGCTTTCTGCTTCGGATACCCCATGCAAGGAAGTCGGGAGCAGGATGTTTTCCCTGCCAGTCAGGTTGTCCAGCAATTCAAAGTTCTGGAATAGATAACCAACTTTTTTGCCACGGTACTCTGCAAGAGCCTTTCCCCTGAGGGATTGCAGAGTATCGCCCTCCACCTGAATGCTTCCACCGGTGGGCTGAATCACAGTTGCAATACAGTTGAGAAGCGTGGATTTACCGGAACCACTGCTTCCCATAATGCCGAGAAACTCTCCCGGCATCACCTGGAGGGTGATCCCATTCAGTGCATTTGTTTGACTTGGCACATTGCCATAGATTTTTGTTAAATTTTCAATATTCAAAATGGGTTTCATGTGAATACCTCCTATCATTTGTAATAAAATGATAGCATGGGAACACAGCAAATACCACTTACAGTTGTTGTAAGGATTCAGGATATAAGTGGCGGCTCAAGGGGGACGAGCATATATTTTTTAAGAGCATCAGGCGACAATGATAAAATATACCGGATCGCCTCATTGGCAAACCAGTTCGTTTTAATTGTATCCCAATCAGCAAGCCGAATGATTTCTGCTGTGCCGTTCTCAAAATCAACTGACATTTCGCCCCATTCGCCGTCGCAGTCTGCCTGGTATTCGTAGATTGCGGCGGTGATTTTCTTTTTGCGCTTGGTTTTGGATTTCTGTTTCAGCCGGACTGCATGGATAGCACCCTCGGCAACCAAAAACTCCGTCAGCTTGTCCACTGCTTTCCGGTAGGCTCGCTCTGCACCGCTGGCTGTGCTGCCCTCAAACATAACCGCCAGTTCTTCAAAGGTGGGGCGGTTCTTCCATGAGCCGACACGCCCACAGGTCATACAGATCGCCAGCCGCTTTTCAAGCAAGGTTTGCTCCCGGTAATTCAGTTTCTCAAATGCCCGCTGCACCTTTTCAGCCTGTATGCCGTTCCAGAGGATGTCGGTATAGTTCCATGTATCATCAAGGGCAACATCTTCACCTGTTTCCTCGCCATCCTCGTCCGTTACATAGAATGGCTGCTGATTGCGGATGCCACGGACTACTTTCAGGTATCCTTCCGCAAGGGCAAGGTCGCAGTTGTATTTCTTTGCAAATTCACTGACCGCATCCTTGGTGTTATGGTACAGCCACGCCATTGACCGCACCATTTTGTAATTGGTCAGAGAGGATACCGACCATTTTTCTTCGCCCATGCGGAAACGGAGCATAGCATCCCGAATGAACGGAAAAATGTATGTTGCATACTCCGCACCTTTGGCAGGAGCATAGTCCATCAGCTTTTGGAGCATTTGCTCCCGGCAGGACAGTTTTATATCCAGAAAACGGTCTGTGTCGTATCGATTGCCGCCATCCACACCGAGAAAGGTTTTGATGCGCTTGTTAAGTTGCAGCTCGTAGTGGTGGAGAAAGAATGAGAAATATTTCAAGTCTTTTTCCCGTAGGGCAGACAGGATATATTCGTTCGGATTGTCTACTGTAGGCGGTTCCGGTTCCAGCTGGAAGATGCGCTCTGCAACATAGGGTGGGATGCCATCATCGGATGGATTGACAGCGTGTTTCGGTATGTATCCGGTCATATTCCATGAAAAATCATTCAGCATAGCGCACCTCCTTCCAGTTTAGTAATACTCATAAATATCCCGTGATCAACTAATGGGTTATTTATTACTTTATTTTCTTTAACATACGGTGATAAATAGGTGCATTTGGTGCAGGAGTTGTGATTGGGAGCAGAAGTCCCTCTTTGATAAATTGTTCCACACGCAAAGCAATCCACCCATCACCGATCCCTAATTGATTCTTTCCAAGAACCTGTCCAACAAGCACGCTTTCCCTAAACTCGTCGTCCAGTGTATCCAATTCTCGAAGAATAAATGTATCATACAGAGTTTCTGATACGCTGACCAGTTTGCCGTTTATAACAGCACGAAGAGGAGAATTTTCCTGTTGGAGTTCTCTCCAGCGGTTAGCCAAACTACGAAGGTAATTTGTTGGCAACTTCTTCCCAAGAGATGCCATCCGTCCCAAGTGATAAGGTTCAACTTCTCCCCAACCGTTATACTGGACAATGCATCCATCTGGTCTTGTTTCCCACATTGGAAGCTCCACAATGGTAATATCCAATTTTTCAAAGCCGATTGGTCGTAGTTGTTCCAGAAGCCAATACAATCCGCACACATCATCTGGGTCTCGTCCGACCCAAACACGAATCGGCTCTCCGTTTTGTGCTTTTTCCAGTAGTGTAGCATAGTTCTTTCGGGATGTATTGAGAAGTTCAGTTACGATTTCAGATGCCATATCGGGCAGTATGCTTAGTAGCAAAGATAATGCCGACTCACGCTCCAAACAAATTCCTGCTTCGGAGATGTTGCCCACAGACAATGCCAGCGGAAGATTAACTATGTCCTTACGATTTCCTTCCAACGGTATAGCATTCTCCCAACCAGAACGCTCCCGTTCTTCTGCTTGATGCTGGAACTTTTCTATTTCTTCTTTTGAAACTGTCCCATCAGAGATAATTACACTGGTTGCTCCGCCTAAAAAACCCTTATGTCCAATCGCAACCGCCATAGTCCCTGCGGCACTGTCGCTAAATACTACTTCTAACATAACGTTGCTCACCTCTTAGCTAAATTCAAATTCTTTTTATTGCTTCTTTCTTCAACGCAGCCTGTCCCATTTCTTTTTCATAATCACCCTTGGCGTAAGCGACATTGCTCAGCGCCCGAAGCATCTTATCTTTCGCCAGTTTTTTCATAACCTCTGCAAGATCAGCGTCCAGAGCGCCACGCTTCACATAGCGGTTTATGGTATTCAGTCGCTTCTCATAAATCTGTTTCAGCGGATGATCGTCCGCAAGTTCCCGCTGTTCTCTGCCTTTCAGGTTACCGATCTGCCGGCAGGTGCGGTGCAGCTTGTCCCCCGGAGCGTAGCCGCCGCAGTATTTGGTGTGCCTTGCATTGGTGGTCAGAAACCATTTGCCGCAGATTTTGCATTTTTTCGGTGCATGGCCAACACACAGGCCCTCAAAGAGATCAGACCGGAACATCCCCACAAAGGATACATAGTGCATCCGCTTGACCAGCTTCGCAACTTTTTCGCCGGGACGGATGACGGATACATACTGAACGGAATTGTTCAGGGTAGACATCCAGGCATTGCCCTCCGTGATGGAAAACTCCGGCGGGAAATAATTGCCGAACATTCTGGCAAAGCCCTCTGCGGTGCGGTCAGCTTCGTTGCCGTCTGATTTTTCTGCAAAATCAAGCATGGTCGTTTGGTATTCCCCAAGGGAGTATGCCAGATGCCCGAAAACTGCGGTATAGCGTTGGAGCATCATCGCATCGGCAAAGTTCTGGATTTCTTCAAATTGCAAAGAATTGGTTGCGGCTTTTATGGCAAACTCCACATATTTCAGCGCATTGTCCACAGTAAAGACTTTTTCAATCCGTTCTCTGTGCTTTGAGATATTCATATAGGAGAACGGCGGTGTTTGACTGAGAATATCAAGCATCGTCAGAGCAGCTTCCGTTGCAATAGGACAGAGTGCAGAAGCATCCTGTCCGGCGTTTAATATTCCAAGCAGCAGATTGATTTTCTCGCATTGCTCGTTCATCTTTGCGATGGTATCCGCAGGGACATTCAGCGCATCACAGGCAAGAGCGCCGACAGGAAGTGTTTTTCCCTCATATATGACCGTATCCTGCCAAAAATCCAATGTCATCAGTTCTTGGTTCATGCTTGCCCCTCCTGTCCTGTTTTTTCATTTTCTTAATTCTATCATGCTAATGTAAAGAAATCTACATCTATCCATAAGTTGTCCTGTTTTTTGAAACGGGGTTGTCCTCCGATTAGCCTGTTTTTTGAAAAATCCGGCATAACAATAGTAGACGGAGCGAAGCACCTGCCAATCACGGCGGGTGTTTCGTGCTTTCTGAATACTATGAACGGAGGTTTTCTATGACAATCTATGAAACCATCAAGGTGGCAATCAGCGTAAAGCAAGCCGCCGAACACTACGGGCTGAAAGTCAACCGAAACGGCATGGCTT
The DNA here is from genome assembly GCF_003480245.1 of Blautia sp. AM42-2. Taxonomy (NCBI): domain Bacteria; kingdom Bacillati; phylum Bacillota; class Clostridia; order Lachnospirales; family Lachnospiraceae; genus Blautia; species Blautia sp. AM42-2. Next base: position 413,324 of record NZ_QUIM01000001.1, read on the forward strand.
GCTGCCCGTTCCACAATGACAGGCATCCGAGCATGAAGCTGAATGAGGATTATTTCTTCTGCTTTGGCTGCGGAGTCAAGGGGGATGTGATCGACTTCGTAGCAAGGTCGTTCGATCTGAGCAGCTATGAAGCAGCGCAAAAGCTGGCTTCGGACTTCGGACTTGACCCGAAACCGCCCACTGCCGCAGCTATGGCCAAGCCAAAGCGTCCCTATATCCGTCAGTTCCGGGAGGATGAAATGCTGTGTTTCCGGGTGCTGACGGATTATCTGCATCTGCTGGAAGATTGGAAAGTACGATACGCACCCAAGACACCGGAAGATGCTCTGGATGACCGTTTTGTGGAAGCCTGCCAGATGCACTGCTATATCGAATATATGGCAGATGTGCTGACGGTGGGTGATCTGGAAGAACGGGTGGCATTGGTGGACAAGCTGATGCAGGACGACAAAATTGCTTTTCTGCAAGAGTATACCGCACGAAAGAAAAAGGAGGTGGCGCACCGTGGCGAAGAACCGGAAAACGCCTAATATGAATTTGCCTGTCTGGTTTGACGGGCAGAACATCAACGAAGCTCTGTTTTGTGAAGAATTTCTGCATGAGCGCAGAATCATCTTCGCAAACGGAGCTTTTTTCACGCCCGATGGTCGAGTGACAGATGACCTTCCTCTGCGTGGGGAGATTTACGACAAGCTGAAATTTTGTGCCGTGAACAACATCCCACGGAAGATCACCAACATTCTGGAAGTGCTGAAACTGGAAGCGCAGGTGTCTGACTTCCCTCCGGAGCAGGATCGCATCCATGTTGCCAACGGTACGCTGCTCTTGAACGGCACTTTCACCGAAGGCAGACCGGCTATCGTGCGAAGCCGTCTGCCTGTCGGCTATAATCCCGATGCTCCTGCACCGGTGATCTGGCTGAACTTTCTGGATGGACTACTCTATGCAGAGGACATCCCCACCTTGCAGGAGTTCATTGGCTACTGCCTGATTCCATCCAACAAAGGTCAGCGCATGATGGTGATTAAGGGCAACGGCGGTGAGGGCAAATCCCAAATCGGTGCGGTGCTGTCCACCATCTTCGGCACGAATATGAAAGACGGCAGCATCGGGAAGATTTCTGAAAACCGTTTTGCCCGTGCCGATCTGGAACACATCCTGCTGTGCGTGGATGATGATATGCGGATGGAAGCTCTGCGTCAGACCAACTATGTAAAATCCATCGTGACTGCACAGGGCAAAATGGACTTGGAACGCAAGGGCAAGCAGAGTTATCAGGGCTGGATGTTTGCCCGGTTGCTGGCATTCAGCAATGGTGATCTGCAAGCCCTGTATGACCGCAGCGACGGCTTTTACCGTAGACAGCTTGTACTGACTACCAAGGAAAAGCCCGTGGGCAGAGCCGACGATCCCGACCTTGCTGAGAAGATGAAAGCCGAAGCTGAGGGCATCTCCCTGTGGGCGTTCGAAGGATTGCAGCGGCTCGTTGCCAACAACTTTAAGTTTTCGGAGAGTGACCGCATCCGTGAAAATCGGGAAGCGGTCAAGCGTGACAATAATAATATCTTTGATTTCATGGAATCGGAGGGATACATCCGGTGCAAAGCGGATGCGTCCATCAGCTCCAAGGATTTCTATGAAATCTACCGGATGTGGTGCGAAGAAAATTCCCTTGCACCGCTGAAAGCCCGCAGCTTCAGCGACGCCATGATTGCCAATGCCGGGAGATTCAATCTGGAACATTGCAACAACATCACCAACTCTGCCGGACGGCGGGTGTGGGGATTTATGGGTGTGGAAGCTGTGGCAAGGCCTCATATAAATGGGTTTTACGATGTTTCGTCATGTACGTACGTACCGGAGGAATGGCGGGATTGATTTTGCCAGTCATGCTCTGTACGTATGTACGCAGCATTTACCCCTGTTTTCTCCCATTATAGGAAACAACGGCTTTCAGAGACAACCTGTTTTCGGGTATTGAAAATCAATGGCAATGGAAACAGCAAAGTTTTTGACCGCAGGACGAAGCTATTTCACGAAATCGTGCTTCTCTGAACCGTGTACCCTGTTCACGGAACAATAGATGTTTTCATTTTTCCAGACCAAATCACACGAAACAGTAAAGCGGGATATGGTCATATATGGACAGGACATCACAAGCAAAATTCTGAACGGATTTCAGAGATTGCAGATTTTTCACTGTTCGGTGTATCTGCTCCGTTTTGGGGTGCAGAGATTGTACCGAACCACAAACAGAATTATGGAGGATTTTTCAATATGAATGTACGCAATGAAATCAAGGCACAGATCATCCGTGCTGGGATGACCATGCAGGAAGTTGTTGACCTGCTCTCGGACGAGTACGGATGGAGCGACAGCGTTTCCAACCTGTCCGCAAAATTACAGCGGGAAAGCATCCGATACAAGGAAGTATTGGAGCTTGCCGATGTGCTGGGATGCGACATTGTATGGCAGCAAAGACGGGAGAAGTGATGCCCCCGGCAACAGCCCCTCGCATCTCCCGTCCCCATAGGCACACCGCAGTGCTGCCTATGGATGGCAGTGAAAGACGCTGCCAACGTCTGCAAGAAACGTTCCGCAGAACAGCTTCATGCAGACGGGCTGACCATGGGAAAAGTTGCAGACATTTTGCCTTGGTCAGCAGAGGTCACCGCAGTGACCGCACACCCCCTCGGGAGAGCCCACGGCACTTTGCAGCCAGAATGGATGAAAGTGTTATAGTGGGTTATTACACTTCCGCAGAAGTGCATCCCCGCAGCCCCGCCCGTCTGCTACTCTCGAAAGAAAGGAAAAAACCTATGGCAAGAAACGATGGAATTGACCGTACCTTTACCCGTAACCAGGACTTGCCCACCCTCGACGATGTGGCGAAAGTTCAGGAGCATAACGAGCGAGAAAAAGACAGCTACTCCAATCAAGATATTGATACCACCCAGACCCACCGCGATGTCCACTTCAAGAAACCTACCGACAGCTATGCCGCCATGTTCGATCAGATGATTGCAGATGGTGTTATCTCCACCCGTGGTCTGAAAGCCGATGCGGTGAAATATGGGGAGCTGCTGTTTGATGTAAACTCTGCCTACTTCCACAACCACGGCGGCTATGAATATGCCAAACAGTTCTATGCCGATGCCTACAAAGCCGCCGTGGAGATTGTGGGCGGTGAGCAGTATATCCTCTCCGCTGTAATGCATGCCGACGAGCGCAACCGGGCAATGTCGGAAGCTCTGGGTGAGGATGTGTATCACTACCACCTCCATGTGGTTTATATCCCGGTGGTGGAAAAGCGAATCCTGTGGTCGAAGCGGTGCAAGGATGAATTCCTCCGGGGAACGGTAAAAGAAACGATCACACAGGTCAGCCGCAGTAAGAAATGGGAATCCAAACCCGTTCTCAATGAAGATGGCAATCCGATGTTGAACGCAAAAGGGAAAAAGATTTTGAAGTCGTCCTACAGTGTGCTGCAGGATGACTTTTTTAATTTCATGCGAGCCGCCGGATATACCGATGTGGAGCGTGGAGAGCGTGGCAGTACCGAGGAACATCTGACGGTGACACAGTTCAAGGTACAGGCCGAACAGCACCGCCTGGAAACTGTGACCGGACAGGTGGAACAGGCCGAGCAGAGTTTGGCGGATGCCAAGGCTGCTACGGAGAAGCAGAAAAAGAAACTGGAAGCTCTGCAAAAGGAAACCAAGGCAGCAAAGACCATTGCGCTGACGGTGCAGGATATTGAGGAAATGGGCAAGAAAAATGCCCTCACCGGAAATGTCTCGCTCACGCCGGATCAGTGCGATACACTCAAACGCTATGCGGTCAACGGCATTATTGCCAATGCTGACAATAAGCGTTTGAAAGAGAAACTGGCTTCTGCTGAAAAAACAATTTCCATCTGGAAACAGCGGTATGAAGCAGTAAACGAAAAATATATGGAACTGAAACAGAAAGCCCAGCCTTTCTTGGATGCGATAGAGATTGCGTCTGAAAGGGTTTGGGCTTTTGTTCATGCCATTCTCGCCAGAGGAAAGGAAACACAGGAACATAAGCACCCTGCCCGTAAGCGTAGGCAGGATATGGAAATTTAAGAAAGGAACTATTTGCCTATGAATAAAACCGTAGAGGAAATTAACAAGATGATTATGGAAGATGCCCCGATGGAAGAAATCAATGATGCCATCGGCTATATTGATATTTACTCCTGCTTCGACCCGATTTTTGAGCCGCCCATTGATTTTTTGGAAGAATGCCGCAAGCATTGGGAAACAGCGCAGTCTTCTTTCCGCAAAACCATTGAGCGTAAGATCGGGAACACATGGTATGTGATTGAAACAGAATGTGACGGGAATGAGCCGCTTGCCGACAAGGTAAAACGGCTCATTTTTTCTGACAAGGGGGTGATTTGTTAATGACTGCGACACAAAAGCATGATATAATTCCAGTATGCACAACGGTACTGTCGGCTGACCAACAACCGAAGGAGGATATTATGTTGGATCAGCAGAAAATTACCATTCTCTACTGTCGTTTGAGCAATGAGGATGCCCAAGATGGAGAGAGTAACAGTATCGCAAATCAGCGAGAGTATTTAACCCGATATGCCCGTGACCACGGGTATACAAACCTGAAAATTCTGGTGGATGACGGTTATACGGGGACGAACTTCAATCGTCCCGGTGTGCAGGAGGGCTTTGAGCTTGTCAAGCAGGGGCTTGTAGGCTGCTGGCTGGTCAAAGACCTCAGCCGATTTGGTCGTGACTATCTGACTGTTGGACAATATACGGATATTATCTTTCCGAGCTACGATGTCCGCTTTATCGCCGTAAATGACGGTGTGGACAGCAACCGGGGAGACAGCGAGGGCTTCGCCGCAATCCGTAATCTGTTCAACGAGTGGTATCCCCGTGATACCAGCAAGAAAGTCCGTGTCAGTTTGCGGCAGAGAGGAACCAGTGGGAAGCACATGGGCAAACCGCCCTACGGATACCGCTGTGACCCGGAGGACAAGGATCACTGGATTCTGGATGAAGAAGCGGCTCCGGTAGTCAAGCTCATCTTCGACCTTTGCATTGACGGCAAAGGCCCGGAGCAGATTGCAAGGATTCTGGAAGAAAAGCAGATTCTGACCGCAAAAGCTCTGTATGCCAAGCGAAAGAAAAAGCCGATGCCGGAAAGACCGTACCACTGGAGCAACCAGTCCATTGTAGGGATTTTGGAACGGCAGGAGTACACAGGCTGTACCTGCAACTTCAAGACTTATTCCAAGTCCTACAAGCTGAAAAAGCGGATTCCCAATGAGCCGGAGAATATGTTTTATCTGCCGGACACACAGGAAGCGATTGTATCTCAGGTACAGTTTGACAGGGTGCAGGAACTGAGGAAAAACAAACGCCGCCCCGCAAAAGCGGAACGGCAGGGATTGTTCTCAGGGCTTCTGTTTTGTGCCGATTGCGGCGGCAAGCTCCACTTTGCCACAAGCAAAAGCTTTGAGGGCAAGCAGGATCACTACGTCTGCAACAACTACAAGAGCAACCGTGGTACTTGTACTGCCCACTATATCCGGGAAGATGTGCTTCGTGAAATCGTTCTGGAACGCATCCGGGCAGTCAATGAGTATATCCGAAGCGATGTGGACGGTTTTCAGGAGGAATGGCTGCAATGCCGCAGGACTGACCAGGAGCGCAGCATCCGGGATGACAAAAAGAAGCTGGAACAGGCAAAGAAACGCCTTGCCGATCTGGATGTCATCATCTCCCGGCTGTACGAGGACTATGTTCTTGGAAATCTCAATCAGGACAGATACAGAAAGATGTCTGCGGACTATGAAGCCGAACAGGAACGGTTAAAGCTCGAAATTGAAGTTATCGAAGAATGGGTGGAACAGCGGGAAGAAATGAATGACGGTCTGGATGCCTTTATCGCCCTGACACAGAAATATGTGGATGTGGAGGAACTGACACAGACCATCGTGAACGAGTATATCAAGAAGATCGTTGTCTATGCCCCGGACAAGTCCAGCGGCAAGCGCAAGCAGAAAGTGAAGATTTTTTTCAACTTTGTGGACGATGTGGATATTTCCGTTATTTCCGAGCCTATTGTCACACAAACAACCTATGAACGCAGAAAAACGGCGTGACCTTCGGGTCACACCGTTCTCTGCGACAAAATAGTTACTTGTCACTATTAAGCCTTGTGTTAAAGGGCAACCCCGTTGATCCTCAAAAGGGCAAAACAGTTGATCCAGTGACCGATTGCTGACCATCCGTCACCCGATCACAGACCGCCCCCTTTCCGGATCATCAGCCAGACACAAGCCGGAGTAATCGAAAATAGCAAAATGAAGACCTTGTAACCATGAAAAATGTGGTTATGAGGTCTTTTTTTACGCTAATAACAAATTATGCACAGATAAAAAGGCTTAAATACTGGGTTTTTGGGATGTGCAATTTTGAAATTTCCCGATGAAACGTAAGTAGGTAATCATCCGTACCTTGTTTTTCAAAATGAGCCGCCCAGAAAAAGGCGGCTCAAATTTATTCTGTTGTCCGAAGTTCTTCCGGAAGTTCTTTTGACCAGGGCAGCAACTGATCCAGTTTTTCTTCTTCGGGAAACGATCCCATCCGCCGCAGCTGACCAAGGACGTAGGTAAGATACAGATAGGGTTTCAGCCCGTTTAAAAGTGCGGTTTCTGTGAGGCTGTATATGGTGGCGCTGGCATCTGCCCCACGGATACTTTTCGAAAACAGCCAGTTCCGGCGGCCAACTGCGAAGTTTTTAATTGCACGTTCCGCGCTGTTATTGTCAATGCTCAGATGCCCATCCTCCAGATAACGGCGCAGATACGTCTCCTGATTCAGCGCATATAAAATGGCATCACCAATAAGGGAAGACCGGTCTACCGAATCTTCCATCGAATGTAACCATTCAAAAAATGCATCCACGACTGGACGGGACTGTTTCTGACGCTCCAGATACCGTTCTTCCGGCGTCTTATCCTGAATCAGTTCTTCTATTTTATAGAGGATTCCGATCCGGGACATCGCCTGATACGCAACGGTTCCACGCAGCTGTTCTTTGGTAAAATCCTTTTTCAGTGCCGTAAGCGCTGCGTCAAACCTCCTTCTGGCATGGGTAAAGCATCCGGATACAACAATCGAATCTTTTAACCCGTGGTATGCCTGATATCCATCACACGTGAGGTATCCTTCGAATTGATCTCCCAGAAAGTTTTTGGGATGATACCCGGCTCTGGTCCGCTCATAATCGAAGAGAACCATCTGCGGCGCTTCACTGTAGCGGTCGGTCAGATAGACCCACATCCAGTTTTGGGTAGACCCCTGCTGTTTCGGCTCGTCAATCACCTGAACCCGTGTCTCATCGCAGTGAATGTACCGGCTTTTTAAGAATTCTTCTTTCATCCGGTCGTAGAGCAGTCTCAGATATCGGTCTGCACAGCTGATCATCCAGTTTGCCATGGTTTTGGTGGAAAGCTTCAGGTTATATCTTGCGAATTCCCGTTCCTGCCTGGCCAGCGGCATGCCGTTGACATACTTTGCATTCATGATGCCTGCAACCAGGGACGGCGTTGCAATGCTTCCCTTGATCAGGGCCGGAACTTTTTCCAGACGCTTCATAGCTCCGCATTCCGGGCAGCTGTATACATAAGAGATTTCTTCGACTACCTCAAAACGTGCCGGAACAAACTTTAACCGCTTTACCGTTTCCTTCGTGACGACCTTATATTTTTTACCGCAGTCTGGACAATAACGTTCCTGCCCTGTAAGTTTGTATTCTATCCGCTCTGTTACTTCGAAATGCGAAAGATCTTCCTCTTTCTTTCCGGCATGCTTTTTACGCTTGTGGGAAGTGACTTCGATTTCTTTCTCCGGGTCAGGTTCACCATCTGACGCAGCTTCCGCCTCGTTGAACAGATTCATCTGCTCATATCCATCTGCGTATTTTTCACTGGAAGCCCCAAAACGCTGTTTCTTTGCAAGCGTCAGGCGGTCAGAAAGCATGGCATTTAAAAACTCAAGCTCTTTCTGTTTTTCTTCCATCAGCTTCATTTTGGTTTCTGTTTTGCGCTGCTTTTCCTGCATGACCTGCATCAGCTCAATCAGTGCCTCCCGGCTCATGTTCTTTAACTGATCTTCTGTAAAAATCGGCTCCATCTGGTATTCTCCCGGCTCTTTTTTCTCTACCAGAAGTATACCATACAAACCTGCTTTTTTCGAAGAAAAATGCAGTCTGCAGTTATAGGAAATCAAGCGGATATCTCTGCTTTTTTCGTCCTTTTGCGGATTGACAAAACAGGAACCTACACGATGATTTTCGGATGCCGCTCTTCGAACGCCCCCTTGGGTGTCAGGGATAATCCGTCACACAGCCAGTGCATCTCTTTCAGGGTTACCTTTTGGAGTTCATCCGGTGTGTCCGGCCAGCGAAAACAGTTTTTGTCCAGCCTTTTCATCAGAATCCAGAAACCGGATCCGTCCCATTGAAGAATCTTGATTGAGGTCCGCCTGCGGTTGCAGAACGCAAACATACAGCGCGAATATGGGTCGAGTTGAAATTTTAATTTGATGATAGCCGCCAGGCCGTGATAACTTTTTCTGAGATCGGTTACTCCGCACGCAAGATATACCGTTGTGCTGCCTGCCAGTTCAAGCATGCTCTTTCAGACTTCTTACGAAAACTTGCAGAAGCTCTGGCGGACAGTCCGGCATAATTTCAATCCGGATACTGTCTGTAATAAAGATACGCAGAGGTATATTTTCTGTTATGGCTCCTCTTGTGGAAAGTTCCTGCTCCGTTGGCATCTTTGCAAAAACCAGTTCCGGCTGTGATTCGCTTTCGAGTGTACGTAATCTACGGTTCCAGTATGTCATGGTAGAAACAGGGATCTGATGTTCCCGGCACCACTCCCTGCAGGTCTGGCCACTGGCCTGGAACGCCTGCAGACGTTCTGTCCAAAGAATAAGTTTTTCGTCTTTTTTCATGATGATACAATCCTTTCAGGTTTTGAGGAGAGTATATCAGAAAAAAATCGAGGATAACAGGTACGGATGATTACCTACTTACTTATGATGTGCTTTTGTTATACAAGAAAGAACTAGACTTATAATTATTTTGTGGCATAATATAGATATTTGAAAGAGTGATATCAAGATAATGTTTTACAAACGGCAAAAAGACAGAAATTAAGGAAAGGAGACAACATGATGTCATTATCATCCAAAACAATTTATACAGTAAAAGATATTTATGAGTTACCAGATGGTGAACGTGCAGAACTGATAGATGGAAAAATTTATAATATGGAATATCCAAACAGGATGCATCAATATCTTTTGGAAAAGCTTTCACGCAAAATTGGCAATTATATCATAGAGCATCATGAAAAAGGTGAAGTTTATATAGCTCCATTTGCTGTATTCATAGAGAATGATGAAAAAAATTACGTGGAACCGGATATCAGTGTGATTTGTGATCTGAACAAACTGGATGACCGTGGCTGTAATGGAGCACCAGATTGGATTATAGAGATTGCTTCTTCTGGCAGCAGGCGAATGGACTATTTGACAAAATTATTTAAATATCGTTCGGCTGGTGTTCGGGAATATTGGATTGTTAATCCTATGAATAAGGATGTAATGACATATTTCTTTGGAGAGCCGGAGAATGGAGATCTTTGCTTATTCAATGAGGATATTCCAGTTGGCATCTATCCAGGCTTCACAATTAAGATTGATGAGTTGCTAAAATAATATAAATTGTTGAGAAGAAATAGATAAATATATCAGAAAAAAGGGCGCCAATGGAAAATAAATCTGTCAGTGCCTTGCTTTTTGCGAAGAGAACGAGCATTCGAATTTCATATTGAATTCTGAAACCAGATCGTATATAATATTCCCTTGGTTAAAAAGTACATCTCCGGAATCCCTGGCGGCAGGTGTGGGGGATGTATGGAATCAAAAGAGAAGTCGAGGAAAAGTTATTATGAAAAACGAAACAGAAAAAACAGTCATGCGCGGAGAACTGGCACTTTTGATGGTTGTCGTCCTGAACAGTCTCGGCGTTCTTTTGATGCTACATTCCGGGTCCGGGATTTCGGCGATTTCGAGTGTGCCGTATGCGTTCCAGAAGGTGATGCCGCAGCTTACGCTTGGAACGTGGACGTATATTTTCCAGGGACTGCTCGTCTGTACGCTGATGCTTATGCGGAAAAAATTCGTCCCCACTTACCTGTTCAGTTTTGTGGTCGGCTTTGTGTTTGGAGAACTGATGGATCTTCACGAGCTCTGGATTACACGTCTTCCGGTAAATCTGCCGCTGTGTGTGCTGTATTTTGTGCTGAGCTATCTGATCCTCTGTTTCGGTATTGCGCTTTCAAACCGTTGTAAGCTCCCGATTGTCCCGACGGATCTGTTCCCGCGTGAAGTATCTGATATCACGAAAGTGCCGTATTCCAGAATTAAAATCGGCTTTGACGTAACCTGCCTTACGGTAACAGCATTGCTCACCTTCTTCGGACTTGGAAGAATCGAAGGCCTTGGAATCGGAACGGTGGCAGCCGCTTTTACGATGGGAAAAGGCATTGCGCTGATGGGAAAACTGCTGGATAGAAAGTTTGTTTTTGTCTCCGTTCTTTCGCCGGAAAGACCGTAAAAGAATATGTGTCATTTTTTCTGCAAAATTCCTGGAAAAAAATGTAAAATCCTCTTGAAACCAAGGGGATTTTACTATATAATAAGCAGGACAAAAACAACTGCAGAGTAAGTTCATATGCGTAAAGTGCTCCCAGGATAGAGAGTAGCCAGGGAGACGAAAAGAGAAAATCTTGCGGTATATGAATTGCATCTCGCTGCAACAGAAGATAGAGACAAGAGATTATCTCCTATTGTAGTCAGATATCTGTAAAGGAGGTAATTTTTTTATGCAAAAAAACACAAATGAAACAACAAAAGAAACAAAAAACATGTTTCTGCAGTCAGCAAAAGAGCTGAAAGCAGTCCCCACCCTTGCCGCCTGTGCTATGTTTGCTGCACTGGCTATGATCCTGAACCAGGTAGCGTCGATTGATATCGGACCGTACGTTCGTATCGGATTCTCCGGAATTCCGAACCGCCTCGTGGATTACCTGTTCGGACCGGTAACAGGATGTCTTTTTTCCGGTATTCTCGATATCGTGAAATATTTCCTGAAACCAAACGGCCCGTTCTTTTTCGGATTCACGTTTAATGCGATGCTGGCATCCTTCCTGTACGGATGCTTCTTCTATCGTAAAAAGCTGACCATCAAACGTGTGCTTTTGGCCAAGTTTATTGTTATGCTGATTGTTAACGTATTATTGAATACTCTTTGGATCAGCATGTTATACGGAAAAGGAATCATGGTACTTCTTCCGGCTCGTGCTTTAAAGAACCTGATCATGTGGCCGATTGATTCCATCATTTTCTATAGCCTGACGAAACTGATCGAGCAGACCGGTGTATTCCGTATGTTCCATGCAAGAACCGCTGCACAGGCACAGAGATAAAAAGATTCAAAAAAATTGAAACGATTAAAACGGTATATTGTACCGATCTGCAGGAAAAAGAACTGTCCGCCAGAACAAAAAAGGAAGCGGATGGGTTTTGTCGGAAAAAAAGCGAAAAAGAACTGCGGCAGGAGATCCCACTACGGGAATCCTGCCGCAGTTCTTTTTAACTTACTTCATAAGACGAATTACATTCCAGCTGTGTTTCCCAAGAACGGTATGCATTTTTCCGCTTTCCAGTCTTGTAGCAGTCGAAAGGGTCGGAGCAACGTGGTTTGGATTGGCTTCTGTGTTGACTGCTTTCAGATCATCGTTTGTCAGCACAATGTGCTCCGCCAGATGATATCCTTCGAACTGACGCAGATCGCAGGAGACTTCCATATCTTCATCAAGACTCTTATTAACTGCAAAGATGGTCAGCGCATCGTTTTCCTCATCCCAGATGCAGACAGAATCAAGATACGGAGCCTCGCCGTATGTCTTGCTCTCGTAAACCGGAGTCAGAACCTGTGTATTTAAGACGGTTCCACGACCGTATACGCTGGCATGCATGTATGGATAGAAGATGGTCTGACGCCATGCGCCGGTATCCGATGTCATGATCGGAGCAATCACGTTGACAAGCTGTGCGAGGCAGGCAATCTTGACACGGTCTGCGTGGCGCAGGAGTGTGATCAGCATGCTTCCGACGAGAAGTGCATCCTCAAAGTTGTAAACATCCTCAAGCTGATGCGGTGCGCGTACCCATTTCTCCAGCTTCTGATCCTGCTCATTGCTGTGATACCATACGTTCCACTCATCGAAGGAAAGGTTAATCTGCTTTTTGCCGTGTTTTTTCGCTTTGACTGCATCACAGATCGCAACTACACCGGAGATGAAATCATCCATGCCCTTGGAGCTTGCCAGGAAATCGACAGTATCATTTGCATAATTTCCGTAGTACTGGTGTAAAGAAAGGTAATCCACCTCATCATAGCATTCGTCCAGAACCGTATATTCCCAGGAACCGAAGGTTGGCATCGTAAGATTGGAGCTTCCGCAGGCAACAGTTTCAATCGTCGGATCCATGAATTTCATCAGACGGGAAGTCTCTGCTGCAATACGTCCGTACTCAGAAGCGGTCTTATGTCCCATCTGCCACGGTCCGTCCATCTCGTTGCCGAGGCACCAGAGTTTGATGTTGTGTGGATCTTTGTAACCGTGGGATTTTCTCAGATCACTGTAGTAGGTGCCGCCCTTGAAGTTGCAGTACTCCAGCACATTTTTGGCATCCTCCGGTCCGCGGGTTCCGAGGTTAACGGCCATCATAATATCACTGCCGGCTTTTTTTGACCAGTCCGCAAACTCATTCAGACCGAATTCGTTTGTCTCAATCACGCCCCAGGCAAGATCCGGTTTTGCAGGCCGTTTGTCTTTCGGACCTACGCTGTCTTCCCAGTGATAGCCCGAGACAAAGTTTCCGCCCGGGTAACGGACGATCGGTACCTGAAGCTCTTTGACAAGATCCAGGGTATCTTTTCGGAAGCCCTGCTCGTCGGAGAGAGCACTTCCTTCCTGATAGATGCCTTCGTAAACGGCGCGTCCCAGGTGCTCGATAAAGGAACCGAAGATTCGTTTGTCAACTTTTCCGGTGAGAAAATATTTGTCAATGATAATCTCTGCTTTTTTCATACTTAAAAATCCTCCTGTTAAAAGAAATGTTCGTTTTCAGACACGATCCAGAAAAACAAAGGATTACCGGCGTGTCTATGATTTTATTCCACCGTTTCGCTTTCGCTTTGGATAGTTTCAATTTTAGCAGGAAGATAGAAAAAAACCAGAGATTTTTGTCCGGCAAATTTGACTTTTTTTCCGGTTTTGCGGTAAAATAGGGAGAAGAAAAGAAAAGGGGAAACGAGAAGAATGGAATTTTCAGTTCATATTTGTGAATATAATAGATCCAACGCCGATTATGAGACGATATATCGGCCGGAGGGCAGCGGGGACTATCTGTTTCTGTTGTTTAAAACGCCGATGAAGGTGTATGACAGAACTGCGTTTTTCATTTCACAGGTAAATGCCTGCCTTTTTTACACGCCGGATCACGAGCAGCATTATCAGGCTGTTCAGAAGTTTCGCAACAGCTATGTCCATTTCTGGTGCAGTGAGAATCTGGGTGAAACGTATGGAATTCCGCAGAATGCTGTTTTTTATCCACAGAACACGGAAGCAATTGATGAGTTGATTCGCCTTTTGCAGAGGGAATACATTGTGAAAGATCCATACGCAGTGGAATATGGGGAAGCACTGGTTCGTCAGATGATGATTACGGCATCGCGCGGTATGCGGCTGTACCAGAAAGCGGCAGAGGAGCCGGCCGGACTGTATCAGGAATTCCAGGATCTGCGCCTTAAGATGTTGAGCCATTATGAGAAAGACTGGACGACAGAAAAGCTTTGCCAGATGGCAAATATGGAAAAAAGCCAGTTTTATTCTTATTATAAACAGTTTTTCAGCAGCACCCCGCACAGCGATCTGATTGAAGTACGGCTCGACAAGGCGAAAAATCTTTTGACAAATCAGGCACTTTCCATCGGACAGACCGCGGAAATCTGCGGTTTTTCCAATCTGTCTCATTTCAGCCGCTATTTCAAACGCCACTGCGGATGTTCTCCGCGGGAATGGCAGCAGCAAGGCGGAAAAAGCATAAAATATAAAGTGAAGTTGCAGGAAGATGAGAAATGCTATAGCTTTTCCCAATAGCTTATGCTAAAATATTCAGAAGATGTTGGAGTCAAAAGGTACTTTGGCCATGATATCTTCAGAAAAAGTAAGAAAAAGGGAGAGCAGTATGAAAAAGAGAGAGTCATTTAACAGTCGGTGGGGATTTATCCTGGCCTGCATCGGCTCTGCAGTTGGAATGGGCAACATCTGGATGTTCCCTACCCGGGTTTCCTTGTACGGAGGAGGTTCCTTTCTGATTCCGTATTTCCTGTTCGTTGCACTGATCGGCTTTACCGGTGTGAGCGGAGAGATGAGTTTTGGCCGTGCCACAAGATCCGGTCCGGTTGATGCGTTCGGTTTTGCATGTGAAACGAAAGGAAAACGAAAAGCCGGAGAGGCGCTTGGTCTGATTCCGGTGCTGGGTTCCCTGGCAATGGCGATCGGTTATACGATTGTCATGGGGTGGATTTTCAGGTACATGATCGGAACCTTTACCGGAAAGACACTGTCAGCTGTGAGCGTAGAGGATTTTGCCGGAGCGTTTGAATCCATGGCATCTGCGTTTGGAAACAATTTCTGGCAGATCGTAGCTCTTGTGGTTGCGATGGTCATTCTGGCATTTGGTGTTGGTAAGGGAATTGAGAAGGTCAATAAGGTGCTGATGCCTGTTTTCTTTCTTCTGTTTGTTGCACTTGGTATCTATGTTGCCTTTCAGCCCGGTGCAGCGGATGGATACCGTTATATTTTTCGTGTGGAACCAAAAGCACTTGCAGATCCGAAGACCTGGATTTTTGCGCTTGGTCAGGCATTCTTTTCCCTGTCTGTAGCCGGAAACGGAACACTGATCTATGGTTCCTATTTGTCAGATGGAGAAAATATTCCGGCCGCCGCCGGAAGAGTAGCATTTTTTGATACGCTCGCTGCTATGCTTGCTGCGCTGGTTATTATCCCGGCGATGGCAACTACGGGAGCACAGTTAAATACAGGAGGACCTGGACTTCTGTTCATTTTCCTTCCGAATTTGATGAAGTCTATGCCGGGTGGCGCGCTGATCGCAATTGTTTTCTTTGTCGCTGTCTTTTTTGCCGGCCTTACCTCTCTGATTAACCTGTACGAAGCACCGATTGCAACGGTACAGGAAAAATTTCATCTCGGAAGAGTAGCAGCCTGCGGTGTGATTGGGGTTATCGGTGTGGTCGTATCTCTTCTGATCCAGGGCATTGTATCCCAGTGGATGGATGTTCTGTCGATCTACATTTGCCCGCTCGGCGCCGGCCTTGCCGGAGTCATGTTCTTCTGGATCTGCGGAAAGAAGTATGTGCAGTCCCAGGTAGACAAGGGAAGAAGCAGCAAATTCACGGATCTGTATTATCCGATCTGCAAATATATCTACGTGCCGATCTGTGTGCTGGTTCTGATTCTCGGAATCGTGCTGGGCGGAATCGGCTGAAACGATGTTGATAGAAAACGCGCCTGTCGCCGGATTTTTTTCCGCACGACAGGCGCGTTTTTTGATAAAATTTTTCAAACATATAAATCCGATTGAAATACTCGGAGAAAAGGTCTACAATCGGAGGCGAAAATCCATTATCTGGAATGTACCAGTGAGGGCGAGCTGACCGATGAGGAGCTCCAAAAGGGCATTAATGAGAGAACACGTCTTGTGGCTGTTGCGCAGGTATCGAATGTGCTCGGCTGCGTGAATCCGCTCCAGAAAATCACGGAGATGGCGCACCGCGTGGGAACCGTTGTCGTTGTGGACGGCGCCCAGAGCGTTCCGCATATGCCGGTCGACGTACAGGCGCTGGATGCAGATTTTCTCGCCTTTTCCGGCCATAAGCTGATGGGTCCGATGGGAATCGGCTGTCTGTATGGAAAACGGGAACTGCTGGAAAAAATGCCGCCGTTTTTAACCGGAGGCGAGATGATCGATTCCGTTCACCGCGACGGAGCCGTTTTTGCACCGGTTCCGCAGAAATTTGAGGCGGGAACGGTAAATGCAGCCGGTGCGGTGGGGCTGGCCGCAGTGATCCGGTATCTGCAGGAAAAAGGATTTGATTATATCCAGAAAAAAGAGCTGGAACTGACGCAACGTGCTATGGAAGGACTCGGCGCGCTGCCGTACGTTCATATCCTCGGTTCCAAAGATCCGGCCAACCACACGGGCATCGTTTCGTTTACGATATGATGTTTTATAATACACCGGAAGAGATTGATGCACTGATCGAAAGTGTATCCACAATCAGAAGGAGAATGGGCTATGGAGAGTAAAGGATTTTATAACGAAATTTTGACGGAGCACAATCTGCGTCCGGAATTGAAAAACTTTTTGCATTTCTGAGAAAAAGTATCATTTTACCCACTTGCAATTTTTAATAAATTAGTTATAATGAATTATAGTTAGTAAAGACTAACCAAAGCGAATCAATCATTGTTATCTTCCGTCTGCGGATCCTGGACACTTCGCAGGCGGGAAACTCCAGAAACAAACGAGAAAGGAGCACACGAAAAGTGAAGAGCCTGAAAATTGAGGAAGTAAAAGGAAGAGAAATTCTGGATTCCAGAGGAAACCCAACCGTAGAAGCTGAGGTTGTTCTTGCAGGGGGTGTTGTAGGGCGCGGCATGGCACCAAGCGGCGCATCTACCGGTGAGTTTGAGGCACTGGAATTACGAGATGGAGATAAAGCAAGATACCTTGGAAAAGGTGTGCAGAAAGCAGTAGAAAACATCAACACCGTCATCAACGATACCTTAAAAGGTATGGATGCATCCGATACCTACGCTGTAGATAAAGCTATGATTGATGCGGATGGAACAAAAGATAAATCCCGCCTGGGTGCAAATGCCATTCTGGCTGTATCCATTGCCTGCGCAAGAGCAGCAGCAAACGCACTTGAGATTCCGCTGTATCGCTTCTTCGGCGGCGTTTCCGGAAATCGTCTGCCGGTTCCGATGATGAACATCATCAACGGCGGATGCCACGCACTTTCTTCCGGCCTGGATGTACAGGAGTTCATGATCATGCCGGTTGGAGCATCTTCTTTCAAAGAGTGCTTAAGATGGTGCGCTGAGGTATTCCATGCACTGGCTGCCATCTTAAAAGAGCGCGGACTGGCAACATCGGTTGGAGATGAAGGCGGTTTTGCACCGGCTCTGAAATCCGATGAAGAAGCCATCGAGACCATTCTTGAGGCCGTGAAAAAAGCAGGCTACGAGCCAGGCAGAGACTTCAAGATCGCGATGGATGCTGCTTCCTCCGAGTGGAAGACAGGTACCAAGGGTGAATACAAACTGCCGAAAGCCGGCACTGTATTTACTTCCAAAGAGCTGATCGCTCACTGGAAAGCACTGGTAGAGAAATACCCGATCATCTCCATCGAGGATGCTCTGGATGAAGAAGACTGGGAAGGCTGGAAAGAGCTGACCGCAGAGCTTGGCGGAAAAGTACAGCTTGTCGGTGACGACCTGTTTGTAACCAATACTGAGCGTCTGGCAAAAGGTATCTCCCTTGGCTGCGGAAATTCCATCCTGATCAAACTGAACCAGATCGGTTCTGTATCTGAGACCCTTGAGGCAATCAAAATGGCTCACAAAGCAGGCTACACCGCAATTTCCTCCCACCGTTCCGGTGAGACCGAGGATACCACCATCGCAGACCTGGCTGTTGCCCTCAATACCTGCCAGATCAAGACCGGTGCACCGAGCCGTACCGAGCGTGTTGCAAAATACAACCAGCTTCTCCGAATCGAAGAAGAACTTGGAACGGCCGCTGTATACCCTGGTGCAAGAGCATTTAATGTGACACAGGACTAAGCAGTAAATAACATAATACCATAAAAAAAGACAAGATCCTTCCTCTTAAAACCAACCATAAATAAGAGTCCCCGGGGCCGTTGAAAAACGTGTTTCCCGGGGATTCTTGCATGCGGGGGGTATATGAAAAAACACTTGACTTGAAGCGGACTTGAAGTGTTATCCTATCTAGGAAAATGTAAAATAAGGGGGATATATCGAAATGAGCGAAAGATTATGGAATATTCTTCTGGATTCTTTCTGGAAAATCTTTCTGCCGGGCCTTAAGGTGACGATTCCGCTTACTGTAATCTCGTTTTCCATTGCACTTGTAATTGCGACGGCAATGGCTATGGTACAGTTTGCAAACATTAAAGGCCTTCGTCAGATTGCACGTTTCTATATCTGGATTTTCCGCGGAACCCCGCTTCTGGTCCAGCTTTTCGTTGTGTTTTACGGACTTCCGCGCGCCGGTATTCTGATCGATCCGTTTCCGGCGGCAGTTCTCGTCTTTTCCCTGAATGAGGGCGCCTACAGTGCCGAGACGATGCGTGCGGCCCTGGAAGCCGTTCCGGCAGGCCAGCTCGAAGCCGGCTACTGTGTCGGCATGTCGTATCTGCAGATCATGCGGAGAATTATCCTTCCGCAGGCGATGCGCACCGCGTTCCCGCCGCTTTCCAACTCTCTGATCGCCATGGTAAAGGATACTTCCCTTGCCGCAAATATCACCGTAACGGAGATGTTTATGGTAACGCAGCGGATTGTAGCGCGCACCCATGAGCCGCTGGCACTGTATATTGAAGTAGGACTGATCTACCTGCTGTTCTCCACCGTGCTCACGAAGCTGCAGGGAATCGGAGAGAAGAAACTGAGTACATATCAGAAAAAAGGGGAATAAGCCATGCTGGAAATCAAAGGATTAAAGAAAGCGTTCGGCAGCCTGGAAGTGTTAAAAGGTGTAGATTTAAAAGTAAACCAGGGCGATGTTGTCGCAATTCTCGGCCCGAGCGGTTCGGGAAAAACAACCATGCTGCGCTGTGTCAACTTTCTGGAGCATGCGGACGGCGGCAGCCTGATTTTTGACGGGAAAGAATATCCGTTCCACAACATCAGCAAAAAAGATATCGCGGCGATCCGTCAGAAAACCGCATTTGTATTTCAGAACTATAACCTGTTCCTGAACAAAACAGCCCTTCATAACGTAACCGAGGGCCTGATCATCGGCAGAAAAATGCCAAAAACCAGGGCGGAGGAAAAAGCGCGTGCAGCGCTTGAAAAAGTAGGCATGCTGGACCGTGCGGACTACTATCCGCATCAGCTTTCCGGCGGACAGCAGCAGAGGGTGGCAATCGCCCGTGCACTGGCAACCGATCCGGAAATTATCTATTTTGATGAGCCGACCTCAGCACTCGACCCGGAGCTGACCGGCGAGGTGCTTGGTGTTATGCGTCAGCTTGCCAAAGAGGGAATGACGATGCTCGTTGTCACGCATGAGATGGGCTTTGCAAGAAACGTTTCGAACAAAGTTGTCTTTATGGAAAACGGCGTTGTCGTTGAGGAAGGTCCGTCGAAGGAATTTTTCGCAAATCCGCGGGAAGAGCGGACGAGAGCATTTTTGCAGAATATTGAACAGCATTACGAGTAAGGTATCCCGTAAAGCGGCAAATCCTGTCCGGAGCACGGAATCCGGACAGTTTGCAATAAAGAAAACAGAAGAAGCAAAGGCAGCTTCTTCCAGAACAAAACAAAAAAGGAGTGGCGAATATTATGAAAAAGAAAATGGCAGCAGTATTTCTGGCAGGTATCCTGACATCATCCTTTTTACTGACCGGATGTGGAAACAGCACGGCAGATAACAGCAGTGCTTCTTCCTCTTCATCAGCATCTTCCGCAAGTGCGTCTGGGGATCTTTTAGAGCAGATCCAGAGCAAGGGTGAGATCGTTGTGGCAATGGAAGGGACCTGGGCACCGTGGACGTATCACGATGAGGACGACAACCTGGTCGGCTATGACGTAGAAGTGGCACAGCAGATCGCAGAGAAACTCGGCGTGAAAGCAACCTTTGTAGAGGGTGAGTGGGATGGCCTTCTTGCAGGAATCGATTCCGGCCGGTACGATATCATGGTAAACGGCGTAGATATCACAGAGGAGCGCGCTGAGAAATACAGCTTTTCCGACCCATACGCATACAACCGCACCGCTGTTATCGTAAACTCTGCTAACGATGAAATCCAGTCCATGGAGGATCTCGACGGAAAGAGCACCGCGAACACCATTTCCAGTACGTATGCAGAAGTTGCCGAGAAATATGGCGCAGCCGTTACCGGTGTTGACGATCTGGAGCAGACTTTCGAGCTTCTCTTAAGCGGCCGTATCGATGCAACTCTGAACGCAGAGGTAACGTATTACGATTATATGAAAGCACACCCGGATGCAGAGATCAAAATTGCATGTCTCGATCCGGAATCCACAAAAGTCGGTATTCCGATGAAAAAAGGCGATGAGACCAAGACGCTGCTTGAGGCAGTCAACAAAGCACTTGGCGAGCTCGCAGAAGACGGAACACTGACAGAGCTTTCGGAAAAATATTTTGGAACGGATATCTCCAAAGAAGCAGCAGAATAAGATACAAAATAAAGAAGGTTACAGATCATGATTGCAAATTACCATACCCATACATGGCGGTGCCGCCATGCGGACGGAACGGAGCGGGAGTATGTGGAGCGCGCGATTGAGGGCGGCCTTAAAATTCTCGGTTTTTCCGACCATTCGCCTTATCCGTTCCCGGACGGCTACGATTCCGGCATGCGGATGCGGCTCGATCAGGTGGAAGGCTATGTAGACACCGTGCTGGCATTGAAAAAAGAGTATGACAAGGATATTGAAATCCATCTCGGACTCGAAACAGAGTATTTCCCGAGATTCTGGGATCAGCTGATTGATTTTTTGTCGGACTATCCGTTTGAGTACTTTGTGCTTGGCCAGCACAGCCTGGGAAATGAGATCGAAAAGATTCTCTACAGCGGCCATGGAACAACAGACGGAAGCTACCTGAAACAGTATGTGGACCAGTGCCTGGCAGGCATTGATACCGGAAAATACCTGTATCTGGCACACCCGGATCTCTTTTTATTCAACGGCGACGAAGCAGTGTTCGACCGGGAATACCGGAGACTCTGCCGTGAGGTGAAAAAGAGAAACATTCCGCTGGAGATCAATTTCCTTGGTCTGATGGAAGAAAGATGGTATCCGAACGAGAAGTTCTGGAAGATCGCCGGCGAAGAAGGAAACACCGCCGTTTTCGGCTGTGATGCCCATACGCCGAAAGCCGTCTGGAATCCGGAGACGGAACAGAAGGCACTGCAGCTGGCAGCAAAATACGGTCTGAAAGTACAGGAAACCGTTCCGATGCCGAAGACATTTTAACAGAAGCAGAAAAAGCTGTTCTTTTCTGGTGAGAGTTTTGAAAACTCCGCGGAAAAGAACAGCTTTTTTGATATGAGATTTTTTATGCTTTTTTTGTGTGCATCAGCCGTACCGCCTCTTCCCGCTGTTTCAGAATCTTCTGAATCGAAGTCCAGTAAACGATCATTGAGACAACCGGCCCGATCAGGTCGGAAATAGGTTCCACGTAGAAGATGTTTTCCAGTGCAAAGAACCGCGGCAGAAGAAACAGAGCGGTAAAGTAGACGAATTTCCGGAAGAAGGAGAGTGCAAACGAATAGCGCACGCGGCCCATTGCAGTAAAGCCGTCTACAATCTCGTACTGAATGCCGAGCGGAATGACTGAGAGTGTCGAAATATGGATCGCGCGGACCACCATCGAGACGATCTGCGGATCGGAAGTAAAAAGCTGCGCAAACAGCGTTCCGGCGGCATTGGAGACGAGGAACATCAAGGTCGTAAATCCGGCACAGAGTGCGATGATGGTTTTCTGTGCCTTAAGAATACGCCTGGAATTTCCAGCTCCATAATTGTATGCGAGGATTGACTGCGTTCCGCCGCTGATTCCGCCGAGCGGCATCGTAATAATCAGCATAAAGCTCTGAACGATCGTTGCACAGGTGATGAAGCTGTCTCCCTGTCCGGCGGGTGCATACCGCTGCAGGACGGCGTTCATCGCAATGATCATCACATTGTCGATGGCAATGATTAGAAACGGAGTAAAACCGACTGTCAGAATGCGTTTCATGATCGCAAATGAATACCCGCCGAAGGTGATGCGGATCGGAATCGTCTTTCCGAACAGAATATGCAGCACATACAGACAGCTTGCGATCTGGGAGAGCACGGTTGCAATTGCCGCGCCGCGCACGCCGAGATGCAGAACGAAGATAAACACAGGGTCCAGCAGCAGATTCAGGACGGCGCCTAGCAGAACAGATTTCATTCCCTCACTGGCAAAGCCCTGGCAGATCACAAACTGGTTCAGGCCGGTCGATAAAAGCGCAAACACAGAGCCGGAAACGTAGATCATAAAATAGGCTCTGGCGTAAGGATACGTAACGGTGCTGGCTCCGAATGCCATCAGCATCGGGCGGGTTAAAAAAAGCGCCGCGGCTGTCAGAACGAGGGATAGGGAAACAAGCATCAGAAACGCATTAGCCAGGATGCGGGATGCCTCTTTTTCATTTTTCTCTCCGAGCCGGATGCCGAGCAGCGGTGCGCCGCCGACCCCGATGAGGGAGGAGAACGCGCCGATCATGGTGAGAATGGGACCGCAGACGCCGACACCCGCGAGCGCCAGATCACCGACAGAGGCAATGTGGCCGATGTACATACGGTCTACAATGCTGTACAGAACACTCACGAACTGTGCCAGCATGCTCGGAAAAGCAATACGGGGAACCAGTTTTCCGATCGGGTCGGTTCCGAGATGGTTTACAGTTTTCATAGAAAAATACCTTGTCGTTTTTTTGGTTTGGGAACAGACAGCAAAAAACATGCCCGAAACAAAATCCGGAAGACTTTGTTTCGGACATGCCGCTTTTGGTCTGTTCTGATAGATCAGCTGACAGAAAAATTATTCAGCAAGAGTGGTCAGATCTACTTTGAAATCGTCAGATCCCTGTCCGTCTACGGTGTAGTAAGCGGCTCTCTGCTCTGCGTTCAGGTAGATTTTGATCTCGCCTTTTAATCCGTTTGCTTTTACTTCTTTTTTGATGACTGCTTCGAGGTCTTTCATAGATACTTTTGTCTCGAAGATCTCAAGAACGGTATCAGATACTTTTGTCATTTTACGTGGGGTTTTGGTTGCTTCTGCCATGGTTTCCGTGGTCTCCTTTTTTACTGTTTTTTTAACGGTTTCTTTTTTGGTTGCTTTTTTCGGCTCTTTTGCAGCTTCTGCTTTTCCTTCTGCTGCTTCTGTATGTAAGGTTTTTTCAGTCGTTGGTTTTACTTCTTTTGCCGGTGCCGCTGTCTTTACAACGGTTTCCGCTGTTTTTGCAGCTTCTGCAGCCTGCTGTTTCGCTTTGGCCATTTTTTTCATGGTTCTTTTATTCATTTTATTCACTCCTCTATGCGATATCTCTAATAAATTACCATGTTTTTTGCGTTCTGTCAAATTTAAATTCGAGAAAACAGCGGCTTTAGGATTGTACACGGCGGAGCACAGAAAAGATTTTTTCAGAATCCCAGATCTGCGGAACAGGGTAGGTGGGATTTGCTTCTTTTAAAGCACGGCGTGCTATTTCTGTGTAATCATTCGGCGAAAGGTGTGGCAGAGTGGATGGAATGTCAAACGAATCGCGCATAGCCTCGATAGCTGCAATCATCCGCTCAGCCTTTTCAGAAACGGTATCTCCGCCGAGAGAAAGCGCATCGGCGAGAACGGCAAGTTTAGGCGCAATGCAGGAACCGTATTCGCGCAGAACAGCAGGCAGCAGAACCGCGTTGGCTCTTCCGTGCGGAATGTGGTACAGTGCACCGACGGCGTGGGCAATGGCATGGACGTAGCCGACAAAGTTGTTGGTAAAAGCGAAACCGGCCAGATACGATGCATGAAGCATTTCCTGCCGTGCGGCAAGACGGGAGCCGTCACGCCAGGCTTCGGGCAGGGCATGGAAATTTTCGCAGACTGCCTCGATGGATGCATTCTGCACGCTGCGGGAGGCGAAGAGGTTCAGAAAAGCTTCCATGGCATGGGTCAGGGCATCCATACCGGTATCTGCGGTCATAGAGGACGGGAGGCTGATCGTAAGACGCGGATCGAGAACTGCCGTATCCGGGATCAGACAGAGGTCATTGACGGCGTATTTGTATGGTTTCCCGTCGATACAGTCTGTGATGACAGCTGCCGCCGTTGCCTCCGAACCGGTTCCGGCTGTCGTCGGCACGGCAAACAGCGGCGGAAGTTTCCGACGGACTTTCAGGAGGCCCCGCATCGCAGGAACCGTCTTTTTCGGACAGCAGACGCGGGCACCGATCAGCTTTGCTGCATCGAGAACGGATCCGCCGCCGATGGCGAGGATAGCCTGCGCCTGAATCTGCTGATAAAGACGGAAACCCTGTTCCACGCTCTCAATCTGCGGATCCGGGGCGATTTCGGAGAAAATGGTGACGGAAATGTTTTCTTTTTTACAGCCATCCAGCAGAGACGTCAGTGTTCCGCGGCGGACAAAGCCGGGGGTAGTCACCAGGAGAATCCGGGAGATCCGGCGTTTCCGGAATAACGCGGGGAGCAGCAGAACGGCATCCGGTGCTGCAAGGAGTGTCTGTTTCTTATGCTCTGTCAGATGAAGAACGCGGCTCAACACCCACTGCCGGGTGCGGAACCAGAAAATGGAATGCATCAATCAAGTACCTCCATAAAAAAATCGTGAGAATCGTATATCTCTTATTGTAACAGTGCACGGCAGGTTTTTCAATTCGTATAGGAATTTTGAATCTTCCGTGAAAAGAATTGACAGCGTGAAAAATACGTGTTATAGTACAAATAGAACAGACAAAAAGAGCCAGGAATTGTTCACCTGGGAAATCAGGAAAAGGCTTGACTGGAGGTGCCTGATGATGGAAACAAAAAGAGATTATTATGAAGTATTAGGCGTCAGCCGGAATGCAGACGAGAAAGAAATCAAGCGTGCATACCGGAAACTGGCGAAAAAATATCATCCCGATACGAATGCGGGAAACCCGGATGCGGAAAAGAAATTTAAGGAAGTGACAGAAGCGTATTCTGTCTTAAGCGATCCGGAAAAGAAGAAAATGTACGATCAGTTCGGATTCGCGGCGTTCGACCAGGGAGCCGGCGCGTACAGCCAGCAGGGCGGTGGAAATCCGTACGGCAGTGCGTATGGAAACCCGTTCGGCGGAAGCGGAAACAACGGCGGCTATCACGAATTTCACTTTGAAGGAAACGCGGACGATATGTTCGGCGATTTCTTTGATCAGATGTTTCATGGCAAAAGCCGTGGATTCGGAAGCGAGCGGTATACGCGTTCGGGAAGTAGCAGACATCCGTTTGAAGATGCATTTTCCGGCCGCGGTACGGCAGAGGATCTCGATCTGCACGCTGAGGTTTCGATCCGCCTGGAAGAAGCGGCATCGGGCTGTGAAAAACAGATTACCCTGCGGAACCCGGATGGAACGACCAATACGCTGCTGGTTAAAATCCCGGCCGGTATCGAGAGCGGAAAGAGCATCCGTCTGCGCGGCAAAGGCCATACAGGATCAAACGGCCGCCGCGGCGATCTGCTTTTGAAGGTCAATGTAGAAGAAAAGAAAGGTTTTGAACGGCGCGGAATGGACGTCTACACGACGATTCAGATTCCATACACAACGGCAGTCTTTGGCGGCGAAGCGCGTGTCTCGACACTGTACGGAGATGTGGTCTGCAAAATCAAGGAAGGAACACAGTCCGGCAGTAAGCTCCGTCTGCGCGGCAAGGGCATGGTATCGATGAAGGATGCGAACGTGCACGGTGATCATTATGCGACGATTGAGATTGCTGTACCGCGCAGTCTGAACCGCACAGCACGCCAGAAACTGATGGAATATAAGGAAGCGTGCTGAAAATGTGAAGAAACTGTGAAATCGGAAAATCCGGGTTGACAAATCGTGTTTGTGGTATTATATTACACCTAGAACAAAGAAAAGGAATCAACAAGAAACCAATTCTTCCTTGCATGTTCCCAAACATCCTGTTCCAAGAAACTTATTCATAGCCACAAGGCAAAGCAAACTTAACACCCTTCACAAGATAAGAAGCCTGCTAAGAATCAGATTTTTGGAGGAAAAGGTAAATGAATACTTTAAAAGCTGAAAAGAGAAGTTTGGATGTAAAAGCAAAAAGACTTAGAAGAGAAGGATACGTTGTCGGCAATGTATTCGGCAGAGAGATGAAAGAATCCATTCCAGTTAAGATGGTAAAAAGAGATGTCGAGAAACTGCTGAAGACAGACCACAAAGGCAGCCAGATTATGCTGGATGTTGACGGAACCGTATACGATGTCCTGATCAAAAATGTTGATTATAACCCGGTAGCCGGACAGATCGATTCGATCGAGTTCCAGGCACTGGTCAGCAACGAGAAAGTTCATTCCGTTGCAGAGATTGTCCTTGTAAACCATGAAAAGATCGCAGAAGGCGTTCTGCAGGAGGATCTGAACGAGGTTGCCTACATGGCATACCCGGCATCCCTGGTCGATCAGGTAATGGTCGATGTCGGAGAGATGAAGATTGGTGATGTCATCCGCGTCAAAGATCTGTCCCTGGCCGCTGACCCGGATATCACCATAAAGACCAATCCGGAATCCATTGTCGTAAGTCTGATGGCTTCCCACAACGTAGAAGCACCGGCAGAAGATACCGAAGAAGCAGAAGAGAAATAAACAGAATAAGCACATACAAAGAAATCCGAAGGCGTCAAAAACCTTCGGATTTTTTGCGTGAAAAATATGGTTTGAATCGATCAGACATAACTCATGAAGCCTTTTCCGATAATTTCGCTGCTCTTTGTGATCGCAATAAACGCGGTCGGCTCGGTATCATGAATAAACCTCTGAAGATAGACGGCCTGCTTGACATCCACAACCGTGAGAATGACTGTCCGCTGCTGGTCGGAGTAAGCGCCGACGGCGTCGTAAAGGGTTGCGCTGTGATTGAGATCCTTTGTGATGAAATCGCAGATCGGCTGCGGATTGTTGGAGATAATCGTAAAAAATTTATTCAGCTTCATCCGCTCAATCGTTTTGTCAATCAGCAGTGTTTTCGCCATCAGACCGAGAACCGAACAAAGTCCGGTTAAGGTATCGAAAATCAGGAAAGCAAGGATGACAACGATGAGGTCGGTCACCAGCAGGGCAGTGGAAATATTCATTGTAGAATATTTTTTAATAATCATGGCGATGATGTCTGTGCCGCCGCCGGAGGCATTCTCAAAAAACAGCAGTGCTGCCGCCAGTGCCGGAAGAATAATGGCAAAGCAGAGCTCCAGCATGATCTCATCGGTAAGCGGATGTGCCATCGGAAACAGCTTTTCAAAAATGTTCAGAAGAACCGAGGAAAGCACGGTCACGTAGGCTGTCTTGACGCCGAAGTTCCGCCCCAGCACAGCAAAACCAACCAGCAGAAGCAGCAGGTTGATAAAAAGGTTGATCTGTGAGGCAGTGAACGGAAGAAACCGGCAGATGACAACGGCCATACCGGATACACCGCCGAAAGAAAAATTATTAGGGAATTTAAAAACATAAATTCCAATGTCCATGATCAGAACAGCTGCGGTAATGACAGCATATTCTTTTAACGTTTGTAATGCAGGCTGCGATGCCTGTTCTTTTGTGTCCATTTTTTTGCTCCTTTATTTGAATTTGAGGCGACCTTTATTTTATTATAGAAGAAACTTTTTTGAATAACAGCTAATAATGTATCCCCCTCTTCAAACATAGCATGGCATAGGGTAGTTTGTCCAGTTACATTTTCCTTATTTCCATTTTTCCGTTTTCCGATGGTTGTATCCAATTTATTTCTGTGGTATGATGAAGGGCAGGATCTTTTTTCGGAAAGAAAAAAATCTGCAGTTTCTGTTTCAAAATGTTTCGAAAAAAGAAGAAAAAACAGAAACAAAAATGGAGGAAGAAACATGAAAAATACAAAGGTTTATGTTGATTTTATAACAGAGAAACTGAAAAAACTGCTCTCCATCGACAGCCCGACCGGCTACACGAAAGATGCCATTGCATGGCTGAAAGCAGAGTACGAAGCGATGGGCTATGCGCCGGTGATCACCACAAAGGGCGGCCTTCTGGTGCAGCTTGCCAAAGGCTGTGAAGGAAACGGCGGTGTCCTTGTGGAGACACATACCGATACGCTCGGCGGCATGGTAGCGGAAGTGAAAGGAAACGGCCGTCTTCGTCTCACCGCGCTCGGCGGTATGAATCCGAACAATGCGGAGACGGAAAACTGCGTTGTCATCACAAGAGACGGAAAACGGTACGAGGGCTGCTTCCAGATGAACAACCCGTCGATCCATGTCAACGGTTCCTACGACCAGCAGGACCGCACCTACGACAATATGGAGGTCGTTCTGGATGAGATGGTCTTCTCCAAAGAGGAGACAAAAGCGCTCGGCATCGAGACCGGTGATATCGTCTGCTTTGAGACGAGAACCCGCATCACCGAGAAGGGATACATCAAGAGCCGTTTTCTCGATGATAAACTGAGCGTTGCAATCCTGCTCGGCTATGCGAAGTATTTAAAAGAAGAAAATATCACACCGTCCCGTCCGGTTTATCAGCACATCACCGTGTACGAAGAAGTCGGCCACGGCGGATCTGCTTCCGTGCCGGAGGGTGTGACGGATATCCTTTCTGTTGATATGGGCTGTGTCGGCGACGGACTGGAGTGTAAAGAGCATCAGGTATCCATCTGCGTCAAAGACAGCGGCGGCCCTTACAGCTACGATTTTACCGGCGAGCTGATTGCGGCAGCAAAAGCAAACGGAATCGACTATGCGGCGGATGTTTACCCGCACTACGGCTCTGACGTGGAGGCAACGCTCCGCGGCGGCGCAGACGCACGCCATGCCCTGATCGGCGCCGGTGTGTACGCATCCCATGGATATGAGAGAAGCCATGTGGACGGCGTGAAGAATACGCTGGAACTGCTTGCGGCGTATCTGGACAAATAAAAATAAGAACAAGTGAGAGAATTGCATGAGAAAATTAGCATTGCCAGAAGAAGTGCTGCTCCAGATTGAGCAGCCTGCGCGATACATTGGAAATGAATTCAACAGTGTCGTAAAAGACAAAGAGAAAGTAGCCCTGCGCGGCGCATTCCTGTTCCCGGATGTGTATGAGATCGGTATGTCCCACCTTGGCATCCAGATCCTGTACGATATGTTTAACAAACGTGAGGACATGTGGTGTGAGCGTGTCTATTCCCCATGGCCGGATCTGGACCGCGTGATGCGGGAACAGAGCATTCCGCTGTTCGGCCTGGAATCCCAGGAGCCGGTGAAAAACGAGGATTTCCTGTTTATCACCCTGCAGTATGAGATGTGTTATACGAACGTTCTGCAGGCGCTCGACCTTGCCGGAATCCCGCTGCATGCGGTGGAGCGTACCGACGAGGACCCGATCGTTATCGGCGGCGGCCCGTGTACGTACAATCCGGAGCCGATCGCTCCGTTCTTCGATCTGTTTTACATCGGAGAGGGTGAGGTTGTGTATGACCAGCTTTTCGACACGTATCTGGAAAATAAAAAGAACGGCGGAACCCGTCTGGATTTTCTGAAAAAGGCATGCCAGATCCCGGGCATTTACGTACCGCAGTTCTATAAAGTAACGTACCACGAGGACGGAACCGTTGCAGCCTTTACGCCGTCCATTCCGGAAGCACCGGAAAAGATCAAAAAACAGCTCGTCATGGATATGACCGAGGCAACGTATCCGGAGAAACCGGTCGTGCCGTTTATCAAGGCAACACAGGACCGTGTCGTTCTGGAGATCCAGCGCGGCTGTATCCGCGGCTGCCGTTTTTGCCAGGCGGGTATGGTGTACCGTCCGACAAGAGAGCGCGATGTGGAGAAGTTAAAAGAACTTGCGACCCATATGCTGCGCAATACCGGCCACGATGAGATTTCGTTGAGTTCTTTGAGCTCGAGTGATTACAGCCATCTTCCGGAGCTTGTCAACTATCTGATCGACAGCTGCCCGGAAAAAGGTGTCAATATTTCCCTTCCGTCTCTTCGAATCGACGCATTTTCCCTCGATGTCATGAGCAAGGTACAGGATATCAAAAAGAGCAGCCTGACCTTCGCACCGGAGGCGGGAAGCCAGCGGATGCGGAATGTTATTAATAAAGGTCTGACCGAGGAAGTCATTCTCGACGGAGCCGGAAAAGCGTTTGAGGGCGGCTGGAATAAAGTAAAACTGTATTTCATGCTGGGCCTTCCGACCGAGACCGAGGATGATATCAAAGGAATTGCGCATCTGGCGGAAAAGATCGCAGAGCGTTACTATGAGATTCCGAAAGACCAGAGAAACGGAAAATGCCAGATTACGGCAAGCTCCTCGTTCTTTATCCCGAAGCCGTTCACCCCGTTCCAGTGGGCACCGATGAACACGGAGAGGGAGTTTCTTGACAAAGCGGCGATTGTAAAGGCAGAGGTCCGCGCACAGCTGAATCAGAAGAGCATCCGTTACATTTATCATGAGGCAGATATTTCCCTTCTGGAGGGATTCCTTGCACGCGGTGACCGGAAATGTGCCGAAGTTATTGAAAAAGCGTACAGAAAAGGTGCTATTTTCGATGCCTGGTCCGAGTATTTCCGGAAAGATGCCTGGGAAGAAGCGTTTGCAGAGACCGGCATTGACGTTTCGTTCTATGCCTGCCGTGAGCGCAGCACCGATGAGATCCTTCCGTGGGATTTCCTTGATATCGGCGTGACGAAAAAATTCCTGATCCGCGAATGGGAGCGGGCACAGAAAGAAACCGTTACCCCGAACTGTAAGATGCAGTGTTCCGGCTGCGGAGCAAAATCATTCGGAGGAGGTGTCTGCTATGAAAATCAGAATTAAGTTTGCCAAAACAGGTGTGATGAAATTTGTGGGTCATCTGGATGTGATGCGTTACTTCCAGAAAGCAATCCGCCGTGCAGAACTTCCGATCGCTTATTCCGAGGGCTTCAGCCCGCACATGCTGCTGTCGTTTGCTTCTCCGCTCGGTGTCGGCATCAGCAGCACCGGTGAATATTTCGATATGGTGCTCGCGGAAGATATGAAAACCGACGAGATTGTAAAACGTCTGAATGCGACGATGGTTGAGGGAATGGAAGTGCTTTCCGCCCGCCATGTGCCGGATGGAAAAGCAAGCAAGGCAATGTCTCTCGTAGCAGGAGCCGATTATCTCGTGCAGTTCCGCGAGGGAAAAATGCCGGAGATCGATCTGGAAACGAAAGTACCGGTGTTTTTTGCACTTCCGCAGATTGAGATCATGCGAAAGACAAAACGAAGCGAAAAGCTGACCGATATCCGCCCATGGATTTACGATATGAAAGCAAAGAAAAGTGGTGTCTGGATGCAGCTCTCCACCGGAAGTGTTTCGAACCTGAAACCGGAGCTCGTGATGGAAGCGTTCTGCAAATGGTGCGGGGTTGAACTGCCGCCGTTTGCATACACGATTCTGCGCGAGGAAGTTTACGCAGACATCGGAACGGAAGAAGAGCGAAAGCTGGTTCCGCTGGAAGCATTAGGAGAAGAAGTTGAGTAAACGAGTTGTCATTGCCCATCTGCCGTGGGAGGGAAAAGATTACCTGGTACACACGCTGGTGGAAGGAGAAAAACCGGTCGAACTGACGGCCCTCTGCAGGGAGAAGGAAACGCTGCTTGGCAATATCTATGTCGGCCGGGTGGAAAAACTGGCGCCCGGGATCCGCGGGGCATTTGTCTCGTTTGCGGAGCAGCAGAGCTGTTTTCTTGATCTGTCCCGTGTAAAAGAAGGGTATCTTCTGAAAAAAGCACCGGGAACGGAACTGCATGTCGGAGATGAAATTGTCGTGCAGATCCAGCGGGAAGCGCAGAAAACGAAGCTTCCGTCGGCGACAGCAGAACTTTCTCTTTCGGGAAGTGCCCTGGCGCTCTATTATGGAAAGCCGGAAATCTCATGCTCGGGACGCCTTCTGCCGGAGCAGAAAAAACGGTTAAAAGAACTGGGAAGCCGGATGTTTCCAGAGCTTTCCGGCGGAAGCCTTCCGTTTGGCGTGATCTTCCGCACCGCATCCGCTGATGCTTCGGAAGAAGAGATCCGGCAGGAATATCTCGAGCTGTCCGAAAAACTCGCGCGGATTGTCCAGTATGGAACGATGCGGAGCCTGTACTCCTGCCTGTATCGGGCGTCAGATGCCGTGCCGGAGCTCGTCAAACGGTATGCACCGTCAGTTTCAGAACTTGTGACAGATGACAGAGAAACGTATGAGATCTGCAGAGAATATCTGGAGCGCCATGATTTTCACGACTGCCGCCTGACCTGGTATGAGGATCAGCTTACCACACTGACAAAGAAAGAAAATCTCGAAAATCACGTAAAACAGGCACTCGACAAACGTGTGGATCTGCCTTCCGGCGGATTCCTCGTGATCGAACCGACCGAAGCGCTGACCGCGATCGATGTGAACAGCGGAAAGCAGCTCGGCGGACGGAAAAATACGTTTCTGTACAGCGTAAACCAGGAGGCAGCCCGCGAAATCGCCCGCCAGATCCGCCTGCGCGGGATTTCCGGTCTGATCCTGGTTGACTTTATCAACATGCCGGAAAAAGAGCAGGAGGAGCGCCTTCTCGGCTTCCTGCAGGGTCTTGTGCGGGAAGATCCCGTTCCGACCAAAGTTGTGGATATGACGGCGCTTCATCTCGTGGAACTGACGAGAAAGAAAATCCGCCGGCCGCTGGCAGAACAGATGAAATGACAGTGACCTTACAAAGGAGGAATGAATATGGAACCACAAAAGAAACCGATTCACCTCAATGAAAATGATACCCCATATCTTTACGAACCCTTTCGAAACCAGATGCCGGCAAAACGGCCGCATCCGGCGGAAAAAGAAAAGATACTGAAACCATGGCAGGGCCTGCTGGTGTTTGCCTTTCTGATGGTTCTTTTTAATCTCGCTGGAATCCCGCTGGTTCTTGCAGGAGGGATGTATGGAAATGCGCTGGACGAGATCATTGTATTCCTGATCGGATCCATTCTCGTCGTACGGGCACTTCATATTCCGTTAAAAGAAGTGTTCCCATTAAAAAAGCCGGATGGAGCCGGAATCCTCGGAACCATTCTGATGTGGTATGTGACGTACCGCGGTGTGCTTGCCCTTTTCCTTCTGATGGAATGGATTTTCCCGCAGGAATACGCAAGCCTCTCGGAATCCATGGACAGCAGTATGGCGGGCCTTTCCTGTTTCGGCGAGCTGCTTGTCGTTGCGCTGACACCGGCAATCTGTGAAGAAGCACTGCACCGCGGTCTTCTGCAGTACAGCCTGCGCGGAATCAAAAAGAAATGGGTGATGCTGCTTCTGATGGGCGTTTATTTTGGCGCTTTCCACATGAGCATCGTCCGTTTTCTTCCGATGATGATGATGGGAATCGTTCTCTCGTATGTGCGGATGAAGACCGACAACATGTTTTACAGCTCGCTGTTTCATTTCGTCCATAACGCATCGACGATTGTGGCGAGCATTGCGGCAAGCTTCCTCTATATGTTCTCGCAGGGGAACGCAGCAGCAGGCAGCGGATACGCAACGGAAACGTACATCGGCATGTATCTGATCGAAGCGGCGCTGATGCCGATCGGTCTTTATATGGGAAGCCGTCTTCTGATGTACCAGCAGACAAAAAGCGAAGGATTTTTCCCGAAGGAGAGAAGAAAAAAGACCATTGCAAAAATCGTAATTCCGACCATTCTGCTGATCCTTGGCGGACTGTTTTTCCTTGGTATTGGTATGATGTAAAAAGAATCAAAAGCAGTTTGGGCAATTTTGCAGAAATGTCCAAGCCGGGTAGAAAACAGGTACGATTTATGATAGAATAACAGCAAATCAAGCGTTACACGATATTACAGAAAGGAAAAGCTGTTTCTCTAAAAAGAGACAGCAGGAATAAGAACTATGGCACGAACAGCTATTGCTACCGACAGCAACAGCGGTATTACACAGAGTCAGGCGAAAGAGCTGGGCGTTTTTGTCCTTCCGATGCCTTTCTTCATGCGCGGAAAAATCCAGTTTGAGGATATCGACCTGACACAGGAACAGTTTTACGAGATTCTGGCAGAGGATGCGGCTGTTTCCACATCTCAGCCGTCTCCGGGAGATCTGATGGATTTCTGGAACAAAATTCTCGAAGAGTACGATGACATTGTTTACATTCCGATGTCAAGCGGCCTTTCCACCTCCTGTGATACAGCGACCGTGCTGTCCGAGGACTACGAAGGAAAAGTGCAGGTTGTCAACAACCAGAGAATCTCCGTTACGCAGCAGCAGTCTGTTCTGGATGCAAAGAAAATGGCAAACCGCGGCGTGGCAGCAAAAGACATCAAAGCAATTCTGGAAGAGGATGCGCTGGATGCAAGTATCTATATTATGGTAGATACGTTAAAATACCTGAAAAAAGGCGGCCGCGTTACGCCGGCAGCAGCCATGATCGGAACCGTTTTAAATATCAAACCGGTGCTGACGATCCAGGGAGAGAAGCTTGACGCGTTTGAAAAAGCGCGCGGTGTGAAACAGGCAAAGAAAGCCATGATCAAGGCTATGAAAAAAGATATGGACAAACGCTTCGCAAAAGAACGTGCAGCCGGCATCATGGGACTTCACATTGCCTATACCGCAAACGACAAAGAAGTAATCGATGGATGGATTGTCGAAGTAAAAGAAGCCTTCCCGGATTTTGAAGTCGATGCGCATCCACTGTCCTTAAGCGTTGCCTGCCACATCGGACCTGGCGCACTGGCAATTGCATGTGAAAAAAAATCTGCAATTTCCTGAAAAATACTATTGACAAACAGCAGACGTGATGATATATTGTAGAAGTATGCCGCACAGAGAGGTAAAAGAGTCGAAAGACCACCGAATCTGGCGAGTAATTGATAGGGAGGTGCCATATGTACGCAATTATTGCAACAGGTGGTAAACAGTACAAGGTAGCTGAAGGCGATGTTATCCGAGTAGAGAAACTTGGCGTTGAAGCTGGAGAAACCGTAACTTTTGATCAGGTACTTGCAGTAAGCAATGACGGACTGAAAGTTGGCGAGGACGTTAAAAATGCATCCGTAACCGCATCTGTAGTTGGAAACGGTAAAGGCAAAAAAGTTATCGTTTACAAGTATAAGAGAAAAACTGGTTATCATAAGAAAAACGGTCACAGACAGCAGTACACTGAAGTGAAGATTGAAAAAATCAACGCTTAAGTCTTATGATTTGTATAACCGTAACAGAGTCTGACGGCGAGTACATCTCCGTGGAGTCAAACGGTCATGCAGGCTATGCAGAGGAAGGGCAGGATATCATCTGTGCCGCTGTCTCCGCATTGATTGTAAACACCGTAAATTCCGTGGAAACATTGACAGAGGATCTGATTATAAGTGAAGCTGGAGATGGATACGTGTATTTTTCATTCCCGAATGGGTATTCTGAAAGTACCGCACTTCTTGTAAAATCACTTTTGCTGGGCCTCGAAAGTATCCGCCGCGATTATGGAGCACAATACTTAGAGATCGCATTCAAGGAGGTGTAATACCATGTTAAATATGAACCTTCAGATTTTCGCTCATAAAAAAGGAGTTGGTTCTACCAAGAACGGTAGAGATTCCGAGTCCAAGAGATTAGGAGCAAAAAGAGCTGACGGACAGGTTGTAAAGGCTGGAAACATTCTTTACAGACAGCGTGGAACCAAGATTCATCCAGGCGTGAACGTAGGAATCGGAAAAGACGATACCTTATTCGCTATGGTTGACGGACGCGTAGCTTTCGAAAGAAAAGGACGTGACAAAAAACAGGTTTCCGTATATCCGGTAGCAACAGAAGAGTAAGACAAAGGTGCGGCTTCAAATCTTAAGAGGTTTGAAGCCGTTTTTGTTAATAATAATTAAAGGTCCAACAGACCGATTTGGATTTAGATAAAACAAGACAGGAGAATACCATGTTTGCAGACAGAGCAAAAATTCTGATCCGCTCCGGTAAGGGCGGAGACGGACATGTCAGTTTCCGCAGAGAGCTTTTTGTACCGAACGGCGGGCCGGACGGCGGCGATGGCGGCAAAGGCGGAGACGTTATTTTTGAAGTTGACGAAGGACTGAATACACTGGTTGATTACCGCCACAGAAGAAAGTTTTCTGCTACCGACGGCGAGCCGGGAGGAAAACGCAGATGCCATGGCGGAAACGGCGCAGATATTGTCCTGAAAGTACCGGAAGGAACCGTCATTATGGACGCTGCGAGCGGAAAAGTCATCGCAGATATGTCCGGTGAAAACCGCCGTCAGGTTGTATTAAAAGGCGGAAAAGGCGGAAACGGAAATATGCATTACGCAACCGCTACCATGCAGGTTCCGAAATACGCCCAGCCAGGCCAGCCGGCACAGGAGCTGGAAGTAAGAATGGAACTGAAAGTCATCGCGGACGTCGGACTCGTCGGCTTCCCGAACGTTGGAAAATCGACCCTGCTTTCCCGCGTGACAAATGCAGAACCGAAAATTGCAAATTATCACTTTACCACGCTTTCCCCGAACCTCGGTGTCGTAGACCTTGAGGGCTGCAGCGGATTTGTTATCGCAGATATCCCGGGACTGATCGAGGGTGCATCGGAAGGAGTCGGCCTCGGCCATGAATTCCTGCGCCACATCGAAAGAACCCGCGTGATGATCCATGTAGTAGACGTTGCATCGACCGAGGGAAGAGATCCGGTGGATGATATCAACAAGATCAACAAAGAGCTCGAAGCCTATAACCCGGAGATCGCAAAACGCCCGCAGATCATCGCGGCCAATAAGACCGATGCGATCTATGTAGAAGAGGGCGAAGAGGATCCGGTGGAACGTCTGAAAAAAGAGTTCGAGCCGAAAGGCATCCCGGTTTATCCGATTTCTGCCGTCAGCGGAAAAGGCTTAAAAGAGCTTTTATATGCCGTACAGAAAAAACTCGATGAGCTTCCGAAAGAGCGTATGGTCTTCGAACAGGAATTCTTCCCGGAGGATATGCTTCTTGCCGAGAACCTGCCGTACACCGTCGAGCAGGACCCGGAGGACGAGCACCGCTTTATCATCGAGGGACCGAAGATCGAAAAAATGCTCGGCTACACCAATCTGGATTCCGAGAAAGGTTTTGCTTTCTTCCAGCGGTTCTTAAAAGATACCGGTATCTTAGACGAACTCGAGCAGGCCGGCATCCAGGAAGGCGATACCGTCAAGATGTATGGATTTGAATTTGATTATTATAAATAGAACGAATAAATAACGAAGGAGGAGACGTATGACCAGCAAGCAGAGAGCATACCTGAAAGGCCTTGCCATGACCATGGAACCGATCCTGCAGGTAGGAAAAAGCAGCATCACGCCGGAGCATACCGCTGCTGTAGCAGAGGCACTTGAGGCGAGAGAACTGATTAAAATCAATGTACTGCAGAACTGCCTCGATGATCCAAGAGAGATCGCAGAAGTTCTGGCAGAACGCACCAATTCCCAGGTCGTACAGGTGATCGGCAAAAAGATCGTGCTGTACAAAGAGGGCAAAAAAGAGAAAAAGAAAATTCAGCTTCCGAAATAATCCGCAGGAAAGAACCGCCGGGACCGGAGCATACCGCTGCAGTTCCGGCGCTTTTTGAGGAAAACGTATGGAAAAGACAAACAGAAAAATTGGCATTATGGGAGGCACTTTCGATCCCATTCATATCGGTCATCTGATCCTTGGCGAGGCGGCGTACGAGCAGTTCGGGCTTGATGAAGTCTGGTTCCTTCCGGCCGGAAATCCGCCACATAAGCGGAACCGGGCGGGACAGGCAAAGGATGCACAGCGTGTCGAGATGGTGCGCCGTGCCATCGCATCCAATCCGCATTTTGTGCTCTGCACCAAAGAGATGGAAGATGAGGGCTATACCTACAGTTATCGGACGCTTGAGGCGATGCGGAAGGAACATCCGGGCACGGAGTTTTACTTTATCATTGGAGCGGATTCCCTGTTCTATTTTGATGAGTGGAAAAACCCAGAGCGGATCTGCGCCGCGGCAAAGATCCTTGTGGCGACCAGGGATCGGGCAAAAGAGAAAGAGCTTCTGGCCTGTATGGAACGAAATGCAAAAAAACTTCACGGTACCTTTCTGAAACTCGACACACCGAATCTGGATGTTTCTTCCCACGAACTGCGGGAATGGATCCGGGAAGGAAAATCCGTGAAATACTATCTGCCGGATTCTGTGATTTCCTACATTCAGGAGCAGAAAATCTATCAGGATTAGAGGAAGAGCAGGATGGAACAGTACGATTTATGGAAACTGGACAAAAAACTCCAGAAGGAAGTCGATGAAGACCGCTATCATCACACGCTCGGTGTGATGTTTACCGCAGCATCCATGGCGATGGTATGGGGCGAGGATCTCGAAAAAGCCCGTGTCGCGGGACTGCTTCACGACTGTGCAAAATGCATTCCGAATAAGAAAAAAATTACCATGTGTGAGAAAAATAAGATTGAAATCACTGAGTTTGAGCGGAACAATCCGTTTTTGATCCATGCCAAGCTCGGTGCATTTCTGGCGAAGGACAAGTATAAGGTGGAAGATCCGGAGATCTTAAGTGCCATCACCTGGCATACGACAGGAAAAGAAGATATGACATTGCTGGAGAAGATCATCTATATCGCAGATTATATCGAACCGGCACGAAACAAGGCACCGCACCTTACCCGCCTTCGGAAGCTGGCATTCACCGATATCGACGAATGCATGTATGAAATTTTAAAAGACAGTATGGCGTATCTGTCGGAAAACCCGAAGACGATGGATCCGATGACGGAGCAGGCATATCAGTTCTATGAGGCACTGCACCGGGGACGGACGGCAAAGGAGGAAGCATAAATGAGCGAAGCAAAACAGACTGCAAAACTTGCACTGGAAGCACTGGAAGATAAAAAAGCAATGGATGTCCGCATTCTGGACATTACCCATGTTTCGACTCTGGCAGATTATTTCATGATCGCCAGCGGAAGCAACCGCAACCAGGTACAGGCGATGGCAGACAACGTAGAGGAGGTACTCGGAAAAGCCGGCGTACATCCAAAACAGATCGAAGGCTATCAGACCGCAAACTGGATTCTGATGGACTACGGCGATGTTGTCATCCACATCTTTGATGAGGAGAACCGCCTGTTCTACGATCTGGAGAGAATCTGGAGAGACGGTAAAGTCGTAGAAAAAGAAGAGATTATGTAAGTTAGGTGGAAAAAGGCGCAGAAAATCCGGAACCGTGCAGAGAAAGGCGGACGGGTTCTCTGCGCCTTTCTGGTGTTTGGAACGCATATGATAAAGAAAAAGGGGAATATCACACGATGAAAAAAATAGAAAGCGGATCGCTTGCTGTGATGCTCGATGAAGAGACGCTGGGACTTAGGATCGAAAAAGACGGCGTTGTCTGGAATACGGATCCGAAAAAGACACCGGAACTGATTTTTGCAGAGGGAACATACCGTTTCCTGGATGCAGAGGAGATTTCCCATGAGGTCTATTCCTTCGGCGTCGGATGCGGCATCCGGAGCCATTATGCGGGATTTGCGGGAACACCGTATGCCTTCGAGACGATTATCTGGATCGAAGCTGTGGATGAAACACTCTGGATGGAGTGGATTCCGCTCTGCGAGGAGGGACTGCATCCGGTAAAGGTGCTGTGGCCGACGGCAATGGAGTTTACAAACGGGCGCGATGACTGGTATACACTCCTTACCGAGGGACAGGGACTTCTGATTCCGAATACCTGGAAGACGGAACTTGGAAAGCTTTCGTTTGACGGCAGATTTGAGACCTCCGGCGGCTATATGCCGTGGTTCGGCCAGGTGAAGGAAAGATGCGGCTATACAGCGATCTGTACAACACCGTGGAACGCCGGTTATCAGGCAGAGCACCCGGCAGGCGGCCCGTATACCAGCGTGGGGGCATGGCTGGAGCCGAGCCTTGGAACAATGAATTACCGCCGCGTATTCCGTTATACGTTTTTAAATGACTGCGATTATAACGACCTCTGCAAAGCGTACCGCCAGTATGTACGGGAACAGGGTCATCTGCGCACTTTGAAAGAAAAGGCAGTACAGAATCCGTTCATTCACGATCTTGTGGGAACGTGTTTTGTCCATACGGGAATCAAGACGGTTGTGCAGCCGGAGTCCGGCTTTTTCGATCCGCAGAATCCGGAGAAAAATAACCGCGTAGTGCCGTTTTCCGTGCGCGAGCAGCAGATCCGCGAAATTCATGATCTCGGCGTAGAGAAAGTCTATCTTCATCTGGACGGCTGGGCAGAACCGGGGTATGACAACCAGCATCCGGACTACACACCGGCATGCCAAGCGGCCGGCGGATGGGAAGACATGAAATCGCTTGTCGATACGATGCATGATTTCGGCTACAAATTCGGTATTCACGACCAGTACCGCGATTATTACCATGCAGCGCCGAGCTACGATGAAAATTATGCCTGCCGCCTTCCGGATAGAACGATACCGGGACACAGTTACTGGGCGGGCGGACCGCAGAGCTATCTCTGTGCAACGCAGGCACCGTTCTATGTGAAACGGAATTTTGCCGAGCTGAAGAAAAACGGAATCCGGCTTGACGGTGCATACCTCGATGTGTTTACGTGCAACGAGGGCGACGAGTGCGCAAATCCGGAGCATGTGATGACGAGAAGAGACTGCTATACGTACCGCGGAAACTGCTTCTCCTGGCTGCTATCACAGGGGATTCTCTCAAGCTCCGAGGAGGTCAGCGACTGGGCCGTTCCGTATCTGGTATTCTGCCATTATGCGCCGTACGACTTTATGCTGCGCCCGGCAGAGACACCGAAAAAAGGAATCCCGGTGCCGCTCTTTAATCTTGTGTATCATGACTGCGTAATCGAGCCGTGGATGATGGACCATGTTTCAAAAGACGAGGACTATATGCTGTATGCGCTTCTTGCAGGCGGTGCACCGTATCTTGTACGGGACGGCGCATATCCGAATACAGATGGTGCATTTGACGGGGAGAAAATCAGTCTGGAAGAGATGACAGAAAGATGCCGCGTTGTAACGGAGCTGCATGAAAAAACGGCACTCCTGGAACTGGTACGCCACGAGTGTATGACGGCGGACGGAAGCGTACAGAAGAGTGAATTTTCCGATGGAACATATGTTATTTGTGACTTTGCAGAGCAGATATATGAAATCGGATACGGGGAATAAAAGAAAAGCGCCACATGTAGATTTTGTTCTTATAAAAATACAAGATTTTGTGGTTTTCCTTGTATTTTTTCAAGTGCATATCTTGCGCGGAAAGCAGAGATTTGTTATATTATGCATGCGGAGGTGTTCATGCCCGGTGCAAAGAAGATGCCGGAGCGTGACGAAACAAAATAACACCAGAAAGGAACAAAGCAAATGAGAGAATTTGAACAGTGGGATGGCTTTACCGGAAGACTCTGGAAAGAAGGCATCGACGTACGTGACTTTATTCAGAACAACTATACTCCATATGACGGAGATGAGAAATTCCTGGAGGGACCAACAGAGGCTACAGACCGTCTGTGGGGCAAATTACAGGAACTCCAGAAAGAAGAGCGTGCAAAAGGCGGCGTTCTGGATATGGAGACAGACGTTGTAAGCGGAATCACAGCTTACGGCGCAGCATATATCGATGACAGCATGAAAGATCTGGAGCAGGTAGTTGGTCTTCAGACAGACAAACCGCTGAAACGTGCATTTATGCCGTATGGTGGAATTAAAATGGCTGAGCAGTCCTGCGAGACTTACGGCTACAAACCAAGCGAGAAGCTTCATGAAATTTTCACTAAATATCACAAAACACATAACCAGGGTGTATTCGACATCTACACACCAGAGATGATGAAAGCCCGTCACAATAAAATTCTGACAGGTCTGCCGGATACCTATGGCCGTGGCCGTATCGTAGGCGACTACCGTCGTGTTGCTCTGTACGGTATTGATTACCTGATCGAGCGCAAAAAAGCAGACTTCGCTGCAACAAATCGTCAGGGAATGCGTCGTGGTGACTTCCAGTTAAGAGAAGAGATCGCTGACCAGGTCAGAGCACTGCAGGATATGAAAGTTATGGCACAGTCCTATGGCTATGACATTTCCGAGCCGGCTAAGAACGCAAGAGAAGCTGTTCAGTGGCTGTACTTCGGATACCTTGCAGCTATCAAAACTCAGAACGGTGCTGCAATGAGCGTTGGCCGTGTATCTACTTTCCTTGACATCTACATCGAAAGAGATATTGAAAAAGGAATCCTGACTGAGAAAGAAGCTCAGGAGCTGATTGACCATCTGGTAATGAAATTCCGTATGGTTAAATTCGCAAGAATTCCGTCTTACAATCAGCTGTTCTCCGGTGACCCGGTATGGGCTACTCTGGAAGTTGCCGGTATGGGAATCGACGGACGTTCTATTGTTACAAAGAACGATTTCCGTTTCCTGCATACACTGGAAAACATGGGACCGTCCCCAGAGCCGAACCTTACTGTTCTGTACTCTGAGCACCTTCCGGAAGCTTTCAAAAAATATGCAGCTCATATTTCTGTACAGACAAGCTCCATCCAGTATGAGAACGATGATGTAATGCGTCCGGTATGGGGCGATGATTACTCCATCTGCTGCTGTGTATCTGCTACCGAGACCGGTAAGGAGATCCAGTTCTTCGGCGCTCGTGCAAACCTTGCAAAATGCCTTCTGTACGCTATCAACGGCGGTAAAGACGAGAAGACAAAACAGCAGGTTGCTCCGGAATATCAGCCGATCACCAGCGAGTATCTGGACTATGATGAGGTTATGAAGAAATACGACGTTATGATGGACTGGCTGGCTCATCTGTACGTTGGAACTCTGAACATGATCCATTACATGCATGACAAATACTACTATGAGGCAGCAGAGATGGCTCTGATCGACACCGATGTAAGACGTACCTTCGCAACCGGTATCGCAGGATTCTCTCACGTAGTAGACTCCTTAAGCGCAATCAAATACGCTAAAGTTAAAGTTATCCGTGACGAAGAAGGAATGGCTGTTGACTTCGAGACAACCGGCGACTTCCCAAGATACGGCAACGACGATGACAGAGCAGACGAGATCGCTGTATGGCTGCTTCGTACCTTCATGGACAAACTGAAATACTGCCATACCTATCGTGATTCTGAGCCGACTACCTCTATCCTTACCATTACTTCCAACGTTGTATATGGTAAAGCAACTGGTTCTCTGCCGGACGGAAGAAAAGCCGGTGAGCCTCTGTCTCCAGGAGCTAACCCGTCTTACGGCGCAGAGAAGAGCGGACTTCTTGCTTCCCTGAACTCTGTAGCAAAACTGCCGTATGAGGACGCTCTGGACGGAATCTCCAACACCCAGACCATCAACCCGGGCGCACTCGGCCACAACGACGAAGAGCGTACCGAGAACCTGGTACACGTTCTGGACGGATACTTCGAGCAGGGTGCACATCACCTGAACGTAAACGTATTCGGAACCGAAAAACTGATCGACGCAATGGAGCACCCGGAGAAACCGGAGTATGCAAACTTCACAATCCGTGTATCCGGCTATGCAGTTAAATTCATCGACCTGACAAAAGAGCAGCAGATGGACGTAATTGCACGTACCTGCCACGATCATATGTAATTTCTGAAAATGTTATTTCTAAAGCCCCCGCGGCCGCAGCAATGCGGCTGTGGGGGCTTTTTGTATATCGGTGCTTGAATTCCAGTAAAATCCACTTGATTTAGAGTACATAAAATGAGAAAATTTATCAGATACAGAACGCTAATTGAAAAACTTTTATCAAGTAATTCATAGCGTAAGTTACAAGTTAATGT
Organism: Blautia sp. AM42-2; assembly: GCF_003480245.1. Lineage (NCBI taxonomy): Bacteria > Bacillati > Bacillota > Clostridia > Lachnospirales > Lachnospiraceae > Blautia > Blautia sp. AM42-2. The sequence goes on from NZ_QUIM01000001.1 coordinate 457,418, forward strand.
TATAATACCAAAGTTAGAATTTCCTAACATAAGAAAAAATGGAGTTTTATTTATGAAAAAGAAAATTGTTGCAGCATTTTGTCTTGCCATGGTGATGACGGTCGGTGGATGTTCCGGTGCGGGGACAGCAGCGCAGCCGGAGAGCAGTGAAAGTCAGACACAGTCGGCGTCTGTTTCGGAGTCTTCGAGCAGTTCTGACGCTTCGGAAGAGAATTCCACGCAGAAATCCGCATCATCCACAGCTTCTTCCGATGCCGCAGATGCATCGAGCAGCCGAGATATTTTTGCGATGGATACGTACATGACGGTCACTGCCTATGGTCCGAATGCAGAAACGGCGGTGGATCAGGCGCAGCAGGAGATTGAGCGGCTGGATGCACTTCTGTCGACCGGAGAGGAGACGAGTGAAGTAGCGCAGATCAATGCAAACGGCGGCGGAACCTTATCGGAGGATACCACCTATCTGCTGGAACGCTCGCTGGATCTGTATGACAGCACAAACGGCGTTTTCGACATCGCAATTTATCCGATCATGGACGCCTGGGGTTTTACAACCGGAAATTATACGATTCCTTCGGATGAGACGATCGAAAGCCTCCTTCCGCTGACCGATGCCAATGACATTCTTTACGACAAGGACAGCGCATCGATCAGCTTTGCCAAGGACGGCATGAAAATTGACTTCGGCGGAATCGCAAAGGGTTATACATCCGGCAGAATTGCGGATATTTACCGGGAATGCGGTGTGACGAGCGGGCTCATCAACCTCGGTGGAAACGTTCAGGTTGTCGGCACGAAAACGGATGGCAGCAAATGGCGTGTTGCCGTGCAGAGTCCGGAAGCGGAGGATGATTATCTCGGCATTCTCTCGACGGCCGACCGGGCGGTTATTACTTCTGGCGGCTATGAGCGGTATTTCGAACAGGACGGCATGAAATATCATCACATCATCGACCCATCGACCGGTCATCCGGCAAATAACGGTCTGGTGTCGGTGACGATCGTAAGTGCTGACGGAACACTGGCGGATGGCCTTTCTACTTCTCTTTTCATCATGGGGAAGGACAAGGCGGCCGAATACTGGCGTGCACACAGCGATGAATTTGACACCATTCTGGAGGATGAGGACGGCGTTCTGTATGTAACCGAAGGAATTGCTGACGATTTCGCATCCGATCACGAGACAAACATTATCAGGAAAGACGGTGATACATAACCATGGGAAAATGGAAAAAACTGACAGCATTTGCACCGGCTCTCGCGGCAGTTATCGTAGCAGCCTGTGCCGGTATTTCGCTGAACGGCTACACTGCACCGGTTTACGCCGTAGAGCAGCCGGAAGCACTGGTGACACCGGAGCCGGAACAGGATACCGATGCAGCGGAAAAGAAAGATGATACAAAAAAGAAGGACGATACAAAAAAGACAACCGATACCGAAGCAGAACTTGTCGCAGCCGTCGGTTCCGGCAGCTTTGAGCTGGCGGACGGAACGTACGAAGGAAGCGGAACAGGTTTTGGCGGTACGATTACAGTCTCTGTCGTATTGAAAGACAAAACGATTCAGTCGATCTCGATTGTAAGCGCTCCCGGCGAGGACGCAGCTTTCCTGAACCGTGCGAAGGGAGTTATCGACCGTATCATCGCATCCCAGAGTGTGGATGTGGACACGGTTTCCGGTGCAACTTTCAGTTCAAAAGGTATCCTTGCAGCCGTGAAAAATGCACTGACCGGTCAGGAGGACACTTCAGAACCGGCATGCGCATCAGGAGCGGCAGGCGGCGGAGCCTCTGCTGGCGGAACAGTTACGGTATCTAAAATTGAAGAGCCGGCTGCCTACCGGGATGGAACGTATTACGGAACTGGAACGGGATTTGGCGGCACAATGAAAGTCTGTGTTGTTGTCAGCGGCGGAAAAATTGCTTCGATTGATATTGTGGAAAACAGCGATACGCCAAGCTACCTTTCCAGTGCTTCCTCTCTGATTTCGACGATTATCTCAACACAGAGTACGAATGTGGATACGGTCTCCGGCGCGACATACAGCTCCCGCGGTATTATTGAAGCTGTGCGGAGTGCCTTAAGTCAGGCGGCAGTGAACGGGTCTTCCAGTACAAACGGAGGAAGCCAGGGCAATACAAACAACGGAAACAACAGTCAGAATAACGGCCAGAACAATAACAACTCGTCTGCATCCAAGGGAAGTTTTCCTTATCAGGACGGAATTTATTACGGAACGGCCGCCGGTTTCCAGGGAGACATCAAAGTGGCGGTAGCCCTGCAGGATCAGACGATCAAAGCGGTACTGATTCTGGAAAACGAAGATGACGAGACATTCTTCAACCGTGCCAAAGTCGTAGCGGACCGCATCGTAGACGGACAGAAAACCGATGTGGATCTCGTATCCGGCGCAACGTACAGCTCCCGCGGCATCCAGAACGCAGTAAAACAGGCGCTGGAAAATGCGAAGAAGGCAACAAACGGCGAGACCGTTCCGGATAACGGAACGAGCAGCGGCGGAACCACAACGATTCCGGAAGGAAAATTCCCATACGAGGAAGGCATTTACTACGGAACCGGCGAGGGCTATCTGGGAGACATTACAACGGCAGTTGTCATTCAGGATGAGACGATCAAGGCAATTCTCGTGACCGAGAGTGAAGATGACGAAGCATTCTTAAAACGCGCAAAACAGACAGCAAAGGACGTTGTGAAAAACCAGACACTGGAAGTTGACACCGTTTCCGGCGCAACCTACAGCTCCAGGGGAATTCTTGCGGCAATCGAGGAAGCTTTAAAAGAGGCAGAACGCGTAACTGAGGAAAAGAAAAATCCAACCCCGACGCCAACGGTAACTCCGACACCGACCGAAACACCAACCCCGACGGAAACTCCGGAACAAAAGATCTATCAGGACGGCGAATACACAGCGATTGCCGTCTGCGAGCCGGATGAAGATGAAGATTTTACCGCTTATCAGCTTTCCGTGACGGTAACAATTGAAAACGATAAAATCGTAGCGTTAAGCAACATCACCGGTGACGGAGACAGTCAGAATGCCTCCTACATCCGCCGCGCATCCGAAGGAACCTCCAAAATCAAAGGCGTTTCCGCTCAGATTCTGGAAACCGGAACGCTTGAAAACATCGACACCGTTTCCCGTGCAACCTGCTCCTCAAAAGCCATTCTTGAGGCATGCCGGAATGCGCTGGATGCTGCGAAAGTAACGCAATAAAGGGGAAAACAGATGAGACAATTGATTGTTCGTTTTTTGAATGTCGCTGTCATTGCTGCTGTTCTGATCGGCTACAATACCGTACTCGATAAAAGAGACAAAGAGGATCAGATCGCGCGGCTCTCGGCAGAGCTTGAGACGACCCAGCTTCAGAAGGAAAATCTGCAGGCCGCAGCAGCTGCATCCAACACGGCGGATACGGCCGCAAGTGAAGCAGCAGAAGCAGAAGGGCAGTACGTGGACGGTACGTATGACGGTGAAGCTGACGGCTTCGGCGGCACCATTGCAGTTGAAGTAACCGTAGAGGGCGGCCAGATTACCGATCTTGCCATCACATCCGCCGACGGCGAGGACAGTGCGTATCTGTCAAACGCGGAGGCGATCATTCCAAAGATTATTGAGGCACAGTCCGCCGATGTTGATACGATCAGCGGAGCAACATTCAGCTCCACCGGTATCAGAAATGCGGCGCAGGAAGCAATAGAAAAGGCGGAGAAATAACATGAAAAATTTAGATCTATCCACATTACCGGCAAAGAAGAGAAAACAGATCGTTTCCTGCCTGCGTGCCGGAATCCAGCTTTTATATTTCCTGTTTCTTCCGTCAGTATTTACCGCTGCATTTAACGGAGTGAAATACATTTTTACGCAGCTTGGACAGGGTGAAAAAATTGAGATGACCGCGTTTGTGTCGGCTCTGCTCCTTGTCTGTGCATTTACGATCGTATTCGGAAGATTTTTCTGCGGTTTTGCATGCGCTTTTGGAAGTCTGGGGGATGCAATGCATGCAATTTATGGTATAATCTGTAAGAAACGTAAAAAGAAGCCCATACGCATCAAACCGGAACTGGCAAAAAAACTGGCGCTGGTCAAATACGGCATTCTGCTTCTGATTGCTCTTTGCTGCTTTGCAGGAGTTTATCAGAAAGCAAGAGGAACAAGCCCGTGGGATGTCTTTTCCATGCTGCATGCGGGAAATTTCCGACTTTCCTCTTATATTCCAGGCATTGTTCTTCTGGTGCTGATCCTGGTCGGCATGTTCTTTGAGGAGCGCTTTTTCTGCCATTTCCTGTGCCCAATGGGAGCTGTCTTTTCTCTGCTTCCGATCCTGCCGTTCTTTACTCTGCACCGGAAACGCGAAAACTGCATCCGCGGCTGCAGCGCCTGCACGAGACAGTGCCCGTCAGCGGTGGAACTGCCATCCGATGGATACGTGGAGATCTCCGGCGACTGTTTCCAGTGCCAGAAATGTATTGATACGTGTCCGAAAGGTAATATCCGCTGCGGGGTAAAGGAATTTCACGGAAATGAAATCCTCTTTACGCTGTTCCGTGCTGTATTCCTGCTGACACTGCTGTTATGGGCTGGCATCTGATTCAGAATAAGGAAAACTATATGAAGAAAAAAGATCTGATTCTGGCAGGCGCCGTTCTGCTCCTGGCTGGAATCCTTGCCCTGGCGCTTCGGCTGCCGAAAACGGAAAATGGAAATACCATGAAAGTCACGGTGGACGGCGAAGTCTACGGAACGTATTCACTCGCAGAAAATCAGACCGTGAAAATTCAGACGGGTCACGGAACGAATGTCCTGGTGATCGAAAACGGAAGTGTCCATATGGAAGAAGCTGACTGCCCGGACGGCTACTGCAAAAGACAGGGTACGATTTCCCGGGTAAATGAGACGATCGTGTGCCTGCCGCATAAGCTGGTTGCGGAGGTAGAAAGTGACGGATCCACAACGGACGACGCCGACGATGCGCCGGATGTGATTGTAAAATAATACCAGCTTAGAAGAAAGGAATTGGAATTTATGAGAGACAGCCGCACTGCAAGCAGAAAAATTGCCTTATGCGCCATGCTGATGGCACTTGCCATGATCTTCAGTTATGTGGAGGTACTGATCCCGATCAACCTCGGTGTTCCTGGAATCAAACTCGGCATTGCCAATCTGGTTGTAGTCGTCGGCCTCTTTTTCCTTCCGGCAGGGGAAGTCCTGATGATTTCCGTCGCCCGCATTCTTCTGATGGGGTATCTGTTCGGAAATGGAATGTCCATCCTTTACAGCCTTGCCGGCGGGCTTTTGAGCTTTCTTGTGATGCTTCTGCTGAAACACATCAAGGGCTTTAGTATCACCGGCGTAAGTATTGCAGGAGGCGTGACGCACAATGTCGCGCAGATCTGCGTGGCGGCTCTCGTGGTGCAGAACCGCAAACTGTTCTATTATCTGCCGGCGCTTCTCGTGGCCGGAGTCATCACCGGAATGCTGATCGGAATCCTTTCGGACCGCATTCTTTCTGCGGTAAAACGCGATGGACGAAAGAGTTCTTCGCGGTGAAAACTCCATATCTACGGAATTTTTTCTGTGTGGGAACGAAAATCATCCCACAAACTTCACAGTATCGGATCATTAAATAGTAAAAATACTCAATAAGCAGAATCTGTGCCTCTTTTGAGAAAAAATAATCAGTTAAGAGTTAGACAAAACGATCAAAAATTAGTAGAATAATCTACGGTTAGTTAAAACAATTATTGATTAGTGAAAACTAATATAATAATGAAGGACAGTTTTGCCCCTGTTTTTCCTGCAAAACTGTGGAAAAGGAAAAAGGAGGAAGTTATGATCAAAAGAAAAGAACTTCAGAAAAAATCATTAGCAGCCGTAATGGCAGCTTCCATGACCATGAGCCTGCTCCCGGGAACCGCACTGGCGGATGCTACAAGCGGCGTGCTGGCAGATGGTACTTATGAGTCTACCGCTCATGTTACCAGAACAGCAGAAGACGATGAGGATGAGAATGCATGGGATGAATATGACGTTAATGTCAAAATCACAGTTGCAGACGGCAAATTTTCTGACATTGCAGTAACGCCTGGCTCTGGATACAATACAGAGAATGCCACATATTTCAAAAAAGCAGCTACAAACAGCAAAGGATTCAAAACGAAACTTCTTGGAAAAGATGCAACGATTGAAAACATTGAAGGATGGGATATTGTATCGGGTGCAACCAGAACTTCGAATGCAGTAAAAACCGCGGCTCTTGCAGCAACCCAAAAAGCAGCCCCGACTCCAGAAGCAGTAGACACCACAGCACTTGAAAAAGCAATCGCAGATGCCGAATCATTAAAGGAAGCTGACTACACCGCAGACTCCTGGAAAGCTGTCCAGACTGCTCTTACCGCAGCAAAATCTGCTCTTTCTGCAAAAGAATCCCAGAGCGCTGTTGATACCGCGAAAGATGCGCTGAATACTGCAGTAAAAGGTCTTGTTAAAGCACCGACTCCGACGGCGACCCCGACAGCAACGCCAACCGCAACCCCAACGGCGACCCCGACCGAGACTCCAACTGAGCAGGTGGCTTACGTTCTGATGAACATTCCGTATGATGAATTTTATGCTGCAGATGTAAACAACTCTGTTCCAGTGGATGTATTTTCTTCCGCAACGAAGAGCAAAACAAGAACAGCCACTCTTGCCGGTGGTTCTTATCATACCAATGCAGATGGAAGTGCAATCAATGGAATTACCTTCCCGGTTAAAGTAACAGGAGTGGATCTTTCCAAATTTAAGAAAGTAACAGATTCTGATTCTATAAGTATTACAGTAACAAACCGTGGTCAGACATCTACACAGACATACACCGGAAAAGACGCCTTATTTGAAAACTCAGACTATGCATATTATGTATTAAGCGAAGCACCTTCTTACTACAAAGAAGCAACGGTAAATGCAGATGGCTCTCTTTCTTTTGGAAAAACAGTTGGAACTGCAATTGAACTGACCAATGTATCTCCGGAATTTATGACTGAATCAAAATATGGAGATTATCAGCTGGATCTCGACGGACTGGAGAACACGATTGATGTTGGAACCGATCAGATCTATGGTGTTATTGTCAGCACGAAAGAAGGCAATGACTATGGTATGCGTCATGTGGAAAATATCTGGCGCGGAACAGAGCTGGCATGGTCAACTGGATTTACAACACAGGTACATGGATGCCTGACTTCTTCTGCACATTACAAGAGCATGATGGGACAGCATATCAATAAGGTTACTTATTATACCAGCAAAGGAATCTACACGATTCCAGTGAATGATATTTTTGTTCCAACAAAATTTGAGGCAAGTGTATCCGTAGAAGACGCTTCTCTTTCCGCTGGAAAGACAACGATGACCGTAACCGGACTTCCGGCTGATTATGATGCAGAATATTCCGTAGATGGTCTGGATGGATTTGCAGTAGACGGAAATACCATTTCTTATTCCGCAAATGCGAAAAAAGGAATGTATACTCTGACGATTCATGATAAAAAAGGTGTTTATGCAGATCTGACACAGAGCTTTACTCTGTATACAGATGCAATGCCGGCTGCTTACAACGAAAAAGGAAGTGCTCCGGCGCTTGTAAAAGCAGAGAATGCATCAGAAGATGACTTTGCTGATTATATCAAGAACATCACTTCGGTAAAAGTAAATGGAAAAGAATATGCAGCAACTGGAAAACGGAAAACAATTCTGATCAAAGAAGACGGTACGCTTGATCTGACAGCTGCCGCTTTTGCAGAAGGAAATAAATTTGAAATCGAAGTAACTGCAACAGGTTACAGGACGCTTTCCTTTACTTATGAGAAGAAAGAAACAACATATAAATATGTATATGCAGGTCTTACCTGGGCTGAGTATTGGGCAGCAGAAGGAGTTCAGGCGGCAGGAAGCGACGCTGGTTCGGATGAAACTGACAGTCGCGAAGAAAGTGATAAAGGCGCTTTTGATGTTGTAACCCGTGCGACTACAAACCATGGACTGCACAGAGGAAGCTTCCAGTGCGCAGCGACTATCTACATGAAAGATGGCACAACCTATGATGTGGCATATTATACCGCAGCAACCACGGCAGTTCTGACCAACGGCGAGACCGTAACTTACGATAAGAGCCAGATTGATCATTATGAAGTAAAAGGTCTGAAATATGTGCCTGTAAAAGTTTCGGAAGATGATTACGAAGATTTTTGCAAAAAGTATGTTGTGGTAGAAAACGGCGGAACACTTTCCGGTGGATTTTCTGAAAATAAACTGCAGAGCTATACAGGCCTGGTTGCAGATGTAACAGAAAACACAAACGGTCTGAAGATAGCAGTGAAAAATGCAGATGGAAGCTTCTCCTTCTCTGCAAGAACAACAGGAAGTGAATCCGGAATCAAAGATCAGGCGCTGAAGACAGCTCCGGATGCTGAGACCGTAGGACTGACCGTGAAAGAAGCCAATGGTTCTTATGGAGAATTCCTTCGCGTAGATTTAACGGGAGATTACGGCGATCTGGCTGCTAATCTGCAGACCGTAACCTGGACTTATTACGGTGATGATTCCACTTATACGAATGCAAAAGCAACGTATGGAACAAAATTCGCAGCAGATAACTGGATGCATAAAGTAATGGGAATCCAGCTTGGCCTTACCGATTCCCTGCGCTGCACTTTACCGGAGGGAACGGATGGAACCGGTTATTGGAAGATTACGATTCATGCACTTGGCTATGCAGATGCTTCCTACACGTTTGAAGCAACCAAAGCGAACATTGTAGGAGCTGATCCGGTAGAGAGCACAGCAGCACTGGAAGAGGCAATTGCAAAGGCAGATGCACTGAATAAAGATCTTTACACGGAAACTTCCTGGAATAATATGCAGACAGAATTGGCAGAAGCAAAAGAAGCATTGGAGAAAAAACAGAGCCAGGGAACCGTAGATGAAGCAACCGAGCATCTGAATGCAGCCATCGAAGCTCTGCAGTCCCAGTATGTATTAATGAATATTCCGTATGCAGCGTTCTATCAGGCAGAGGTTCATAATGATGTTCCGGTAGATGCGTTTACTTCCGCAACAAAGAATAAAACAAGAACCGCGTCTCTTTCCGGCGGATCTTACCATGTGAATGCAGACGGAAGCGATATCACAGGTATTACCTTCCCGGTAAAAGTAACAGAGGGTATGGATCTTGGCAAATACACGAAAGTGACAGATGAGGATTCTGTAGAAATCACCGTTACCAACCGTGGACAGACATCCACCACAACGTATACCGGAAAAGATGCACTGTATGAGAATGCAAGCTATGCATATTACACTTTACATGAGGTTCCGTCTTATTACAAAGAAGCATCTGTAGATGCAGACGGCGATGTAACCTTTGGTGCTGTTCAGGGAACCGAGGCAGCAAAGCTGGAAAATGTAACGGCAGAGCTCTCCACTAACAGCAAATACGGTGATTATCAGCTGGATCTGGATGGTCTTACTGATACCATCAAAGCAGGCGAAGATACCGTATATGGTGTTGTTGTCAGCACAAAAGAGGGCAACGATTACGGAATGCGTCATCTGGAGAATATCTGGAGAGTGTCTGAGCTGGCATGGAGCACTGGATTTACGACAAGCGTTCATAACTGCCCGACCTCCTCGGAACATTACAAGAGCATGATGGGACAGACCATCAACAAAATTACCTATTACACCAGCAAGGGAATTTACGAAGTCGACGCAGATGTATATGTACCGGTTAAGTTTGCATATGAATTTTCTGTAGAGAATGCGTCTGTCACATCTGGAAATGCTTCTGTTAAACTGGAAGGCCTGCCGGATGATTACGATGCTGTCTATACAGTAGAAGGTCTGACGGGAACCGTGTCCGGTGATACTCTGTACTTCAAGAATGCAGAGAAAGGTTCTTATACATTGACTGTCAGCGATAAGAATGGTAAATATGCAGATCTTTCCGCAGACTTTATCCTTTACACGGAAGAGATGCCGGCAGCATTTAACGAAGATACGACAACACCGAGTCTGCTTAAGAACGGGGATGCAACAGATGAAGAGTTTGCAGATTATCTGAAGAACATTACCTCTGTTACTGTAAATGGAAAAGCATATGCAGCAAGCGGAAGAGGAGCTGTTGTACTGTTCAATGAGGATGGTTCCTTAAAGACAGATGCAGCACCGTTCGCAGAGGGCGATTCCTTTGAAATTACAGTTTCTTCACTGGGATATCAGGATCTTAGCTTCACCTGGAAGAAGTCAGCAGAAGAGCCGACTCCTACTCCTACAGAGACCCCAACCGTAACCCCGACCGAGACTCCGACTGTTACCCCGACGGAAACCCCGACCGTAACCCCAACTGAGACTCCGACGGTTATACCTACAACAGCACCAACCACAACCCCGACGACTGCTCCTACCACAATACCTACGACGCAGCCGACGAAGACCCCGACAAGCACCCCGAAATCAACATCTACTCCGCTTGCAAGTAATAAAGTATCCAATACCTCTACTTCCAAGAAGAGCGATAATGCAAAGACCGGTGATGCTACCAACATCTGGGGATGGGTAAGCATGGCAGTTGCATCTCTTGGCGCTGGCGGACTTGGATTCAAACTCCGCGGCAGAAAGAAAAAAGACGACGAAGAGTAATTCAGAACGAAATAACTGAGAAATTCTTCTGACATAAGAAATCACAGAAACCTCTGTTCCAGCTTTTCTGGCGGAGGTTTCTGTCGTTTCGAGGAGTAAAAAAAGTGATTCTTTTCTTTTTGTAAAAAACAAAAAATTAAGTGTTCACACAACACCCAATTCATGCGATAATAATACTGTATTTTTTGCACATGCAGCATAATGGAGGTGACTTAGAAAACATGACAGCAAAACTGTTGGAAAAACATATTACCGATACGATTCGGGAGTGGCAGGTGAAGATCGGCTATGAGGGCGGTACGATGAAGCTCTACTACCCGGCGGAGTCCCTGCGCCGTTCCCTCTCTTTAGACGAAACAGAAGACCTGGCTAAAGCGCTTGCCGCGTTCTGTAAGAACGTACAGCCGCGCCTTGGAATGCTCGCTATTTCGGCAGTCAAAGACCGCTACTGTGTGGAAATCCCGGAGGAGGGATGCTCTTATATCGAGCGGGAAATCCCTGTTCCGGAGCTCCTGCAGAACCTTCTGCAGGTGATCACAACGCCTGGAAACACAATGGAACAGGTTCGGGACTGCTTTTCTTCCTATGCAGAGAAAATGCATACTACCGTGGAAGAAAACGCATCCGAGGAGCATGAGATGGGCCATGTATTTTCTTTTTCAGACCCGTCTGTAGATGAATACTGTTACTGTGTCGAAGAAAATGAATTCGGCCTGACGTATCACCGTTTTTCACGGGAAGATTACGAGGCTTTATAAATAAAAGGAGGATATACACCATGGAATTTACAAAACTGCTGGAAGAAAGAAGAAGCATCCGCGCGTTTGATCCGGAGAAACACGTAACCGCAGATCAGATCCAGGAGATCGTACAGGCAGCGATTCAGGCACCATCCTGGAAAAACTCACAGACAACACGGTACTATGCCCTTGTAACACCGGAGAAAGTCGAAGAATTTTCCGCAAAATGCCTTCCAGAATTCAATCAGAAGAGTTCAAAGGGAGCGGCACTTGTCGTAACAGCATTCGTAAAAGACCGCTCCGGATTTACGCAGGACGGCACACCAGACAACGAAGTTGGAAACGGCTGGGGCTATTACGATCTTGGCCTGCATGACGAAAACCTGATCCTGCGCGCAAGAGAACTTGGCCTTGATACTCTGATTATGGGAATCCGTGATGAGAAAGCTATCCGTGAAGCCCTCTCCATTCCGGAGAATGAGCTCCTTGGTGCTGTCATTGCTGTCGGCTACCGTGCCATCAACCCGGACAAGCCGAAACGTAAAACCGTGGACGATATCTTAAAACTGTTCTAAATCCGGCGCATCCGTGTGAAGACGTGCGCGGTACTTTCCAGGCGGGAATCCAAAGAACCGGGAAAACTGCTTGCTGAACGCATAGACATCGCCATATCCGACAAGAACGGCAATTTCCTTCATCGGTACGCCGCCCTCGAGAAGAATACGGGCCTGCTCCATTTTCTTCCTGGTGCGGTACCGTGCAGGAGAGACGCCGGTCTGTTTTTTAAATACTTTTCGAAACGTCTCATAACCGATCTGGAGTGACCGGGCAAGCTCTTCGAGAGAAATTTCTTCATCAAGATTCTGCGAGAGCATATCGCAGGCGGCCTCGATCGGATCCCGCTGCAGATTCACCCGGTGCGCATGGTAGCCGTACATTCGCAGAATCTCTTTTTCCATCTCCGGAATCCGCAAAGGCAGCAGACTGTCCGGTGTGGCCTTTAACGACTGCAGAAGCTTCTGATACCGCTCGAGATCGCCGGGAAGCAGCTCTGCCTTTAACACCGTCTCCCGGTTCAGAACCGAAAGCGAGCAGAAAGAATCAAAAAACGGTTTCCCAATCGAGATAAAAAATTCCAGCCATTTCCCATCGGGGTCTACGCGTGTGGAATGCGGCACACCCGGCAGACGCTGGACCAGACTTCCCGCCTGCAGCGGATAGGAGGTGCCGTCCTCGGCAATATATTCCCCGCTCCCGCGCAGCAGCACGAAACAGCTGTAATACTCGTTCGAAAAATGATACTGCGAGCGGTCCGCCGTCTCTTTCCGCATAAAACCGCACGCCAGAATCCCGTTCTTCATTTCATTTCCAATACAGCGATAAATGACATCGCTCTTTTCTATTTTTGCAAGCAGATATTCCGGTATCATACGACTTCTCCTTTGCTTTCCCATTTTGGATAAAAGAAACACCAGATCAACTATTTCTCATCCACGTGCAGTGTTTTATACTGAATCATAAGATAACTGCATGAATCTTCTGAAAATCCACAGATGTATTATATCACAGGAAAGCAAAAAAGGAACACCAATCTGGATAAAAAGAAGAGAGGCAGTCGGAAAATGCGAAAGCAAAGGCAAGGAGGGTTTCAAGAACATGAGACAGACAAGAGACTGGGAAAATCAGTATATAACGCAGAAAAATCGTTATCCGATGCATACGCCGTACGGTGCATATGAGACGGTAGAGCAGGCGCTCGCCGGAAAGCGGAACGCGTCACGCTTTGTAATGGATCTGAACGGAGACTGGAAATTCAAAATGTATCCGTCACCGGAAGCGGTGGAAGCATTTTATGAAGAGAATTTCGATCACGCAGCGTGGGATACGATTCCGGTGCCGTCCAACTGGGAACTGCAGGGATATGGAAAGCCGGTTTACACCAATATGCTGTATCCGTTCAAACGGGAGGCAAACGGCGAAGCATTTGAGATCGAGATTACCGAAGGCACCTACGAGCTGAATGCGCCGTACGTGCCGGAGAAAAATCTGACTGGCTGCTATTTCAGAACCTTTGAGGTTCCAACAGACTATATCGGCCGACAGCTTCTCATCGATTTCGGCGGTGTGGAGTCCTGCTTCTATCTCTGGGTCAACGGAAAACAGGTGGGGTATTCCCAGGACAGCAAAGTGAACGCGGAATTTGACATCACCGAATATGTGCAGGAGGGAACGAACACCCTCGCTGTACAGGTAATGCGCTACTGTGACGGTACTTACCTGGAAGATCAGGATTATTGGCATTTGTCCGGTATCTACCGCGATGTCCGCCTCGTATCGAAACCGGTGCAGCACATCCTGGACTACAAGGCAGAGACACTGTTCACACACCCGGATTACACGAAAGCTACCCTCTCTGTCACGATCTGGCCGGACAACTCCAAACCGCTGTACGGCGAGTATCATGCCAAAGTGACGCTGTATGACGCAGAACAGAACAAAGTAACCGAGATGGCTTCGAGAACGTTTGCTGAGTGCGGCTTCTATCTGATGCCGAAATTCATCGCAACCGTTACTGCTCCGGTAGAGAACCCGGCACTCTGGACTGCAGAGACCCCGACACTTTATACCCTTGTTGTCGAGCTGCAGAACAAAGAGAATGAGACGGTTGATATCGAGAGCTGCAAAATCGGCTTCCGTCAGGTGGAAATCAACAGCCGCGGTGTTCTGACCCTGAATGGCAAACGCCTTGTGATCCGAGGTGTTGACCGCCACGATTTTTGCGCCGAGACGGGACGTACCGTTTTTGAGGAGCAGATGCGAAAAGAAATTGCTGTGATGAAACGCCTGAATTTCAACGCTGTTCGTACCAGCCATTATCCGAATTCCGTGAAATGGTATGATCTGTGTGACGAGCTCGGCATTTACCTTGTCGACGAGGCAAATCTTGAGACGCACGGTTACGGCGGACAGCTCAGTGCATCCGCTGAGTGGACAGCCGCTTATCTGGAGCGTGCAACCCGTATGGTACTGCGTGATAAAAACCATCCTTCCATCGTCTTGTGGTCCCTTGGAAATGAATCCGGTGCCGGGGCGAATCATGCCGCGATGCACGGCTGGATCCGCGAATACGACAAAACAAGATACGTTCAGTATGAGTCCGGCAACCCAAAGAGTAATATTTCCGACGTCATCTGCCCGATGTATCCGACGATGAGCTGGCTTACGGATGTGATGGCAGACGATTCCGATCTCCGCCCGTTCATCATGTGCGAATATGCGTATGCAAAGAGCAACAGCAACGGAAACTTCAAGGAGTTCTGGGACTATGTCAATAAATACCCGCGTTTCCAGGGAGGCTTTATCTGGGATTTCGCGGACAAGGCGATTGCGATCCACGAGGAGGACGGAAATATCAAATACGGCTACGGCGGAGCATTCGGAGAGGATGTGACCGATCCGGTTCCGGATATGTGTCTGAATGGTGTTGTCTTTGCCGATCTTTCCTATAAACCGGGCGCCTATGAGGTGAGAAACGGCCAGTCCCCGGTTACGATTGAGCAGGTGAAAAATCCATATACCGGCGAAACTATATGGGTGCTGGCAAACCGCTACCATACCCTCGATCTTTCTCATCTGCAGGTGCGTTATGAAATTGTGCAGAACGGCGAAACGCTTGCCAAAGGCAGCTATCCGACATTTTACACGGTAGCCGGAACAACAGAGACGCTTCCGCTTCCGGAGCTTCCGGAACAACTGCATGGCGAGGCGTATGTAAATTATTACGTTGAGCTTGCCCAAGATACCTTCTATGCACCGGCGGGAACAGAACTATACCGCCGTCAGATTCCGGTTACTACAGGTGTTTATCTGGCAGACGAGAAAACGATTGTGGAGAAACCACTGACCGTAGCGGAGGATGAAAATCATGTTCGCATCACCGGCGAAGAGACCGAAATTATCTTTGATAAAAAGACAGGTGAATTTACCAGATATCAGGCAAAGAGCGTTTCTTTTATGACCGGCGGAAAAGATGAATTTTATCGTGCCCCAACCGGTATTGATGAGGGAACCCATGAAAGTGATTACGATGATATCTGGCGCGCGGAAGGTCTGGATCGTCTGAAAAAGGAAGTACAGTCAGTATCGGCTGTCAGTGCCGGAAATCAGGTGCTTCTTGAAGTGCAGGCTTCCTATACCGCGGAGCCGGACAACGCAGTACTCTTTACCGCTCATACTCTGTATCGCATCGGCAGTGAGGGAATGGAGCTGAAAAACGAAGTAACAAACAACAGCGGCCTTGAGACCATCGCAAGAGTCGGACAGTCGTTCCGCTTCCCTGCAGCGTTTGATACGCTCACTTGGTATGGAAAAGGTCCCTGGGAGACGTATGCAGACCGAAAAGACGCAGCACTGATTGGGCTTTATACATCTTCTGTAGCAGAACAGCACGTTCCGTTTGTGGTACCGTGCGAATGCGGTGGCCATGAGGACACGCGGTTTGCCGCTCTTTCGGATGGAACACATACCGTTCAGATTGTGGGCAGTGATGATTTCCATTTCAGTGCACTTCCATATTCTATGGCAGAATATCGAAAAGCCACATATGAGGAAGAACTTCCGGAGCAGACAACAGGAACCTGGCTGATCCTGGATGTAGCGCACGCAGGCCTTGGCGGAGATACCGGCTGGACGAAAAATATTCACTCGGAATATCGTGTATGCAAGGGAAGATACAGCTATACGTTCCGTTTCCATTTCGCATAAAAGAAAAAATCGGCCAACTGCCTATTGGATTCTTACGGAACAAATTACAGATTTCTCGTGAATGCTGCATATGATGAAAGGAAGAAAGCTATGAGGAAGCAGGATATTTGCCTGCTTTTTCATAGTTTTTTAAGTTAATCTCAAATTTAGTAAAAAATAGCTTAAATTAAGTTGATAGTTATTTGCTATCATGTTAACGTAATCTTAGATGTTAATAACGTCATAGAGGAACTAATAGATAAGTGACAGAAAGTAGGAAAGAACGTGGGACGAAGAAAGAAGGTCCGTCTGGAACAGATTGCAGAGGCAGTGGGATCAAGTGTTGTAACTGTATCAAACGCATTAAATGACAGGAAAGGTGTTAGTGAAGAGCTTCGCAGCCGGATTAAGGAAACATAAAACGAATCGAAGGAGACACGCATCCGAAAGGAATTCGAATCGTGGAAGGCAGGGTGATCCAGGGAAACACGGTAAAAGGAAATAGAAATTGAGACAGATGAAGAAAATGGGAAATGTAAAATTAAAAGACATAGTCGAGGCATTGAATGTGAGTACAGTTACTGTCTCGAATGCACTTGCAGGAAGAAAAGGGGTAAGTGAAGAAGTCAGGAGTCAGGTGGTAGCAAAAGCAAAAGAACTTGGGTATGATCTGAAAAAATATACGAATAAAAGGCAGGGGGTTACGATCGGCGTGATTGTATCAGAACAATGCCTGGAACTTGGAGTTTCTTTTTACTGGAGCATGTATCAGAAAGTCGCGTATGCTGCATCGAAAAGTCAAAGCGTGACAATGCTTGAGGCATTGGGACAGGAAAATGAAGAAAAAGGGTTAAATATTAAAAAGTATTGTATAAGATATGCGATATGATACAGGTTATATCAAATTAGAGCATAACTTAAGATTAAACTTTAGTATACTTATTAAGCTTAAATTAATCGCATAAAAACGTGATAAAGCCATTTGCAATAAATGGAAAATCCACAAAACTCAATGCGTAAAACTGTGCATGGTGTAGAAAATAAGCAAATATAGAACTTAATATTGAGAATAAGCGAAGTTAATGGTAGAATTAAATCAGCTTAAAAAGCAACAAAATAGAAAAAACATGAAATGTAAAGTTGCAAGTAAAGTGATCGCAGCCTCAATGGCAGTAGCAATGGTTATAACAATGGCTGGATGTGGAAGTAGCGGGAAAAAGGTTGAAGCAACAAAGATTGATGTGACTTTTGACCAGATCGAGTTCAGAAAGGATTACACAGATATTAAAGCAGACCTGAAGTTCCTTACTCATAAGACAGACGTCGTGGATACAAAGTTCAAAGAGTATGTAGAAGAGTTCCAGAAACTATACCCGAATGTAAACTTCAAATATGGAAATCAGACATTTGGAATCCCATCCATGGCGAATGTACAGGGAATTGTTTACAACTGTTACTTGTATTTCCATCAAATGGAAGGCACGAAAAAGCCAGTAAAATGTATCTGAAATATGTCTCATTTGTCGTTTAACTCATATAATTGGAGAAAATGCAGATGCGAAAAAGAACAGATAACTGGTGAAAAACAGACTGGAGGAAAAACAAATGAAAGATGTAAGTTTAAAAAGACTGAAAGATTGCATGAAAAGAGCTGAAGAAGGAGAAGAACTTACGATTGGATTTTTAGGTGGATCGATCACACAGGGAAGTCTTGCGACAACAATGGAGAATACGTATGCTTATCGTGTGTTTACGTGGTGGAAGCAGACGTTCCCAAAAGCAAACGTTCATTATGTGAATGGAGGAATCGGCGGAACAACTTCTCATTACGGAGTTTCCAGAGCAGTGACAGATGTATTAATGTATCAACCAGATTTTATAGTTGTTGATTTTAGTGTAAATGATGAGGCAGACATATTTTTCCAGGAAACGTATGAAGGAGTTGTCAGAAAACTGTTAAGCTGGGATTCAAAACCGGCAGTGGTTCTTTTGAATAATGTTTTTTATGATACTGGTCTGAATGCGCAGGAATATCATAACGAAGTTGGAAACTGGTATCAGGTGCCACATGTGAGTGTAAGAGATACGATTTATCAGCGAATGAAGGCTGGTGAATATATAAGGGAAGAACTTACACCAGATGGACTTCATCCAAATGATAAAGGACACAAACTTGTTGCAGAAGAAATTGAAAAATTCCTTGAAAGCGTGAAAGCAGAATTAGAAGTTGAGGAAAAAGAACCTGTTTTTCCGAAGGCAATGACGGAGAATGCATACGAGAATGCAAAACGCCTGACAATCCGTGAAATTTCACCAAAACTTTGCGGATTTCATGCAGATACGGAAGAGAAAACAGGACATCTTGATCATTTTAAAAATGGATGGATCGGAAAAAAAGCCGGGGATTCTATTCATTTTGAGGTGACTGCTTCCTGCATTGCAGTGCAGTATAGAAAAACAATACAGCTTCCTGCAGCAAGAGCAGAGCTTGTGTTAGATGGTGATAAAGAAAAATCTATCCTTTTGGATGGGAATTTCGATGAGGACTGGGGAGATTGTTTGTACCTTGAGAAAGTATTGCACCATGGAGAAAAGAAAATTCATACGGTAGATATAACAATTCTTCCGGAAGAGGTAACGGATACAACTCCATTTTATCTGATGTCATTAATTATTGCATAAGATTTTTGAAGGAGAGGATGCCGGAGATTGAGACAGCAGCACTTGGAAATGAAGCAGGAATGATCGGTGCAGCAAGTTTACTGTAAAATATGGAGGGGATAAGATGAGAATTAATCCTGATAATAAAAAAATACGTTATAGCGGAAGGATCGACTGGAGAAATCCAAAAGAACCGATTTGGGTCTATCCATGTACATCAGCAGAGTTTAAATTCACAGGAAAATACCTGAAAATTTTCTTAAAAAACAAAAATGAATATTGGCAGAATTATCTTGGATGTATTTTAGATGGAGTGCAGTTGTGTTATTATCTGGATAACAAGAAAGAGAATGAAATAGAGATTCGTGTTCCGGAGAATGAAAATGGAGAACATCATGTCCTTTTCTTTAAACGTCAGGATTCTTGCCATGAGATGCACATCCTTGGATTTGAAATTGAAGACGGAGCAAAATTATTGGAACTTCCGGATGCACAGACAAGAAAAATTGAAGTTTACGGAGATTCTGTATCAGCAGGAGAAGTGACAGAAGCAGTGGATTATACAGGAAAGACGGATCCTGAACATCAGGGCGGTTATTCTAACAGCTGGTATTCCTATGCATGGATGACAGCACGTATGCTGAATGCACAGATCCATGATATCGCACAGGGCGGAATTGCATTACTGGATGGACAAGGCTGGTTCCATGAGCCGAATCAGCTTGGAATGGAAAGTGCCTGGAATAAAATCCGCTTTAATAAAACATTTGGTGAACTGACAGAATGGGATTTTAATCAGTATACACCGCAGGTTGTTGTCGTGGCAATTGGCCAGAATGATAATCATCCGTTTGATTACATGTCAGAAGACTATATGTGTGAGAAAGCAATTCTTTGGAGAGAACACTATACAGAATTTTTAAAAAAACTGCGTCAGGTATATCCGAAAGCATCGGTCATCTGCTGTACGACATTGCTTGAGCATGACAGTTCTTGGGACAAAGCAATTGACGATGTAGTGGTTTCTATGGGAGACAGTAAGATTTCCCATTGTATCTTTAAAAGAAACGGAGCAGCGACTCCAGGACATCTCAGAATTCCAGAAACCTATGAGATGGCGAGAGAACTTGCTGATTATATAGAGAATCTGGGAATCGAGGAATGGAAATAATTAGAATAGTAGAGTAATAAGAGGAAGAAAGCATCAGAAAATTTTGTCTGGGGTGCAGCAACAAGTGCATATCAAATTGAAGGTGCAGTAAAAGAAGATGGAAAAGGTGAACACATCTGGGACGTGTATACAAAAGAACCGGGGAAAGTATATTCCGGTCATACCGGCGAAGCAGCGTGTGATCATTATCACAGATATGATTTTCTTGCAAGATATTTGCGAGAACTGAGAAAAGCAGCAGAGGAAGCGGATATCAGAGGATATTTCCAGTGGTCTTTGATGGATAATTTTGAATGGGCCAAAGGTTACTCAGATCGATTTGGACTCGTATATGTGGACTACAGAAATCAAGAGAGAATTATGAAAGATTCCGCATTCTGGTATAAACACGTGATAGAAACAAACGGAGCAGAACTATAAATGGAAATAAAAGATCCCTTTTGGGGTTTATTTAGTAGCGTTAATAATAAATGCTTGACAATTTATAAGGAGTGGTGTAGGGTAAAGGTGTCAAAGGAATTTCACCGGATCGGGTGTAATTCCGTTCACTATCCTATACGAAAAGAAGAGGTATTCATGATGAAAGAATTAAAGCCAATCAAAGAGGGTAAGGTACGCGAGATTTATGATAACGGCGACAGCCTGATCATGGTAGCAACCGACCGTATTAGCTGTTTTGATGTCATTCTGAACAATGTGGTAACAAAAAAAGGTACCGTTCTGACCCAGATGTCCAAATTCTGGTTCGATCTGACAGAAGACATCCTTCCGAATCATATGATCTCTGTAGACGTAAAAGACATGCCGGAATTTTTCCAGCAGGAGAAATTTGACGGAAACAGCATGATGTGCCGTAAGCTGGAAATGCTTCCTATCGAGTGCATTGTCCGCGGCTACATTACCGGAAGCGGCTGGGCAAGCTATCAGAAAACAGGAAAAGTATGTGGCATCGAGCTTCCGGAAGGATTAAAAGAATCTGACAAGCTTCCTGAGCCAATCTACACTCCGTCCACAAAGGCTGAAATCGGAGATCATGACGAAAATATCTCTTATGAGCAGAGCATCGCCCATCTGGAAAAATACTTCCCGGGAAAAGGAGCCGAGTATGCAGAGAAGCTTCGCGACTACACCATCGCTCTGTATAAAAAATGTGCCGATTATGCTTTAAGCAAAGGCATTATCATTGCAGACACAAAATTTGAGTTTGGTCTCGATGAAAACGGAAATATCGTAATCGGCGACGAGATGCTGACTCCGGACAGCTCCCGCTTCTGGCCTGCAGATGGTTATGAACCAGGCCATGGTCAGCCATCTTTTGACAAACAGTTCGCGCGCGACTGGCTCAAAGCCAACGATGGAAACCACAACTGGACTCTGCCGCAGGAAATCGTAGACAAGACGATCGAGAAATATCTTCAGGCATATGAGATGCTGACAGGAAAACCGCTGGCATAAAGAACATCATAGTGTTAAAAAGCTACAGGAGGCAGGTTCTGCCTCCTGTTTTTGCATATTTTGTGATAAGATCAGTTGATAATCTGATACTCAAATGCGTGAAACATGTGATATAATGGGAAGAAAGACAGGATGCGAAGGAGGAAATACGATATGAAAATTGCTGCTGCAATTGAAAAAATGACAGATTTTTATAAGGGAAATATTCATGATATTTATCATTTTCTGAAGGTATGGGCCTTTGCAAAGAACATCGGCGAGGCGGAAGGACTGGATCCAAAAACACAGGAAACGCTGGAGATGGCAGCTGTTGTCCATGATATTGCCTGCCCGCTGTGTCGGGAAAAATACGGAAACACCAGCGGAAAGCATCAGGAAGAGGAAAGTGCGCCGCTCGTTGCAGAATTTTTCAAAGATGTACCGGCAGGAGAACTGGATGTCGAACGCATCACATGGCTGGTTACGCATCATCATACCTATACAAATGTAGAGGGAATGGATTACCAGATCCTGCTGGAAGCCGATTTTCTAGTCAATGCCGGCGAGAGCGAATATTCAAAACAGGCGATTGAAAATTTCTGCAGAAAAGTATTTCGGACGGAAGCGGGAACGCATCTGTTGAAGAGTATGTTTCTGGAGAAGGAATAAGGTCATGAAGTGTGACATCCTCCCCCACCTCTACAGGTGGTGGAGGATGTCACTTTTACAGCAGGACAGCCGGGGTCATTTAACCTTTATGGCGGTCAACCGGGACATCCCGAAGTATCTGGATGCTACCTTATGGAACAGGGGATTTGTGGATACAAACGGCAAATACTATGAGCTTTGGAATGCGCAGGCACAGTATTATACGGAGTAAAATTTTGGCAATCTGTCGGCAGAAGCCATTCACAGAGAGATTGACGGTACACTGAAACGGCTGGGAACAGATTATCTGGATCTGTATATCATTCACCATTTTGACTACGAAACTCCGATTGAGGAAACAATGGAAGCCCTGAATGTATGACCGCACTGGCATGGCAATGGGCGAAGGGAGTCAGCTCCCCGATTATCGGTGCGACCAAGGCGGCGTATCTGGAAGATGCGGTAAAAGCCTTCGCTGTAACATTAACTGATGACGACATCGCGTATCTCGAAGAACCGTATATACCGCACCGAATCGTTGGTGCCATTGATCACAATCTGGCAGATAGGGTTATGCTGCTGGATGAAAAGAAATAATTGTTTCGTAAAAAACTATGGCATGTAAAACGCCGTTAGACTTGTTGTAGTCTGACGGCGTTTTGCGTTAGGAAGCTCTTTGAAGAAACATCTATATTATTTCGTTTCCTGTCCCGCTTTCTTCCGGAACAGTTCTTTTCCACAGCTGATGACAATGATGACACCAAGAACCATCAGCAGAATGGCGATGATGAGCTGCAGTCCCTCAACGAGGAAGACAGCGGTTCCTGCTCCATACGCTTTTACAAGTGCGATGACACGCTCTACCAGTGCGGTAAAGGTGACGCAGAGCATGATGATAAGCGGCGGGAACAGGGTTCTGTTTTCACGGCCGGTGACTTTCAGGAAGACACAGAGCGTGATCAGAACGAGTGCACTCAGCATCTGGTTTGCACTTCCGAACAGCGGCCAGATATTGGCATATCCGATCTGGGTCAGGATGTAGCCGCAGAGCAGAGTAACAATGGTAGAGAAATATTTATTGCAGAGCAGCTTTCTC
The DNA here is from genome assembly GCF_003480245.1 of Blautia sp. AM42-2. Lineage (NCBI taxonomy): Bacteria > Bacillati > Bacillota > Clostridia > Lachnospirales > Lachnospiraceae > Blautia > Blautia sp. AM42-2. The sequence continues at coordinate 480,609 of NZ_QUIM01000001.1, forward strand.
CATCCGGCAGCATGTTCCATATCATCGACAGTGAACAGTTCCTGGAAGGACATACGGCCGATTCGTGCAACAGAGTCAAGACTGGTAAGTGCCAGCGCCGATACACACATCGTCATGAAGCACTGTGCTCCGTATACCGGGATGCCGAACATTTCCAGAAATCCGGCAACACCGGAAGAAAAGATCGCAAATGGCGTTCCGACAGCAGCCGTACCGTCTGCAGAAGCAGCAGCACCGGCAACGCAGAGGGCGAGGACGGCAAGCAGGCTCTCCAGAACCATAGCTCCGTATCCGACTTTCTGCATATCTTTTTCATTCGCAATGGTTTTCGAAGAGGTTCCAGACGATACCAGGCTGTGGAATCCGGAAACAGCACCACAGGCAACGGTGACAAACAGGATCGGGAACAGATCTCCGGATGTCGCATTGTGGAATCCGGTATACATTGGAAGATTCATTTTCGGGTGTGCAACAACAAGTCCGACAACAGCGCCAAGGATCATGCCGGCAAACATAAAGGTTGTCATAAAGTCACGCGGCTGCATCAGAAGCCACATCGGAAGGACAGCGGCAAGAAAGATGTAGGCAAATACCAGATAAGTCCAGGTTGCTTTGCTTGTTACAAGCGGTACATTCATGCCGATTGCAAAGGCTGCAACGGTGCAGGCAAGGCCGAGTACCATTTCTTTCCAGCCTTTCCACTGCAGTTTTTTCTGGAGCAGTCCGAAGACAACAGCAAAAGCGATAAACAGCAGGGAGATGCTTCCGGCAGCGCCGTTTACAGTTGCCTGGGCAGAAAGCTTTGTGACGCCGTCAACCGTTTCGTAAGCATTAAATGTTCCGGCAACCATATCTGCAAAGGCGGCGATAACGATCAGTGTAAAGAGCCAGCAGAAGAGAAGAAACAGTTTCTTTCCTGTTTTGCCGATGTATTTCTCAATGAGAAGTCCCATGGATTTTCCTTCATTTTTGACACTCGCATACAGCGCGCCGAAATCAGTAACAGCGCCAAAGAAGATGCCGCCGATCAGGATCCATAAAAGGACGGGAACCCATCCAAAGACAGCGGCCTGAATGGCACCGGTGACAGGGCCTGCACCTGCGATTGAAGAAAACTGATGGGCGAATACGGTCCATCCATCGGTAGGGACGTAATCCTGACCGTCATTTTTTGCAACGGCAGGTGTTTTTGCTTTGGGATCGATGCCCCATTTCTTTGCCAGCCAGCTTCCGTAGAAGGTATAACCTGCTATCAGACATACGGCGGCGATCAGTACAATAACCAACGTGTTCATAATAAAATTCCTCCTCGTTCAAAAATGATATTTCCAGTTTACATGGATTTCAAATGGAAAAAGAAAAGGGAAAAGGCAATTGTGTTGGTATGCTTGGAAACAAAAAAAGCTTCGTCTCCCTGACTTATGCAAGAAGACGAAGCTTTCAAAAAACGCTCCGCGTTACCACTTCTAATTATCGGCTGTTCCTTTTGGTCGATCACTCAGACAAGATCCCCGAAACCATTTGATACACTTTCCGGTGAATCTCTTCTCTGCTAACGGTGAGAGGCCGGTCCGGACTACTTTCCATTTCTGGTTTCGTCTGTACAGCTCACAGGGGATTGTTCTTTGGGATACCTGCCATCTCGCACCAGCCGATGGTTCTCTGCAAAGGTTCACCCGAAAAATGTTGTCCTGCTCATTGCTTTTTTCTGATCCCTTTTTTCTTTTGAACACTTTGCATTATAGTCTCATTTTTCGGTTTGTCAAGCAATTTTTAAAAAAATATCATGTCTTTTCCCTGAAAATAGTAAAAATCTATTTCTTGACACAGAAAAACAGAATTTTTATAATAGAAGAAAAAGCACAGAATCAGAAGGCTTCTGCGGAAAGGTGGTATTTTTGTATGGGGTATTATGACAAAGAACGTGTAAGGGGATTTTTGCACAATCAGGACGGTATTATTGTGAATGATTTCGGAGAAGAGGTGATTCTCCGTGGCTGGGGCATGGGAAACTGGGATAATCCGGAAGGATTTATGCTCGGCACCCAGAGCGGCTTTGGACTGTTCGAGCCTGGAAAATATGCGCCGATGGGACGCATGGACCGTGGAAGAAGTATGGACCAGATTCTACGGGAGACCTGCGGAACGAAATATGCGGAGGAGTTCTGGAAACGCTGGAGACGGCTGTATCTGACGGAGGAGGATATTGCACTTCTCTCCAGACGCGGTTACAATTCCGTGCGTCTGCCGATCCGCGCAGGAAGCTTTCTGTATGAGGAGCCGGGGATTACGTATAATGAAGATTCCTTTGCCATGCTGAATGATGTTCTCGACTGGTGTGAGACGTATCAGGTTTATGCTGTCGTAGATTTCCATGCGGCAACGGCAGGCCAGTCCGGAATTCCGTGTGATGACGGCGTGGACAATGGACAGCATCTGTATGACGATGAAGAATCGATGGAGCGGATGTTTCTTCTGATGGAAGAGTTTATGAGAAGATACAAAGACCGCTGGATCATCGGCGCATATGACTGTATCAACGAGCCGATCTCCATGACGCCGCGCCGCGAGGAGCTGACACCGAAGCTGGTCTATTTTTACGAGGAAATGATCCGCCGCTGCAGAAAGATCGACCAGAAACACTTATTTTTGCTGAATGGTACACAGTTTTCCTCTCTTACATATTTCTTTGATCATGAGTTTGACCCGGAATACCACAACTGGGGCATCAGTCTTCATGCGTATGAGATGGTTGTTCCGGAGGTAGCTTCTCTTGCCAGCGTTCTCCGTATCTGCCGGGAACAGAAGATCTGCCTGTGGATGGGCGAGACAGGAGGAAGAAATGAGCACGCATGGCAGACAACGATGTATGAGATTCTTGCCGAGTACCACGCCGGTTATAATCTGTGGTGCTGGAAAACGGTAGAGGGAGCAGGATGTGCTTCGATTCTGAACTTTAATGTTCCGGATGAATGGCATCTGATTACCGATTATGCAATTAATGGAGCTGCAAAACCGTCCTACGAGCATGCGCAGGCCATCTGGGACAGCTACCTGGAATGCCTGGCGGTCGATAAATGCAAAGAAAATACGCAGTATCATCCTTATCTGCTTCGAGAGGGCAATTTTGAGATCCCGGCGATCGGCTACAACGCGCTGCCGATGGATTCACACCGTGGTCTTAGTGATCTTCCGAATGCTACAGGATATCGTCTGTATGACCGGTTTGAATTGGTTTATGAAAAAGGATATCATCCTGAACCGGCCGGGTTTGCCGCACCGGGTCCGATCAAACATCCGAGAGATCATGTACAGCTTCAGCTGGGAGCAGGAGAATATGCTTCCTATACAATCCGTGAAAAAGAAACCTATACCGTTTCTGTAACTTACTGTGCAGACAAAAAGGTGAAGGTACAGGCAGCTATTCAGGGAGAGACTCTTTTTGAAGGGGTAATGCCTCCTGCCGGTGAGAAAGTAACTTCGGATGTTCATCCATATTTTGCATATGAAACAGCACCGAACACACTCGAACGGTTCACACTCGGTACCGTTACAGGAGAAGGCATTCTGAAAATAGAGGTTCTGGACGGATGTGCACGGTTCGGACAGATTGTGATTCGGAAAAGTGAAAAATAGCAGAACATAACGTTTCTTTATGAGAAATAAATAACAGATCTATCTGCCCGCAGGAATCAAAAAAATCCGACGGGCAGATTTTTTGATTTTTTTCAGTTTTCCATTGACAATTGCATCACTGGTGCTATAATAAAAACAAACATATGAATAAATGTTCATATGAACAGTGAAAATGAAAAAGGAGATCAAAAGCGATGAAGAAAACGTATAAGATCGATGTTGACTGCGCAAACTGTGCAAACAAAATGGAAGAGGCTGCAAAAAACACAGCAGGTGTAAAGGATGCTACCGTAAACTTTATGATGCTCAAAATGATCGTGGAGTTCGAAGACGGACAGGATCCAAAGAGCGTTATGCAGGATGTTCTGAAAAACTGCAAAAAAGTTGAGGATGACTGCGAGATCTTCCTCTAAAATAAAAAACTTTCATCGGCGGATGGAAGAAAAAGCTGGAGCAGAATAGATTCTAAAACCTGTCTGCGGTTCAGCTCGAGAAAAATCCAGTATTTTCTCTCTGGAGCAGCGGATTTGGATCTGTAAATCTCTGGGATGAAATGCTGGATTTTTTCATCCGGCGGTAAGAACAAAGGAGGCATATGTATGAATAAGAAACAGAAAAAGGTTCTCATCCGCGTCATCGTTGCATCGGTTCTTCTGATTCTCTGCGCGGTACTGCCGACAACCGGCTATGTGCGATTTGCAACCTTTATGGTTCCTTATCTGGTCATCGGATACGATATCCTGAAAAAGGCCTGGAAGGGAATCCTGAACAAACAGGTATTTGATGAAAACTTTCTGATGGCTGTTGCAACGGTCGGTGCCATTCTGCTTGGCGAGTATCCGGAGGGCGTAGCTGTTATGCTGTTTTATCAGATCGGCGAACTGTTCCAGAGCTATGCTGTCGGAAAGAGCCGCCGGAACATCAGCGAACTGATGGATATCCGCCCGGATTATGCAAATATCGAGGTAGACGGAAAACTCGAGCAGGTTGATCCGGATGAAGTTGAGGTTGGCACAATCATCGTTGTACAGCCTGGTGAAAAGATTCCGATCGATGGTGTGATCAAAGAAGGAAACACCACACTGAATACCAGTGCCCTGACCGGAGAGAGTGTTCCGCGTGACGCCCGGGATGGAGACGAAGTCATCAGCGGATGTATCAATATGTCCGGTCTGATTAAAGTAAAAACAACGAAAGAGTTTGGAGAGTCTACCGTATCCAAAATTCTGGACCTTGTGGAAAACTCCAGCTCCAAGAAATCAAGATCCGAGAACTTTATTTCCAAATTTGCGAAATACTATACACCGGCCGTCTGCTACGGTGCGCTGGCGCTGGCAATCCTGCCGCCGCTGGCACGGATGCTGTTTTTAAGTGCCGCTCCTGAGTGGAGCGTATGGATTTACCGTGCGCTGACCTTCCTGGTTATCAGCTGCCCTTGTGCACTGGTCATCAGTATTCCGCTCAGCTTCTTCGCCGGTATCGGCGGCGCAAGCCATGAAGGTGTCCTGGTGAAAGGTTCCAACTATCTGGAAACACTTTCCCAGACCAAATACGTTGTATTCGATAAAACCGGTACCATGACACAGGGTGTCTTTGAAGTAGCCGGTATTCACCATAATACGATCAGTCAGGAAGATGTTCTGGAATACGCAGCACTTGCTGAGTGTGCTTCGAGCCATCCGATCAGCAAGAGTCTGCAGAGAGCATATGGAAAACTGATCGACCGAAGCCGTGTCACGGACATCGAAGAGATCAGCGGAAACGGTGTAACAGCAAAGGTAGACGGTAAAAATGTCGCTGCCGGAAATGCAAAACTGATGGAGCGCCTTGGCGTTGATTATATCGACTGCCACAGCGTCGGCACCATCGTCCATGTTGCTGTAGACGGCAAGTATGCCGGACATATCCTGATCTGTGATATGATCAAACCGCATGCGAAAGAGGCGATTCAGGCGCTGCGGAAATCCGGTATTAAAAAGACGATTATGCTGACCGGAGACTCCAAGCGGATAGCCGATCAGGTAGCTGCAGATCTTGGAATTGATGAAGTTTACAGCGAACTGCTTCCTGGTGACAAAGTAAGTAAAGTGGAAGAGCTGCTTGCCGCAAAGACAGAAAAAGAAAAACTTGCCTTCGTAGGTGACGGCATCAACGATGCACCGGTACTGTCCCGTGCCGATATCGGTATTGCGATGGGAGCACTTGGTTCCGATGCAGCAATTGAAGCAGCTGATATCGTTCTGATGGACGACGATCCGCTCAAGATTTCCAAAGCAATTCACATTTCCAGAAAATGTATTCACATTGTTTATGAGAATATTTATTTTGCAATTGGTATCAAAGTATTGTTCCTGCTTCTGGGAGCCATCGGTATCGCTAACATGTGGATGGCAATTTTCGCAGATGTCGGAGTTATGATTCTGGCGGTTCTGAATGCAATTCGTGCTCTGTTTGTGAAAAATCTATAGAAAGACGAGGACACAAAATGGCAAAAATCAATCCGGAAGAAGCTGATCTGTGCTGTGACTCCTGTGAGGTTCATGAAAATCTGGTAAAGATTGTCAATGAGACCATGCCGGATGAAACAGAGCTTTACGATCTGGCAGAGCTTTTCAAGGTATTTGGTGATTCCACGCGGATCCAGATCCTGTTTGTCCTGTTTGAGGCAGAGGTATGCGTCTGCGACCTGGCAGAAGCACTGCACATGACACAGTCCGCAATTTCCCACCAGCTTCGCATTCTGAAGCAGAATAAGCTGGTAAAGAGCAGACGAGAAGGAAAATCGGTGTTCTACTCTCTTGCAGATGGTCATGTACGGACAATCATCGCACAGGGACAGGAGCATATTGAAGAGGATTAAAAAAAGCATAAGATAGCAGAAACGTCCCGCAGATGAGAAATTTCATTTGCGGGACGTTTCTGCTTTTCACATTCATTCTTTATTTGGTAAACCATGCTTCCCGAACATGCTGTTTTAGAAGGTTCCGTGCATTTTAGAAGCTGTTTTTTTTACTTTGTTTACATAACCGAATTATGTAAAGTATTTCTTGAATTTCATGATTTATACTCTTCGGAGTAATACGGAATGCAGAGATACATACCGTCCGTGATCTGGTTGGAACTCAGGTGATTAATCTCACGGACCTCAGCAATGTAACTGGAAATATCGGAGTATTCTTCTGTACGGTATTCTTTGGCGATGTCCCACAGTGTATCGCCGGAAGAAACGCGGATACTGGTGTAGTATTTGTAGGTTGGAGCTTTCGGCTCACTGTCTGCCTGCGTATTCTGCGGCGTGAAGTGGAAGATTAAAAGAAATGTGACGGCAGCCAGAGACAGGAGAGCGGCGGCTGCGCGGATCTGCAGTTTTCTTCTCTGGATTTTTCGTCTTTCTCTCAGTGATTTTCTTTTCTTTGCATTGGTACTCATGTAAAATTCCCCCTTGATTTGTGATAGAAGAGTAGTTGTGCTACGTGAACATTTGTTCTTTCGAATATATGTTCATTATAATAAAAGAACGTATGTTTGTCAATACAAAATACGAACAAATTTTCGAAACTTTTGTTTGCGTTCCGGTGGGATTTATGGTAAAATTTATTTGGTATATTTTAAGCAAATATCGTATAGAAAGAGGGGACTACCCTAATTCATATAAAAAACGAAACGACAGGAGGAACATACGATGGCTGGAGACAAAAATAAACTGACAGAGAAACAGAGACAGATTCTCGAATATTTAAAACAGGAAATTTTGCAGAGAGGATTCCCGCCGTCTGTGCGTGAGATCTGCGAAGCGGTTTCCCTTCGTTCTACATCCTCGGTACATGCACATCTGGAAACACTGGAGCGGAAAGGCTATATCAAACGAGATGCAACAAAACCGAGAGCCATTGAAATCTGCGATGAAGGATTCCATACCGGCCGCCTTGGTGCAATCCAGGGAATTGCATCGGAAGACACCGCATCCCAGAGTGAGGTTGCACAGATTCCGCTGATCGGCAAAGTAGCTGCCGGAGAACCGATTCTTGCGGTAGAGAATATTGAAGGATATTTCCCGATGCCGGTAGACCGTCTGCCAAACGCAGAAACGTTCCTTTTAAAGGTACAGGGCGAAAGCATGGTAAATGCAGGTATTTTAGACGGTGACCTTGTTCTTGTGGAGCAACAGGCAACTGCGGAAAATGGAGAAAAAATTGTCGCTCTGGTCAATGATTCCGCTACAGTAAAAACATTCTACAAGGAAGACGGTTATTTCCGCCTGCAGCCGGAAAACGATGAGATGGATCCGATCCTTGTGAATGATCTGCAGATCGTAGGAAAGGTAATCGGAGTATTAAGATTTTTATCCTGAAAAATAAAAGAAGAAAATAAAAAATGTTGTGAAAAAACGAACAAGAAATCGGCCTGTAAAATTCGGCGGTTTCAGAGGAAAAACCGGTGATTTCTGAAAGTAACTCTTCAACTATTCGAAAAACCTGCGTTTCCCGAATAGTTATATAGAAGAAATACTTCTTTCATTTTCCCGGTTTTCTGTTTAGAAAGGCTCATTTGCAGTTATGAAATCAAAAATTACGTATCACGAACAAACCGATATGGAAAATACACTGAAGCTCCGCGAGGTTCTGAAGACGCTTCCCTCTTTTACTTCCGAATTTTTCCGCGGCATCAGCACAACGACATCGACCAGCACACGGATCAAATATGCATATGACCTTCGGATCTTTTTTCAGTATCTGCAGAAAGAAAATCCGGAACTTGCCAAAATTCCCATGGATCAGATGTCCGTTGATGTGCTTGACCAGGTCACTGCACTTGATCTTGAGGAATACACAGAATATTTAAAGGCTTATATCGGTTCCCAGGAATCTTATACCACCAACGGGGAAAAAGGCCTGAAACGAAAATTGTCGGCACTTCGGACGTTCTATTCCTATTATTTCAAAAAGGAACTGATTGAGACAAATCCTACGCTGCTTATCGATATGCCGAAGCTCCATGAAAAAGAAATTATCCGTCTGGAGCCAAATGAGGTTGCGGAGCTTCTCGATTTTATTGAATCCTGCGGCGACGGGCTGAGCAATCATCAGCGGGCCTACTATGAAAAAACAAAGGAACGTGATTTTGCAATCATTACTCTTCTGCTTGGCACGGGAATCCGTGTGTCGGAATGTGTCGGGTTAGATATTGAGGATGTCGATTTTAAAAACAATGGCATCAAAGTGCTTCGAAAAGGTGGAAATGAAATGTTTGTCTACTTTGGAGATGAAGTTGCCGAGGCACTGAAAAAGTATATCGAAGTCCGCGCAGGTATTACGCCTGTGGCAGGACACGAACACGCACTCTTCTATTCAGCGCAGAGAAAACGGATCAACGTCAAGACGGTGGAAAATCTGGTGAAGAAATATGCGTCCCAGGTGACGACAACGAAGAAAATTACGCCGCATAAACTGCGTAGTACGTACGGTACGACGCTGTATCAGGAAACAGGCGATATTTATCTTGTTGCGGATGTCCTCGGCCATAAGGATGTCAATACGACGAAGAAACATTATGCTGCCATGGACGATGCAAGGCGCCGTCAGGCTGCCACAGCGGTACGGCTGCGGGAGTCCATGCCGGAGCATGAGGAATAAAAATATATCAGAAACCCAAAGAGGAATCAACAGGGATTATATCCCATTCGTTGATTCCTCTTTTTTATGGAGACGACTTCTCTCCTGCTTTTTTTAAGTTACTCCGCCTTAATTGCCCAGCGCATTTTCGTTGAACTTGCACGGCTGTTGCGGATGCATTCTTCTTTGGAAGGACGAATGACTTCTTTTGAATATTCGGAATAAATACCGATCTGATACAGTCCCTTCATGGACTTTTTCACAAGCCGGTCTTCGCCGGAATGGAACGTCAGAATTGCCGCTCTGCCGCCCGGAGCAAGAGCATCCGGAAGTTTTTCCATGAATGCTTCCAGAACCTCATATTCGTTGTTTACATCGATCCGCAGTGCCTGGAAGGTGCGGGCGCAGGATTTTTTGATGGCTTCTTTTTTCTCGTCTTTCGGAAGAAAATCCAGTGCTTCAGCGATCAGATCACGCAGTGCAAACGTAGTGTCAATTTTCTTTCCTTTCCGAAGTGCCCGCGTAACAGCCTGGGAAATTTCTTTTGCATACGGTTCATCGGCGTTTTCAATGAGCATGCCTTCCAGTTCATCGCGTGCAACCGTGCGCAGACGCTCGGCCGCGGAAATTCCTGCCTCCGGATTCAGGCGAAGATCCAGCGGTCCATCATATTTGTAGGAAAAGCCGCGCTCCGGATTATCAATCTGCATGGAGGAAACACCAAGATCCGCCAGAATGAAGTCAAAGGGGCCGTATTCGGCAGCAACCTGATCAATATTGGCAAAATTCTGATGAAGAATCGTTAAAATCTCAGGGCCGTACCCCTGCGCGGCCAGTCGTTCTTTTGTTTTTGCCATCTCGATCGGATCGACATCCAGCGCGCAGAGATGCCCTTTTCCCTGCAGGCATGCAAGCATACGGGAACTGTGGCCGCCGTATCCGAGTGTTGCATCAAGTCCGTTCTGTCCCGGCTCGATCTTGAGAAAATCGAGGATTTCATCTACGAGAATCGGGATATGCATGCCGGCCGGTGTGCTTCCCTTTTGGATCACATGCTCAATGGTCCCCTGATATTTCTCCGGATTCAGTTCTTTGTATTTCTCATTGTAATTCCGCGGATGTGTGCCTTTGTAGCGGACGCGGCGTTTGTGTTCTTTCTGTTCTTCCATAAAATGTTCTCCTTATACTTCAAATATATTTAATCGAACATGTGCGTTCGAATATTTTCCAGATCAATTGGTTCTCCTGTCATCGGCTGCAGAAAGTGCAGTTTCCAGGCATGGAGCGCGGCACGGGTACCGCCGTCGCGGACTCCGTAGAGCGGATCTCCGAAAAGTGGATGTCCAATAGATGCCATGTGAAGGCGGATCTGATGCGTGCGGCCGGTTTCCAGACGGCAGCACACGACGGCCCAGAAAGGATCCTGAAGGACAGCCTCGTAGTGTGTAGTAGCCCACAGGCCGTTCCCTTCTTTACAGATACGCATTTTAGTGATACGTTTCCCAGACGGATCGAAAGAATCAGGGTCATCTCCTGGAATTTGCTCCATGGAAAGACGAATGGTTTCTTTTTGCGTTTCTTCGGAAAAGGGATGGTGTACCAGAGCCAGGTATTCTTTTTTCAGCGCGCCGCTCTCCCGCTGCCGGGACAGTCTGGCAGCAGCCAGCTGATTCTTTGCAAATAGTACCAGACCCGATGTATCTTTGTCAAGACGGCCGATGCAGCGGAGTTCAGAAGGCGCTGTCGGTGTTTTTAACAGGGATGCGGCAGCATGTGTCAGGGAATCGGAATAATGGCCGTGGGAAGCGTGGCAGACCATACCGGATGGCTTGTCTGCGACACAGAGATCACTGTCCTCATAGAGAATCCGTACGCCGGCAGAATCACCTGATACCGGCAGAACCTGATCTTCGGAAAGGTGGGGACACTTCTGCTCATATCGAAAAGTGATCGTATCTCCAGTCTGGACGACTGCATTTGTGCGGCAGGAAACACCGTTTTTCTGAATTCCATCCGGAATATATTTGGCATGGCGGATTTCACGTGGTGTCAGGTGCAGAAAACGTTTTAGAATTGTTTCCACCGACAGTCCCCCCTGTTCCGGAAGGACAAAGTGACACAGCTGCTGATAGTCAAATTGCGGCATAAAAGATTTTCTCCTCTTCACAAGTTCACATAATCATTTTATGTAAACTGTATAAATACAAACAATTCAGCACGATGATGGTACACTATCTCTAGACAAAAACAGGTTTCACAGATCCTCTAAGATCACCGTAAACGGCCCATCATTCACCAGTGATACTTCCATCTCAGCCCCGAACACTCCCGTTTCGACAACAGGAACCTGTTCCCGTGCTTTCGCGACCATATATTCATACAGTTCTTCTGCTCTGTGCGGCTCGCCTGCTTCCGTGAAGCTTGGACGGTTTCCCTTTTTACAGTTGGCATACAGGGTAAACTGTGAAACCATCAGAAGCTGTCCATCCACATCTGCCAGGGACTTGTTCGTCTTTCCATTTTCATCTTCAAAAATACGCAGTCCCAGCAGTTTTTTCATATACTTGTCTGCTGTTGCTTCATCGTCCCCCTGGCCGACACCGATCAGAACCAGAAAACCTTTCTGAATCGATCCGACAACCTTCTCTTCCACCGAAACACTTGCTCTTTTTACACGTTGTATAACAATTCTCATCTTTAAAATCCTTTCATAAAATGACCCTCCTCTTATTTTTAAGAGGAGGGTCGTTTCTCCTATGTTCTGTTTTGATCAGGTGCTGAAAATCTTGCGGATTCCCGCTTCTTTAACTTCAATTGCCTGTTTGATCATATCTACGGTTCCATCGATACCGAATACACTGCTGTTCAGGCACAGGTCGTAGCTGTCTACCTCGCCCCAGCGTTTGCTGGTGTAGTAATTGTAGTAGCTTGCACGCTGTTTGTCGATCTTTGTGATCTTGTCTTTTGCTTTTGCATCGGAAAGATCATACAGCTTTGCGATACGGCGGATGCGATCCTGCATATCTGCTTTAATAAAGATGCTCAGCACGTTCGGATTTTCCTCCAGTGCATAATCTGCACAGCGGCCTACGATGACACACGGACCGTCCTGCGAAATCTTCTTGATGGCATCAAACTGTGCCAGAAATACCTTCTGGTTCAGCGGCATATCCATCATGGTAGATCCATAGCCGAAGGAGTAACTGTCCATAACCAGAGAGTATAAAAAGCTGTTGGTTGGTTTTTCATCGTGGTTTTCGAACAATTCCTGGCATAATCCGCTGTCCTTTGCTGCTCTCTCCAGCAGCTCTTTGTCATAGTACTTGATTCCCAGGTCATCCGCTAAAATCTTACCAATGGAATGTCCGGCGCTTCCGTACTGACGTCCAATCGTTATGATAGTTTTCATATAATCCGCTCCTTTCCATTCCGTCACAATAATCTGCTTTCACAGATGTAGTAACTCGCGTTTTTTTCGTTACATCCAGTATACTACAGAATTCACAGAAAGTACAGAACATTTTGATAAAACTTATACAAATTAACTATATACTTTTTGAAATATCATTCTTTTTAAGCAGTTTCAGACATTTTTTCGAAACTGCAGCAACAGATTGGAAAAATATTCCGGAAGCGGCGCCTCAAACTCCATATAGGCACCGGTCCGTGGATGGATAAATCCAAGTACCATCGCATGCAGCGTCTGTCCCTGCAGGTTTTTCACCGGGCATTTCTTTGGGCCATAAACCGCATCGCCAAGCAGCGGATGCCCGATACTTGCCATATGGACACGGATCTGATGCGTCCGGCCGGTTTCCAGCTGGCATTCAATATACGTATAATTTCCAAAGCGTTCCAGCACACGGTAATGTGTGACCGCCGGTTTTCCATTCCGTTCATTAATCGCCATCTTTTTCCGGTCTGTCGGATGGCGGCCGATTGCACCGCGCACGGTTCCCTCGTCCTCTTTCAGATTCCCATGGACAATTGCCCGGTACTTTCGGGTAATGGAATGTACAGAGAGCTGTTCTGCGAGGCTCTGGTGGGCGAAATCGCTCTTACAGATAACCAGGGCACCCGTTGTGTCCATATCGATTCTGTGGACGATTCCGGGGCGCAGAACGCCGTTGATGCCGGAGAGATTTCCGCGGCAGTGATACAGAACCGCATTGACCAGTGTTCCGCTGCTGTGGCCTGCCGCCGGATGTACGACCATCCCCTTGGGCTTATTGACGACCAGAAGATCATCATCCTCGTACAGAATATCAAGCGGAATGTTTTCTGGATCCACGTTCAGTTCTTCCGGTTCCGGCAGAAGCACCAGAACGGCATCACCGGCGGCAACCTTACTGCTTGCTTTCTGCGTTTTTCCGTTGATCGAAACCTTTCCGTCTTTTAAAAGCTTCTGCAGAAAAGAACGGGAACAGTCCGAAAAAGATGCGGCCAGGCACTGATCAATCCGTTTTCCGTCAAAATCCGGTGTAACTTCCAAAATCCGTTCTTCTTCAGCCATCGGACTCCTCCTTTTTGGCGTTTTTATGCAGAAATGCGAAGTCTTCGTCCTTGTAGTACAACAGATACAGCAGTAAAAAGACAGCGACCGATACGGTGACATAAATATCAGCTACGTTAAAAACCGGAAAGTTGATCAGCGAAACGTAGATGAAATCAACGACATAGTGATTCAGAAAACGATCGTAAAAATTTCCGACCGCACCAGCCGTCAGAACAGTCAGCACGGCAAAAAGCGGTAAAAAGCGGCGTGTCTTTGGAAGCTTGTAAAAGACGATCACCATGACGATCAGAAACAATACCGTCATCATAGCAAACAGCCAGTACTGATCCTGCAGAAGTCCGAATGCCATACCGCGGTTTTCCAGATAAAACAGCTCCAAAACCCCTGGAATGAGCTCGATCGACGGCTGGTCCTTCAGATACTGCACTGCCAGTGATTTTGTATACTGATCTGCTGCAAGCAGAAGGACAATCGCTGCCGCGCAAACCAGATAAACGGCCAGCGGAGAAAGTTTTTTACTCTTCATCGATCAGATCTCCATTAATAGAATTGATAGCTTCCAGCATTTCTTCATCTGTAACCGTGCGGTCCACCACAGCATGGCCGACAGACTCCAGAAGGATGAATTTGATCGTACCCTGTTCCATTTTCTTGTCCGATTTTGTTGCAGCCAGAATATCTTCCGATTTCAGGCCGTCCACGGTGATTGGCAGATAGAAACCGACGTTCATATCACGAATCTCGTAAAACTCTTCATCGGAGAGATAACTTCTCTTGTAGGAAATATAGGCAGCAGCAACGGTTCCAAGTGCAACGCACTGGCCATGGAGCAGTTCGAAGTTTTTGAGCTTTTCAATGGCATGACCGATCGTATGGCCAAGATTTAAAACGGCACGCTCTCCCTGTTCTGTTGGGTCATTTTCTACAACCTGGCGTTTGATATTGCAGCATTTCTGGATCATTTTCGTTAATACCGGCTCAATCCGCTCTTCGATCTCAGACATGTGATTGATGGTCCAGATGTAGAATTTTTCATCGCGGATCAGACCTGTTTTCAGGACTTCTCCCATACCGCAGGCAAACTGTTCGCCGTTCAGGGATTTTAAGGTTGCCATATTCATATAGACAAGACGTGGATGATGGAATGCACCGACCATATTTTTGTACTGGTCGAAATCGACGCCCGTTTTTCCTCCAACGCTGGAATCTACCTGTGCAAGCAGTGTCGTCGGAAGCTGGATGAAATCAATGCCGCGCAGATACGTTGCCGCCGCATAGCCGGTCAGATCCCCAACGACACCGCCGCCGAGTGCGAATAAAATGTCTTTTCTCTCAAAGTGGTTTTCAATCAGATGCGTGTACAGATCTTTGACGGTATCCAGATTTTTGCTTGCTTCACCAGCCGGGAAAACAAATGCGGTTACGGTCTCAAACAGCGGGGACAGTACATTTTTTACCTCTTCCAGATACAGTTCTGAAACCGTGCTGTCTGTGACAATGCAGGCCTTTTTTGCAGGGAGTTTTAAGTTCTCCACACAGCCGGAGAGGCGTTCGTAGCTGCCGTCCCAGACAATTTCATAAGAAAATTCAGTAGATGTGCCTTCTCTTTTAACGGTAAGTGTTTTCATAAATTATGCCTCCTGTATGTTCTTTCATGAAAAAAGCATCAGAATCCTGCATCTGATGCTTTTCCTTTGTTACTAAGCAAATCAATAATTGATCCAGTGGATCCATTTTAATTTACTGCAAAGATAATTTTCTTTAATAATCGGTACGGATATTTGGAAGATCAAAAGCTCCGCTTAAGATATCCTGGATGTCACCGGAAATTTCTACGCTGGACGGTGTCAGGATGAAAATATAGCTGGAAACTTTCTGCAGACTTCCGCTCATGCAGTAGCATGCACCACAGCAGAAATCAATGATTCTCTGGGCAATATCCACATCAATGCCTTCTAAGTTAAGGACAACGGTACATCCGGCCAGAAGCGTATCCGCGATTTCACGGGTATCCTCCATGGAAGCCGGTTTGATGACGCATACTTCCATATTTAATGCACCTGCTTTCTTTCTCATTGGAGTAACTTTCGAGGAAACCGGAGCAGCTGGCTTTGGAGCTCGTGCAGCAGCAGCCTGGCTTGAAGCGGTGGTCTTTGGCGCCGGCTGTTTACGCGGTGCAGTGTGAACCGGTTTCGCCTGCGGCTCTTCCTCTTCGTCCTCATCCTCGTTCTCCAGTTTACGGAAGAAACGTTTCTTTGGTTTTTCTTCTATATCATCGTCTTCTTCATCGAAGAAGCTATCCGAATCAGCATCCTCTTCCTCGTAATCGTCGTTCAGCCGGATGGCATCCAGAAATTTGTCTAAAACACTCATTCTTATACTCTCCTATTTTTAGTCCTGTGGCATTTGGCCAGACAGCCGTGCAGAATGCGCGGGGTCACTCTTCTTGGAAAGGCTTCCTGTTATCTTTTACTGTAATCCCGTTCGCCAAAGACTCCGGTTCCAACCCGTACTAAAGTGGCGCCTTCTTCTACTGCTACTTCGTAATCGCCGGTCATGCCCATGCTCAAAATGGCCATACGTACATTATTAATGTTTTTGGCGGCAATGTCAACACTTAATTCCTTTAATTTGCGAAAAACCGGACGATTTTCTTCTGGATCTTCCACATACGGTGCAATGGTCATAAGTCCCTCCACATGAATTGCCGGAAGTTTTGCGATTTCTTCAATCAACGGAAGGGTTTCCTCTACGGAGACACCAAACTTGCTTTCCTCGCCGGCAACGTTTACCTCGATCAGGATCGGGATTTCGCAGTTGTGCTTTACCGCTTCCTCACTGATCGTTTTTGCCAGACGAAGAGAATCGACAGAATGAATCAGGGCAACTTTTCCTGCAATGTATTTTACTTTATTCCGCTGCAGATGACCGATCATGTGCCAGTGGATATCCTTTGGCAGCACTTCCTCTTTTTCTGTCAGCTCCTGCACTTTGTTTTCACCGAAATTGCGTTCGCCAAGATCATAGATTTCGGAAAGCATTTCGACCGGTTTTGTCTTGCTGACCGCAATCAGGGTAACTTCCTCCCGGTTCCGTCCGGCTCTTTTGCAGGCTTCTGTAATTTTCTTCTGGACTTCTTCATAGTTCTCTTTCAGCATATCTTTCTAACCTCCAGTATTTAATGCACAATATCTTCTTCACTGACGGTGGATGCATTTTCCACAATATAATCATACTGCGAAATGCCGTATTGCGTTTGTTTTTTTATGATAGAATACTCCGCATTCTGATCGACGATCTGAATTTTGCGGAATACAGCATATCCTTTGTTGATGCAGTAAACACCCTGCAGCGGAACCGTTTCTCCAATCTGATACGTTGTGGCGGAATCCTGTGCACAAAGTATATCTCCATCATTAAAAGCGGCCATGTCAACGTAATATTCGACCGGATTATCATTTTCATCATTGACCTGCTCATAGATCGTGGCGTTTACAAATTCTGTCACCGGCTGTCCGTTATCATCCAGCATGACATTTCCTTTTTTATCGGTCTTTTCCCGCAGGAAACCGGAAGAATTGCTGTCTCCGCCCTGTACGAGCATCTGCGCCGGGATTTTATAGAAATCTTTTTCCGTGATGGCAGTATTTGGAATTTTCAGTCCGCTTCCAGTGTTTGTGACCAGCTCTATTGAAAGAAAACGGTCTTCCGCATAACGGATCATCCCGCTTGTAAACGAAATGACAGCATAGTTCTGATCGTTAATGGACTTTAGATTCAGTGTTCCCGTCTGTGTTTTTCCGTCTTTCAGAAATTTAACTTTTATCGTACTGAAATTGGAAAGTGTAACGACCTGCTTATTCGTCACCGGAACGGCAATTTCCCACTGCTCATCTGTCACCAGACGGTATACTGCATTTCCAGGCTCCGTCTGCGCGCCGGAATCAAAGGAAACCACAGAGGCTTTCGTAGAGAAAAGCTCCGGCGTAAGGCTGTCCTCCGTATAGCTTTCATATCCATCACTGCCGTAGACGACAACACCGTCCTGATCTGCATAAAATATCGTCTGTGATGAGGAATCTCCGTTTTCAGCGGCAGCGGCAAGCAGCTTTGCGGAAAGTTCTGTTTTCAGCTGATAAATGCCGGAAAAGGAACTGGAATCATAATCAGAAGAAAAACGTGCGAGCGAGGAACGAAGCGACGTTCTCGTTGCCGCATCTGCCGAAATACCAGAGGTATCGGCATTTTCTGTTGCGGAAATCCCATAAACAGCGCTTCCGCGGCTGATTTTCGATGCATTTGGGGTATAGAACTGAACATATCCGCTGCCGGAGGAAAGCTGCACACTCTCTGTCCGCATGGCGAATGCGGTATAGGTATCATTCCGGGATAAAGTTCCCTGCACAACCTGAAAAGATTTGATATGATCGGCGGTCAGGTAAAAGAAAAGTGAAACTGCCATATAGAAAAAAAGGGCTCCAAAGATGATATTTCCAATATTCAACGCCGGAAAAGGGAAACGGATTCTCGAATGCCGGCGGCTGTTCTTTTTCTGCTTAGACAAAATGTATGCTCCTTTTATTGTTTAATCCATGCGCTAAAAGGACGGTGCCGTAAGCGCCGTCCTTTGGTTTTGTCGCTATGCAATTATTATAATACAGTTTTGGTTACAGTGCAACGATAATCTTATCCTGCATGCCTTCCGGAAGCTCTTCTTTATCCATGGAGACACTTAATACGAAGGTAATGTTATACTGCTTGCCAATGCCTTCCAGCTGTTCAACACAATCTGTGATGTCCTCTCCTTCCAGTTTTGCTACTTTCAGGAAGCTGTCGAGATAAACGCTTGCGAGATCGTGGTCCTGAGAAACGATACCGCAGATAAATCCGATAAATTCATCACTGTTTTTCAGAGGATAGTCGGTTGCGGAAATCAGACGTACTTTGTTGTTTAATTCAAACATGTGCTTTGTGCTCTTGTCAATATACACGATATTTCCGTTTGCGGTTTTTACCTCTGCATTTACTTTGTCTAACAGCTGTTTTGTTTTGCCTTTTCCCTTCTTGCCTACAATTAATTGAACCATAGCAGTTTCCTCCTTAGATTAGAATAAGATATTTTCACCAAAAACCTTTAAGTTCATGGTTTAATTATAGTACAATTCACCAACATTTTCAATGGTAAAATGAAAAAATTCTGAAAAATCTTCTAATTCGCAGGGAAAGGAGCTCTGTTTTTCTAAACGGATACGACAATCTCCCGGATAGGCAGAAAAAACGCCGTCCGGGGGATTGCAAAAAGATTACGTCAGGAGTTGATATTGGAAAGAAGAGTGTTCATGTCCTCGTACAGTTCCACTTTTGTTGATGCATGAAGAATGACAGAGATAAACGGTTCTCCGTATGCATTCTGAGATACCAGTGCCAGGCAGGAACCGGCCTCATCGGTCGTTCCGGTTTTTCCGCCGAGCACCGTCACATTTTCCGGTGCGTTTTTCTCTCCGGTCAGATATTTGTCCGTGGAGCTTAAATAGATCGTTCCCGCCGTACCGTCCGCATGCGTTATGTTCAGCGTGTAGGAAGACATTGACATCGTATTCTGGAATTCCGTATGCTGATAGGCAGCATACAGCATCAGATAAACATCATATGCAGTAGTGTAATGATTCTCATCGTGAAGACCGTGCGGGTTTGCAAAATGCGTACCGGTCATGGCAAGGGAAGCTGCCTTATCATTCATCATCTGAACGAAATTCTCTACACTTCCGCCTACCTGGCGGGCAATCGCCATAGCAGCATCGTTGGCAGAATAAATCAACAATGCATGGAAAAGCTGATCCATCGTTACCGTATCGCCCACGGCCAGTCCACTCATCTGGGATCCATCTTCCAGCGCAAGATCCTTTTCCGTGATCGTTACCTGCGTATCCGGCTGGTTGTATTCCATGGCAAGGAGAGCCGTCATGATCTTCGTGATGCTGGCTGGGTAGACCTGATCATACATATTCTGCGCGAACAATACTTTTTTGTGATCCAGATCAAACAGTCCGGCCTTTACCTGTGAAGAAAACGAGATATCATTCAGCGGTACGCTCGTCTCACCGACACAGAGATCGGCAGAGAGCGTTTCAGCCTGAAACCGTTTTTCTGCCGAAAGCGGATCGGAGGCGAGCACCATACTTCGCGCAAACGGCTCTGTAATGTCCATCTGGCGGTCCTGACGGTACAGTTTCACACCGATCAGAACCGCAATAACAGCAACACAGACACCCGCGCCGATGATCAGGCGGTTTAAAATATGTTCGGTTTTTTCCGGAGCAGTCCCGTTTTTCTCCGTTACAGGCAGTTTCTGTTCTTTTTCTGTAGTATTAGTCGTTTCTCCGGTAGATTTCACGCCAGTCCATTTCTCCTCTGTCTAATGATTTGATCAGCATTTCTGCCGTTGCAAGATTGGTGGCAAGCGGAATGCTGTGTACGTCGCAGAGACGGATAATCCGATGGACATCCGGCTCATGCTGTTTCGGCTGTTCCGGATCCCGCAGGAAAATCACAAGATCCAGATCATTCTGTTCAATCTGAGAACCCATCTGCTGAACGCCTCCAACGTGTCCAGCCAGATATTTGCGGACGTTAAGTCCGGTTGCCTCTTCTACCAGACGGCCGGAAGTTCCGGTTGCGTAAAGAGTATGCTTGGCAAGTACCGAGCGGTAGGCGATACACAAGTTCTGAAGCAGCGTTTTTTTTGCATCATGCGCGATCAATCCGATGTTCATTGATGGTTTTCCTCCTTAGTAATTCATAGTTTCTGGTTACAAAATCCCGGTTCTGCAGTCCGACATTCAGGACAAGCCCCATTCCGATGTAAAGTGTTACAAGGGAGGTCAGTCCATAGCTGACGAACGGAAGCGGTGTACCGGTGTTCGGCAGGATTCCGGTTGCAACACTGATATTCAGAAAGCTCTGAAAGGCAATGAGTCCTGCCATACCGCAGCAGATCAACGTTCCTGACAGATCTTTTGCTTTCCGGGAAGTCCGGATGCATTCGACGAGAATCAGGAACAGGAGCAGGATGATTCCGCAGCATCCAAAGAAACCAAGTTCCTCTCCTGCCACTGCAAAAATAAAGTCATTATGGTTCTGGGAAACGAAATTTCCCTTATTTGCGGAAGAAACTTTATTGTTGTTGAGTCCTTTTCCGGTCAGCTTTCCGGAACCGATGGCTGTAATGGAATTCTGCTGCTGGAGACGGCCGTCGGCGTTGTCGGCATCATCGCTTAACCAGTCCTGAATTCGCCCAAGCTGATAACCAATCGTCTTGTCAAGAGCCGCCGGAAGCTGGAAATTCACCTGCGTAATGACAAGCAGAAGCGCAAGTACCAGTGCTGAACCGGAAACCAGAACAACGGCGATAACTTTGTAGCTTAAGCCCGCCACATACATCATAAAGCAGAACAGAACCATGACCGTAATCGTATTTTTCAAATCCGGCTGACGGTAAATCATAACGAGCGGCGGAATCAGAAGCCCGATCGCGGTAAAAATGGTTTTCGCCGTATTCAGATCTTCTTCATGCTTCATCAGAAACATCGCAAAAAACATGATCAGAAAGATTTTTGACAGCTCGGTCGGCTGAAACTGAAAGCTTCCGATCTGAATCCAACGGGTCGCACCAAACGTGTTTTTTGCGGTAGAACCGCCGAGATAAAGAACGCCAAGCATCATCAGATTTCCGATGTAAAGAACCCAGTAAAAATTCAGAAGCCAGCTATAGTCAAGCAAAGAGACAATAATCATGATGACTACGCCCAATACGACTCCGATGGCCTGTTTTTTCTGGTCTGCACTGTCTGCACTTCCGATCAGAAGCACACCAATAATGCTGATGGCAATCAGAAGAATGACCAGCCGGAAATTATAATTTTTCAGCTTATATCGTCTTAACATGATACTCCTCGTTTCTTTTCAATGGTATTTTCGCTGTCAGTATGACAGGGGTTGTTTGTGTAATGGTGACGGAAATTTCATCCGCCTCAACGGTAAGGTATTTTCCTGCAGCAGCAGAAAGATCATTTTTCAGCATCTGAAGCGATGCCGGAGAACAGTTCAGACGTTCTGCCATTAAAAGATTGGACAGACGTTCTTTTGCAACGAGGCCGGAGTGCGGCTTTCTGCCTGAAAATAAACCCATACCAGTTCCCTCCTATCGCCCGAATACGCGGCGGAAAAATCCCTTTTTGCTGTCAAGATCCAAGTAGGGAACACTCTCCCCGAGGATCCTGTGGCTGATATTCGTAAAGGCTTCTCCTGCCTTGGAACCGCTTCCAGCGATCGCTTCGCCCTGGTTGGTGGCGATTACTACCTGCTCATCATCGGGCAGAATGCCGAGCAGCGGAACAGCAAGAATTTCCTGTACATCATCCACCGACATCATTTCACCGCGTTTTACCATATCCGGCCGGATACGATTGATGACAAGAGAGATATCCCTCAGATCCTGCGCCTCCAGAAGGCCGATGATGCGGTCCGCGTCCCGGATGGCCGAAACCTCCGGCGTAGTCACAACAATTGCCTTATTGGCACCGGCAACTGCATTTGCAAATCCCTGCTCAATGCCTGCCGGACAGTCAAGAAGAACAAAATCAAAGCTCTGTTTTAATTCATCGCAGAGTTTTTTCATCTGCTCGGGCGTTACGCTTGTCTTGTCCCTCGTCTGGGCAGACGGGAGAAGGTAGAGCTGCTCGTACCGTTTGTCGCGGATTAGCGCCTGCTTCATCCGGCAGTTGCCCTCCACAACATCCACAAGATTGTAGACAATCCTGTTTTCAAGGCCGAGCACGACATCCAGGTTTCGAAGACCGATGTCGGTATCTACCATCACAACTTTCTTTCCAAGCTGTGCCAGCCCGATTCCGATATTTGCTGCGGTTGTCGTCTTTCCGACGCCGCCTTTTCCTGATGTAATTACAATGACTTCACTCATCTGGAACCTCCTTGTTGAAAACTGTTCTGCATTTTCATGCCGCAGGATGCGTCCAAACCTTTGTTTAAAAACGCATCCTTTCTCTTTTGCAGCTTTCTTCCCAGGCTTCGTTTCTGCCGGAAAAATTCCTTAGTCTGCTCTCACGCTTGCAACACCGTTGGAGTTTGCCTGACCGGACAGAATATCGTCTGAGAGGCCATAGTAATAATCTAAGATATCCTTAGCTACCAACTCTGCGTTCATAGAAGAATATCCAAACGGAATGCGGACGGCAAGAGCAATATCGTCTCTGCTCTCATAGTGAGAGAAGCCGATAAACAGTCCATGGTTTGCACGTGTACGGTCTTCCTGCGCGGTACCGGTTTTTCCGGAAAGCTCTACCGGCCAGGATTCCGGGAAAATGGTCGCATTGGATACGCTGATTACTTTTCGCATGCCTTCGTGTACCAGATCCCAGATGCTGGAATCAACATCCATTTCTGAATTTACCGTCGGGCCGAAATCTGCGCCCATATCGATGTCATTGCCATCCGAATCCGTTGCTTTCTGCAGAAGGGAAAGATTATAAACCGTACCGGAATTTGCAATCGTTGTGACATAGCGTGCAAGCTGTGTCGTCGTATAGTTGTTGGTACCCTGACCAATCGAGGAAGGGATCGGGAGGGAATCGGTTACATTCGGATCGGTTTCCGAAATTTCGATTCCCGTCTTTTCATCCAGCTTAAACATATCGGCATATTTCTGGATCATTTCCAGAGAGCGCTTCTGTGTAAAGGTGCCGTTCTCATCGAGTCCCAGACGATATCCAAGCGTACAGAAGAACACGTTGCAGGAGTTCTGGATGGCACCGACAATGTTCAGATCTCCGTGGCCGCTCAACTGATGGCAGTGGACATAGTCAGATTCGTTGACAAGTCCTTCCCCGAACAGACCGTTGCAGTTGATGGTACTGGTCGGAGTAATTATGCCTTCGCTTAATCCGGCAACCGCCATCAGCGGTTTAAAGGTGGAACCAGGAGCCGTCTTCTGCTGGGTTGCTTTGTTGTACAGCGGGCTGGATTCATCGGTATTCAATTTTGCCCAGTATGCAGTATCCATCTGGTTTGCCAGGCGGTTGTTGTCGTAGCCAGGATAGGAAACACAGGCTAAAATAGCACCGGTATTCGGGTCCGTAATGACAGCAGAACCGGAACACGGATCGAGTGCAAGCTGTGCCGGGGTGATTTCCAGTTTGGCGATTTTATCGGACAGAAGCTGGAACGGTGTCATATTTCCTGCAACATAAGCGGCATAATCGTCATCCTCTTTCGTCAGAAGGTTCTGATCATACATCAGATTGCAGATATCATAGCCATCGAGCATATCCTGCAGCAGCATATAGTGATACATCTTTTTTGCAAATGTTGTATTGTTTGCCAGACGGTCCAGAATAACCTCCGTCAGCTTCTGATAAACCTCCTGAGAATCCAGGTAGGCATCATCCTGCGTCAGTGCTGAGACATCAATCCAGTTCTGGCTTGCCGCATACGTCAGGTAATCACGAAGAGAAATCGTTCCGTCATTCCATGCCTGATAGGTGGCGTCTCTCTCATCAATTGCTGTTGAAGAAAGAATACCCATCGTACTGGAAAGCAGCTTATCCACGATGAAGGTCTCATATTCCTGCATTTCATCGCTGAGGTCGTTGTAAACGGTTGCTGTTTCAACGGTCAGTTCCTGCGTAATCTCGGCAAGCACCTGCTGGAGCTTCTGCTGGAACAGTGCATAGATCCGCTGCTCACGCTCCGTGGCATCCGCCGCCGAGAAATGGGAAATATCAATCGTGCTGTTTTCGATCAGTGCATTGTATACATCGTAAATTGGAATCGGAACGGCATCCGTATTGGCAAGTGTTGAGGTATCAACAGATTTTACATCACTCAGATACTGTTTCAGAATGCCGGCAATTCTCTGTTCCAGAATTTTATATACCGCAATCTGCAGGTCATAATCAATCGAAAGATAGACGTTATTTCCCTGTTTTGGCTCAACCAGGGATCCCTCTACCGTTTCCAGCTCTTTTCCGACGTTATTAACGATAATCTCTTCTGATCCGTCGGTTCCCTGAAGGCTTGTCTCCATATACTGTTCCAGACCAGATTTTCCGACGATGGATTCCGTGGAATACGTTTCTTCTTTTCCCTGGCTCTTCAGCTCTTCATTCAGTTCTGTCAGCTCGTCTGAGGACGCCTGGCCCGTATAACCGATCAGAGAGGAAAAATACTTTCCGTCATAATATACACGCTCGGAATCTTCCGAAATGCTGACACCCTGCAGAACATCTTCATTCTCTGCAATCGATGCAGTTGTATTGCTGCTGACGCCGGAAGCAACTGTCACGCGGACATACTTCTGATAATTCGTCTGTTTCATCTTATAGCGGATCACCAGAATTTCCAGACGCTCCTGATTGGAAAGAGAAAGGACCGCATTTCCGGATTCGTCTGTCTGGTATGGAAGACCATACTCTTCAAAATCTTTGGCAGAATATGCGTATTTTTCATCGTCAGAATAGGCATCCAGGCCAAAGCCGTCCGGTCCGGCAAGAAATGTCATCAGTGTTTCGGCACTGGAACTCTTCTGTTCTGCCGTCATATCGTCGATTTTCTTCTGTCCATAAATGTCTGCACGGAAACGGTCGCGGGTCGTTCCCTCTTCACCTGTAAAAACAAACGCACCGTTCTCATCCACTTCAATCGGGAAGGTGCTGGTGTCAATCGAGTCTCCGTTTGCACGAATCAGCTTACAGAGACGATAGAGTTCTGCGTTCAGAGAGAGAATACGTTCTTTTGTCGTGTTGTACGTTCCGTTATCCTCGATGGTTACGGAGTAGGAAACCTTATTTCCAGCGATCAGTTTTCCGTTCCGGTCATAAATATTTCCTCTTGTACTCTCAAGGGTTCTGGTTTTTGTGATTTGCAGTTCAAAATTATCCGCATACTCTTCTCCATGCACCACCTGCAGGATAAAAAGTCTTCCGATCAGGACGGCAAACATAGCAAGGAAAACCACACCAAGCAATAGGGTGCGGCTTTCACCGAGTCTGCGGAAAAATTTTCTTATCTTCTTAGCCATGGCGACTGTTGTCCTTCCATTTCATTTTCGGTCAGTTTACGGTTGATGATAAATAAAAGCCGGTAAAGCAGAATGGAGAGCACTACCGTGTATACCATTTCCGGCAGAATAATATGCGCCAGATAATCGAAAAAGTGCAGGCGCACGCGCAGCAGGAACTGCAGCACATACATCAGCAGACTGTAGACAAGATCGCTGGCAGCGACCAGTACAATGTGTACCTTAATATCATCGTCATAGAAGACTTTGCAGAAAAAGCCGTTCAGATAACCGATATACATGTAGAGCAGTGCGTAAAATCCAAACAGGCTGCCGTAGAACAGATCAATCATCAGACCGCTGAAAAATCCGACCATCAGTCCCTCTTTTTTTCCGCGCATCAGCCCAAAGGCGGACGTCAGAATCAGAAGAAGGTTCGGCGTTACGGACGCGATCTGAAAATACTGAAATACAGTTGTCTGTAACAGGAAAGCTGCCAGAATCAGAAAGGCAAGCGTGATTTTTCTGCGCATTTACTCTCCTCCCTGCTGTTTTAATTCTTTGATCACAAGAACTTCCTGAATATGTTGAAAATCCACAACAGGAATGATGTATCCCTTTTTCGTCAGGTGATTGGAGTCCTCGGTAATTTCACTGACATAGCCGATCAGAATACCGCGGAGGTATTTATCACTGATGTTCGATGTCACAATCTTTTCGCCCTCAGCTACCGTGTCGGTTGTATTCAGCTGGGAAAAGGCAAGCTTTCCGTCGCTGATCAGGCGCAGATCACCCGATACAATACACGTATCCGAGGTAGATGCTGTCATGGCGCTCACGGAACTGGAGTCATCAATGATAGAGCGGACAGTAGCGGAATTGGAACTTACCTCCTCAACAAGTCCAACAAGGCCGCCGTCTGCAATAACGTTCATATCTTTCTGAATCCCGTCATTTGATCCTTTGTTGATGACAAAGGTATCATACCAGTTGCCCGGATCCTTTGAGATGACCTGTGCTGCTACTTTTTCATATTCCGAGTAGGACTGGTCCAGCTGATACAGCTCCTGAAGACGCTGCAGCTCCTGCTGCTCCTGTACAAGCTGATTGTTTTCCTCAGTCAGATCCGTGACCTTCTGTTCAAGCTCCTCTTTCTCGGCAGACAGTTTTTTGACGTTCTGGAAACCGGTCAGACAGTCTGTCAAATACGCACCGATCTGGTTAATTCCGTTCTGAAACGGGATGATCACAAAGCCTGCGGCTTCCCGGATCGGCGTGACCGGCATTTTGTCTGCTGCACTGCCTAAAATGCCGGAGAGACACAGGAACGTCATGATGAAAAGTAAATGTTTGCTTTTTAGCTGAAATTTTTTCTTCTTATTCATAGCGGGTCCTTTTTGATAGATTTACTTCTTTTTATTTACCGTGTAAGCCCAGCGATGCAGCGCATCGTGCGTGATCAGTTCCTTGAGCCCACAGATGGTACAGAGGTCATAATACTGGGAAAGCTGCACCGGACAGCCGAGCTGTCTCGAAAGATAGCGGTCAATGTTCGGAATCCTTGTGCTTCCGCCGGTGATGTAAATACCCTCTTTCTGGATATGATCGTGGATCTGCGGCGGTGTACGCTCCAGCGCATGCTTGATTTCCTCGCCGATCTCATTAACACCGGAAAGGAGTGCTTCGTTTACGAGGGAAGAAGTAATGATCCCTTCCATTGGAAGACCGGATGCACCATCTACGCCGCGCACCTTCCGCGCCTTTTTTTTGTCTGTTCCAAGATCCGCCAGCGCAATCTTGACACGTTTGGCTGTTTTGGAGCCAATCTGGAAATTGTTTTTGCGGCGGTTCAGATTGCATATCGATTCGTTGAACTGTTTTCCGCCTACCGGGATGATTCTGGAAAAAATAACCCTCGCGTTGGCGATAACAGAAATCTCTGTGCTCTGCGCTCCGATGTTGACAATCATGGAACCCTTCGTGCGGTTGATCGGAATGCCAAGTGCCAGCGCATCCGCGATTGGTTTATCCACAAGATACATGCGGCAGTTTTTTAAGGCTCCCTTATGTGCAATCGTATAATAAGAACGCCGTTCAATCTCTGTCATATCGCAGGGAACTGAAAAATACAGCTCCGGGCGGTATCCCATGTGGCGCGTACAGCGGTGGAGAAGCGTGTGCAAAACGGCTTCTACCATCAATACATTCGCAATGCGTCCGTTGCTCATGGGGGTAATTACCTCGATATTGGAAGGCGTTCTCTCGTGCATTTCATATGCGTAATTTCCAACGGCAATCACCTGTTCGCGGTTGCGTATGGCAATCATATTTTTTTCTTTTGTGATTGTGTCTTTCTTCAGGTCATAGATTTTGACGGTACTGGTGCCAAGGTCTATGCCGTATACATTTCGAATCTGCATCGTGCTCCTTTAACTTGTTCCCTTCCTTTGGGCATTTCTGCCTCGGATTTTCGGGATCAGATTCCCTGTTCCAGCATACTGGTATAACAGTGATCCCCGATAATAATGTGATCCAGCAGGGTAATGCCGAGCATTTCACCCGCCCGCCGGATCTGCCGTGTCACGGTAATGTCGTCACCGCTTGGTTCCGGGATTCCGCTTGGATGGTTGTGAACCAGCAGAATATGAACCGCACGGAACTGCAGTGCCGCAAGAAAAAGCTCCCGCGGCGAAATCATCGTCGCATTGACAGTCCCTCTTGTGATTTCCTTTTCTCCGAGAAGCTGATTTTTTGTGTCCAGCATCATGCAGAGAAGAACCTCCTGATCCTCGTGGCGGAGACGTTCCATGTAATAATCCGCAATGGAAGCCGGATCATGAAAGCAGAGACCTTTTCTTGCTCCGGCCGCGGCCATTCGTTTGGAAAGCTCACCGATGCACTGGAGCTGGATCGCTTTTACTTCCCCGACTCCGCGGATCTGCAGAAGTTCCTGTCTTGTACAGTGATAGAGTCCTAACAGGCCCTCCTCTTTTCCGGGAAGGGAAAGAATTTCTCTTGCGAGCTCCAGGGATGTTTTTCCCCTTGCCCCGCATCGTAAAATGACAGCCAGAAGCTCCGCGTCGGAAAGGCTTTCCGGGCCGTTTTCCAGGCATTTTTCATATGGCTGTTCCATCGTCGGCAGGTTTCGTAATCCATTTTTTCTCATGTATTCCTCCCACCACTCTTCCGGGAATTTTCATGGAATACATTGGTTTGAATCACCCATCATTCTAGCACAACTTTCCGCAGATGTATAGGAATTATGAAAAATTCATATATTTTTTTGCAATTTCCTCTGCCGTTTTTAATCCGTCCATGGCTGCGGAAGTGATGCCTCCCGCATAGCCTGCGCCCTCTCCGCACGGGTAAAGACCGGTAAGCGACGAACTTTCGAGCGTTTCATTTCTTACAATGCGGACCGGTGACGAGGTACGCGCTTCCACGCCGGAAAGAACGGCGTCCGGACGGGAAAAGCCGTGGATTTTCCGCTCAGATGCACGAATGCCTTCCACAAGGGAGTCTCCGATAAACGTCGGAAGAACTTCCCGCAGATTGGCGAAAGTCCATTCTCCGCAAATGGAAGGGGTTACCTCTCCAAGTGCTGTAGAAACTCTGTTTTCACAGAAATCACCAAAAAGCTGCACCGGAACTTTGCCTTTTCCGGCTTCCCACGCAGCGTGTTCAAGCGCTCTCTGGAATGCCACACCATCGAGTACGTCCGGCGTTCCCTCTACATGGTACGGGCGGTAGTCTTCCGGTGTTACGGTGACAATCATAGCGCTGTTCGCATTTTTACCTTCCCGGTCAGAATAACTCATACCGTTGACGCAGGTGCGTTCCGCTTCCGAAGATGCGTTGACAACATAGCCGCCGGGACACATGCAGAATGAGTACACACCTCTTCCGTTTTCACACTGATTGGTGAGCTTATACGGTGCTGCCCCAAGAAAATCCGGTGCCTCCGGTCCGTACTGATCCTCCGTGATCATCTTCTGCGGATGCTCAATGCGGACGCCGACAGCGAAGGATTTTGCTTCCATGGAGATCTTATTTTCGCAGAGTTTAAAGAAGGTATCGCGTGCAGAGTGGCCGATCGCAAGGACTGCCGTCTCCGCGGCAATCTTCTCGGTTTCATTGACGGTTACAGAAGTGAGTCTGCCGTTTTCAATCCCAAAGTCCGTCACTTTTGCTCCGAAACGGACTTCTCCGCCCCATGCCTCGATCTTTTTCCGCATCGTTGTCACAATTCCGATGAGCTGATCGGTGCCAAGGTGCGGTTTCTGATCGTACAGAATTTCTTCCGGTGCCCCGCATTCCGTGAAGATCCGGAGTACCTCACGGTTTCTGCCGGATGGATCCTTCACCGAAGTGTTTAATTTTCCATCCGAAAACGTACCGGCGCCGCCCTCTCCGAACTGTACGTTCGATTCCGGGTTCAGAACGCCGGTTTTCCAGAACGCATCGACACTTTTCTTTCTCTGTTCTGCAGATTCGCCGCGCTCCAGAACGAGCGGACGGTAGCCATGCTTTGCGAGAACATAGGCACAAAAAAGCCCTGCCGGACCGCTTCCGATAATAACCGGCCGGTGAACAAGAGTCTGTTCTCCGGATTTTGGGAACACATATGGCTTTTTCTCCGCTTTTACGATCTGGTTATTTTTCGCCTTCCGCAGTATGGCGTTCTCATCTTTTACTTTTACATCAAGCTGATAAACGTATTTTAATTCGGATTTCTTTCTGGCATCAATTGAGCGGCGTAAGAGCTCAATTTCCTGCAGATCGTGTTTTCCGATTTTCAGTGTTTTTCTTATTTTCTGTTCCAGTTCCTCCTGTGTGTGGGTGACTGGAAGCTTTAATTGCTGTATCCGAATCATGCATGTTCTCCTGCTGCAGCTCTTCCGGCTGCACTTCCGCTGGACCAGGCCCACTGGAGATTGTAGCCGCCGCAGACGCCGTCGACGTCCAGGGCTTCTCCCGCAAAGAAAATACCAGGGTGCTGTACCGATTCCAGAGAATCCGTAAGCTGGTCGAGCGTGATGCCGCCCGCACACACCTGGGCTTTTCCAAAGTCGGTCTGGCCGGTGATCTGTAAACGATATGATTTGATGGCGCCTGCCATTTCTTCCGGAGTCTTTTTCTTTCCGATCAGAACCGGAATGAGTTTTTCCGGAAGAAGACCGATCAGAAGCTCTTTTGGCGCTTTATACGGGCAGATTTCCTGCCGTCTGACAAGTTCTGCAGTAAGCTCCGATTCCGTCAGTTCCGGAAAGAAGTCTACGAGAAGTTCAGCGCGTTTTTTCTGCATGCAGGCGCGCACAGCGAACCGGGAAATCTGGAATACCGGGATGCCGGAGACACCGTAGTCGGTAAGCTGTAGCTCTCCCTGTTCCGTCAGAATCTCCTGATTTTCAACCAGAAGCGTAATCTTCGCGCGCACCCGAACACCCGCCCAGGAGGAAAACTGGTTTCCTTTGCAGCGGAGCGGGCAGAGGGCCGGGGAAAACGGAATCGAAGCGAGCTGAAGCTGATCGGCAAATCGAAGTGTATCTCCGTCGGAACCGGCGATCTGGGAAGCACAGCTTCCGCAGCAGATGATGACGCTGTCAGCCGGGTACTGCCATCCTTTGGTGCGCACCAGATAACCATTTTCGGCTTTTTCCACTGCAACAGCCGTTTCCCGTGTCTTGATTTTTACCTTTCGGAATCTGGCTTCCAAAACCAGCAGATCAAGAACGGACTGTGCCTGCTCGCTGGCCGGATAAAGCCAGCCTTCACGGCTCCGGATGCGGATGCCGAGCTGTTCAAAAAACTGTTCGGTGTCCTGTTCGGTAAACTGTTCGAGAACCCGTGATGCACGCTCCTGATTTCCCGTGCGGTAGCACGATGCATCCTGATAACGATTGGTAAAATTACACCGTCCGTTTCCGGTCGCAAGAAGCTTTCTGCCCGGTTTATCGTTCTTTTCCAGAACGGTGACCGCGGCACCGAGACGTGAGGCCCAAATTGCCGCCATCAGTCCGCTCGCGCCGCCGCCGATAATTACCACATTTTTTGCCATTATAATGTCACCATACCGGCATCGACGAGTTTCTGAAGACTCATCAGAATACCGAATTTTGCGTGCTGCCACGTAAGCCCACCCTGGAAATAGACAGCGTACGGCGGTTTGATCGGGCCGTCGGCAGAAAGTTCAATGGAAGAGCCCTGCACGAAAGCGCCAGCTGCCATGATAACTGGGCTGTCGTAGCCTGGCATATCCCAAGGTTCCGGGGAAACGAAGCTGTCGACCGGGGCAGCTGCCTGGATACCCTGGCAGAATGCAATGACGCCTTCCGGTTTTCCAAAGGTTACCGCCTGAATGATGTCGTGACGGCTCTCGGTTCCGTTTGGAACAACGGCAAATCCCAGTTTCTCATAAACATTTGCAGCAAAGACAGCACCTTTTAATGCCGCTGCGGTAACGGTCGGTGCCAGGAAGAATCCCTGGTAGAAGGAACCGTTCACACCGAGTGTTGCGCCAACCTCTTTTCCAAGTCCCGGGGAGAGCAGACGGTATGCTGCATTTTCCACGTACTTTTTCTTTCCAACAATGTAACCGCCGGCCGGAGCCAGTCCGCCGCCCGGGTTTTTGATCAGGGATCCGACCATCAGATCTGCACCGACATTGGTCGGTTCGATCGTCTCCACGAACTCGCCGTAGCAGTTATCGACCATACAGATGACATCTGGTTTGATATTTTTAATAAATGCAATCAGTTCACCGATGCGGGTAACAGAAAGCGTCGGTCTGGTCTGATATCCTTTCGATCTCTGAATCGTCACCATCTTTGTCTTTTTGTTGATGGCATTTTTGATTCCTTCGTAATCGAAAGAGCCGT
This sequence comes from Blautia sp. AM42-2, assembly GCF_003480245.1. Classification (NCBI taxonomy): domain Bacteria; kingdom Bacillati; phylum Bacillota; class Clostridia; order Lachnospirales; family Lachnospiraceae; genus Blautia; species Blautia sp. AM42-2. Next base: position 513,324 of record NZ_QUIM01000001.1, read on the forward strand.
CCTCTTTTAAATCTACCTGGCGGTAAGTTACGCCATATTCCGCAAGAGATCCGACGGACGGGCGGATGCCGATCACTTCCTCAAGGGTGTCGTACGGTTTTCCAACAGGAGAAAGCAGTTCGTCGCCCGGGCGGAGATTTCCGGAAAGCGCCGTTGCAAGCGCATGGGTTCCGCAGGCGATCTGCGGGCGTACCAGTGCATCCTCAGTGCCGAAACACGTTGCATAGACCTGCTCCAGCGTATCACGTCCCAGGTCATTGTATCCGTATCCTGTGGTTCCATATAAGCATGCCTCGCTGACCTTGCTTGCCTGCATGGCGTGGATGACCTTTAACTGGTTGTATTCTGCGATTTCATCAATTTTTGCAAAACGCTCTTTTAATTCTTCCTCAATTTTCGTTCCAAATGCGAAAACCTCTTTGGAAATGCCAAGTGTGCTGTACATAGCAGCTTTTTCTGTCAACATGATTGTTCTCCTTCTTCCTTTGCATCGGCCGAAACGATTTCGTTCCAGCGATCCAGCATATATGATAATATTTTTTCTTCGTCGTAGTCAAAATCCGGCTTGTTCAGCCAGATCACATCCTTTTCCCGTCGGAACCAGGTCAGCTGCCGTTTGGCAAAATGACGGGTGTCCCGCTTGATGATATAGACGGCCTCCTCCAGCGTGCATTCGCCCGCAAGATACGGGAACAGTTCTTTGTAGCCCAGTCCCTGCATGGAGACAAGATCTCTTGTGTATCCCATTTCTTTCAAACGGAAAACTTCATCAACCAGTCCGTCGCGGATCATCTGATCGACGCGCCTGTCAATGCGGTCATACAGAATCGAACGTTCGTCGTTCAGCACAAAATAAGCAGAACAGTACGGAGATTCCTTCTGCTTCTGCTCCTCGTTGTGCTCCGAAATCTTCTGTCCTGTCTCGTGATAATATTCCAGCGCCCGGATTACACGTTTTACATTATTCGGGTGAATCGTCTCCGCGGAAGCAGGATCAACCTCGGAAAGTTCCCGGTACAGTTCTGCCGCGCCTTCCTCCGTTGCTGCTTTTTCTTCCAGCTGTTTCCGGATCGGCAGTTCACCGTGCGATTCCGTAAAATCAACTTCTTTTAAAAGCGCCTGGATATAAAAGCCGGTGCCGCCCGTCACGATCGGAATCTGTCCGGCGGCGTATATTTTTTCCATCGCTTCATGCGCCAGTTCCACAAACTTCACGACGTGAAACTCTTCGGAAGGATCGAGCACATCGATCAGATAATGCGGAACGCCGCACATCTCCTCCGGGCGGATTTTGGCAGATCCGATATCCATATGGCGGTAGACCTGCATGGAATCCGCGGAGATAATGGCCCCATTCACCGCTTTGGCAAGCGAAATCGACAGCTTCGTCTTACCGACAGCGGTCGGACCGGTCAGGATAATCAAAGGTTTTTTCAAAAAAATCACCTACACAATTCTCTTAAATTTCTTTTCCAGTTCCCGTTTCGAGAGGGAAATGATCGTCGGCCGGCCGTGCGGGCAGTGATACGGATCTTCGAGCGCCAAAAGCTCGGCAATGAGCTGCTCTGCCTCTGCATAGGAAAGATGATTGTTGCCCTTTACGGCGGCCTTGCACGACATTGTCGCCAGACGGTCTTTTAAAATCTCCAGCGGCTTTTCGCGGACCTCCTCAAGATTGTCGAGAATCTCGATAAACAGCTCCTCCGTCGCAATACCGTACAGGTTGTGCGGCACGGCGTTGATCGCATAGTCTTTTCCGCCGAACGGGGAAATTTCGTAGCCGAAGGACTGGAAAACGTCCATGTAACGGGTCACAAGATCTGCTTCCTGCGGCGTTAAGGAGACGATCAGCGGAGGACTCACCATCTGGGAGGTGACGTTCTTTTCCCGGTAATTTTTCATCATCCGCTCGAACAGTACCTTTTCGTGCGCGGCATGCTGATCGATGATGTAGAGATTCTCGCCGTACTGAATCAGCCAGTACGTATCGAAAACCTGGCCGATGATGCGGTGCGATTTCTCTGCCTCCGGGGTAAGAAACTGCTCATCAAAGAGCTGCATCTGGCCTTCTGGCTCAGGCGAAGCAGATGCAGATGAGGATTCTTCCGGCATGGAAGATACCGTTGGAGCTGCATCTGGCTCCTGCTGATGCTGTATTGCGTCCGCGTTTGAGAGGTCTGCCGTCTTTGGCACGTTTCCTGCACCCGGCTCAAACAGTTCTTCCTCTTCCCGCGTCATTCCCGTCATCTGCTGAACCGGCACATACGTTTTCGCTGCGAGGTATCCATTTCGTTCCACCTCCGGGAAAATTGGCATTCTTCTGCTCTGGCTGGAAACCGGCTCCACCGGAAGGGACTGCCGTGCAAAGCCTTCTTTTACCTGCCGTTTCTGCTCGAACGGTTCCGGAACAACAATCTGTTCTTTCCGTGCCGCTTTTTCCTCTGCTTTCCGTTCCCTGTCGGAAGAAAGCGAAACCTTCACAATCTGCTCCCTGTGATTCAGCGCATCCGAGATCATATCACGCATCTGGCGGTAAATCTCCTCCTGATGGGAAAAACGAAGCTCCATCTTCGTCGGATGCACATTGACATCCACCGCCTCTCCATCCATCTGGACATAGAACAGCGTAAACGGATATTTATGCTGCATCATCGATGTCTGATATCCGTCCTCAATCGCACGGGCGAGCAGCTTGCTCCGCACATACCGTCCATTCACGTAATAATTTTCAAAATTCCGGTTTCCCCTCGAGATCACCGGTTTTCCAATAAAACCATCAATCGTCATCAGCGGGCTTTCCGAGTGAATCTCGATCAGCTCCCGCGCGATGTCGCGGCCGTAAATATTATAGACCAGTTCTTTTAAATTCCGGTTGCCGCTTGTATGAAGCTTCACCTGCGAATTGACCATGTATTTAAACGAAATGCCCGGATGGGACAGAGCGAGCTGCTCCACCACAGAAGTCACCGCATTTGCCTCCGTGACCGGCGTTTTTAAGAATTTCTGACGAGCCGGCGTGTTGTAAAAAAGATTCCGGACCAGAAAGGTTGTTCCGGTCGGGGCACCGACCTCCTCATTGGCCTTCTCCGCGCCGCCCTCAATCACATACCGCGTTCCCGTCAGCGCATCCGGCGTTTTCGTAATCATCTCGACCTGCGCAACCGCCGAGATACTCGAGAGCGCCTCGCCGCGGAAGCCAAGAGATGCAATCTGCACGAGTTCTTCCACGGAACGGATCTTGCTCGTCGCGTGGCGCAGAAAAGCGAGCGGCACCTGTTCGGCCGGAATGCCGCTTCCATTGTCCGTGATCCGCACCAGCGAAATACCGCCGTCGCGGATTTCCACGGTGATCGCCGTCGCACCGGCGTCCATTGCATTTTCCACCAGCTCCTTTACCACGGAAGCCGGCCGTTCCACGACCTCACCGGCCGCAATTTTATCGATCGTATTCTGATCCAGTACTGCTATGGTAGCCATGTTGTTCCTTTCTGTTTCGGATTGATTCTAACTTATGTTCTGATCCAGTATTCCCCTATTTCCAGCGGTTTTTCACCTTTCCCTGGAAACGGTACAGGGTATTTAAAGCATCCATCGGTGTCATATTCGAGATATCAAGCTCCGAGAGCTCTTTGATGATATCATCGTCCTGCACCGTATCGAACAGCGACATCTGTGCCATATCGACCTCGTCGTAGTGAACCGGCTTTGCCTTCGTTTTTTTCTGCATGGTCAGATCCTTGACCGCAGCAGTGATATCGGCATCGCTCAGCTGCTCCACCAGCTCCTGCGCCCGGGAGAGCACTGACTCCGGCACTCCCGCAAGACGCGCTACCTGGATACCGTAGCTCTTATCTGCGCCGCCCTGTACAATTTTACGCAGGAATACGATATCGTCGCCCTTTTCCTTAACGGCAATACAGTAGTTGTGCACGCCCGGAAGCTTTCCTTCAAGCTCAGTCAGCTCATGGTAATGCGTAGCGAACAGTGTCTTTGCGCCGAGCAGCTTCGGATTCGCCACATGCTCAATCACCGCCCAGGCGATCGAAAGACCGTCGAACGTACTCGTTCCTCTTCCGATTTCATCGAGAATCAGCAGACTGTTCGAGGTTGCATTCCGAAGAATATTTGCCACCTCCGTCATCTCAACCATAAACGTACTCTGGCCGCTTGCCAGGTCATCGGATGCGCCGACACGGGTAAAGATCCGGTCCACAATACCGATGTTTGCCTTCGAAGCCGGAACAAACGAACCGATCTGTGCCATCAGCACAATGAGGGCCGTCTGGCGCATATACGTCGATTTACCGGCCATGTTCGGTCCGGTGATGACGGAAACGCGGTGGTCACCGTTGTCAAGCAGGGTATCGTTTGCGATAAACATATCGTTTGGAATCATCTTCTCGACCACTGGGTGACGGCCGTCCTTGATATCAATCTTTCCGCGGCTGTTCAGCTTCGGACGCACATAGTGGTTGTGCTCGGCAACGTAGGAAAGCGATGCATACACATCGAGCCGTGCCAGAGCCTGCGCCGTGCGCTGAATCCGCTCCGCCTCACCGGCAACCGTATCGCGCACCGTACAGAAAAGATCATATTCCAGCGCGTACAGCTTGTCCTCTGCGCCAAGAATCGTATCTTCCAACTCCTTCAGACGCGGTGTGATGTAGCGCTCGGCGTTCGTCAGCGTCTGTTTTCTGGTATAGTAATCCGGTACAAGGTCTTTAAACGAGTTCGTAACTTCCAGATAATAGCCAAATACCTTGTTGTACTTGACCTTCATGTTTTTGATACCGGTTTTCTCCCGCTCACTCGCCTCAAGTTCACTCAGCCACTGCTTTCCTTCTGTCTTTGCATGGCGGTAATTATCGACCATCTCGTTGTAGCCGTCTTTGATCATACCGCCGTCGCGCATCAGATACGGCGGATCATCGACGATAGCTGCATCGACAAGCTGATAGAGATCCTCGAGCGGGTCCAGATCCTCCTGAACCTGCGCCAGTGCGCCGCCCTCAAACGAATTTAAAAGCTGTTTGATGTAAGGCAGCATCTGCAGCGATGATTTAAAGGCGATCAGGTCACGCGGGTTAGCAGACTGGTAACTGATTCTTCCGACGAGACGCTCCAGGTCATAGACCGGGCGGAGATATTCGCGGATTTCCTCGCGGATCATTGCCTGGCTGGTCAGGGCTTCCACTGCATCGAGCCGTGCGTTGATTTCCTCCTCGTCGATCAATGGCTGCTCTACGTAGCTTCGCAGAAGACGTGCGCCCATCGCCGTGCGGGTTTTATCGAGAACCCAGAGCAGGGAGCCGCGTTTCTGCTTCTCACGCAGCGTTTCCACAAGTTCAAGATTCCGGCGGCTGGAGCTGTCGATCAGCATATATTTGTCTGTCACATACGGTGTAATCGAATTCATGTGAGACAGATCCGATTTCTGTGTCTCATGCAGATATTGGAACAGCGCACCGGCTGCAATTGTTCCGCAGTTGTAATCGGCGATGCCAAGGCCTTCCATCGTAGCAGCATGGAACTGTTCCTGCAGTGTACGGCGGCAGATGTCATCATCGAAATACCAGTCTTCCAATGCATTCACGCAGATATGAAGGCGGGTCCGGAGATCCTCCACATCAATCCCGCAGAGCAGGAACGACTGATTGCAGATGATTTCCGCCGGCATAAACTTCGTGATCTCATCCACCAGGCGGCGCGGCTTGTCCATTTCCGTGACGAGGCACTGGCCGGTCGAGATATCTGCTGTAGAGATACCGAAGCATCCCTCCATGCAGACGATCGACATGATGTAGTTGTTCTTCGTCTCATCAAGTCCCTGCGGGATCAGCGTCGTACCCGGTGTGACAACGCGGATGACTTCGCGCTTTACCATGCCCTTTGCCTGTTTCGGGTCCTCCATCTGCTCGCAGATCGCAACCTTATGGCCGTTCTCTACAAGACGGTTGATATACCCTTCTGCAGCGTGATACGGGATACCGCACATCGGAGCGCGATCCTCCATGCCGCAGTCCTTTCCGGTCAGCGTAAGCTCAAGTTCTTTGGATACCAGGGTGGCATCCTCGAAGAACATTTCGTAGAAATCACCTAAGCGGTAAAACAAAATGGTATTAGCCGGATCAGTCAAGCCCGTCTTCGTCTGGCAATAATGTACCATCATCGGGGAAAGCTTCTCACACTGATCCAGCGCATCCTGTGCTGTCACAGGCCGCGTGGACATCAGTGCCGGCGCTTTTACCGCTGTGTTTTTTGTTTCTGTATCGTTCATTTGTATTTCATACCTTTTCTCAAGAATAAATATAAGAAGTATAACAAACGTCATACCTGCACAATTTTAGCATGAAACCAGAAATTGTGCAAGATTCACAAGCGTATAAAATGCCCCCTTCCTGTCAGTGGTTTTTTCTCAAAACCAGCCGTCCAGGAAGCGAGCATTCCCTTTAATTTTTCTTTTTTTGTCTCCATTTTGAGAAAGACGAACCAATCAACAGGATCAGCACAAAAACAACGGCAACCGTTTCATAAATCTGCACGCCGGTGTTGACAGGATTGTCGTCAATTGAGCGGTAATCGCGCTCCAGACGCCACAGCATCGCCATCCGGTCCATGAAATCAATCTGCCGCGTGCCGTCCGTCTCGGTCTTAAAGACGGCACAGTAAAGATTCGTGTACCACTGGTCAAGAAGACTGACCCCTGATCGCCCGATCTTTCCGCTGCCGATCTCCTCGTCATTTTCATCATACAGAATCCTGCCGCTTCTCGAACTCTGGTAATCGAGCGGCGTTTCATCTACATCAAGGAAAATCAGTCTTGTATCTTTTCCATAGGAGGTATCAACATACTGCTCCTGCGCATAGCCAAGACACGTACCGGATGCGTCGTAATAGCCGTACGTCGTGCCGGAGCCTTCTCTGTCATTGATGGGCTCATCCTCCACATAGTCAATCGAAAACCACTCCTCCTCGTTGATATAGACCGTATTCTTCTGAAGATAGCCCGCCACTTTTCCGTCTGCCACAATCTTCGTCTTTCGTTTACTTCCATACAGGTCAAAGTAGATTTCTATGGTTTCTGCCGATGTAAGCGCCTCTTTTGCCTCATCCGCAGTTGCAAACTCAGATTCCGGCACTTTTTCTTTTCCGCAGCCGCCAAGCACCAGAGCGGCGGCAAGAAAAAGACCAGCGGCTGTATATATTCTCTTTTTCAACTGCCTTTTTCCTCCGCCTTACTTGTTATCTTTGTAATACTCATTTGCCTCATCGTACATCATATCGAGCAAGGCGTATTTATCCTGGAAATCCATCACCTGCGTACCGTTATCCTCCAGGTTCACATAGAGATTGCACTGTGAACCGGACCAGTCCATCTCTTTTTTCGCAGAACCGATCACCGTTCCGCCCTCTGTATAAATGGTATGTCCATCCTCTGATGCGTAATATGGTTTTTCGTTCAGATCTGCATCGAGAAAAATAATGTAATACGCTTCCGGCATCTGATCCGGTGTCGTCACGCGCTCCTGTGCATAGCCAAGCAGGTTGTTGTCCGGATCATAGAATGCATAGGTAGTAGCGGATTTTGTCATCTTATTGACTTCTTCGTCCGTCACAATTTTCATATGGAACCATTCTTCGCCGGAAATAGAGATCGTCCAGGTCTGATCAAAGAGACCGCTGTTTTTCATATACGCGGCAGCCTTTTCATCCGCATAAATGTTTCCCGAAGCGTCAACGTTATCCAGATCACAGCGCATGCGAACGGACGAAGCCGATGCAAGGGCTTCTTTTGCCACATCCGCGTTTTCATACCCTAACTTTTCTTCTGCCGCCGAGCATCCGCACAGAAGCAGAAGTCCTGTTGTAAAACCCAAAAACAATTTTGTCGTTTTTCTCATAGATTCCCCTCTCTTTCTTTTGTCAGGACCTGTTGGAAAAACCGCCGTCCTTGTCGCGTGCCAGTTCTCTTGCCGCCATCACAGCGAGTGCTGTCAGCTGCGGCAGATATTTTGCATCGTAGACAATTAGAAATGCATTGTCGAACATGATGTTTCCGACGGTAAGATCCATATTGTCGACGATGGTGCCGATCATGGTTCCGTTCAGTTTTACCGAGTAATTGTGGCCAATGGAGCCGGCATATTCCCGGAGTTCCAGTTTTCCCTCCGGCAGTTCCATCGAGAACTGATCCCGTACGAGTGCAAACTGCTTTTTCAACACACCATACGGCTCGCCGTACAGATAAAAGCGGTACGTCGGCAGTGCGTGGAGCAGTTCCTTCGTCATACGGAAGATTTCGGTGTGCATCGCATCGTAGATATAAAATGTTTTCAGCGGCACGGTGCTGTCGATCTCGTAAACCAGGTTTCCATCTGTATCCTCCAGATCGAAATGCTGGCCAGTCAGGCGGTAATCCTCCGTGAAGGTGTAAATCTGGGACGCCGAAATTTTCTGAAACGGCTGTACCGTTCCGTTCTTGACAAAATGCTCCAGATTCGCTTTTAATTCACTCTGGAACATCATCAGATCGGAATGGTAGCTTAGATGGTCTGCGAGGTTTTCCGCAACATCCTCATGGATCGGATACACCGGTGTGGTGAGTTTCTTTTTGATAAAGTCTTCGATGAAGGAATATCCCAAATAGCCGACATGGCCGTCTTTGGTCAGCCAGAAGTAGAGATATTCTCCCTTGGCGTCCGGTCCGAAAACGAGTGCTTTCTGCCGCATCGTGTAGAATTTTGCAAGCCACGCGGAACCGAACGGCGTATCGACGTTCTTGTATGCCTCGTAAAACTCTTCGATTTTCCGCGGCTTCTCCATGGAGATCATGGCAATCATATCCGTCATGGAATTGTAGCTCTCCGGGGTTGCCATGGACCAGATGGCAATGCCGAAAATCAGGACAACCGTGGCGATGGTGAGTGTGATCGTCTCTCCGTAGCCGACCGCCATCAGATAGATGCCCAGCAGCGTGACAGCGCCGCCTGCGATGCGGAATTTCCATTTTCTCTTTTTCAACTGAATACCGCCTCCTCTCTTTTCGTTACTTTTATTGTACTTGCTCCCCTTTTTTGTGTCAATTGAAACTCGCTCCTCCGCTCTATTTTGTTCTGCCTAGCGGGACAAAGAAAGCGTGTCGGCGCATCTTTTTTGTCAGAATGCATCCGGCACACTTTGTTTCAAAAATTTAATGAACGAAAAGAAATTATGAAATTGGAATCACGCGTCCCGTTTCTGCCATAGTTCGGTGGGAAATGGAAATTACGGTACGGTCTTTGGATACTCTCCGCAGTGCATTCAACACCGTTTTCTCGGTTTCTGCGTCGAGGTTTGCCGTAATCTCATCGAGGAGCAGGATTTCCGGCTCTGCCGCAGCCGCGCGGGCAATCGAGAGAAGCTGCCACTGGCCCTGGGAGAAGAGGTCCGGTGTGCATAAGGTATCGTACTTGTCCGGAAGCGCCTCGATCGTCTCGGCAAGTCCGGTCAGCTCCGCAGCCTTTTTCACATTTGCATCCGAAATCTTCGTATCGTACAGCGTAATCTGGTCTTTTACTGATCCCGGCACCATATGGAACGACTGCTCCACATAGCCGAAAACATTTCGTTTCTTTTCATCCGTCAGATCAATGGACGGAACGCCCTGGATCAGAACCTTTCCTTTCTGCGGCTCATATAAGCCGAGCAGCAGTTTGAAAATGGTACTCTTTCCAGCACCTGTTCGTCCGGAGAGCGTTACCTGCTCGCCTTTTTTGATCTGCAGACTCACATGATTCAGAATGACCTGGTTTTCATCGTATCCGAACGTAACGTCTTTTAACTCCGCGGCTATATCCTGCTCCGCACGTTCCGCGATGGCAGCAGGCGCTTTTTTCTCCTCCAGACCGTAGAACTCATTGATTCTTGCGATACCGGCAAGGGCGGACTGAATCGTCTGGATTTCCATACCAAGGCTCTCGACCGGAGTAAAGATCTGGGAAATGTAGTTCATGACTGCAACGGCGGTTCCGGCGGACATACCGAACAGTTTTAACACGGTCGGATTGCCGGATGCGGAAAGCAGCATGACAACAGCAACCACAATGGCATTTAAAATCAGAATAACCGGAGAATAGACGGCATCGTAAAAGTTGGTCTTCTCCATCGCACTGTAGCTGTCATCGATATAGCGCGCATACTGCTGCTCCATATACGTCTCTTTCTGCAGGCAGTGGATGGTCCGAATGTTGTGCAGCGTCTCCGGAACGTGGCCGGAAGCACGGCTGACCGCGCGGCGGTTGGCAATCTGGGATGCCAGCATGTTTTTCTGTACGTAACGGGTAAAGAGGAACAGGACCGGCAGCAGAACAATCAGAACAATCGTAAGTCCGCGGTTCGTCACCCAGATGGCAACAAGAATACTTAAAATCTTGCACGCATCGGCAAACATACTGATGATACCGGAGGTGAACAGATTTTCCACGGTATCGACATCACCGACGAATCTCGATACCAGGGCACCCGGCTCCTGGCGGTTCAGTTCATTGGCAGAAAGGCGTCCGAACTTTTCCATCAGACTGCTCCGGAGTGCATGCGTAATTCTCTGGCCGAATACCGTCAGAAGACTCTCCCTTGCGGATTCGAGAAAACCAGTCAGGGCGAGCAGTCCGAAATACAGCAGAATTCCGCCCGTCCAGAGGGTGTGATTCTTGGTGAGCCGGTCAATCAGCTGTGCCAGAATAAGCGGCGGGAGCAGTGCGAAAATAACGGCACCGCAGACGGTTGCAAAAAGTCCGGCGGACAAAACACCGTGTTTTCGGACCGTCTCTTTGATGACCTGCAATACAGATTCTTTATTTTTCATCGTTACTGCCTCCCTTCGTCTGATCACGGCAGAGTTCTGCGTAGGACGGAACCTCTGCGAGGAGCTCCTCATGTGTGCCGACTTTCGTATGTCCCTCATCCATCCAGATCACCTGATCCATCTGATCGAACAGATAGAGACGATGAGAAATCAGAATGACAATGGAATCCCGTGCCAGCTCTTTTACGTTTGCAAAAATCTGTGCTTCCGTCTTTTTATCGAGTGCCGAGAATGGATCATCGAGAACCAGAACCGGCCGTTTGTGATACAACGTTCTCGCAAGGGCAAGGCGCTGCGCCTGGCCGCCTGAGAGACGGACACCGCTTGTTCCGACCAGGGTATGAATGCCGTCCTCCATTGCTTTTGTCTCTTCTTCGAAGCAGACAGTCCGAATCATTTCCTCCGCGCCCTGTTTTCCGCCGAGGCGGATATTGTCTTCCACACTTCCATGAAGCAGCTCCGGATCGTGGCCGAGATAACCGATGATGCGGTTCCGGTCTGTTTTTTCCATTTTTCCAAGCTCTTTTCCGCCGAAAGTGATGCTTCCCTCATACGGTGATTCGCAGAGGAAGGTCTTTCCAAGCGTTGATTTTCCGCATGCAACCGGTCCCGTCACACCAATGATCTGGCCCGGAGCTGCTTCAAACGACAGATCATGGATGATCTCTTTTCCGTTCGGATAGGCAAAATGCAGATGACCGACCGAAAGCTTTGCAGGCGCTGCGGCCGGAAGCTCTGGTTCTGCTTCGGAATTCTGCAAGAGCGGCTTGATTCGTTTCCAGGAAACCTGTGCTTTATGTACCGCGTTGAACAGCTTTGCCGCACTCGATGATTTAGTAGCAAGCTTTGTGTAGCAGGACAGGAACGTCGTAAATACGGCGATAGTCCACGGTGTCCAGCCCTCATGAAGAACATTTCTGCCTCCGAAGTACAGGATAAACAGAATGCTCGCCATCGAGATGATCCGGTAAATCGGCGGCATTGCCGTGTTCCAGATATTGGCACGGACAGCAGCATTCTCGTAAGCGGAAAGGTTTTTCTCATATGCAGCTTTTCGGTCTTCCTCGCAGCCAAAGACACGATAGGTGATCGCGTTTGCCGCACGGTCCAGGGTTGCGGCACTTAATGCACCCGACTGCACCTTATAGGCGGCACCTGTTTTCTGTACAATGACCTTCATCTTTTCCGCAATCACGTAGGAAACCGGCGGGAAAATCATACAGAGAAGGGCCAGCTTCCAGTCGTACCAGAGCAGCATGCACGCATAGGCGAGAAGAGCAACACCGGTATCAAAGATTTCCGTTGTAAATTTCCGCATTCCTTCTACGCAATCGTCTACGTCGAGAATGGCCTTCGTCAGTACATTTCCGGTACCTTCCGCTTCCAGCTCCAAGCGGCTTTTGCGAACCAGCGTTCCGTAAAGAATCTGCTTCATATGCCGGTTGACGTTGTTGGCAAATCTTCTGACATAGAACCGTTTGAAATAGCGGGAAACCTGCACAATGCCAATACTCACGACATAGGCCGTGACCAGCATCAGCATCTGGTGGAAGGTTCCTGTGCCACCCAGGAGATCAACCAGCTTTCCTGTCATTTTTCCCTCAAACCAGGGGCCTGCAAGAAGTCCCAGATTATAGATGAGACCGGAAACCGTAACAAAAAAGAGAATTTTCCATTCTTCCTGAAAGTAAGAGAGCACCCGGTTCGGGCGAAAGGTTTCATCCTTCATCGCTGCTGCCTCCTTCTGCTGTTGCTTTTATTGTTTTATCTGCTTTTTCACTTAAAATTTTTGAAAGTTCCGCAAAATGATTCTGCCGTTCTCTCTTCGATTTCCAGTACAGCTTATCCAGTGTTTCGCAGAAGCTTTCTGCCTCCTTTTCCGGAAGCTCCAAAAGCAGCCATTCATAAAAAACCGTTTCAATTTCTGCTTTGGAATTTTTCAAAGTTTCTGCTTTTTCCGTAGCATACAGAAGCTGGCTTCTGCCGTCCCACGGATTCGGTTTCCGGATCAGATATCCCTTTGCCTCAAGGCTTGCAGCGCGTCTTGCAGCGGCTCCTTTATCAATCTTTAACTGTTCGCGCACTTCCGTCTGCGTGATGCCCGGATGATGGCGCACCAGATGGATAAAGTCAAATTCTGCTGTGCCGATGCCCTCTTCTTTCATTGCCTGAACCGTAAATTTCCCGGCTTCCCGCGCTATTTTTGTTATTTTCCGTTCTGTTGGATCCATTTTTCTGTTCCTCCTGTCCATTCTCGAGCTGTTTCAAATAGATGCATATACAACTAATTAGATGATAGTACAACTAATTAAAATTGTCAATCGCTAGATCTTCTGGTTGACGAAGTATCGTCCGGACTTTATAATAGAAGTATTCGGCTGTTAAAAACAGTCAGTCTATCAATAAGGAGATGTATCTTATATGGAAAAGAAACATACGCGCGGCAGCTTTACCGGATCGATCGGCTTCGTGCTTGCTGCCGCAGGAAGCGCAGTTGGACTGGGAAATATCTGGCGTTTCCCTTATCTTGCCGCAAAAGACGGAGGCGGAACCTTTATTTTAGTTTATATCGTACTGGCTCTGACCTTTGGATTTACCCTGCTGACAACTGATATTGCCATCGGAAGAAAAACCGGACAAAGTCCGCTTGTCGCTTACGGTAAAATTCACCCGGGCTGGAACGGTCTTGGCCTTCTCGCCAGTATCGTGCCGGTTGTCATCCTGCCTTACTACTGCTCCATTGGCGGCTGGGTATTAAAATACCTGTCTGTGTTTCTCACCGGACATGGCACTGCTGCTGCCGAGGATGGTTACTTTACCGGCTATATTACCGGTACATGGCAGCCGATTGTGTGGTTGGGAATCTATCTTTTTCTTACCGCATTCGTTGTATATCGTGGTGTCAATAAGGGAATTGAAAACTACAGCAAAATTCTGATGCCGATCCTTCTGATTTTAATCATCGGAATTTCTGTTTTTTCTCTGACCCTGACCCATACCGATGCAGACGGTGTCGTCCGTACGGGACTGCAGGGTATGAAAATTTATCTCGTTCCAAATTTTAAAGGAATGACGCCGCAGAAATTTTTCACCGTCTTTGTCGACGCACTCGGACAGCTTTTCTTTTCGATCAGTGTAGCGATGGGTATTATGGTTGCCTATGGTTCCTACGTAAAAAAAGAAACAAACCTGATGAAATCGATCAACCAGATCGAAATTTTCGACACCATTGTTGCGCTGCTCGCCGGTTTGATGATCGTTCCTGCCGTATTTACCTTTATGGGGACAGAGGGTATGTCTGCCGGCCCTGGTCTGATGTTTGTCTCCCTGCCGAAGGTCTTTCAGTCCATGGGAGCAGCAGGCGGCGTAATCGGAACCATTTTCTTTCTTATGGTCTCCTTTGCAGCCATTACATCTTCCGTATCGGTCATGGAATCCATTGTTTCCTGTATGATCGACAAATTTCACATCAGCAGAAAGAAGAGTACTGTGATTGTAACGGTTTATGCGTGTCTCGTCGGTATCATCGTATGCCTCGGCTACAATGCGCTTTATTTTGAACTGAAGCTTCCAAATGGCGCAACGGCTCAGATCCTGGATGTCATGGATTTTATCAGCAATAACCTTCTGATGCCGCTTGTCGCACTTCTCTCCTGTATTCTGATCGGATGGGTTGTAAAGCCACAGGTCATCATCGATGAGGTGACGCTGGGAGGATATAAGTTCGGTCGAAAGAGACTGTATATCGTCATGGTGAAGTTTATTGCACCCGTGCTCCTTGCCGCACTGCTGCTGCAGTCGTTCGGTATTTTAAACGTCTGATCACTGTGATACCAGATTGCTATGTGCTTTGCACTCACGCAATCTTCAAAAACATTCGTAATCCGCTCATTTTCCTTCGAAAAATGGCTCCTTACTTATGTTTTTGGCGAGTCAAGAGATCAAAAAAGCATGTTTTCCGGTGGCTTTTCCAGAAAACATGCTTTTTTTGTGCCTGTCTGCACATATTTCTAACAGGTGAAACCCTTACATCCTGCGAATTAACGTTCCATTTACACCAAGTATCTCTCCGTCAAATTCCCGGGCGAAAAGTACTTCCCCGTCTCCTTTTACTTTTATTTCCTCATCCGATGCATTGAGCAGAACTTCGATTCTATTTCCCTCTTCATCTAATTTAATATATTCTACACACCGATCATTCTCATAGACATTCGGGAAATGGAAATGCAGGCTTCTGCACACTTTTTCATTTCTTCGAAGCATGATCAGTTTCCGCATCGTTGCAATTTTTTTCTGATTCTCTTCGCTTTCAATTTCACTCCAAGGCATACATCTTCTGCAGTCCGGATCATGAGCACCTTCCATTGCGATCTCCGTTCCATAATAAATACAGGGGCTTCCCGGAAGCGTAAAAAGGATTGCAAGCTGCTGGTAGAACTTGTCCAGATCGTGAAAACGGTTCATCAGCCTCTCGGTATCGTGGGAATCCAGGAGATTAAAAAGTACATCGTTATTCTGCTGCATATACATGGTATAGCAACGGTTTACCATATATTCAAATTCTTCTTTTTTCATTGTTTTATCAAGAAAGAAATCATGGATTCCACTCAGCAGCGGGTAGTTCATGACAGAATCATATTCATCTCCCTGCAGCCACTGGCTTGCATCATGCCAGATTTCCCCCAGAAGATAAATATCCGGCTTTATCGTTTTTAAATGCTCCCTTATCCGCTTTAAGAACCTGTGCGACACTTCGTTTCCTACATCGAAACGAATTCCGTCGATATCAAACTCCCGTACCCAGTCCTCACAGATTTTACAGAAATACTGTATCACCTCTTCGTTGTTTGTATTCAGCTTTGGCATCCCGTCTGTAAATGCAAAGGAATAGAACCGTCGGTCTCTGGTGTCTCCCCTTTTTTGAACCTGTTCCCAGTCCTCTACCATAAACCAGTCCGCATAACGAGACTCTTTTCCATGCTCCAGGATATCTATCCACGGCTCAAATTTTCTTCCACTATGATTAAACACTGCATCTACCATAATGCGGATTCCTTTTTCATGTGCTTCTTTGCAAAGCGCTTTCATTGTATCCGCATCGCCAAAAAACGGATCTATTTTTGTATAATCGGTCGTGTCATATTTGTGGTTGGACTCTGCTTTCATGATCGGATTCAGATAAATACCGGTAATCCCAAGTTCCTGCAGATACGATAATCTCTGACGGATCCCTTCCAGATTTCCTCCGAATTTTTCTTCGTTTGTTACGGTTCCGTGATTTCTCCAGGGTGTGATATCATCTCCGTTTTTTTCCGGTGTCCCGTTGCAGAACCGATCCGGGAAAATCTGATACCAGATCGTTTCGTTTACCCATGCCGGTGTGCGATTGATATCTGCCGGGTTCATCCAGGGCACAATAAAGCACTGCTGCATACGGCCATCCATCCGGAGCTGTTCTTCTGTCAGGAAACCATCCTCAAAATAATACCAGACTTCCTTTTCCGTCCGCAGTTCAAAGTAATATTTGCATCTTTTGTATTCCGGAAGAAGCGTTGTTGTCCACCAGATCTGATAAGGCAGACGTTTTTTATATATCATTTCCTCTCTTTTTCCGATCCACTTTTCTTTTCCGCCCAAAATTCCGGCTTCATAAGGATCTCCGTAATGGATAAAAACCTGTTTTACATCATATCCTGTCTTGATATTGACAATCAGTCTGTCCTCATCCAGGGCATAACTCATCTGTTCTGAAGTTTTATGGTATACACCACTAAATTCCATCTCATTTTCCTCCCGCATAGCTCTAAAGCTGTTTTTTGCATCCTTGTAAGAAACACGATCACTTTTTTGTTTCGTATTGTTTCGTAGCTTTACTATAAGCCTTTTTTATTTCTTCGTCAATCAATTTCCATTTTTCCCTGCGCTTTCGTAAAATTCAGATAATTTTCAGGATGATTTTTGTGCAGGATGCTTTCTTCGAAACTTAACGAAACATTTCTTTTTCAAGGTATTGATTGCTTTTTATCTTATGATTTTATATAATGATACCGGGATCAAAAGGTCTTTTAACACCTATGATAGCTGGGAGTTTACATTTTTTGTTTTGTGAAAGGATTGCCGATTATGACTACCATTCAGGATATTGCTGATAAAATGGGAGTTTCCAAGAGCACGGTATCCAAAGCGCTCAATGACGCGCCTGATATCAGCGAAGCTTTACGGAAACAGGTTTTGGAAACTGCCGTAGCTCTGGGTTATACGAAGCTGCGGCGTTATAAGAAACCGACAAAAAAAGTCTGTATTATAATAGAAAAAGAGAATATGCGGTATCAGGAACCGCATCATTTTGCCTATGATATCCTGGTGGGTTTTCGTCAGATGGCAGAACCGGCCGGATTTGATGTTGAAATTGTGCCTGTTGATATTAAGACCCAAAGAAGCCAGCATTATGATGTTTTCATGCTGAAGCATGATTATATAGGAGCTTTTGTGGTCGGCTTTTCCCTGAGCGATCCCTGGATTCAGGACTTTAAAATCAGCCGCACACCGGCTGTTCTTTTCGACAACTATATAGTAGGGAATCCTTCCACCGCTTATGTAGGTATTGATAATGAGGAGGGAATGGAGCTTGCCGTCTCTTATCTTGCCGGACTTGGACACCGGAAGATCGCTTATCTGAGCAGCTCCCTCGGTGCCCGGGTTCTCCAGGCACGCCATGCTGCCTTTCTCCGTTCCATGCACCAGCATGGACTGAAGACTTCTCCTGCTGCGATCGGCTGTTCTTATTATCTGTCAGAATGTATGGAAAAGCATCTTCCCCGTTTCCTGGAAAACGGAATTACTGCTATTATTTGCAACCAGGATACCCTTGCAAGTGCAACGCTCACGCAATGTCAGCAGCTGGGATTCCAGGTTCCTGATGATATCAGCATTATCGGATTTGATGACCTGCCGATTGCCGCTTGTACGTCACCGCCCCTTACAACCATCAGACAAGATCGGCTGGAGCTCGGAAAAAGTGGATTTTTTGCATTGTCAAGTCTTCTCAATCACATCCCAATCAGTACGTATTTGTTGCATGCACAGCTGATTCAGCGGGAATCGACAAGGAAGATCCCTCTATAAGTTCATCTCATCAACAATATTTGCCGGTTTTGCAGTCATTTCTACCCATGCCGGTATAAAACCGCTTTTGACAGCGTTTCTTACAGATCTGACATTAGACCAGGCGGTACAGTAAAAAGGTACTTTTCCCCTGTTTATGATCTCTTTTGTAAGTCTGCTTGTCAGTGCAGAGGCAATCCCCTGTCGTCTGTATTCCGGCAAGACATCCACACCAATCTGCCACATATCGTCGCAATCGGCAGAACAGGCGGCAAGTCCCACCAGCGTGCTTCCGTCATATGCGCCGACGCCAAGTACATCCAGATTCTTCCGATCTTCGCAAAGCGCATTGCCCCATTCCGGTCGATACAAATCCGCAAAATCTTCCTGTGTCAATACTCGTGTCACATAGGCGCAGGAAAGAGTCGGTATCCGGCTGATGTCCGGCAGATAGTATTCTGCCATGAAACATATTTTGTGCCCTTTTTCAACTAAACGTTCATTCAGCCAATGCATGTTTGGTGTCTCAAAACAGTGGTAAAATTCGAATTTGTCTACATACGCAGATACCAGATCCATCGTCTCCGGTATGGAAGCCGCCATGATATTATTTCCATAGGAAACCAGATTGCAGGTAATAGGCTCTTTCAAATATTTGCGGGCCTTCTTTCCTAAATTTATGGGAACAACAACATTTTTGTCCGCCTTGAGATCTTCCACACGGCACCCCATATCTTCCGCAGACTGCCTCATGGCAATCTCCATCATTTCACGATTCGTCATATGCTTTTCTCCATTCTATCAGTTCAGTAACTTGGGGATGCGCAGACATGTCCATTTTGGAAACAGTGTCTATCATTCTCTGCATCCAGCCACTCAATCCTTCCGATTCTTTTCGCTTCGCAGATCATCTGCCAGGTATCTGCAGAATATGAAGCAGCACTCCCGCTGCCCGCTCCATTGCTGCCGGATCAATGGAGGAATAATTCATGACATACGTATTTTCCTGCTTTGCCGCCTCCGCTGTGTCTGCGTAATAGCCGGAGAGCGGCTTTAATTTCACACCACGGGATTTCGCCTGCGTGACAATCGACTCTTCTTTCAAATCCGTGCGAAGATGCATCAGAAAATGAACGCCGGCTTCTTCCTCCTCGATGGTCACGTAATCACCGAGCGGCTTCTTTTCGAGTGCCTGTAAAATCAGATCTCGTTTGTTCTGATAATAGTTTCGCAGCCGGTTGATATGTTTTTCGAAACTGCCATTCTCAATAAACTCTGCCAGTGTGTACTGCTCAAAGTTGGAGACGGTGCAGGAATAAAACGACAGCTCGCGGTAAAATTTCTCTGCCAGTGTCTGCGGAAGCACCATGTAGCTGATCCGTACCGTGGAGGCAAGTGTTTTCGTAAAGGTATTCATATAGATAACTTTGTCCGAAACGTCGATACTCTGCAGTGTCGGAAACGGCTTTCCGCCGAGACGCAGCTCACTGTCATAATCGTCCTCAATGATATAGTGATGATCTGATTTTGCCGCCCAGCC
The DNA here is from genome assembly GCF_003480245.1 of Blautia sp. AM42-2. Classification (NCBI taxonomy): domain Bacteria; kingdom Bacillati; phylum Bacillota; class Clostridia; order Lachnospirales; family Lachnospiraceae; genus Blautia; species Blautia sp. AM42-2. The sequence continues at coordinate 532,811 of NZ_QUIM01000001.1, forward strand.
GAGCAGTTCATAACGGCGGCTGACCGGCATGACTGTCCCGGTTGGAAAGTGATGGGACGGGGATGTATGAATAATATCAACCGATCTTTTTTCCAGCTCCTGCACCGAAACACCGTCCTGATCGAGCGGCACTGGCTCGTACCGTACCTTCATACTCTCATAAATCCGCGCAATTTTGTGATATCCGGGATCCTCTACTCCATAAACAAGATCGTTTCCGAGAAGCTGAATCAGAAGGTTATGCAGATACTCCGTTCCTGCGCCGACAATAATCTGCTCCGGCAGCACCTGCATTCCACGAAACTCGCGCAGATATTTTACAATCGCACTGCGCAGCTTTAAAATCCCGGCGCACGGAGAATTGATCATGAGCTGGATCCGGTTGTCATTCAGGACAGCACGCACCGTCCGCGTCCAGATTGTAAACGGAAAAATCTCGCTGTCCGTCTGGTTACTGGAAAAATCCGCAAAATAGGAAGTCTCCCCGTTTGCCACCTGCAGGATCTCTTTTGGCACCGCATCCCGCATGGAATCCTCAATTTCCAGATCAGCTGCATAAAATCCGCGCTTTGGCATGGAATACAGATAGCCTTCCGCAACAAGCTGCGCATAGGCATTCTCGACGGTAATGACGCTGATACCCAGATTTTTCGCGAACGTCCGTTTCGACGGCAGCTTCTCTCCAGGGCGGATATTTCCCAGCAATATGTCATTTTTGATACATTTATATAAATATTCATACAGGGAATCTGACCCTATATTCGCAAAATTATACGTCAGCATCCGACCGTTCTCCTCTCATCTGACCTTACTGAATATATTTGTTTTGGCAATTTTTTTATAGTCACTTTACCAGTATACTGTGTGGCAGAGCAAAAGTAAAGCTAAAACAGGAACCAAAATTTATCACCTGTAATTTATCAGACACGGAGGAGATTATTATGACAGCAGTAAACGAGAGATACAAGCTGAACAAAGAACTGGCTCAGATGTTAAAGGGCGGCGTCATCATGGATGTTACCACTCCGGAGCAGGCACATATTGCAGAGGAAGCTGGTGCCTGTGCCGTTATGGCACTGGAGCGGATTCCTGCAGACATCCGTGCAGCCGGCGGCGTTTCCCGTATGAGTGATCCGAAGATGATCCGTGGCATTCAAGAAGCCGTTTCTATCCCGGTTATGGCAAAATGCCGTATTGGGCACTTTGTAGAGGCGCAGGTACTCGAAGCCATCGAAATCGACTACATTGATGAGAGTGAGGTTCTCTCTCCGGCAGATGATGTTTACCATATCAACAAACGAAGCTTCAAAGTACCGTTTGTCTGCGGTGCAAAGGATCTCGGTGAGGCACTCCGCCGGATCAATGAGGGCGCATCCATGATCCGTACCAAAGGTGAACCGGGAACCGGCGATATCGTACAGGCCGTCCGCCATATGAGAAAAATGAACAGCGAAATCCAGAAACTGACCTCGATGCGTGAGGATGAGCTGTTTGAGGCAGCCAAGGTCCTGCAGGTTCCGTACGACCTTGTTCAGTATGTTCATGACAACGGCCGTCTCCCGGTTGTCAACTTTGCAGCCGGCGGTGTGGCAACTCCTGCCGATACAGCACTGATGATGCAGCTCGGAGCAGAGGGTGTTTTTGTTGGTTCCGGTATTTTCAAATCCGGCAACCCGGCAAAACGTGCGGCTTCCATCGTAAAAGCCGTTACCAACTACACCGATGCGAAACTGATCGCAGAACTCTCCGCTGATCTCGGCGAGGCTATGGTCGGCATCAACGAGCAGGAAATCGCTTTACTGATGGCAGAAAGAGGAAAATAATGAAAATTGGAGTGCTTGCACTGCAGGGTGCGTTTACAGAACATGAAAAAGTATTAGAGCAGCTTGGCGCCGAATGCATCGAACTGCGTCAGGCCCGCAATCTTTCCGAGCCTTACGATGCACTTGTACTGCCGGGCGGTGAGAGTACCGTTCAGGGAAAGCTCTTAAAAGAGCTTGGCATGTTCGATACCATTAAAAGCCAGATTGAAAACGGTATGCCGGTTCTCGCGACCTGTGCCGGTGCGATTCTTCTGGCCGAAACGATCGACGGACAGATCAAGGGACAGCCGGAGCAGTATTTCGGCACGATTCCGATGTGCATCAGGCGGAATGCCTACGGCCGCCAGTTAGGCAGCTTCCACACAGAAGCACCGGTTGCGGTCATTGGAACAGTGCCGATGACGTTTATCCGTGCGCCGTATATCGCATCTGTGGGGGACGGCGTGGAAGTACTCGCGGTTGTGGAAGAGCGGATCGTCGGTGTAAAATACAAAAACCAGATGGCCTTCTCCTTCCACCCGGAACTCGACCCGGATGTGCGGATTCATAAGGCGTTTTTGAAGATGATATAAGACGGATAAAACAATAGCAGACTCAAAAAGCAATGCAAAAACCTGATCGTAAAAAGCTCCAGTTTCTCTTTGAAGCTGGAGCTTTCTCATTGTGTTTCGCTGCTGTTTCGCCGCACAGGAGTGTGACGCAGCGCTTTTTCTGTTTGAGAAACTATTTGATTCGTTTCAGTTCATACTGTCTCGTACCAAGGCCGATCTTTTCCGCCTGATCAAGGGTTGCCTCCCATTCAATATTCGGGTTGGAATCTTTGAAATGATCGTGGTGGCAATGCCATCCCGGCTCTGTAAGGTGCTCGCCAAGCTGACTGTTTTCGATCGGAGTTGCCTTCAGGCAGGCATCGGCACACGCCTGGTCAAGGGCAACCGGGTCGAAACTTGCAAACATTCCGATATCCGGCAGGATCGGTGCATCGTTCTCACCATGGCAGTCACAGTTCGGGCTGATATCCTGTACCAGAGAAATATGGAAGCACGGACGTCCATGACAGACAGCCTGTGCATACTCAGCCATTTTCCGGTCGAGAAGCTCGTTTGCACTGCTGTTTGGATTGTAAACCGCATCAAAACTGCAGGCACCGATGCAGCGGCCGCATCCTTTGCATTTGTCATAGTCAATGACTGCTTTTTTATCCACATAGGAAATTGCATCGCTTCCGCATTCTTTTGCACAGCGGTGGCAGCCACGACAGACATCCGTATTGATCGCCGGTTTTCCACTGGCATGCTGCTGCATCTTTCCGGCGCGGCTTCCGCATCCCATACCGATATTTTTCAGTGCACCGCCAAAGCCCGTTGCCTCATGGCCTTTGAAATGGCTCAAGCTGATAAAGATATCTGCGTCCATGATCGCATGGCCAATCAATGCTGTTTTGCAATATTCTCCGTTGACAACCGGAACTTCTACTTCATCGGTTCCGCGCAGACCGTCTCCGATGATAATCTGACAACCGGTCGTGATGGTATTAAATCCATTCAGATTTGCGCAGTCAAGATGTTCCAGCGCATTCTTTCTGCTGCCTGGATACAGCGTATTGCAGTCTGTCAGAAACGGAAGACCGCCCTGCTCTTTGCAGAGATCGGCAACCACTTTCGCATAATTCGGGCGAAGAAACGCCATGTTTCCTAGTTCGCCGAAATGCATTTTGATTGCGACGAATTTCCCTTCCATATCAATATCTTTGATGCCGGCAGCGATACAGAGTTTTTTCAGCTTGTCAAGCTGACTCGTTCCAACCGGACATCGAAAGTCGGTAAAATAAACCGTTGACTTTTCCATTTTGTCATTCCTCCTGATGTGTCGTTTTTTGACAGCATATCACTTCAAGCCAGGTTGAAGTCAAGTATAATTTGTGGTCTTCTGTTTGTCTCATGGACTTGTCTTTTTTCGGGATTTTTCGTATACTGAACATAGTATTTAAGCAACTGAAAATACAGAAGTGCTTTGGAGGTCATGTTTATGATAAAGGCAGTATTATTCGATATGGATGGTATCCTGTTTGATACCGAGATTGTAATGAAAGAGGGCTGGCTCAAAGCTGCCCGGGAGCTGAATTTTACGCTCACGGAGGAACATCTCTCACAGATGCGCGGCAGCGCGCTTCCACGGAGCAGAAAGCTGTTTGAGGAGTGGTTTCACGGAGAGGTGACATACGATGAGGGACGCGCGATCCGCTCGGCGTATCTGAATGATTATATTCAGCGAAATGGTGTACCGGAAAAGCCGGGACTTCACGAGTTTCTTTCCTGGCTGAAGGAACATTCGATTAAAGTTGCGGTTGCCACTTCCACAACACGGCGCGTTGCGGAAGGATACTGGAAACAGTCCGGCATTGACCAGTATATCGATGCTTCGGTCTGTGGAGATGAGGTTGTAAACAGCAAACCGGACCCGGAGATTTTCTTAAAGGCCGCTTCTCTTCTGCAGGTTCCGATTGCAGAGTGCATGGTAGCCGAGGACAGCATCAACGGTCTCAAAGCTGCCCGCGCCTCCGGCGCTGTCTCCTGCATGATCCCGGATCTGACACCGTATACGGAAGAACTCGCACCGATCTGTGATCATGTGAGTCCGTCGCTTCTGGACTGCAGGAAAATTATTCTGGATTCACAAGAAAAATAATCAATCGTAAAGAAAGTGCCTGTCAGTGTTTTTCAGCCTGACAGGCACTTTCTTTACGATTGATTATTTTTTGTTCTTTTATTCCACATCCACCGGTGAATCGTACGATTCCATCACATTGTAGATCTGCTCTGCTGCTGTTGTGCGGAGTTTCTGCTGCGTACCCTGATTTGCGCATTTTTCGTATTCGCGCATAAAAGATGTCGCTGCTGTGTCGACATCTTCTGCGTTTTTCAGGCGGTCCAGAAGATTCGGATTGTAATCGTTCAGATAAGCGAGCAGACTGTCGAGCTGTCCGGACAGGCTTCCGAGACTCTTTCCGAGGTCGATGGTATAGCGGCACAGATACTCTTTGATGGTCGGATCCGTGAATCCGCAGAGACCGTAGCCGTATCTTCCGCCGCTGTAAAGGCCGAAGCGGGCGCTGCGGATGACTTCATCTCGTGAGATGATTCCGGCATCGACAAGATTGGTGTACTGCTCTCCGCTGAGGCTCGTGCGGCTGGTGGAGCCGTACTCAAGCAGTGTCGGATTGAGGTCTGTAGATGCCTCGTTTGCAATATTTCCCATGATTCCTGCGGCTCCTTCTTTTGTGAAGCCGTGCATCAGGAAGTAATTCCAGATCTTTTCGGCGTTTGTTCCGCCGATTTCATCATCGGCTGCAAAGCGGCGGATCGTCAGAATCGTGTCGCAGTCTACCGGGCGGTTGCAGGTGATGCCTGCTTTTTCGTTCAGTGCCTCCACGATTTTTCCCTCGCCGTCGTACAGTGCGACATGGCCGTTATAGCAGATGACATCGCCTGTACGCGCTTCATCGAGGCTTGTAACCTCGGTTCCAAGACTGCGCCAGCCATCGGATGTTGTATATTCACCATCGTATGCGCCGCAGCGGGTCAGAATCTGCCATACAAAGTGGGAGCAGTCAATGCCGTCCGTTAGAGAGTTTCCGCCCCAGACATACGGTCTGCCGACAAACTGTTTTGCAAATGTAATGATACCGTTTCCGGTTGAAGTTTTTACTTCATATACAGTCTCTTTTTTATAGTTGAATGCTTCATTTTCAGATGGATCGATGATCTGATCCGCAAGTTTCATCTGGTCTTCTCCAGTGCTGGTCACATATTCCAGGGCTTCCTTTCCCTGCTGCAGATAATCCGTACGGACAAAACCGCGGACATCACCGGACTCGATGTAAACCCACTCCTGATCTGCATCAGCAATCACAAAGCAGAGTGCTTTTGCCGGAAGGGTTCCGACGATCCGTGAACTGGTGGAACCGCTCTCACGGACATTTAACTTCGTGTCGACCTTGGCGTAGGCGTATGTTTTATCGATCTGCGCAAAGCCTGCACGGAGATCTTTTTTCATGGCGCTGATATATTTTCCATAATCAATCGTCTGAATCCAGTCATCCGCCTGTGTTTCATCGCTCTTTGGCGTTTCGGTCGGCGTTGGTGTTGGTGTCTCAGTTGGAACCGGAGTTTCTGTCGGCGCCGGTGTCTCGGACGGGGTTGGCGTCGGTGTTTCGCTTGGCTCCGGGGTCACAGACGGTTCCGGCGTTTCGCTCGGAGTTGGTGTCGGTGTTTCACTTGGCGTTGGCTCCGGCGTCTCACTCGGAGCCGGATCTTCCGGTGTCTCGCTAGGAGTTGGATCCTCAGCAGGATCTGGTGTTTCCGGATCTTCCGTGGAAGCTGCAGTCTCATCTGACGATGCTGCTGTTTCTTCCCCCGGTTTCTCAGTCTCTTCTGCCGGAGCAATCATTTTTTCTGCGTTCTCATTCTCCGTTTCACTCTGTGTGGACGGTGCATCTGCCTGTTCTTTCTGCGTTTCCTGCACCGTTTTCGCCGTCTCCTCCGCATGAGCCGGTGCTGCCGAACCGAGAAGCATTCCAGCTGCCACACCGAACGCTGTTACTGTTGTGCCAAATTTTTTCTTTGAAATCATATTTATTGCCCTCTCCTCTCTGCTGTTTGTCGATTTCTTATAACCAGGCCATTCGGATTTCGGATTACAAAATTGTATCGTTCCTGTGAAGTCTGGCCTGTTTTTTCGAAGTTAAACGAAAAATACTATCATTTTTTTCCATTGTTCCAAAATTTCACGTATTTTCTATATTGTATCACAGATAGCAGCAGATGCAAAGGAACAAGTTACATATTGAGGAATTTTTCTGTTTAACGCGCGAAATTGAGAGAGATTATCTGTAATTTTTCAGGAACCGGACGGAATGCGGACCAGAATCCGCTTTCCGTTCTGCTCCGATGCGGTCAGAACCGGAATATGTTTCTTCCGAAGCTGATGCATGACCGGATAAGCCGCAAAGAGATCGCCGCCGATGTACACTGCTTCTGGTTTTTCTTTCAAAAGATCGGAAATGTATTCACGCAGCAGTGTCTTCCATTCCGTCTTTTCAAGCACTGATTCCGCATAACTGCCCTCGATCTTCAGTTCCGGTCTGGCAGGCATCGGTTTATGAACTATCTCGGCGTTCTCCATGCCCGGCATCTGATGGATCAGCTCGTCCTCTGTATCCGTGCCGACGCAGAGCACAACCGGCGCTTTCGGCGATCCCATAAGGCTGATACGGCAGGCAGAGACGGCATCGGCAAGTGTCTCTGTAGTGAGAAGGAATCCCCCTTTGTGACAGAAGGATGCACCCGCAAGACCTGTCACTTCCTGCAGAGCTTCATTTTCCAGTCCAAGCCAGTTTTCCGGAAATTCATACTTATAATTAAACGAGTTTTCTTTTCTCACCGGCTGAACACAGTAGCCGCCGCGGTTGGACGGAAAGACCAGAAAAGCGATTTCCGTCGCGGAGAGCTGCTTCTGGCATGGGAAAAACTCGGAAAGAACCAGAATCTTTTCATCCATCGTTTCCGTCTTTTCCTCTGCGGCGATCCGCTCCCGATGTGCGCTGAGGAGTTCCGCAAACTGCTGCTCCATCCGCTCATCCGCGCGGAAACGTTCCCATTTATGCTCCAAAATCCGGCCGGCAATCGTTACCGCTTCAAAGAAAGCAGCATCACTTCCGCGGTTGTCATCCCACACAGGATTGAACATACCGATCAGGCCGGCAAGCTCGTTCTTTTCACCCGTATTATCATTGTTGTCGAGCGGCTGCACAAATTTCTCATCAAAGCATTCTGCCATCTTGGGGCTTAAAATTTCTGTACCAAGCTCCTCCCACAAAAGGCCGAACGCCGCGTACGGCGCTCCGTTCTCCCGGATGCGGCTGTCTTTCTGGTGATGATCATACTCCCCTCTTCCAATGTCAAAAACAATCCCGGCAAACTCCTCCGGCACACGGTTTCCGCGCTGAATCGTAAGCTTCGGGTTGAAATGCAGAAGCAGTGCGGCAGAAAACACATCATCCGCATGAAATTTTCCGCCATGTGTGAATGCAGCAGCGTTTTCTTTTTGTATCATTTCTAGTAATGTCATAAATTTCTAACTTCCTTTTTTCTTAAGATCTGCTCTATTTTACCCTAACTGATGTCTGCTCCGCAACGGTTCTGCGCAAAAAATCTGCGAAGTATTTCTGCACCGCTGGTGACGCTTTATGCTGCATCGACATTTTTTTCAACATGCTGGTTCTTCCTTTGTCTTGTATCAAGTATTCCTCTCGCTGCCGTTATCGGCGGCGCGGAAGTTCTCATCGGACGATTTCTGTAAACAGAAAACGAGCGGATCCTTTTTTCAAGGTTCCGCTCGTTTTCTATTTGCCGGGCAGATCCGATTTCACACCTGAATCCGGTCTGCTGCTTCGTCGCACAGTGCGATTCGCTTTCCGTCCATGCCGAGGATTAATCCGCCGTCCATTTTCTGGATGACCTGTATGGTGCTGCCCTCTTCGATTTTGTGGCTCCGCAGGAAATCCAGAATCTCAGGGATTCCAAACATCCATTTGATGGTACAGATATCACCAGTTTTTTTCTTTGAAAGTGCCTGCATGTGGTATCCCTCCTTTTTGTCTTTTCTACATTGTATTCCCAAAGGGAATATTTAGTCAATAAGAACAATTGGAATACACTTCTAACCAAAGTTTGTGTGCAAAACGCCGATTTTCGCAGGCATGCCGGAACCTACAGAAACAGCTTGATGCACGCAATCGCAATCGAAGCTACGGCCACGATGTGTTTCAGCAGGGTCTGGTTGATTTTTGTTGCATTTTTGCTTCCCGCAAAAACGCCAATTCCGTGCGCGACAAGAAGTACAGGAAGAAGCAGAAAGGAATGTATTGCATTATAAACTCGAGAAATTCGGCATCATCACAAAGGGCGAGCACCGCGTGATCAATGAATTTCAGAATGGCGATATCTATATGATTGAGAAAAACAAGCCGATCGACTTTGTGGGCGAGGTGACGATTCTTCCTATAACCGCGGCGCGCGGCTTTTTCGATCTTTCTGCTGCTCGACTATATCTTAAAGCAGGCGGCGCTGATGGACATTGAGAAGAAAAAAAGAAATCGTGATCCAGAAGACGCGGCAGGAGCTGTATGAAGAGTGCGGCATTTCCCAGAAAAGAAGCATCAACGGTAGTAACAGAGATGACCGCAGCCCTTCGGAAAGAGTTCGGTTTTCATCTTCCTTCGATATTCTGCATCACTTTTGGCCGTATCAAAAATATCGAGTGCCCAGCGCAGATTCCGGATGTCGCGTTCCATAAAGTCGGCATAGTTTCCGCGTCCGACGAGCTTTAAATGTGTGATTCCCGCATTGGATAACTGCTTTAATGTACAGAGACCGCAGCCGCTTTCTCCGCAGAGATAGCCGCTCTCATCGCAGAGATCCTCTCTTTCTTCCACCATAATTTCTCCCGGGACTGTCCCTTTCACGGACAGTTCCGGTATTTTTTTCTCGACCGGTCTTTTCCAGTACGGCACGCGGCACAGGTATCCCATCTCATCGCAGTGCAGCGAATTGCAGAACGCGCCGCTGAACTGGCACATTTCATTGAGGGCAAACGCTTCAAACTCTGTAATGGTCTGCGCCTTATGTTCCGTGCGGATATGGCGAATCACTTCCTGCATTTCCGCAATCGTATTTTTCCGCTGAAAGATGATGCGCTTCGGGGTAAGCTTTGCAAAAACGTCGGTCATCGCTGTATTCACGGTTCCCAGATCGCCGCTTAGATGCACCTCACAGTCGATGCCGTGTTCCCGCAGATAGACAAGGAGTGCGGGATCCGCAATGATATAGCTCTCGAAGCCGATCCGACAGCACTTCTGGATGATTCCTGTGATTTCGGCGTACTGTTCCGGGAGATAGTACAGAGAATTAAAGGTCAGATGAACCGGCTTTTGATAACGGCGAACCATCTCCGATAAGATTTCCAGCTCACTGTACGACCCGATCTGTACATTATAACTCAGCACTTCTCTCCGGTTCAGCGCCATGACCGTGCCGTATTTCTCCGCCCAGGAAAACGGAACGTAACCGCAGAAAAGCTCGTCCGCACCGGCTTTCACATAGCGGACATAATCGTCCACGGATCCAATTCCTGCTGTAATTTTCATGTTTTCGTCTTCCTCTCCTGTTTTCTCTTATGATCTCCCTGCTTCCTCTCCGGAAATGCAGCATCTTTTTTCGTTCCCATCAGCACATTTCTACAGCAGATTCAGGACAAACCGTTTCACTCCATGTGCTGCATATGCCCGTCCCATTTCCGCCGGATTCTGGAACAGCGCGGGGGCCAACGCAAAAAGAGAATTGTATCGTCCCATCATCTGCAGATGCTTTGGATAAAGAAATGCCTGCCGTTCACAGTACCGTGGGCAGTCCGTCACCTGCTCCTGTGCGCCCCGGTTTCCATTGACACATTCCGCGTACAGCGTACAGTGCTGTGAGGTATTGGTCTGGTAAAACGGGAAATGCAGACTGTTTTCCCCTGAAGGAAATATCTGTGGGAAGCCGAAGCTCTCCCACTCGTACCGATCGATTCCAAAGTTTTCTTTTAAATACGTTCGATAGAACTCTGCATTCAGACTGTTTTTACGAAACAACGCGTCATTTCCCTGCTTATACTTCATGCGGGGATCTTTTTTTCGCTTGTTCAGCAGAATGCCAAGGCAGACCATAAAATTTTTCCGTTCTGCCGCCAAAGCTGCTGTTCCCCAGTCATTTACGACGATTTCCAGTTTCTCCTGATGCTGTCCGCACCAGTTATCCAGCATTTCCAGCAGGTATTCTGTCTCATGGCGTTTTCTCTCTTGCAGGATGGGAAAGACAAGTGTCACAACAAAATGCTCCCGGCAGGCTTTTTCAATCAGTTTTTGCAGGATACGCTCTGACGGAAACAGATGCGGGCAGAAGGCATTTCCGAAATACAGGCGGTCCGGCTGAAAATCCAGCGCTGGCGTGATTTGATTTTTCCGAAAATACATCGTAAAAAAGGCGGGTGCATCCAGTTCCAAATATTTTTCATACCATGCGGGGCAGTCAATCTCCAGTGCCAGTTCTGGTTTCACCAACGGATTTCCTTCCCAGGCTCCGCGCCGGATCTCCTCAAATGTATTCTCCTGGATCAGCGCAAACCACACCTGTTTCTGTTCTTCCAGACTTTCAAAGTGCTGCGCATCCTCCCTGGCCGGATATCCCGTCATCTCCTCCGCGAGCACTGCGTCGTCACCTTCCGTCTTCCAGCGGATATAGCGGCTGTATTGCATCGCAAGGTGCTGTACCTCTCTGCGGTATGCTTCCAGTTCTGTTGTAAACGTATAAACCGTAAAAAACTGCTCCTGTTTTTCACGCACCAGGCGTGCATCGCAGATAGAAAGCCGATGGTACGATGCCGTATGATAATCATAAAACGCCAGTTCCGGCGGCTCCTGTTTCTGCGCCTCAGATGCCGGATGCGCAAGACGGATCTGAAAGCCTTCTTCTGCAAGCGCCGTGATCCGCACTTCCATCGTTCCCCAGTATCCCGCCAGAAGCCCGAACGGAATCATCGGAATAAATGCCCAGTCATCGATATTTACTTTTGCTGTCCTTCCGTCTTCCATTCGCTTCTCTCCGTTCCTTTTTCAAACTCTCTTCAGTATACGCACTTTCCCGCGAAAACACAATCCATAAAAACAGAAAATCCACCCGCATACACGGATGGATTTCCCCCTTTGCTTATTTTCTATTTTGTAAAGGTATCAATCAGATCTTTCGCACCCTCATACCCCTGGCTTTCGAGTTCGTTCTGGTACCACTCGTCTACGCCGTCCACTGCTTCTTTGAAGGAATCAATGTCCATGTCGTCGTAGTTTGTGATGGTCACACCGTTTTCATTCTGCCAGCGATCCATGATCTCGTCGTCACCGGCGCGGTTGATCTCGCGCTCGTACTCGGTTGCGAGGCGGCCGCACTCATCGATGACTTCCTGCTGCTCCGGCGTCATGCTGTCGTAGATGTCACCGTTGATGCAGAAGAACAGGCAGTCATAGATCGCGTTCCACATCGAGCAGTATGGCTGTACTTCCTGTACACTGGCTGCATCGATTGCCGGAAGCGGATTCTCCTGTCCCTCAACGGTCTTCTGCTGCAATGCAGTATATGTCTCGGACCAGTTCATGTTGGTCGCATCGGCGCCCCAGCGTTTATAGCATTCCATCAGCAGGTTGCTTCCTGCCACACGGATTTTCAGATTCTTGATATCATCGACAGATTTCACTTCCTGCTTGCTGTTCGTCAGCTGACGGAAACCGTTCTCCGCGATTCCCATGCAGTGCAGACCGTACTCGGCGAGGATCTCTTTTAATTTTTCACCAGCCTCGCCGTCGAGTTTTGCATCCGCATCTTCTACGGAGTCAAACAGGAACGGAAGAGATACCACGTTGAATCTCGGGTCAAATGCAGAGTAGATCAGGTTGCTGTGCATCGAGATCTGTACCGGGTCACCGTCGATCAGCGCCTGAATACCTTCGGACTGGTTTCCGTTGGTCAGCTGGTCTGCAGCGTAAACATTAACTTTGATTTTGCCGCCGGTCGCTTTTTCCATGAGCTCACCGAACTTGCGTCCGCCCTCTGCCCAGGTACTGGTCTCGGTGGTGGAGCAGGTAAAGTTCCATGTCTGCTCCGGCCAGTCAAGGTCGCTTCTGTCTTCTACGTCATACTTCGATGCAGAAGAAGTATCTTCCTTCGTAAAGGTTTCAATCAGATCCTTGGCATCTTCATAGCCCTGGCTCTCCAGTTCGCTCTGATACCATTCATCCACACCGTCAACTGCCTGTTTGAAAGAATCAATATCCATATCCTCATACTTTGTGATCTTGACACCGTTCTCATTCTGCCAGCGGTCCATGATCTCATCATCACCGGCACGGTTGATCGCACGCTCATAATCCACAGCCTTCTGGCCTGCCTCATCGACAACCTTCTGCTGTTCCGGTGTCAGAGAATTGTAAATATCTCCGTTGATGCAGAAGAACAGGCAGTCGTAAATTGCATTCCACATTGAGCAGTACGGCTGTACTTCCTGTACACTAGCTGCGTCGATTGCCGGAAGCGGATTCTCCTGTCCCTCAACGGTCTTCTGCTGCAGCGCGGTGTATGTCTCGGACCAGTTCATGTTGGTCGCGTCAGCACCCCAGCGTTTGTAGCATTCCATTAAAAGGTTGCTTCCTGCCACACGGATTTTCAGGTTCTTCATGTCATCGACAGATGTTACTTCCTGCTTGCTGTTCGTCAGCTGACGGAAACCGTTCTCCGCAATTCCCATACAGTGCAGGTTGTACTCGGAAAGGATCTCTTTTAATTTCTCACCGGCCTCGCCGTCGAGTTTGGCATCCGCATCCTCTACAGAGTCGAACAGGAACGGAAGGGAAACAACGTTGAATCTCGGGTCAAATGCAGAGTAGATCAGGTTGCTGTGCATGGAAATCTGTACCGGATCTCCGTTCATCAGCGCCTGGATACCCTCGGACTGGTTTCCGTTTGTCAGCTGGTCTGCGGCATAAACATTGACTTTGATCTTTCCGCCGGTTGCTTTTTCCATGAGCTCGCCGAACTTGCGTCCGCCCTCTGCCCAGGTACTGGTTTCGGTGGTCGAGCAGGTGAAGTTCCATGTCTGCTCCGGCCAGTCAAGATCGCTGTAATCTGCGATATCATTGTAATCTTCGCTGTTTCCATTATCCCCGCTGGTACTGGTCTGGCTGTCATCTCCAGACGCATCGGAATTCGTGGCAGCAGCTACCGTACCGCTGTAGGAACCATCTTTTCCTGCGAGAGCTTTCGGAAGGAACGTGGAAATCTGCGGAACGTAGGTGATCAGCAGAAGTACAGCAACGGATGCAGCGATCATCGGCATAACGGCCTTTGAGATCTGCTGGATCGTAACTTCCATTCCTTTTTTCAGTTTGACAGAAATAGCAACAAACAGGTTGACGCCGACCGGCGGAGTTACCTGTCCGATGGCCAGGTTGACCGTTGCCACAATACCGAATGCAACGACATCATAGCCAAGTGCCTTGCAGACCGGAAGCATGATCGGAATGAAGATGTACATGGCAGAGTTTGCATCGATAAAGCATCCTGCAATCAGGAAAATGATATTGACGATCAGCAGGAATGTGAACTGATTATGTGCAACGCTTCCAAGCAGATCGGAAGCTGCCTGCGCAATACCGAATTTGGTGCAGACAAAGGAAAACAGGGAAGCACTTGCTACGATGAGCATAATACCGCCGGTGGTCTTTGCAGAGTCTACCATCAGATCCCACAGATCTTTGATCTTAATTTCTTTGTAGATAAAGATTCCGACAAACAGACCGTATACAACGGAAACGGCTGCTGCTTCTGTTGGAGTGAATACGCTTCCATAGATACCGCCAAGAATAATAACCGGCATCAGGAATCCCCAGAACGCATCCTTAAATGCATCCCATCTCTCTTTTGCCGTTGCCTTCTTCTGCGTCGGCTGAATGTTGTGTTTCTTTGCCTCAAGAAGAACAACGATTACAAGAGCAACACCCATCAGGATACCAGGAACGATACCTGCGGTGAACATATCTGCAATGGATACGCCGGTGATGGATGCGTAAACAACGAATGCAATACTCGGCGGAATGACGATTGCGATCGAACTCGATGTCGCCATCAGCGCTGTGGCAAACGGTGCGGAGAAGCCGCCGCGCTCGATCATGGCAGGAATCAGAACCATACCAAGAGCTGCAACAGTTGCCGGACCGGAACCGGAAATAGCGCCGAAGAAGCAGGCAACGATAACGCACACGATGGCGATACCGCCTTTTTTGTGGCCGACACATGTATCAACGAAACGGATCAGCCGTTTGGAGATACCCGCCTTTGCCATGATATTTCCGGACAGGACAAAGAACGGAATGGCAAGCAGCAGGAATTTACTGATGCCGGAATACATGTTGGTGGCAACGATCGTCAGCGATGTGCCGGAATATAAAATTGCGCAGATCGAGGATAAACCGAGGCAGATGCCGATCGGAATACCAAGGATCAGGAAAATAAAGAATGAAATAAAAAGGATTGCACTGATCATTTTTCTTCTCCCTCCTCTTTCGCTTTTACAAAGGTATCAATCAGATACTCGATCATGTGGAGCGTCATGCAGGCGGCTCCGATCGGTACGAAGGACCAGAAAATCCATTCCGGCCAGTTCAGCACGAAGGTTCTCTTTCCGTTGGCTAACTGGGTCAGAACCTTGTCCATGCCGTATTTAAACAGGACTGCGGTAAATGCAACACTGAAAGCCGTGTTGACCACCAGCAGAATTCTTCTCGCTTTTTCTGAAAGACGGTCCGGCAGTAAAGAAAGATTGACCAGCTCTCCGTCACGGGCAGCGAGCGCTGCAGCGAGAAGTGTAATCAGGACAAATACCGCAACAACGAGTTCCTCGGTAAATGACCAGGATTGATGCAGAATCTTACGGGACAGGACATTTCCGACCGTAAGCACAACAATCAGGATCGTGGACAGCACAAGAATCAATTTCTCGACAAATGCCACGCCGTTCATGATTTTTTTGTACACTTTCATATGTTTCCTCCCTTTTCCTGTCTGCGCGTGTTTTGCAGCAGGATTTGTTTCTTGCCAGGCTGTATTACCAGTGTTTCTGCATAAAAAAAGCCGCCCCACGATAACCAGGGACGGACCATATTTTTTCCGCAAACCACCCTTGTCTCTCCTTTGAAACAAGTACGAATACACGCACAAGCATACGCGGTTTCTGTAACGGGAAACTCCCGTGAAAACCTACTGGAATCCTGTCTTTATCTTAATGAAACAATAAAAACAGTTCTTTGGGTTTCCCTTCTCCGAGATGATGTTCAATCCGGACACGCTGCTGTCTCGCACCTTCTCCGACAGCTCTCTGCAAACGCTTTTTCCGCATTTACTTTTTCTCTTCCCAGAATTTATCTTACACGACGGCTGTAATTTTAGCGCGATTTTTGTCATTTGTCAAGAATTGGTTCTGAAATTTTGTTATAATTTTGAAAAACCGTAAAATTTTCGGTTTGCTGTTCTATTTCGATTGCAGCACCTTTTTTCCTTGCTATTTTCCCACAGATACGATAAAATAACAGACAGATAAGATCCGATGCGACGGGTCTTTTTTCTCGGCATTCTGCCACGATTTTTACTACTCAGAAAAGAGGAACAGCAACTATGAAAATAGATCTTAGAACGATTCCGGATGCAGAGGTTTCCGGCATCGACCTGATGGACGTTGATATCACACTCCCGGCTCCGGAAGCAGAACCGCAGCGCCAGTATTACTTTATGGCGCTCTTAAAACAGCAGCTCGTCCCGGAACGCGCGAAAAAGAACGGTAAAGAATTCCTGACTGCCTGTATCACAACATTCGGATGCCAGATGAACGCCCGCGATTCTGAAAAACTCGAGGGAATCCTGGAAACCGTCGGCTACCACATTGTGGAGACCGAGGATGCTGACTTTGTCGTTTACAATACCTGTACCGTCCGTGAAAACGCCAATCTTCGCGTCTACGGCCGTCTCGGACAGCTTGGCAAATACAAAAGGAAAAATCCGGGCATGATCATCTCCCTCTGCGGATGCATGATGCAGGAGCCGCTCGTTGTCGAAAAGCTCAAAAAAAGCTATCATTTCGTCAACCTGATTTTCGGAACCCACAATATCTACCGCTTCGCTGAATACCTTGTCCGCTGTATGACCGAGGACCGCATGGTGATCGATATCTGGAAAGATACCGACAAGATCGTGGAAAATCTTCCGGTTGACCGGAAATATCCGTTCAAATCCGGCGTCAATATCATGTTCGGTTGCAACAACTTCTGCAGCTACTGTATCGTACCGTATGTGCGCGGCCGCGAGCGCAGCCGGAAGCCGGAGGAAATCGTTGCAGAGATCAAACGCCTCGTTGCAGACGGCGTTGTGGAGATCATGCTGCTCGGTCAGAACGTCAACTCTTACGGAAAGAATCTCGAGGAGCCGATGACGTTTGCCCAGCTTCTGCGCGAGGTTAATAAAATCGAAGGGCTGAAACGCATCCGTTTCATGACCTCCCACCCGAAGGATCTCTCTGAAGAGCTGATCGATGCGATGCGCGACTGCGAAAAGGTCTGCCTCCATCTTCATCTCCCGCTCCAGTCCGGAAGCAGCCGCATCTTAAAGCTGATGAACCGCCGCTACACGAAAGAGCAGTATCTTGACCTTGTTGACCGCATCCGCGCGAAAGTACCGGATGTCTCCCTGACAACCGATATCATCGTCGGTTTCCCTGGCGAGACAGAGGAAGATTTCCTCGAAACGATGGATGTGGTACGTAAGGTCCGCTACGACAGCGCCTTTACCTTCCAGTATTCCAGAAGAACAGGAACACCGGCTGCCGCTATGGAGGATCAGATTCCGGTCGATGTTGTGAAGGACCGTTTCGACCGTCTTCTTGCTGAAGTACAGGAAATCTCCCGTGAGGTAACGGCAAAACATACCCACACAGTTCAAGAAGTTCTCGTCGAGAGCATCAATGAACAGGATCCGTCCCTTGTGACCGGCCGTATGAGTAACAATACGCTCGTTCATTTCAAAGGTGATGCTTCCCTGATCGGCACGCTGCAGAATGTATATCTGGATGAGTGCCGCGGTTTCTATTACATGGGAACACCGGTGGAAAACAACTAAATCTTTCAAAAACAAAAATCCCGGATTTTCGGTTCCTGCTTTTACGGCAGGTATCCAGAATCCGAGATTTTTATTTTTACTTCGAAACACCTTTTGACAGCCGCACCTGATACACCAGATACGTAACCATCAGCATCGCTCCCGCGCCAATCCATGCGGAAATCTCAGCGAATGCGACACCGCGGAACGCAAAGTGCGGAACCGCAATCTGAACGATGCCGACACGCATCACAACTTCAACAACACCGGAAATCATCGGCAGTACCGTTTTTCCCATGCCCTGACAGGCGTTTCGGAATACGAAAAGCCATCCAAGCGGAAACAATGCGATTCCGGTGAGCGGAAGAAAGATACAGGTGTAGGAAATGACGGTCGGATCGTTCAGCATCAGAGATGCCAGGAATTTCGGCGCGAAAATTTCCAGCGCCGCAAACGGCAGATTGACCAGAATCGACAAGATCACACCGGCCCATACGCCGCTCTTGATTCTGTCATACTTCTTTGCTCCATAGTTCTGTCCGGTAAAGGTCAGAAGCGCCAGTCCGACGGTCACACCCGGCTGCTCAAACAGACCGCAGACCTTCATGCATGCCGCATACGCAGCCACATAGGCGGTTCCCATCTGGTTGACAAAGACCTGAAGCACCATTCCTCCGATGGCAGTAACAGAATTCATCACTGCAACCGGAAGACCTTTTCCGGTCAGCGCGGCAAGAATTTTTCCATCCGCTTTCCAGTCCCCCTTCTGTGGAAGCAATTCCGGTGCACGGAGGATGTGCCTGAAGCAGTACAGCGCGGAAATCGCCTGCGCCAGAACCGTGGCAAGTGCTGCTCCAAATACACCCATGTGAAGCGGAAACACAAAGAGAAGATCCAGCACAATATTGGCAATGGCAGAAAGCACCATGGAGACGAGCGGAACCTTGCTGTTTCCGACCGAGCGGAGCAGTGTCATCACAAAGTTATTGAAAATCGTGATGGCGCTTCCGGCCAGGATTGTTCCGAAATACACGAGAGTATCCGTCATCATATCCTCCGGCGTCTGCAGAAAGATAAACAGCCGCCGCATCAGAAGCAGGCTGAACGTTGTGATCACAATTCCGATGGCAAGGCAGATATAGACCGACATGGCAATCTCTTTCCGCAGCTTTTTTGTATCGTTTGCACCAAAAGAATGCGAAATACAGATGCCAAGGCCACCCGTCAGTCCGACGGCAAAGCCGATAATCAGAAAATGAACGGAGCTTGTATTTCCAACTGCGGCAAGCGCCGTATCTCCGATTCCTTTTCCGACAACCATGGAATCCACGAAGCTGTAAAGCTGCTGGAACAGATTTCCGATCAGAATGGGCAGGAAAAACTGAAAAATCAGTTTCATGCTGTTCCCTCTTGTCATATCATTTGTTGTGTTCTGCATGGTATTTTTTCTATCCTGTCCTTTCTCTTTTAGAATTTCCTGTTTCTTTATTGATTCCCCCTCGTCTTGTCAAGACCGCAAAATGCGGCTATAATAGAGCATAACTTAGACGAAAGGTTTTTACATCACTGGCATGAACAATTTATACGAATACATCGATCCAATTGCTTCTCCCTATGAGGCATTTCTTTTTGACAGCACCCGCGATCTCCTGCCGATTCCGGCGCACTGGCATTATTATGTAGAACTTCTCTACGTCCGCAAAGGCGAAATCGAAGTTTCCCTTGACAATGTCGTATCCACCTGCACGAAGGGCGCTGTCATTCTTTTTCCGCCCAAATGCGTCCACTCCATCGCTCTTGCGAGAGGTTCTTCTCCAGTTCAGTACGATGTGATCAAATTCGATCCCAATCTTCTGCCGTCCTGCAAAACGGATGAAATCGATCTGCGCGCCATGCTGCATGGGATTCACGCCTACCGCTGTCCCTGTATCTTTTCTCCGGAACAGACGGCCCAAATGAATCTTTTTCCGCTTTTTTCCGATATTCTTTCTGAATATCAGAGTAAAGAATTCGGTTATTCGATGGTATTAACTGCCGATCTTCGGAAAATCGTCACCAAGTTTGCGCGGATCTGGCAGAAAAATGGTGATTTCTTTCTGGCTCCTGGCGTTCATCCTTCTTATGAAATCGGGTTTGACCTGATTTCCGAATACATCGATTCCCACTACTTTGAGGAGCTGACCGTAGAAAAACTGGCCGCGATGTGCAATATGTCGCACTCCACCTTTTCCATGAATTTCTACCGCCGGTACAATATGACCTGCAAGGAATACATTACAGCAACCCGGATCAATGCAGCCGAAAATATGCTTTTGTTTTCCAGCCACGACATCTCGTTTATCGCGCGGGAGGTCGGTTATACGGACTGCAGTTACTTTATCCGCTGCTACAAAAAACTGAAAGGCGTCACGCCGAAGCAGGCACGAAAACTCCAGCTTGGACGGTAACAATCATCTGTTTTCGAATTTTTTCAGAGAAAGAACGCACAGGCATTTGCTGCACGCTCTTTCTTTTTTATGTATTTCTTTAAACTTTTTCCTTATCTCTCTGCAGTCTCATAAACGCTTCTTACGCGGTATGCGCCCGATACGCCGGTTCCCTCTGCGGTAAAGTCTGCGGTCGGCAGAATGCGGAAGGTCTTTGTTCCGGCTTCCATATCCACAAAGTTATCGTCCAGACGAAGCACACCGTTCTCAGTCTCTACGCTGACAGATTTTGCAAAGTTCTCTGCGGTTACGGTTACGGTATCGCCGTCTACTGATACAGAAAGCTTCGGATCTGCAAAATGGTAATGCTTCGGTGCGCAGAACAGAGTTGATCCGGAAGATACTACGTTTCCATCAACAACCAGCTCATAGGTCAGATGAACTTCCAACGGATCCTGATCGTTGAAATCAAGATGCGGCATCCACTGTCCGCCGTAAGCCGGTGCATTCACCTCGAAGGCTCCCTCTTTGACTACGGAAGAATCCGGACGGCACAAGGACCATTTTACGGTTCCGACGATCGGCTCACCGGTCTCATTGGCAACATGAAGGTCTGCACTGACATCAATCGGATGCGGCAGTGTGTTGACAAACGGTTTCTGATCGATCTCTCCGTGCTCCTCGCAGGAAAGCAGGACCGGTGCAAACATCTTCTTCTCTGCGTACTGCAGGGCTTTCCAGTTTCCATAGTAGTCCACGCTTGCCCAGGATGCTACCGGCCAGATATCGTTCAGCTGCCATACAACAGCACCCATGCAGGTACCGCGGAAGCGGCGGAAATGCTCAACGCCGTAACGGATCGCATCGGCCTGAAGAAGCTGTGAGCAGTACAAAAGCTCGTCGAAGTTCTTCGGATACAGGTATGTCTGTGAAATGTAGTTCAGGATCTTTCCGTTGGCAGCCGTATTTCTCTGGTGCATTTCCATGACACGGGAGAAGATGTTGCGGTCGCCGTCTTCGGTAAACCGTTTTACAGTCTGCAGTGCCGGGAAGGACTGGAATCCGAACTCGGACAGGAAACGGTAATGGTGGGAACGATAAGCAGTGAACGGCTCGCTTCCGTGCCATACACCCCAGTAATGGGTATCGCCGACGTTCTCTGCATTGCTGTTTTCGTAATTTCCGCCTGAAGACGGGGATGACGGCCAGTAGAATTTCTCCGGATCCTCTTCTTTGACGATTTTCGGAATGATGTACTCATACAGATGGATGTAATCATACGTCTGTTTCTTAGATTTCTGCCATGCCAGCGTTTCGTACTGGGTTTCCATCTCGTTGTTTCCGCACCACAGAGCAATACTTGCATGGGAACGGAGTCTGCGCATATTCTGACGGATCTCCGCGGAGATATTCTCTTCGAAGTCATCTGTCAGCTCGTAGGATGCGCAGGCAAACATGAAGTCATGCCAGATGAGGAGTCCTCTCTCATCGCAGACATCATAGAAAAAGTCATCGAGGAAGTATCCGCCTCCCCATACACGCAGAGAGTTAAAGTTTGCCTCCTGTGCGGATTTCAGCAGCAGATCGGTACGCTCTCTCGTCTGACGGGTTAAGATATTGTCCTCCGGAATGTAGTCAGCGCCCATCGCGAAGATCTGCAGTCCGTTGATTTCGTACGCAAAGTTACGGCCCTTTACGGTCTTTGCAGGTTTATCGGTAATGATGATTTTTTTCTCACCGTTGGTCATGATCATGTTGTCGCCGTCATCGTAATCCGGTGACTGGCCGGTCATGTGCTCATCAAAGACTTCATCTTCCATCACGTCAGTATTTACGGTGATGGTACGAAGACCCATCTTCTTCTCCCAGGTATCCAGGATATCGTCTGCAACGAGCTCTACCTTTACCTGATACAGTGCCTGTGCACCATAGCCGTTCGGCCACCACAGCTCCGGATTTTCTACGGTAAGGGAAGCCTGTACATGATTGCTGCGAAGATCACAGGTAAGTCCGGTCAGATTCTTTGCCGGTGCAGAATTGGTCAGCGGATCCATTGTGCCGCTTTCTGCGGACAGAACGGTTTTTCCATCCGGGGAAGTAACGGTCATTACGACCTTTACTTTACCGTCGGTTACACCCGGCATCCACTCGATTTCAGCATCTGCGGTCAGGCGGACGAAGTCAACCACATTTCCATGAACGGTTTTTCCAGTTACATGATGCTCCTGTCCTACAAATACCTGTGCCAGACGGGCAGTTTTTACTGCGAGAACAGAAGCCTCACGGAACAGTCCTGCATCTGGAAGACGCGGACCCCAGTCCCAGCCGTACATGCAGGCTGCTTTACGAATATGCGGAAATCCCGGCATTGCATCGGATGCTGCTCCAACCGGGCATTTTGCTTCTTCTTCTGCGATGAATTTTGTCGGGGAATGCAGAACCACTTTTACCTGATATACGGTATCGGCTGCATCACCTGCAACAAGATCGGTAATATCATACTCCCAGACACGGTTCATGTTGTCTGCGGAGCCGATTTTCTCTCCGTTCAGATAAACATCTGCGATGGTATCAATTCCGTCGAAGTGTAAAAACAGACGGTCCGCTTTTCTGTCTT
The DNA here is from genome assembly GCF_003480245.1 of Blautia sp. AM42-2. NCBI lineage: Bacteria > Bacillati > Bacillota > Clostridia > Lachnospirales > Lachnospiraceae > Blautia > Blautia sp. AM42-2. Next base: position 555,465 of record NZ_QUIM01000001.1, read on the forward strand.
CCTCACTGATCACGATCGTTGTCTCGTATGCGAAATCGTTCTCCATCAATTTCAGTGCATCGAGCTCATTGTCACGATAAAACGGATCCGGGATCAGGCCTTTCTCCAGAAGGGTGCCGTAAACGGTAGACGGTACCTTCGTTTCAATTGGAGTTTCCGGAATATCGTAAACATTTTTTCCGAGGACAGTTAATGTCCAGTTGTCTTTCAGACATATTGTATGCATTACAGTATGTCCCCCTTTCTTCATAGTTTCTGCTTTTTCGCGTAGTTTCACCACGCTTTTCACTTTATTTTTATCTTACTGCTTTTTTAACCAAAATGGTACAAAAAAGCTCTTGAAAAATAGGAAAAATCTCCAAATGCGAAACGATTTTAGAAAATTTCGGAAACAGTGAGACAAATTCTCAATCATCACTTTGACAGATCTGGAAAATGTGATAGAATAAAAATGTCGGCATCCTGAAAAAAATGCCGGCAGTATTTTTCGAAAAGAAAGATGAGGAAAAAATTATGATACCAGAAAGATTAGCTGCTCTCCGCGAAAAAATGAGAGCCTACGGCGTGGACGCTTATCTGGTTCCGACCGCCGATTACCATGAATCTGAATATGTAGGAACTTACTTTAAAGCAAGAACGTATATCACAGGCTTTACCGGTTCTGCCGGAACCGCCGTTATTACCCAGGATGAAGCGTGCCTCTGGACCGATGGCCGTTACTTCGTACAGGCAGCCAAAGAGCTTGCCGGAACCGGCGTTACTTTAATGAAAATGGGCCAGGAAGGTGTTCCGACCGTAGAGGAATACCTGCAGGCAAATACAAAAGAAGGCATGACCATCGGCTTCGACGGCCGCGTTGTCAATGAGATGCTCGGTGAGACACTGGAAAAGACACTTCCGGAGCGTTTTCTCTCCTATCGAAGTGACCTGATCGGTGAAATCTGGTCCGACCGCCCGGCGCTTTCTGCAGAACCAGTCTGGATTCTTGATTCCAAATATACTGGCGAGTCCGCTGCTGACCGTCTTGCCAAAGTCCGCGAAAAGATGAAAGAGAACGGTGCCGAAGTGCATATCCTGACCGCGCTCGACGATATCGCCTGGATGCTGAATATCCGCGGAAACGATATTCCGTGCAATCCGGTTGTCCTCTCCTACCTCATTCTGACTGAAACCGAAGGCCATCTGTTTATTCAGGAAGCAACTTTAAATGATGAAGTGAAACAGTATCTTGCCGGTCTTGGTATTTCGATTCATCCATACGATGCTGTCTATGATTTCGCTGCCAGCATCACAGGAAAAACGATTCTTCTGGAGAAAGCCAAAGTCAACTACACGATCTGCCAGAGCGTCATGGGCGAAAACACGATTGTCAATGTGATGAACCCGGCTTCTTCCTTAAAGGCAGTGAAAACACCAGTTGAGATGGAAAATATCCGCAAAGCCCACATCAAAGACGGCGTTGCTGTGACCCGTTTCGTTTACTGGTTAAAGAAGAATATCGGAAAAATCCCGATGGATGAAGTTTCCGTTGCGGAAAAACTGGAATCCTTCCGAAAAGAGCAGGAAGGCTATATCGAGCCAAGTTTCGGAACAATCTCCGCTTACGGCCCGAATGCCGCTATGTGCCATTATCAGGCAACGAAAGAAGATTTCTCCGTTCTACAGCCAAAAGGCATGTACCTGGTAGATTCCGGCGGACAGTATTATGAAGGAACAACTGATATCACGAGAACGATCGTTGTCGGACCGCTGACCGAGGAAGAAAAAGAGCATTTCACCATCACCACGATGGGAACCCTGCGTCTTGGAAATGCAAAATTTCTCCATGGATGCATTGGCATCAACCTCGATTACCTCGCAAGACAGGCATTCTGGGAGAGAGGTCTTGACTTCAATCACGGAACCGGCCACGGTGTCGGCTATCTCTTAAATGTCCATGAGCGTCCAAACGGTTTCCGCTGGAAAATGGTTCCGGAGCGCATGGAAAATGCCGTTCTCGAGGAAGGTATGCTGACCTCTGACGAACCTGGTATCTACATTGAAGGAAGTCACGGTATCCGTACTGAGAACCTGATGCTCTGCCGCAAAGCAGAAAAGAATATGTATGGCCAGTTCATGCGCTTTGAGTTCGTCACCATGGTTCCGATCGACCTCGACGGTATCGATACGCAGTATATGACAGAGAAAGATGTCGAGCTGCTGAACAATTACCACAAAGAAGTGTATGAGAAGATTTCTCCATATCTGGAGGGCGAAGAGAAAGAGTGGCTGAAAGAGGTTACACGGCCGATTTCGAAATAAGTTCTTTCTTTCATAAAAGCTAAAAAACCGATGTTCTGTGCGATTATTTTCACAGAACATCGGTTTTTCTTATCTCTGTTGCTTATAATACTTTCGATAAAAATTCTCTCAGACGCGGATTCTGCGGATTTGCGAAGAATTCCTGCGGAGTATTCTCCTCCTGAATATTTCCCTCGTTGATAAAGACGACGCGGGTTGCCACCTCCCTGGCAAAGCCCATCTCATGTGTGACAACAACCATGGTCATGCCCGATTCGGCAAGCTCTTTCATGATTTCCAGAACCTCTCCTACCATCTCCGGATCGAGTGCGGAAGTCGGTTCATCAAACAGCATAACATCCGGATTCATCGCAAGGGCGCGTGCGATGGCGATTCGCTGCTTCTGTCCGCCGGAAAGGCTTCCCGGATAGGCATCTGCTTTGTCCGGCAGTCCGACACGGGTCAGGAGCTCCATCGCTTTTTTCTCTGCTTCTTCCGGTGTCATCAGTTTTAACGTCACCGGAGCGAGCATGATATTTTCCTTAACGGTTTTGTGCGGAAACAGATTGAACTGCTGGAATACCATTCCGATCTTCTGACGCACATGGTCAATGTCGGTTTCCGGTGCTGTGATGTCAACACCCTCGAAATAAATTTTTCCGCCGGTTGGAATTTCCAGACGGTTTAAGGAACGCAGAAACGTCGATTTTCCGGAACCGGAAGGACCGATGACAGCGACAACTTCTCCCTGACGGATCTCTGTGCTGATTCCGTCTAAAACTTTATTATCCTCGAAGCTCTTCTGCAGATTTTCAACTTTAATTAATACTTTTTCGTTAGTGGTCACTCTTACGCAGTCTCCTTTCCAGTTTGCCCATGAAATAGGTCAGAATCATAACAAGAATCAGATAAAAGATCGCTGCGGAGAGAAGCGGAACCAGTGCATCGTATGTACGGCTCTGTACCAGGGTTGCTGCTTTTGTAATATCGATGGTTCCGATATAGCCGATGATGGCAGTCTCTTTCAACAGCACGATCATCTCGTTGATCAGCGCCGGAAGAACGTTTTTAAACGCCTGCGGAATGATAATCAGACGCATGGTCTGTGCCGGGTTTAAACCAAGGCTTCGTCCCGCTTCCGTCTGTCCTTTATCCACAGACATGATTCCGGAACGGAAAATCTCGGCAACGTACGCACCGGAGTTGATACCAAAGGCAATTCCGCCGATCACGATATTGTTCAGGTTTACGGTTGCAAAAATAACGGAATAGAAAAACAGAATCTGAATCATGGACGGCGTTCCGCGGATGATCGTCAGATAGACGCGTGCAACAATATTCAGAAGTTTTAATTTACCGGTCTGCTCGTGTGTTGAACGGATCAGTGCGATGAGAAGTCCGAGCACAACACCGATGCACAGTGCGATTACCGTGACAAGCAGCGTCGTCTTCAGACCGGTCAGCCACCACTCTGTAGCACCGTTGTCTACAAAGTAACGGTTAAACTGATGCTGTAAATTTTCCATAAAATACATCTCTCCTTTGTGGTTTCATTTCCTGCAAAAAGAGCGGCTGCACCATTTTGCCTGGCGGACAGCCGCTCTTTTTCTCTCATTAGATTACTTTCTTACAATAACAACCTGTGTTGCATTTGCATAAGTATCGGTGAAATCAACGCTCTCCTCACGCTCCGGAGTAACAGTCATTCCGGCTGCGCCAAAATCTGCTTTTCCGCTGTTGACGGATGCAAGGATAGTTTCAAATGCCATATCCTCGATTTTCAGCTCATAACCAAGCTTATCGCAGATGGCCTGGGAAATATCAGCGTCGATACCAACAATATCGGTTCCCTCTTTGTACTCCCACGGCTCGAACTCAGCGTTGGTTGCCATGGTAAGCGTTCCGTTGGAGCGGTCCACGTCTGCCGGGGACTCATACGGATGCTGGCCGACTTCATCACCGATGTAGTTGCTCATGATCTCATCAAGAGTTCCGTCCTCTTTCAGCTCTGCCAATGCGGTGTTAAATTCGTCTCTTAACTCATTTCCTTTTTTGAAGCACATCGCGTACTCTTCGGTATCAAAAATGCCTTCTACAATTTTCAGATCATCGTTTGCTGCAACGAATTTCTCTGCCGGCAGGGAATCGATGACAACACAGTCAATCTTTCCGTTTTTCAGTGCCTGAATAGCATCGGCGCCTTTGTTGTAACGCTGCATCTGGGAATCTGCATTAACGGCATCGCTCGCCTGAGAATCACCTGTTGTTCCGGTCTGTACACCAATCTTCAGATCTGCCAGATCCTCTACGGATGTTACTTCTACTTTCTTTGCGGTAGATGCAGAACTCCCGCATCCTGCCATCGAAACAGCAAACAGAACGGACATTGCAAGTGCTGTTGCTTTTTTTGCAAAATTCATTTTCATAATAATCTCCTTCTCTCCTCATGTGATGTATATTTATTCACTTTTCCTTATTATAACAGCATCTTTCTAAAAAGCAAGGAAAAACCGAAAAAAAAGCATCAGAAATGAAAAAGAGGGCGATGTTACCTTCCTGAAAGCCGATGTTTCTTCTGCAGATGACTGCCGCAATGTGGTTGAAACTGTTATGAAAAAATACGGAAGAATCGATGTACTCGCCAACGTAGCCGGTGTCGTCGGCACACGCGGCGCTTTTGTCGATCTCGATCTTGCTGACATCCAGAACACGATCTGATGTTGTCTGCAACGTAATAGAACGCTTCGACCATTTCCGACCTCATAATCATTTCCCAGCTCAATCACTTCACTTTCGTTTCGGCTCTGTTGCTCCCTGTCCTACGCTTAAATCTAACGTTACCGCTTCAATTCCAAGGACTCGGTACAAGGCGGTTGGTTAGACCTTACCTTGGTGGGTTTCCCACTGTATTTTATCAGCTTCAGGTGAGAGAAAAAACAGGCACTGATTTTCTGTCCCATTCCAAGCCATTTCCCCCTACATCGACGCTTATCAGTAGCGTGTGCTAATAATTTTTATTGAAGGATAACCTTTATTTCATGCTTTTTATTGTCTGCAAAATCCGGAATCCTGTTTCCTTTTATCTGTGTTCCGTCCACAATAATTACGGATGTGACAGCCTTCCGACACTGCGGATTCTCAATTACAATATGATAATCTGCGTTTCGGAAATGTCTCGTCATCTCAGCCCGTTCCCATTCTTTCGGAAAACATGGGGTAATTTCCAGCCCGTCATATCCGCGTTTTACCCCCATAATGCCTTCATACAGTCCCTTCATGCACCATGCAGAGGTTCCGGTTGTCCAGGACCAGTAAGATTTGCCGTAATATTTCGGATGTGTGGAATAGCAGTTTGTAAATACATATGGCTCGGCGCCGGACTGCGTGGACGGATTCTTTTCACTGTCCGGCATGATTTTTTTCAGAGTACAAAGTGCCTTTTCAGCTCTGCCGAGTTTGCAGTCCATAAGGATCTTAAATCCCGTTGCATGGCAATATACTCCGCCGTTTTCAAACAGCCCCGGCAGCATTCCCGACATCCGTCCAACATTCGGAGAATATTTCTCATACGGCGGCATATTCAGAGGGAAACCAAAATCATGTTCCATACTGTCAACCGAAGTCAGAAGCTTCGGAAGCTTTTCTTCATCTACCACGTCTCCCAGAACTGCCCATGTCTGGGCGTTCAGATAGATTTTACTGCCTTCACTTGTTCTGGAACCAATGTTTTCCTTCTTACTGAGTGCCCGCATATACCATTCACCATCCCAGGCTTTCTCATTAATACTCTTTCTCATGGTATCATATTCTTTTTTCAGAAATTCTGCATAATCAGTCTCCCCGATTTTTTCCATAAGCAGCTTCAGTTCTCTGAAAGCAAGACAGAACTGATGAGAAAGCATGACGGATTCCGCTTCCGGATCGGTTGTGATATTCAGCGCATCATTCCAGTCTGCAAAATAAATCCGGCTCAGCCCATTTCTTCCCTTATCCCGGATAAGACAATCTGCGGCTGCTTTTAAGTGCTCCACTACAGCCGCAGCACCGCCATCCTGCCACTCAATCTTCTTTTGCAGAATCGTGTAATCTCCCGTCTCCTTGATAAGTTCACACACCGCCCAGATAATCCAGAACGGCTGGTCTGAATACCTGGTGTCGTCATACGGATACCAGGTCAATACGGCATGACCATCCCGAAACTGATGGCGCAGACATTCCAGAATCTCCTCCCTGGCCTTCTCCTGACGATAATTCAGAAGTGCCACTGCAATCTGCAGATTATCCCGCACACCCTTTTTCCCAACAATACAGCAGTCTATCTGCTTCTTCAGCCACTGGTTCATAATATGATTGATTTTGCTGTCCGGTGTGGTGACGGACAGGGAACTGTATTTGTCCAGATTATACTCCACGGTCTCCTTACAGGCACTTTCCGTACGCTTAGCATCCGCATACATTTTAGCTGTCGCTCTTGCCTCATCCAGAGATTCACTGACGCCGAAGACCATCCGGATTTCCTTTGTCTCGCCCGGCTGCAGTATGAACTTATGCTGCAGCACACCGCCAAGAATAAACAGTGCCGCCTCAGAATTCGTACAGTCACCGCCATTTACTACTACATCCGGTCTCTGAAACAGTGCATAAGCAGAAGCATCCAGCTTCGTGACAGATCCTGCCGCTCCACAGAATCTGGCCAGATCCCCGTCATAAGCATACACAGGCTCGGAAGAAGCCAGATAAGCATTGTACCGTTTATGCGGTGCAAACGGATGAGCGGATCTACAATATATTCCATTTAATTCCCTGTCAAAGGAAGTTTCAAGGCAACGGTACATTTCATAATAACGGGGATATGAGAACCCCTCCAGTTCAAAAGTTACCGCTGAAAATGTACTGAGCATACGGGCTCTGTCACTCTTGTTCCTGAGTCGAAACGTCCACACTTCCTGGAATCCGGTCTGCGGCACAAAAATTCTCCAGGAGCTTTCTATCCCCTGACACTCGGACTGAAGTCTGGAAAATCCAATACTGTGCTCACACTGATAGCTTTCTACCTGTTCATTCAGCGGTGCCGCACCGATATTCCAGCTTTTATTCATTTCATCATCCCGGATATAGAAATATCTTGCATCATTGTTATTGATCATACACATATCTGCTCTTTCATTCAGGTAATAGCTGCGTCCATGCCCGTTCTGGGAAACCTGCGCGCAGTAGCCGTTTTCATTCCACAGATAGTTAAACCAGTATCTTGGCGGCTTTGCATCATAAATCACACAGGAATTGCCGTCGTTTGTAAATTCATATATCTTCTTTTCCATTCTTTCCATTTCTTCCTTTCAAACTCTTGATTACCCGCAGCAGATGACTCGCCGCTGTCTCCAGCTGCCTGCGTGTCACTCGCCCTTCCCGGTATCCATTCAGAATCTGTTTAATCACCGGCGGTCCGCCTGGCATGACAACATCATTTCCGGCCGCAACTGCATCCGCGCCATCCACCACAATATCCATATCCCCCCAGTCAGTCACCAGAAATCCTTCATATCCCCATTCTTCCCGCAGAATCCGGTTGCACAGGTCGCTGTTTCCACCTGCAAATATCCCGTTAATTTTATTAAAAGAAGTCATAATGCAGCGTACATTTGCTTTTTTTACCAGCATTTCAAATGGTTTCAGATACAGTTCCCGGGCTGCCCGTTCCGTAATAACAGAATCTACTGCGTCATACTGTTTCTTTGCGTTTCCCCTGCGGTAGGTTTCCTGCTCATTAACTGCGAAATGCTTTGGACACACCAGTACCTGATGATTTTCCTGTACGCCTTTTGTAATTGCGCAGGCACACACTCCTGTAAGAAAAGGATCTTCTGAAAAATACTCAAAGTTTCTACCACACAACGGATTTCGGTGAAGATTTACTGCAGGTGCGAGCCACACATCAACCTGTGCTTCCTCACACTCTGCCCCCACTGCTTCTCCAAATCTGTACCACGCCTCTTTATTAAACGCACATGCCAGCAGCATTTCCGTCGGCCACGCAGTTCTCCCGATTCCGGCAGGTCCATCCATATAGAAAACAGAATGGATTCCTTTATCTTTGATTGCTGGTGACACATATCCATTATGCCCTGCCGGATGATCATTGCAGGTCAAAGGCTTTCCTTCTTTATCACAGATGGTCTCCGGAAACGCTGTATCCAGAAATCCTGCAAAGGGAATTCCGGAACCGTAGCCTACGAGAAGTGCCGCAAGCTGTTCCTCTGTGAAATCTGAAAAATCTCTTACCTGCCTTCCCTGCCCCGCCTCTCTTTTCTCCGGTTTGACATCAATTCCTGAAAGCGTTAGTTTATACATTGGATTTTCTTCACAGACTCCGCCGCATGCATCACTCGGCAACTCCTGGTCTTTCAGGCAATTTTTCTTTAAAAACGTAAGTTTTCCATCATTACATGCTTTCAACCCAAGCGCTGAACGACAAATGCTGTATATAATGTCCTCCGAAACATCTAACTCACAGATGCAGACGGTCTCTTCCGAGGACGTTCCCATTCTGAGCTTATATCGTCCCTTCTCAATCAGCCATACGGAGGATTTTTCCTCATAACACGAAAGTCCATCCCATGGTATATGGATTGACACACTTGTTTTCTCTCCCGGTTTCAAAACTTCTGTCTTGGCGAATCCCTTTAATTCTCTCTCTGCTTTTTCTGTTTTTCCATCCGGCATAGAAACATAGATTTGCACGACTTCCCTGCCTGCACAGAGTCCGACATTCTTCACATCAATTATTATAGTTATCCCGTCTTCTTCTTTTGAAACAGCGGCCGCATCTAATGCAAATTTTGTGTAGGAAAGCCCATGTCCGAATGGAAATAGTACCTCTTTCCCAAAAGAACTGAAATACCGGTAGCCGTTATAGATATCCTCCTGATATACGGTCACCGGGCTTTTTCGGAAACCGAAACTCCCGTTTTCTTCCGCATCCAGTCCATAATCCTCATAAGTCAGAATATGCTCTTCCTTCTCCTTGTCCCATGAAAAATGCTTTGCAGAAGGATAATCCTCATACCGGTGTGCAATTGTAAATGCCAGCTTTCCGGAAGGGGAAACATTACCTTTAATGATTTCTGCAACAGCCTTTGCACCACCCTCTCCCGGAAGACCAAGGAACAGAATACTTTTTACGGAAGTATACTTTGTTGTCCATTCCAGGTCAATAAGTCCATTTACATTAAGGATTACAATGACTTCCGGGAAGTTTTCGCACACCTGGCTGACCAGCTTCTTTTCTTCTTCGGTAAGATAATAATCTCCTTCCAATCTTCTGTCACATTCCTCTCCGCCTGCATTTCTTCCTAGCACAAGAATTGCGGTGTTTGTCTTGTCTCTCACATTAGTCAGCAGACATTCCGGAATCGGATACTCCGGAACCGGCGCATGGTACGTTCCAAATATCTCATACATCAGGCCACTGTTTACCGCCTCCTTCATCTGGGAAAAATCGAATTCTTCCTGCGGATTCGCTGCTTCCGCTTCCCGCTGCTGCAGATAGTACTGTTTTAACTCCTCACATACAGAGATTCCTGCTTTCTCAAGTTCTATTATGATATTACTGCTTTCTGCTCCTCTTGCCGCTCCGGAACCATTTCCGGAAACATAGGTCACAAGTGCTGATCGTCCGAACACAGCAACTGTCTGTCCTTCCTGAAGCGGAAGAAGCTGATTCTCATTTTTCAGCAGAACAACCGATTCTTCTACCAGCTGCTCTGCAAGCAATTTTCTATTTTTAACCATTCTCTTTACTCCACTGTCACATCTGCATAAAACGCTCTGTCTCTTCCGGCAACCCATCCATTTTCTACAATCTCAAAAGCGCCGCTTAGTCTGATATCCTCTGAAGAGCCTCCTATTTCTGCCTCAATAGTTCCTTTCTCAATCTTCCATTTCATCCTTCTATCCAGAAATGCAAGCTGTGATGCTTTTATCTCAAAGATTACTTTTTTCTTTTCTCCCGGCACTAGCGTAATTCTCTTAAATCCCGCCAGTTCCTTGACCGGTCTTGCCATGCTTGCATGAATATCCTTCAGATAAAGCTGAACGACTTCATCCCCCTTGTATTCTCCTGTATTTTCCACATCACACTGAATCCGGATACTTTCTGTCGGCATAATGCAATCCTTGGATAACTGCAGATTGCTATATTCGAATTTTGTATAAGACAAACCATGTCCGAAATAATACCTCGGTGTATGCGGCATATCCACATAATTCAAAAAGCCGATGCTTCCGGTCTGATGCCATGCGGAATTATGCGGGTGATTGTAATAAATTGGAATCTGACCGGAAGTATAAGCTGTCGTTACCGGCATTTTTCCTCCAGGATTATACCTGCCAAGCAGAGTGCTCACAACTGCCTCCGCCCCCATCTCGGACGGATTCCAAGCCTCCAGTATTGCATCCAGATGTGCATCTGCCGCATCACTGGATATAGGGCGTCCGTCAAAATGAACTCCGATCAGCGGTTTCCCAAGCTTTGCTGCCTTCCTGATAAATGCATCCTGGCATTCCGGAAGATTGATATTTGTCGCATCCACACCCTCTCCCATGGAGGCCATAGAACAGGTTCCGTGCTTTCCTCCTAAAGTAAGAATCACAATATCGGCATCCTCTGCAATTTCAAGCGCCCGGGCATAACCGGATTGATCCGCTCCTGCAATCGGGTATCCATAAGCATAACGAATCTCTGCATCCGGCATCTGAGCTTTCAGTTCCTCCAATATACTTCGGCAGTCCGGTTTCTGACGTTTCAGAATCACGTCAAATTCCGGCGTTTCATCTGACTGAATATTGGTTCCCGGAACAGTCACGATTTCTTTGTTGTCCACATTTTCACTTCCACTGACCCCGGCAATCGAGTTGGCAATTGCATAGGTAGATTCCATCATACACATATGCGTATATCCTCCGAAAAACTTTCTCGGACTGTCTGCGTGAGGTCCGATCAGTGCAATCTTTTTTACGGATTTTTGAATCGGAAGCACACCATTATTTTTAATCAGTACCATAGATTCTTTTGCAGACTGCAGGGAAATTTCTTTATCCTTCTTATTCATAAAAACTCTGCGAAGCTCTTCTCCTTCCAAAGCAAAAGGATGTTCAAACAGCCCCATACGAAACTTTGCCGTCAGGACTCTTTTTACAGCCCGATCCAGAATGTCCATATCTGCCCTGCCTGACGCAAACAGATTCTTAAATGCTTCCCCATAGCCCTCAACACTTGGAAGCTCCATATCCATTCCCGCCTCCAGGCATAACAGTCCTGTTTCCTCTTTGGTTTCCCCGATTCCCTGAAACATAAATGCATTATTAATGGCGCCATAATCACTGACGCAAAGTCCGTCAAACCCCATCTCTTCTCTCAGCAGTTCTGTCAAAAGATGATGCGATGCGGAAGCCGGCTCTCCATTGATCAGGCAATAGCAGGGCATGATTCCTCTTAAACCTGCTTCTGTAATGGCTGCCTGAAATGGCTTTCCATAGATTTCTTCTAACAAACGTTCCGGTGTATCACTATTGGCCCCATGAATACCTGCTGCTGAATTATGAAATGCCAGAAAATGCTTGGCTACACTTTCTGTTCTGCGTCCTGCTGTCTCATATTTCTGGCACCCTTTTGTATAAGCTGATCCCAGGCTGGCTGTAAGAACCGGATCCTCTCCATACGTTTCTCCCTGCCGTCCCATTCTGGAATCTCTGGAAATATCAAGCACAGGGGCAAAGACATGCGTAATACCACAAGCAGCTTCCTGACGGCTTACAATTTCTGCAATTTTCTCCTCCAACTTTGGATTCCATCCGGCACCCCTTCCAATTCCGGAAGGAAAGCTTGTGGAATCCTGAATAAATGCTCCACAGAGTCCTTCCATATGAAAAATTGCCGGAATACGGTGCGGACTGTTTTCCATAACGATTCTCTGCACCTTTCTCTGCCACCGGACCACTTCATCCAGACTTTCCATTCTCCGCATTTCCAGCGTACTTACCTGTCCGATTCCATGCTTTGTCTGTTCATTGATTCCGGCAAAATCATAACTCGCCTTGTCAAATGGAAAAACACAGTTCAACTGAGCCACTTTTTCATCCAGACTCAGTTCCTCTAAAAGATATGCCGCCCTTTCCTCCGGTATCAATTCTGTATTCTGATATTTGTCGCTCATTTTATCATCTCTCCACTTTCCATTTAATTTCTGATATAGCATGAAGCCAGTCATAAATGGCCGGCTCCATACCTGATATATTTTTATTTAGTTATTCTGACCCTTTCTACGTGCTTCAACTTCCGCTCTCATTTTTGGAAGCTTCTCTTCCAAATCAAACTTTGTAAATACAAAGAACATCAGCAAATTCATCACTAACGGCAGATAATTTGAGAACCCGTAAATTGCATATCTCATAGAAGTAGTTGCAACTTCCAATGTAGCATCATAGGCTCCGATTGCAAGAAAGACTGATAAAATAATGCTTCCCAGTCCGCCGCCTACTTTACTTCCAAATCCGATTGCTCCTGAAGATACTGCTACCAGCTTCTTGTCGTATTTCCATTCATTATAATCGACAGCCATTGCAAGAAGCACTCCATATAAGCACATCAGCGGAATCTGTACTAAACTTCCGATTAAGGACATCACCGTACATGCCATGAAATTCGTCGGAACGACACACCTGACCACACAGGTAATTGCCTGACCTAACACCCCAAAGTAAACCGTTTTCTTAATTCCGAGTTTAGAAATGATTGGCTTCGCAAGCACAAATCCAAGTAAAGTTGCCGCAAGCCCTGCGATACCTGTTATAGCCACCAGATTATCATTTCCGAAGATCCATTTACAGTAATAAGTTCCGGATACCGCTGCAATCGCATTTGTAACATTTGTAATAATATTGAATAAGAGAACAATCACCCAGTATTTGTTTCCAAAAAGCATTTTAATCGCATCTTTAAACGGAACTGCCTCTTCCTCCTCTACTTCATTTAGCGTTTCTGTATCTTCTGAATACTTTGCCTTGCGTCCGTTGTTATAACAAATTGCAAGCAGCAAAAGAACAATTAACGCTAAAATCGCTCCAAATTTAATCCATGCACTCTGTGTTCCACCTAACATATTAGTAACAGGAATAATAATAATCGAAATGATCATCCCTGCCCCATAGTTTCCTACTGCACGGAAGATACCCATATTGCTTCGTTCTACCTGGCTGTTGGTACGCACAACCATAACTGCACCAAACGGTGTTGCAATCATCGTATAAATTACGGCTGTCAACAATACATTAGTCACAAGTACATAAATCATTCCGATTGTCTGACCTTTCGGCACTGTAAACATCAAAAATGTAATTACTGCCGCCGGAATCATCATGCGGAACATCCATTTGTAAAATTTACTGTTTCCGCCTTTTGAATGCTCGATTACATTTCCAAACCAGATATCAGTAAGTGCATCAATAACTTTAGCGATTGCCATCACAATACCGACACCGCCAACAGCAAGACCCACCTTGTCTGTATAGAAGTATGTAAGCTGACCGACTACATTTGCCATAAGTCCAAGTGCCCACTGCCCTGACATATCTGCCATATAGTCTCTTTTTCGCATGACTTTTTTTGCGCCGTCACTGTCGAAACCAAGTTCTTTTTTCTTTTTTCCCATTGATTTTACCTCTCTTAAAAAGTTTTATGCTTCGTTTATTGATAAATGGTACATGATACCCGGCACCATTCCATCCAGATGAAAGAGTACAGATTCTCCAATCTTCTCTCCGTCCATAATTCTGATGACTTCCCCCACCGGACTTAAAATCTCAAGTGTTGCTTTCTTTCCTTTTACTGAAATTGTACCTTCCAGCGTATCTGCAAAAAGCTTTCCTTTCATTGTCACAGCGGTAAATTCATAACCCATCAGTTCAATCCCCGTCTGCATCTCTGTTTCATCCATTCCCGTCTCACCCATTGCCGTGAGGATAAACTCTTTTGCATCTGCAAGCTTGTCCGTATCCATCGGAAGCACCGAAATAGATATTCTGCTGTTATTCACTTCTGCATTAATTTTTTCCGTCAGGCGGATATTTTTCTCCGGGGATCCGCTGAAAAAGCTGCAATAATCGGTGTTCAGTGAAAATCTGGAATTATCCGGATCAAATATCATTTCTTTGGTAACTGAAATCATTTTCCCGTCCACAAGTCCTGCATCCTTTGGAACAATCCCCCACTTCTTAAAGGCCTGATCCAGGATTTCTGCAAATTCCCGGTAATCTCCGTCCCCTGCAATCTTTTCAATCTTATCAAAAACCAGTGTTTTTTCGCCAAGATGTATACCCGGCTGTATCTCTTTGGTATCCCTTGCCGCAAAAGTCAGCCGGTTTTTATCCGGATATCTTCTCATTGCATCCCTGTAAGGAGACCATGCATAATAGACTCCTTTCTTTGCCTCGGAAAGATCGGCTCCATTTAAAAAGCCTGCATTGATGGCCGCATCCGCGTCACCGGTGTACCTCTCACCTCCATCCAGGAAAACGTTTCGCATACCTGTGATGTAAGGTAACATCGTTGTCAGCATGCCATGCCCGTTTGGAAGCGTCTTAAGGTCATCCTGTGTATATACAACATCTACTTTTTTATCAGAAACAGCCACAAGGCCCTTCAAAAATACAGATGCCATAAATCCCCACTGACAGGCCACCGCCGGATCATTGTATGCATCAAATACACTTAAAATCTCGTCCGCTGGCTGATCATCCCATTTTTCAGATGTCTGATAATTATAAAGAATCAGTCCGTCCCAGTCATTTAAGCATGCACAGGCCACTGTCTGCACTGCCGCTGTGGAATGGAACGGATGAAGTCCGTATTCATTCCATTCACTCAGCATAAACGGCTTTCCTTTTATAATGGCAGTTGCACCCATGCTCGGGATCGTTGTTGCTATGGCACCTGCACCTTTTTGTATGGTCAGCGGATTGGTGGAAACATATTCCATCGGACCCGACACCATAAATGTCGTTCCCTGTACCGGAAGCAGCGGATGATTGAAATAGCTGTTATTTTCCATTACGTCCGCATCGCTGTGTCCGTATACATCAGCCGCACCGCCCAGCAGGTTACTGGTGTTAATCGGAACCTTCACCCCGATAGAATGCAGATAATTTTTCATCATCTGATAAAATTCCCGGTTAATAAAAATTCCAAACTCCATATAATCTGCATATCTTGCCGGGCTGTTCATTCCTTCCCATGAACCCATCGGATCATTCACCGGCTGGACAAAATCTCCCTCCGTAATACGTACTGAGCAGTCTTCCGGATTCTCATCCTCCTGCAAAGCTGAAACACCGTCAAATGTCCAGGCTTCTTTTAATTTTTCCCTTGTATCGTATTTCATTAGAAGAAAATGATTAAATTTTCTCTGAACCTCCTGCCTATAAGGCTTCATATGTTCAACATGCTCCAGCTCCGCTGTTCCCTTAATCGCCGATTCTTCATTATTGATCTGAACGGTAATGACTGCCGGATCATCTGCCAGTGCAAGCCCGGTATACGGATTCACATGCAACAGAAGCTTTCTTGCATAATCCTTCTGCAGTTCAATCAGTCTTTCATTAATCATCGGAAAGCATTTTGTACAGGAATCCACTCTATCGGAATATTCAATTCCATCTTCCTTATTAAATGCTCTTGCAACTAACAGATCAATGTGCAGATAGATTCCCTTTTCTTTCAATTTTGCGACAAAATAATCAAATCTGTCGAGACCTGCTTTGTTAAATTCCAGGCTGTTCCCTCTCTCGTAATCCAAAAGCGGTGCTTCCTTACAACTGCTCCACGTACACGGTTCTTCACCGATAGGAGCATCTGCTGCATGCAGCCTAATGACATTCACACCCATACTGGCAAATCTTGCAGCCAATTTTTCCGCTGTCTCATGATTCGGAGTATTGGATCTTGCTGCCATATTGAAGCCCAAAAATCTAATGCGTGTTCCGTCTTCAAAATAAAAATGTCCGTCCTTTACACGTACAAACCCATGCTTTCCTGCAGGTGCATCCAACAGATGTGAAAAATCCGCTGCGCCTTTGTTCGTTTCAGCTTTATGGATTCTTATTCTCTGTCTCACTTCACTTTCTCCTTCCTTCTTTCTTTCTTTTTGCTTATAAAATACTACATTTTCCATGATTCATATTTCATAATTTTATTTTATATTATATTTTTCTGTATTTTTAAAATTTTTGTGATATACTTTTGAAAAAAGGAGAGAATTATCAATCATGGATTATATTGATTTCTGTAAAAAGTATTATGCCACAACCAAGATTCCTATTAGTTTACTTCTCGGAACGGCCGAAAAGTACTCAACTATCGGTGAGCTTTTTTCTGTAGAACCGCTTACAGATTACCCTGTTCTCGCAGGTGGTCCTAATCCGTCCATACATTTTTATTCTTCTGAAATCATATACGGATGTATTTGTATAGAAGAGACCGACTATGTTATCATTCTTGGTCCTATTTTCGAGTGCCCCGTCACACCCTCACAGATCAATCTGTTCATGCAAGAGAGTGCTGTTCCGGCAGCATACCGGGAGCAAATCGTCGAATTTTTATATACAATACCGACAACCAGCCGCCTGCATCTTGCAAGACATCTGTCATTACTTCATCTGATTCTGAACCGGAAGAATGCCGATATTCCGGAAATACTGGAAATAAGCTTTGGTAATACTGTGAACCGCAATTCACACAATGTAAAGCAGTTTATTGAAAATAAGGAAAATGAAGAACTTCACTCCACCCATTATATGGAGTTGGAGCTCTATGAACATATTCGAAACGGGAATCCAAAGAAACTGGCGGATTTTCTCAAATCTACTCCTTTGAATCTCAATGAAAAGAAACTGGCAAAATCGCCTTTACGCCAGGCCAAAAATATTTTTATCAGTACGGTGACAAATGTAGGGATGATCGGCGCAATTCCGGGCGGTGTTGACGTTGAACGTGCTTATCATCTTATGGATATGTATATACAGGAATGTGAACAGCTTCAGACGCTAAAAGAAATCAACGATTTACAGTATCAAATGCTTTTCGACTTTTGCGAAAAAGCCGGTGAAACCCACCTACCAAGCGGGATATCTGCTGATATCTACGACTGCATGAATTACATCAGAAGTCATACCAATGAAGCGATTCGTCTGGAAGATGTTGCCGCTCATATTGACCGCAGCACCTCTTTCATTGCCAAAAAATTCAAATCCGAATTAGGATTTAACCCCGGCGCTTATATCAGCCGCTGCAAACTGGAAGAGGCAAAAAGTCTCCTTACTTTTACGGAAAAAAGTCTGACCGAAATAAGCAATTATCTTTGCTATTCCAGTCAGGCCCACTTTCAGACTGCTTTTAAAAAGAAATATGGTATGACTCCGAGACAGTATCGAAATAAAACACAGCAGATATAAACTCAAATCATAACCACCAGTATTTTTAACGAACTTTTGTCCTTTATAGATTCCATAAATGATGATACGCTTTGATTTGATGGAGTTTTACAAGCATAGGTTTTACAAGCATATGGATCTTTACTTTGTACTATTTTTATACTACCACTACTTACAGTCCGTCCGGGCGGCAAGGATAGCGTCAATCACGTTGCTGCGGGCTTCCTTTGGCTTCATCTGCTTTCGGTAGTCGGCGGCAGATTTCCCTGTTCAGGTTGCCGATGTTGGTCTGAATCCCACGCTTTTCCGGGTAGTGCTTCACTTCTTGATCGTATTCACAGAACAGCTTTTCGCCGCTGTGTGGGCGGCGGGTATTTATAGCAATCCAATAAATTATTGCACATAATTACACGAACGAAACCACCCTATGCAGTCCTTTGGACGAATTGTTAAAAATCCTTTTGAAATAGCTGATGGTAATTCCGATGCAATCCGTATCTTTTCTTTCCTTAAAGATGCTTTGAGTTTTGACCACATCTTTTCAATCGGATTCAGATCCGGACTATACGGGGGCAAATACAGATAGGTTACTTTTGAGCTGTCCAGTAGCTGTTTCACCGCTTTTGCATGATGGGAACGCATATTATCCATAACGATAATGTTTGCTTCTGAAAGCGTCGGCAGCAACTTTGTTTTCAGGTACTCTGCAAACCGCTCTACAGTAGTTCCTCCCGGATAGACTGTATAGGCACAGTCTCCATTCAGACGTATGGAAGAAAGAACGGTTGTATTGCAGGGCGTGTTGAGTGGAGTTTTATCTACTGCTCTCCGGTTTTTCCATGCTCTGGCATAATGTCGCGTCATATTGATGTTTACTCCGCTTTCGTCCAGAAAGACCAGATGATTTATGTCTTTCTCCGACATATGTTTTTTCCAGTTTCTGCGTTTTTCCCTGACATAGGGGACGCTCCTGCTCTGAGGCATGAAGAGATTTTTTCTTGTAAGAATACCCGAGTTTATAGCAAGACCAGAAAATAACGCAAAAAAGGCAGTGCGGCAGGGCGCGAATTACAAGGAACGGATTTGAAGGCGTACCGGGGTACGACGAAAATCTGTGACGCAGTAATTCACGTTCTGCAGTGCTGAATTTTTTGCATTATTTTCTGGAATTGCTATAATAACTGCCTTGCGGACTGTTTCATTACAAACATGCAGACCAAGTTTATCAATGATTTCATCAATTGTGATATCTGGTTCCTGCTGAACCACCCGGTCAATGTTTTGGAGATCTTCCGGTGTCAGGGCATGTTTACGTCCTCTCTGTGATGTTCTTGTTTTTACAGAACCTGTTTCACGCATTTGTTTTTCCAGGCGGTAAACAGTATTGGTATTCACAGAAAAACACTCTGCGATTTCTTTTGTCTTTTTAAAAACGGCAGAAGAAAACCCTCTCACACCGCCTTTCTTGGCGTATATGAGAGGGTTCCTGTTCTTACGCCTGCCCCAGTACGTGGTCGGAAATTCTTCCGTAGACGGAGATCAGGTAGAGGCCGCAGATGCCGACAACTGCGTAGATGATGCGGCTCAGCCACGTCATGTTTCCGAAGACCAAGGCGACGAGGTCGAGGCGGAAGAATCCGATCAGGCCCCAGTTGACGGCTCCGATGATCGCAACGGTGAGCGCGGTGTAATCCAGTCCTTTCATGTAAAGAAACCTCCTTTTCCCGGATTTTGTATCGTCTTTCTATCTCTTCCGGTTTCTTTATAAATCATTTCCCAAAGGGAGGCAGCTTATGCATTTTCTTTGATTTTTCGGGCAGAAAAATGGAGACCATTTTCAGGCCTCCATTCGTGCAATTTTGTTTTTTATTCAGACAGCAGCTTCTGCAGCAGCTCTCCTGCCGCTGCCGGGTTGGCTTTGCCTTTCATTTCTTTCATGACCTGGCCGACCAGGAATCCGAGGACTTTTGTCTTTCCGGATTTGTACTGTTCTACCGGGCCAGGATTGTTTTCCAGAACTTTTCTCGCGGTTTCTTCCAGAAGGCCGGTGTCGTTTACGGTTTTCAGTCCGTGTTCCTCGACGTATGCTTCCGGATCGACATCCTCTGCAAAAATCTGCTCAAATACCTCTTTCGCCACCTGGTTGTTGACCGATCCGGCTTCTGCCAGTTCGATCAGGGATGCCAGATGCTTCGGTGAAAACTGCAGATCCTCCGGCTCCTGCCCGTTCTCTTTTAAGAGACGTAAGGTCTCGCCCATCAGCCAGTTTGCCACTTTTTTCGGTTTGCCGCAGAGCGCCGTCGTCTCCTCAAAGAGATCGGAGAGCTTCTTGGAACCCGTCAGAATGCCCGCATCGTACTGCGGCAGTCCGTACTGCTCCACGTAGCGTGCCTGTTTCTCCGGCTGGAATTCCGGCATGGATTTCACAATGCGGTCGATCCACTCGTCGGAAATGTGCACCGGCGGCAGATCTGGGTCCGGGAAGTAGCGGTAATCCTTCGCATCCTCTTTCGAACGCATCGCATAGGAATACTCTTTGTTGTCGTCCCAGCGGCGGGTTTCCTGGACAACGGCTTTTCCTTCCTCGATCAGCTCGATCTGCCTTGCACGCTCTCCCTCGATCGCTCTTCCGATCGCCTTGAAGGAGTTCAGGTTCTTCATCTCTGTACGCGTTCCGAATTTCTCGCTTCCAACCTCGCGGACCGAAAGGTTGACATCGGCACGCATCGAGCCTTCCTGCAGTTTGCAGTCGGATGCGCCGAGATACTGAATCATCATACGCAGTTTTTCCAGATAAGCGATAACTTCCTCCGCGGATCTCATATCCGGCTCGGAGACGATCTCGATCAGCGGAACGCCGCTTCGGTTGTAATCGACGAGAGAACAGTCCTCCCACTCATCGTGAATCAGCTTTCCTGCATCTTCCTCCATATGGATCTCGTGGATGCCAATTTTCTTCTTTCCCGCTGCGGTGTCGATCTCCACATATCCATCGTGGCAGATCGGCAGATACAGCTGAGAAATCTGATAGTTCTGCGGGTTGTCGGGGTAGAAATAGTTCTTTCGGTCGAATTTGCAGAGCTGGTTGATTTTGCAGTTTGCAGCCAGTCCGACGCGCAGGGCGTAATCGACAACCTTCTTATTTAATACCGGAAGGGATCCCGGCATACCGGTGCAGACCGGGCAGGTATGGGTGTTCGGCGCACCGCCGAATGCGGTAGAGCAGCCGCAGAAAATTTTTGTTCTCGTCGCAAGCTCCACATGTACTTCAAGTCCGATGACGGTTTCATACTGTTTTGACATTGTTTTGCTTCCTCCTTACCGTTTTTCTGGCTGCCCGAATGCACCGCGTGCCTGCTCATAGGTGTACGCTGCACGGAACAGTTTTTTCTCTGAGAAACAGTCTCCGATAAGCTGCATGCCGATCGGAAGACCCTTGTCATCCATGCCGCACGGAACGGTGATGCCCGGAAGACCGGCGAGGTTGACGGATACGGTGTAAATATCGCCCAGATACATCTGCAGCGGATCGGAAAGCGATTCTCCAAGGCGCGGTGCCGTCGATGGTGCTGCCGGGCTTAAAATCATATCGTATTTCTCAAATGCGCGGTCAAACTCCTGTTTAATCAGGGCTTTCGTGCGCAGCGCTTTCAGATAATACGCATCGTAGTAACCGGAGCTCAACACGAAGCTTCCCAGCATAATCCGTCGTTTCACCTCCGGACCGAAGCCCTCGGAACGGCTCTTCTTATACATATCGTGGAGTCCTTCGTACTCTTTGGCACGGAAGCCGTATTTCACACCGTCGAATCGTTCCAGGTTGGAGCTTGCCTCGGCGGATGCAATGACGTAGTAAGCCGGAATCGCATAATCAATGAGGTCGAGATCGAAATACTCTACTTCTGCTCCGCGTGCCTTCAGGACATCGGCAGCCTTTAAAATGGATTCCTTTACCTGCGGATCCAAACCTTCGCCGAAATAGCTGTTCGGAATACCGATTTTCAGATCGGAGACATCTTCTTTTAAAGCGCTCATGAAATCGTAATCATCGCGTTTCATTGATGTCGCATCTTTTGCATCATACGAAGCAACGGTCTGCAGCAGTGCTGCACAGTCTGTCACATCCTTTGCGACCGGTCCGATCTGGTCGAGGGAGGAACCGTAAGCGATCAGTCCATAACGGGAAACGGTGCCGTACGTCGGTTTCATGCCGGTTACGCCGCAGAAGGAACTTGGCTGACGGATCGATCCGCCAGTATCGGAGCCGAGTGCCATCGGTACTTCTCCTGCTGCAACGGCTGCACAGGAACCGCCGGAGGAACCGCCTGGAACGTGTTCGGTGTTCCACGGGTTTTTCGTCACGCCGTACGCAGAAGTCTCTGTCGTACTTCCCATCGCAAACTCATCCATGTTCGTCTTTCCAATGATAACGGCTCCCGCCTCTTCAAGCCGTGTAATAACCTCCGCATCGTACGTCGGAACGAAATTCTGCAGGATCTTTGACGCACACGTCGTCGCAAGACCCTTCGTACAGATGTTGTCCTTGATCGCGATCGGAACGCCGGCCAGCGGACCGGTGAGCTCTCCTGCGTCAATTTTCTTCTGCACTTCTGCTGCGCGTGCTCTCGCACCCTCTTCATCCACAAGAAGGAAGGCGTGAATCGCATCCTCAGACGCTCTGACTGCCGCAAGGGACGCTTCCACAGCGTCCGATACGGTGATCTTTCCTTCTTTGATCGCGGCAGAAAGCTGTACTGCTGTCATATCTTTGATTTCCATATCGAATCT
Source organism: Blautia sp. AM42-2 (assembly GCF_003480245.1). NCBI lineage: Bacteria > Bacillati > Bacillota > Clostridia > Lachnospirales > Lachnospiraceae > Blautia > Blautia sp. AM42-2. Next base: position 578,016 of record NZ_QUIM01000001.1, read on the forward strand.
CCTCCTGCTATTCTACCGTTTTCGGAACCTTGTACTGGCCCTCTTTGACTTCCGGTGCATTGGCAAGCATTGCATCGCGGTCGTCGCCATTGGTTACTTCATCCTCGCGGAATACATTTCCCATCTCGAAAATGTGGGTCATCGGCTCGACCTTGCTGGTGTCGAGCTCGTTTAATTTATCTACATAATCCAGCATTTTCTGCATATCCTGCCGTGCGGATTCTTTTTCCTCATCCTTTAATTCCAGCTTTGCCAGGATGCCGACATATTCCATCGTTTCATCTGAAATCACATTTGCCATTTCACTCATTCTCCTTTTTTATTTTCCAGCAGGATCCGCTTACGGCTCCAGTCTTGTAAGATCACGCGGGAACAGCGTTGTCTCGCGGACGTTGTCCTCACCGATCAGCTTCATGGTCAGACGCTCCAGACCGATGCCAAGACCTCCGTGCGGCGGCATACCGTGTTTGAAAGCACTTAAATACTGCTCCATGCCCTCTTCTGTCATGCCGCGGGCTGCGATCTTTTCAGAGAGCATCTTGTAATCGTGGATACGCTGGCCTCCGGTTGTAATCTCCAGACCGTGGAACAGCAGGTCGAAGCTCTTTGTGTATCTCTTATCCTCCGGGTCGTCCATCGCATAGAACGGTCTCTTTTTCGACGGATATTCGGTGACGAATACGAAGTCTGCGTCGTACTCCTCTTTGAAATACTGGCCGATCAGAAGCTCCTCCTCCGGCTCAAGGTCGAACGGGTTGCGGATCTTTCGGTTGTATTTCTCGGCTACCAGCTCTTTCGCTTTCGTGAACGGTACAGTTGGGATTTCTTCTGTCTTTGGAAGCATAACTTTCAGGATCTCCAGCTCTTTTGCGTAATCCTTTTTAAGAAGCTCCACCATGTACTGTAAAAATCCGGTTTCCATTGCCATGATGTCGGTGTAATCCTCGATGTAGCCCATCTCAAAGTCAAGGCTGGTATACTCGTTCAGATGACGTTTCGTGTTGTGTTTCTCTGCACGGAAAACCGGTCCGACTTCAAAGACACGGTCAAACACGCCGACGAGCATCTGTTTGTAGAACTGCGGGCTCTGTGCCAGGACAGCCGGACGGTGGAAATATTCCAGCTTGAAGATGTTTGCGCCGCCCTCAGCGCCTTTCGCGCCGATCTTCGGTGTATGGATTTCGGTGAATCCCTGGGAATGAAGGAAATCACGGAACGCCCGTACCACGCCTTCCTGGATGCGGAATTTTGCACGCTCTCTGACGTTTCGAAGAGCGATCGGCCGCATGTTCAGCATTGCTTCAAGGGAGGTGTTCATTTTCCATTTGTTGACTGCGAGCGGCATTGGCTCGGTCGGCTCGGAAAGAACGGTGATGGTCTGCAGCCTGACTTCGACGCCGCCCGGTGCGCGGTCCTCTTTTTTGACCGTTCCGGTTACGGCAACTGCCGATTCCTCTTTCAGATCTTTCAGCGGGAAGTCAACGCTTCCTTCTTCGTACACACACTGAACGAGTCCCTCGCTCTTTCTTAAGATGACAAAGGCAACCTCGCCCATGTCACGGATGATGTGTACGGCTCCTTCGAGTTTTACTTCTGTGCCTTCCGGTGTCTCCAGCAGAGTTTTTACGGAGATGTCTTCTTTTTTCTTTACGCCTGTCATAAATTCCATGTCTTGTTCTCCTCTCTTTCTCGCCTGTCCCGGATTGCTTTTTCAAATAAAAAAGCCCCGGAACAGTTTTTTAACTACTGTTCCGGGACGGGATATTTTATGTTCCCGCGGTACCACCCGCATTGCATTTTTCTCTCCGGTTTTCCGGGGGAAAACGCCCACTCATTTATACTTAACGCGTATCACGGATCTGCCTACTTGATTTCCTGTTCGGATCTCATGTTCAGCAGACCGGCTCCGGAATGTTCCCCATTGTATGTTTCCTCCATGCTGATGCTCTCAGTCGGTGACATCGGCTTCCTGTCAGATTCCGCATACGGAGTTTCCTTCACTGCCTTTTTCATACTGTGCATTATAGCACAGCAGTTTTGCATTTGTAAACACCTGATTTTTACGGATTTTATATAAATTCTAATGCATTTTTTCGTGAATTTTATCTATACAAAATTATTTTTTCGCGTGTTCATAAAATTGCGCAGAAATTTCGTTTTATTGGTATTTCGCACACAATTTACAGTTTTTTGATTCTCTCCACTGCCTCTACTGTATTCTCATACGTACCGAATGCAGTCAGACGGAAGTAGCCTTCTCCGCTCGGGCCAAAGCCTGATCCTGGTGTTCCGACTACGTTTGCGTCTGCAAGCAGGTGATCAAAGAACTCCCAGGAAGTCATATTTCCCGGTGTTTTCAGCCAGATATACGGAGCGTTGACGCCGCCGGATACGGTGTAGCCTGCGCCCTTTAATCCGTCGTAGATGACTTTTGCGTTCTTCATGTAGTAAGCAACCTGCTCTTTTAACTGTGCTTTTCCTTCCGGAGAGTAAACAGCCTCGCCGGCTCTCTGAATGATGTACGGAGCTCCGTTGTATTTCGTTCCGTGACGGCGTGCCCACAGGCTGTGCAGAGTCACATCGCCGGATTTGATGTCTTTCGGGATAACGGTGAATCCAAGACGCATACCGGTAAAGCCTGCGTTCTTGGAGAAGCTGCGCATTTCGATGGCACATGTTCTTGCACCCTCGCACTCATAGATGGAATGCGGAATGTCTTTTTCTGAGATATATGCCTCGTATGCAGCATCATACAGGATGATGGCTCCTACTTTATTTGCATAATCAACCCATTTCTGCAGCTCGGCTTTGGAAACCATAGCGCCGGTCGGGTTGTTCGGGAAGCACAGATAAATCAGATCCGGGGTTTCTTTCGGGAGCTCCGGGGTGAAGTTGTTTTCTGCGGTACACGGCATGTAAATCACATTCGTGAAACGCTCGGTTGCTGCGTCGTAGTCACCGGCACGGCCTGCCATTACGTTGGAGTCTACATAAACCGGATAAACCGGGTCGCATACAGCGATCTTGTTGTCCAGGCTGAAGATCTCCTGAATGTTGCTGCAGTCGCATTTTGCGCCGTCCGATACAAAAATTTCATCAGATGAGATATCGCATCCTCTGTCCTGATAATCATTTTTTGCGATGGTATCGCGAAGGAAAGCATATCCAAGATCTGGTGCATATCCGTGGAAGGTCTCTGCGTGTCCCATCTCATCCACTGCTCCGTGCAGCTTTTCAATGATCGCCGGTGCGATCGGCTGGGTTACGTCGCCGATTCCAAGACGGATGATTTTCGCATCCGGATTTGCCTCGGTGTAAGCTGCAACTTTTTTTGCAATGGTGGAAAACAGATAGCTTCCCGGCAATTTCAGATAATTGTCATTGATTTTGAACATTATTATGTCGCTCCTTTTCACTTTTTCTTACTCTGTCAAAAGCGTCAGCACCATCTGTGCCGTTTCAACCAGATTGGTGCCGCTGTCCATGCTGCATTTCTGCATGTAGCGATGGGCCTCCGACTCGGTCATGTGATTTCGTTCGATCAGAAGGCTTTTTGCACGATCGATGATGTGCTGTTCCTCGGCGCTGCGCACCTTGGGCTTTGCCCGCTCTTTCTTTCTGCGCCGTGCCGCACTCTGCAGCATCATCTCCAGTGTATTGACCAGCTCGTACACGGAAAGCGGCATCGTAACCGCCATGATTCCGGTTCCCTCCACCGCACTTAATGCGCGGCTCGATGCAATCAGAAGCATCTGGAAGCCGGACGGCATACACTCATTCAGATCCGTAAAAAACATATCCGGGAGCTTGTAGCCGCAGATGACGATACCGCCGTTTAAGTTGTTCATCTCTCCGAGCGCCGCTGCCGCTGTCGAACAGACAGCATCGATTTCATATCCTCTTTTTGCCAGAATATCCCGGATGCGCTTTCCATCTTCTATTTTGGGAAGTACTATCACTATGCTGCTCATGCATTTTCAGGCCCCTTCGTCGTCTAAATACGGTACAGATATTTCTCGGTCTCCCAGTCGGATACCTGGCGGAGATACTCATGCCACTCTTCTTCTTTGGCATTGATATATCCATCCACAAATTCCTGGCCGAGTACCTGACACAGAAAATCGTCTTTTTTTAACTCTGCGACCGCTTCTCCAAGGCTTCCCGGGAGAAGGGTGATCTGCATCGCGTTTCGTTCTTCTTCTGTCAGATCGGAAATATTGCGGTCCACCGGGGACGGCGGAACGATTTTCTGTTTGATACCGTCAAGTCCTGCTGCCATGCAGACAGCAAGTGCCAGGTACGGATTGGCTGCCGAATCCGGGCATCGAAGCTCAATGGCCATGATACCGTCTCCCGTCAGCGGAATGCGGATCAGCGGGCTTCTGTTCTTTGCAGACCATGCCACGTAGATCGGTGCACCGTATCCCGGTGTCAGACGTTTGTAGGAATTTACAAGCGGGTTGGTAATCGCTGCGATTCCGCTGATGTGTTTCATCAGTCCGCCCATAAAGTAATATGCCTCTTTGCTGAGCCCGTATTCATCGGATTTGTCGGCAAACACATCTTTTCCCTCCTGAAACAGGGAGAAGGAAAGATGAAGACCCGATCCGTGAACTCCGGTTTTTGGTTTTGGCATAAAGGTTGCGTGAAGGCCATGACGTTTTGCAATCGTACGGATAGCAAATTTGGCAGTCATCAGCTGATCTGCCGTCCGAAGTGCTGCAGCCGGACAGAAATCCAGTTCGTGCTGGCCTGCCGCTACCTCGTGGAAGGAAGACTCAACGTCGATTCCCATTTCTTCGAGGGTCAGCACCATATCGCGCCGCGCGTTTTCTCCCAGGTCCAGCGGTCCCAGATCCAGATAACCGCCTTTGTCGTGCGTTACACTCGTTGCTCCGCCGTCCTCATCGGTGTGGAACAGGAAAAATTCACACTCCGGTGAGATTTCAAACTCATAGCCCATCGCTTTCGCTTCGAAAATTACCTTCTGAAGGATGGTTCGGGAACTCTTTGCATAAAGATTCCCCTCTCTATCATACACATCACAGATCAATCTTGCAACCTTTCCTTGCTGCGGACGCCACGGAAGTATTGCAAAGGTGTCGAGATCCGGGTGCAGAAACATGTCTGCTTCCTCGATGGTGACAAATCCTTCGAACGAAGAGCCATCGAAAACACACTGATTATTCAGGGCTTTTTCCAGCTGTCCGGCGGTGATGGCCATATTTTTCATCGTTCCAAACATATCGGTAAACTGCAGGCGGATAAATTCAACATCTTCTTCCTCCGCCATCTGAAGGATCGCTTCCTTCGTATACTTTGTCATATCGATTCTCTCCTTTATCAAAGACGATTCTAAACGAAAAGGGTGCTTTCACGCGGCAGGGCAGAAAGACACCTTGCGTAAAAACACCCTTGTTTTGGGCATATTATAGCAATTTTTCGCGTGTTTTGTCAAGAAAAACTTAGAGATTCGTGTATCCCATCAGGGATTCATCGACTGCCTTTGCTGCCTCGCGTCCCTCGCGGATCGCCCATACGACCAGGGACTGGCCGCGGTGCATATCGCCTGCGGTGAAGACATTTTCTTTTGTTGTCTGGTATTTTCCGTCATCTGTCTTCACGTTGATGCGCTGGTTGACTTCCACTTTAAATGCATCGGTCACATATTTCTGGGATCCTAAAAAGCCTGCTGCAATAAGAACGAGATCTGCCGGGAGAATCTCTTCGGTTCCCTCAACCGGAACCATCATCATGCGGCCAGATTTCTCATCTTTTTTCGGTGTCAGTTTTACGGTCTTGATCTGGCAGACTTCACCTTTTTTGTTTTTGATAAATTCCGTTACGGTTGTCTGGTAAATCCGCGGATCATGGCCGAATACGGCGATTGCCTCTTCCTGGCCGTAATCCGTCTTGCAGATCTTCGGCCACTCCGGCCACGGATTGTTCTCGGCACGCTGATCCGGTGCTTTCGGCATCATCTCAAGCTGTGTCACAGATTTGGCACCGAGACGGATGGAAGTTCCGACACAGTCATTACCGGTGTCGCCGCCTCCGATGACAACAACGTGTTTGCCCTTGGCATCGATGTAGGCATGATCCTCAAAATTGGAATCCAGAAGACTCTTCGTTACGGAAGTCAGGAAATCGACAGCAAAGTAGATGCCCTTTGCATCTCTTCCCTCTGCCTTGATATCTCTTGGATTTGCCGCACCGCAGCAGAGCAGGACACGGTCAAATTCTTTTAAGAGTTTGTCAGCTTTTACATCTTTTCCGATATCAGCATTCGTCACAAACTCGATGCCCTCAGCCTTCATCAGATCCACACGGCGGTCGATGACGCTCTTATCGAGTTTCATGTTCGGAATACCGTAGCGTAAAAGTCCGCCCACGCGGTCGCGGCGTTCAAAGACCGTAACAGAATGGCCGCGGCGGTTGAGCTGCATCGCTGCTGCAAGGCCGGAAGGACCGCTTCCTACAACGGCAACGCGTTTTCCGGTGCGCACTTTCGGCGGCTGCGGCGTAATCAGGCCGGTTGCCCATGCGTTTTCGATGATCGCGCGTTCATTTTCCTTCGTGCAGACCGGGTCTCCGTTTACGTTGCATGTACAGGCTGCTTCGCAGAGTGCCGGGCAGACGCGGGAGGTAAATTCCGGAAAACAGTTTGTCTTGGTGAGGCGGCGGTATGCCTGCTCATAGTTTCCAAGATACACAAGGTCATTCCACTCCGGAACGAGGTTCTGCAGCGGACAGCCGGAGGCCATTCCCGCAATCATGGTTCCCGCCTGGCAGAACGGTACACCGCATGCCATACAGCGGGCAGCCTGCATCTGCTGCTCCTTTTTCGGGAGCTGCAGATGAAATTCCTTAAAGTTTTTGATACGCTCAAGCGGGGCAACGGTGTTTCCCGTCTTGCGCTGATATTCCATAAATCCAGTTGGCTTACCCATAATTCTTCTTCCTCCTACTTACGCATGCTTTCGTAAAATGCTTCAATCTGTGCCTGTTCGCTGCTAAGGCCCTTGTCTTCCATCTGGGCACTCAGCATCATCATGCGCTTATAGTCATTCGGAATGATCTTCTTGAATTTCGGCAGATATTCGTCAAAGTGTGTGAGAATTTCTTTACCTTTTTCAGAGCCGGTGTGTGCGACGTGTTTTTCAATCATGTTTTTCAGCTCTGCAATATCGTATTTGCTTTCTACCAGTTCAATCGAAATCATTTCCTTGTTCAAATTGCGGTACAGGTTGCTCTTTTCATCCAGGACATAAGCGATACCGCCGCTCATGCCGGCTGCAAAGTTCTTTCCGGTTGCGCCGAGGACAACGACACGGCCGCCGGTCATATACTCGCATCCATGCTCACCGACACCCTCGACAACGGCGTAAGCACCGGAGTTTCTGACACAGAAACGCTCTCCTGCGATACCGTTGATGTACGCCTCACCGCTCGTTGCGCCGTAGAGGGCAACGTTTCCGACGATGATGTTTTCTTCCGGTTTATACTTTCTTGCTTTCGGCGGGTAGACAACCAGTTTTCCGCCGGAGAGGCCTTTTCCGAAGTAATCGTTCGAATCGCCCTCAAGTTCCAGGGTCAGTCCTTTTGGAATAAATGCTCCGAAGCTCTGTCCGCCGGCACCCTTGCACTGTACGGTGTACGTATCCGGCTCCAGAGAGGTGCCGAATTTTCTGGTGATCTCGGCACCAAGAATCGTTCCCACGGTACGATCGGTGTTGGTGATCTCGACTTTGACGGTCTTCTTCTCTTTCTTATCCATTGCCGGACCGAATTTCTTTAAGAGTACCTTCTCATCCAGGGTTGCGCCAAGTTTGAAGTCGTAAACATCTTTCGGATCGAACGTTACCTTCTCGCCTGCTTTTGCAAACGGATTGTTCAGGATCTGGCTTAAGTCTACGCGGTCTGCGTGCTCGTTCGTCACTTTATCATTTCTCTTTAAGAGGTCGGAGCGGCCGACCATCTCGTCAACGGTGCGGAAGCCAAGTTTTGCCATGTATTCCCGCATCTCTTCTGCGATGAAGCGCATGAAGTTGATGACGTACTCCGGTTTGCCGCGGAAACGTTTGCGCAGCTCCGGGTTCTGGGTTGCAATACCCATCGGGCAGGTATCGAGGTTGCAGACACGCATCATAACGCATCCCATCGTTACAAGCGGTGCGGTCGCAAAACCGAATTCCTCGGCGCCAAGGAGTGCTGCAATCACAACGTCACGGCCGCTCATCAGCTTTCCATCGGTCTCGATCATGACACGGTTGCGGAGGCCGTTTTTGATCAGCGTCTGATGGGTCTCGGCAAGGCCTAACTCCCATGGAAGTCCTGCATTGTGGATGGAACTTCTCGGTGCTGCTCCCGTTCCTCCATCATATCCGGAAATCAGGATAACCTGTGCTCCGGCTTTTGCAACACCGGCTGCGACAGTACCAACACCTGCTTCGGATACCAGTTTAACGGAGATTCTTGCATTCACATTCGAGTTTTTCAGGTCATAAATCAGCTGTGCAAGGTCCTCGATGGAGTAGATGTCGTGGTGCGGCGGCGGGGAAATCAGGGATACACCCGGTGTGGAGTGACGTGTTTTTGCAATCCACGGGTAAACCTTTCCGGCCGGTAAGTGGCCGCCCTCGCCCGGTTTTGCACCCTGGGCCATCTTGATCTGGATCTCTTTTGCACTGACAAGGTATTTGCTGGTAACGCCGAATCTTCCCGATGCTACCTGTTTGATCGCGGAGCATCTCTCCGGGGATTCGAGACGGTCATCACTCTCACCGCCCTCACCAGTGTTGGATTTTCCATGCAGACGGTTCATGGCAATTGCCAGTGTCTCATGTGCCTCCTGGGAAATAGAACCGTAGGACATCGCACCTGTTTTGAATCGTTTTACGATAGAATCTACGCTCTCGACTTCTTCGAGCGGAACGCCCTGCTCCGGATAATCGAAGTCCATCAGGCTCCGCAGATAGCCGCTCTCCTCGCTGTCGACCATTGCTGTGTACTCTTTGAACATCTTGTAGTCGCCGCGTCTTGTGGACTCCTGCAGTGTATGAATGGTGCGCGGATTGTAGCGGTGCTCCTCGCCCTGGCTTCTCGATTTATGACGGCCGATACTGTCCAGTGTCAGATCGGTAGACAGCTCCAGCGGATCGAATGCCTGAGAATGACGCTCATCGACATCTTTTGCAATGTCTTCCAGGGTAATACCGCCGACACGGCTGACCGTACCGGTGAAGTATTTGTCGATGACATCTGCTGAGATACCGATGGCCTCGAAGATCTGGGAACCCTGATACGACTGGATCGTGGAGATACCCATCTTCGCTGCGATTTTTACGATACCAGAGATGACTGCGTGGTTGTAATCTTCAACGGCTGCGTAGTAATCTTTCTTGATCATACCCTCTTCGATCAGCTCATGGATCGTGTCGAGTGCCAGATACGGGTTGATTGCGCAGGCACCGTAGCCGAGCAGTGTTGCGAAATGGTGCACCTCGCGCGGCTCGCCGGACTCCAGAATAATCGCAAGAGAAGTTCTCTTTTTCGTTTTTACCAGATGCTGATGAACCGCAGATACAGCCAGGAGGGATGGAATCGCCACATGGTTCTCATCGACGCCGCGGTCAGAGAGAATCAGGATGTTGGCTCCTGCCCGGTGTGCACGGTCAACCTCGACGAAAAGGCGGTCCATCGCACGGTCAAGCGGTGCGCTCTTGTAGTAGGTGATCGGAACGGTCACTGCCTTGAAGCCTTCGACTTTCATGTTCTTGATCTTCAGCATATCGGTATTGGTCAGGATCGGATTGTTGATCTTTAATACCTGGCAGTTCTTCGGCTCCTCCTCAAGCAGGTTTCCGTCACGTCCGACGTAAACGCTTGTGGAAGTTACGATCTCCTCACGGATGCAGTCGATCGGCGGGTTCGTTACCTGTGCGAAGAGCTGTTTGAAATAGTTGAACAGCGGCTGATGCTCATGGGAGAGAACGGCAAGCGGGGTATCGATACCCATCGAAGCGGTTGCCTCGACACCGTTTAATGCCATCTTTCCGATGGAGGAACGGTACTCCTCGTAGGTGTAGCCAAACGCTTTCTGCAGGCGCATCCGCTCTTCTTTCGTGTACTCTTCGACCGGCAGATTCGGGATTTTGATATCCTTTAACTGTACCAGATAACTGTCGAGCCATTCGCCGTACGGCTGTTTCTTTGCGTAATATTCTTTGACTTCCTCATCGTTTAAGACTTTTCCCTGTACGGTGTTGACGAGAAGCATCTTGCCCGGATGGAGACGCTCTTTTAAGACGATTTTTTCTTCCGGAACTTCCAGAACACCGACCTCAGAGGAGAGGATCAGAAATCCATCGTTAGTGATGTAGTAACGGGAAGGACGAAGACCGTTGCGGTCGAGCACTGCTCCCATCACATCTCCGTCGGAGAACAGGATCGATGCCGGTCCGTCCCACGGCTCCATCATCGTTGCATAATACTGATAGAAATCACGTTTCTCCTGGGAAATCGTATCGTTGTTTGCCCACGGTTCCGGGATCGTGATCATGACAGCCAGCGGAAGATCCATACCGCTCATGGTCAGGAACTCGAGTGTGTTGTCGAGCATTGCAGAGTCAGAACCCTGGGTGTTGACAACCGGCAGAACCTTGTGCAGTTCATCCTGCAGCATCGGGGAGGACATCGTCTCCTCACGGGCCAGCATCTTGTCGGCGTTTCCGCGGATGGTGTTGATCTCGCCGTTGTGTACGATGAAACGGTTCGGATGGGCTCTCTCCCAGCTTGGGTTCGTGTTCGTGCTGAACCGGGAATGCACCATGGCGATTGCAGATTCATAATCGACATCCTGCAGATCGTGGAAGAAGGTGCGGAGCTGTCCTACGAGGAACATACCTTTGTATACGATGGTACGGCTGGAAAGGGATGGCACGTAGGTGTTGTCGTTGCTCTGTTCGAAAACACGGCGTACGACGTACAGACGGCGGTCGAAAGCGATTCCCTTTTCCACATCCTCCGGTTTTTTGATGAATGCCTGCATGATGTAAGGCATACACTCTCTTGCCTTATGGCCGAGAACTTCCGGAACGGTCGGCACGGTTCTCCATCCAAGGAGTTCCAGTCCCTCTTTTTCCACGATGATCTCAAACATCTTTTTTGCCTGGTTCCGTTTCAGCTCATTTTGTGGGAAGAAGAATACGCCGACGCCGTATTCCCGTTCTCCGCCTAATGAAAAACCGAGGGTCGAACAGGCTTTGGAAAAGAATTTGTGCGATATCTGCAACAAGATTCCTACTCCGTCTCCTGTTTTACCCTCGGCGTCTTTGCCGGCTCTATGTTCAAGATTTTCTACGATTTTTAATGCGTTTTCTACGGTCGCATGGGATTTTTCACCTTTGATATTCACGACGGCTCCGATACCGCAGTTGTCGTGTTCAAAGGAAGAACGGTACAGCCCTTCTTCTCCCATGACACGCTCTTTGCTCTGTGTCATACGGCTTCCCTTCCTTTACTTTCCTTATTTTCGGTTATCCTTTGTCTTTTCTGAAAAGAATGGAGGGGAATCTTTTGTTCCCCGCCGTTCTTTCTGGATTGCCCTTACTATACTCTATTTTTTTCGTCCTGTAAAGAGCAAATTTAATTTTTATATAATTTTTTATATTTTTTCTTAACTTTCTTAGGTTATTACTGCATTTTACCTAATTTTTCATACCATTTATCGATTATTTTGCCGCATGGTACTCGGCTGCTGCTGCGATCAGGCCGCGGAACAGCGGATGCGGACGGTTCGGACGGGATTTGAACTCCGGATGTGCCTGCGTTGCGATGTAGAACGGATGATCTGAAAGTTCTACCATCTCAACGATTCTTCCGTCCGGAGAAACACCGGAGAGAACCATGCCGTTTTCGGTCAGTGCTTTCCGGAAATCGTTGTTTACTTCATAGCGGTGGCGGTGACGCTCGGAAATCTCTTTCTCACCGTACAGCTCCTGTGCTTTCGATCCGTCTGCCAGGACGCATGGATATGCGCCGAGACGTAACGTACCGCCGATATCCTCGATTCCATCCTGATCCGGCATCAGTGCGATCACCGGGTGCATGGTGTTCGGGTTCATCTCGATGCTGTGTGCGTCGTGGTAACCGAGAACGTTTCTTGCATATTCAACAATCGTCAGCTGCATGCCGAGGCAGAGGCCGAGGAACGGAATCTTGTTCTCTCTTGCATATCGAATCGCTGTGATCATGCCTTCGATACCGCGGTTTCCGAATCCGCCCGGTACCAGAACACCGTCCACATCGCTCAGATACTCTGCCACGTTCTCCCCGGTTACCAGCTCGGAATCCACCCATTTCAGGTGTACGTTTGCATGGCTTGCAATTCCGCCGTGTTTTAATGCCTCAACAACGCTCAGGTATGCATCATGCAGCTGGATATACTTTCCGACGAGCGCAATCGTCACCTCTTTGTTCGGATGGCGGAGTGCTTCTACCATATGGGTCCAGTCGGACAGATCCGGTTCCGGGCATGGAAGGTGAAGGCTCTCGCAGACAACCTGCGCCAGGTTCTCTTTCTCCATGGCAAGCGGAGCTTCATACAGATACTCCACGTCCAGGTTCTGCAGAACATGGCTTGACGGAACGTTGCAGAACAGAGCAATTTTATCTTTGATCTCGGTGGTCAGCGGATGCTCGGACCGACATACGATGACATCCGGCTGAATACCGATTCCCTGCAGCTCTTTTACGCTCGCCTGCGTCGGTTTTGTTTTCATTTCACCGGAAGCTTTCAGATATGGAATCAGGGTAACGTGGATCAGAATGGCGTTCTCGTGTCCGACGTCATGCTGGAACTGGCGGATTGCCTCCAAAAACGGCTGGCTCTCGATATCGCCGACGGTTCCGCCGACCTCAATGATGGCAATACGCTCCTCGTCTACTTCTTTTCCGCGGTAGAAACGGCTCTTGATTTCGTTTGTAATGTGCGGAATGACCTGTACGGTGCCTCCGCCGAAATCACCGTGGCGTTCTTTCTGCAGAACAGACCAGTATACTTTTCCAGTCGTCACGTTGGAATTTTTATCCAGGCTCTCGTCGATGAAACGCTCGTAGTGGCCGAGATCGAGGTCTGTCTCTGTGCCGTCATCGGTAACGAAAACCTCGCCGTGCTGAATCGGGTTCATCGTACCCGGGTCAACGTTGATGTACGGGTCAAATTTCTGCATCGTCACTTTGTATCCTCGGGCTTTTAAAAGCCGTCCAAGGGACGCCGCCGTGATTCCCTTTCCAAGGCCGGAGACTACTCCGCCTGTCACAAAGACATATTTTACTGCCATATTGATTTCCTCCTGCTTTTCTCTTCTGATATTTTCTTTTCCGTCACAAGTTTCTCTAAAAGGAAATGTCGCCTGCCGGCGACATCTCTATGATGAAAGCCAGTTACTCCGCGCCTGCGTCGCTCCCGTAACTGCTGACAACATTCGTAATCCGGGCTATCGCCCTACTTACTCATGTCGTCTTGCCCGCCCAATATCTATGAATTCGCTCATGCAAGCATGGCTCATTCATAGCTGCTGTCCGGGGCTTTCATTCAAAATCAAAAACGATTATAACACATCTCGAATTTCCTGCAACTTTTTTTTACTATTTTTTATTATTTTCGACATTTTCCACGAAATCCTAAATTTCTGCACCATATTTTATACATATCACGATTTTCTTGACATCATCCGCAAAAATGAGTATGATAATCAATGTTTTTAAAACATGCAGGTCTACAACTGAAAAAAGGAGAATACCTATGCAGCCATCGTCAAACAATTGTTATGATACCGGTCTCCGGGAGGAATGTGGTGTTTTCGGCATTTACGATCTGGATGGTGCCGACGTCAGTCCTTCGATCTACTATGGCCTTTCCGCCCTGCAGCACAGAGGACAGGAGTCCTGCGGAATTGCCGTCTCTGACACCAGCGGTCCAAAGGGCCATGTGAAATCCTACAAAGGCCTTGGCCTTGTCAACGAAGTTTTCAAAGAATCCAAATTAGAAGAGCTGTCCGGCAATATCGGCATCGGCCATGTCCGGTACTCTACCACCGGTTCCACTACCGTAGAGAATGCACAGCCGCTCGTTCTGAATTATCTGAAAGGCTCCCTTTCCCTTTCGCACAACGGAAATCTGGTCAACGCTATGGAACTGCGCGAGCAGATGGAAAACACCGGCGCAATTTTTCACACTTCGATTGACTCTGAAATCATCGCCTACGGCATTGCGCGGGAACGCGTTCATTCCAAAACGGTAGAAGAAGCGATTCTGCGCACAGTAAAAGAAATCCGCGGCGCCTATGCCCTTGTCATCATGAGCCCGAGAAAACTCATCGGCGTGCGCGACCCATATGGCTTAAAACCGCTCTGCATCGGAAAGCGGGACAACGCCTGGGTTCTCGCCTCGGAAAGCTGCGCCCTCACTTCGATCGGCGCCGAATTCGTCCGCGATGTCGCTCCGGGAGAAATTGTAACGTTTGACAAAACCGGAAATCTGAAATCCGAATTTATGCCGGTTGACGTAAAAAAAGCGCATTGTATTTTTGAATATATTTATTTTGCCCGCCTCGACAGCAAAATAGACAATATCAGTGTCTACGAAGCCAGAATCCGCGGCGGTGCAACTCTCGCAAAGACCTACCCGGTTGATGCAGACCTCGTCTGTGGTGTCCCGGACTCCGGACTTGCCTCCGCAAAGGGCTATTCCGAAGAATCCGGCATCCCGTTCGGTCTTGCGTTCCACAAAAACAGCTATGTCGGCCGTACCTTCATCAAGCCGACCCAGAAGGAACGGGAATCCAGCGTCAAAATCAAGCTGAGCGTTCTCGAATCTGTTGTAAAAGGAAAACGGATCGTGCTCGTCGACGACTCCATTGTCCGTGGAACAACGATTTCCAACCTGATCACGATGCTTCGCAAAGCCGGCGCGACCGAAGTCCATGTCCGTATCAGCTCTCCGCCGTTCCTGTATCCGTGCTATTTCGGCACCGATGTTCCTTCGAACAAACAGCTGATCGCAAGCTCTCACTCCACGGAGGAGATCCGCCAGCAGATCGGAGCCGACTCTCTTGGCTACATGCCGATCGAGGAACTCCAGAACATGGTCGGCGATCTGCCGATCTGCCGTGCATGCTTCGACAGCCATTACCCAATGGAAGTACCGAAACAGGATATCAGCGCTCTTCTCGAAAGCTAATTCTATTTCGTCCCCCTTACCGCGCAGACACTGCGTCAGGTAAGGGGGCTTTTTTGTTTCATGCATACTTTGACGTAATGTTTGCATACAATAGCATCAAAAACAAAGGATCTCTTCATGGATCTTACAGACATCATTTATTCCAACGATTACATCAACATTCTGATCCAGAATTACGTGGCACAGTCCGAGCGGTACCAGATGCTGTTTCCGGAATCAAGTGCTCTTCTTACGCTGAACCCGCAGTATTCCGTTCTCTTTCTCGAGCGGAGTCTGCTGCCGGAAAATCTCTTCGGCGCAGTTCCCTTTACCGGGCTTCCAAAACTTTTTACGCCGCTCTCCACGCTCTCACTGGAAGTCTCCGGGATTGTCCAGACGCAGAATCTCTACGGCGGCGGATATACAGGCAAAAATGTAATCTTCGGTTTTCTGGACACCGGCATTGATTACCGCCACCCCGCATTTCTGCATGCCAACGGACAGAGCCGGATTCTCGCCGTCTGGGATCAGACGGACTGGACGGGAACGCCGCCGGCGCAGTTTCCTTACGGCAGTCTCTATACCAAGTCCGATCTCGACGCGGCACTTGAAAGCGGCGATCCACTCTCCCTTGTTCCAGTCACCGATCCCGACGGGCACGGCACGTATGTCGCAGGCGTGGCCGGCGGTACTCCGGATGCCTCCGCCGGATTTCTCGGCGTCGCACCGGAGGCAGATTTTGCCGTTGTTAAATTAAAACCCGCCAAACAGAATCTGAAAGATTTTTATCTTGTGTCCTCCAATGCTCCCGTCTTCGAGGAAGATGACCTGCTCTCCGCCATGCACTTTCTGAATGAAACCGCAGCTGCGGAAGGAAAACCGCTCGTCCTCTGTCTGGCACTCGGGACGAATCAGGGCAGCCACTCCGGCACGCTCCCCGTTTCTCTGACCTTGGCGCGCTACGGCAACACGCCTGGTGTGATCCCCGTCTGCGCGACCGGCAACGAAGGAAATGCATCACACCATTATTATGGCTCTGTATCCGAAACTTACACCCCGAAAAATGTAGAGTTTCTCGTTTCTGAAGGAAACCGCGGTTTCACCCTGGAACTCTGGGGACAGGCTCCACAGCTTTTTTCTGTCGGTTTCCGCTCTCCCGGCGGCGAGACGATTCCGCGGATTCCCGTCTCTTTGAATCAGGAACAGCGGATCACCTTCGTTCTGGAGCGCACCGTGATCTACGTCAACTACGAAGTGGTCCAGGCCACGACCGGCAGCCAGCTCATTCTGATCCGCATGCTGGATCCGACCCCCGGTATCTGGACGCTTCAGGTTTACCGCGCTTTTCCATCGCCGCCGGATTTCCACATCTGGCTCCCGATCACCGGATTTTCCACCTCCGATGTGACATTTCTGGAACCGGATCCATACACGACACTGACGACACCTTCTGCCACGGTTCCTGTTCTTTCTCCCTCCACGTATCAGGCAGCAAACAACAGTTTTTCCCCGGAATCCGGCCGCGGCTTTACCCGGCTTGGTGAAATCAAGCCCGACTTTGCCGCTCCCGGCGTCTCCGTTACCGGACCGGGACCGGCCGGCTCCTATGTAAGCTTCAGCGGTTCGAGTGCGTCCGCCGCCATTACATCCGGCGCCGCTGCTCTTTTTCTGCAATGGGGCATCCAGCGCACTCCCGCCCGCTATTTCACGGCACAGGAGGTAAAAAACTACCTGATCCGCGGTGCAGACCGAACTGATACTATTACGTATCCGAGCAGAGAATGGGGATATGGCCGATTACAGTTATATCAAAGCTTCACAAGCCTTATGACAAACTGATTTTCCCGCTCACAGGTTTGCTTCTATGGTATATCCGTTTGTTGATGCAAACTTTTAATGTGCAACTGCCTTGTTTTTGATTGTTTTCCGTTGTATCATTACGTATTATCATTATATTTATAAAACTAAAAGGGGGATTCCTGACTATGAATTACGAACGCTTGAACGATCTTCGCCTTCTTGGACTTACGATTGCCTACTACCGAAGAGCAAAAGGAATGACGCAGGCCGAACTTGCCGAGGCGGTACATATCAGTCGTACCCATATGAGCAACATCGAAGCGCCAAATACAAAAACCTCTATTTCGTTGAATCTTCTGTTCGATATCGCTGAGGCACTTGACATTCCGGTGAAAGAGCTTTTTGATTTTCAGGGACGCAGTCTGTAGGGTCTTTGAATTTTTCTCTTTAAGAGTAACCCCGCCCGGCAGTTTTTCATATCATGAATTGTAAGCAAAATGATTCCTTTGGAGGAACAAACATGAGTGATTTAGCTGCTACAAACTGTGGATGCGGATGTGACAACGGCTGTGGCTGCGATAATGGATGCGGTGTTTCCAACAACAACCTGTTCGGAAACAATGGCTGCAGTATTATCTGGATTCTGCTTCTCCTCTCCTGCTGCGGCGGATGTGGATGCGGAAACAACAACAATGGCTACAATTCCGACTGCTGGCTCGTTCTGATTCTTCTGTTCTGCTGCGGCGGATGGAACAACAACGGCTGTGGATGCGGCAACAGCAATAACTGCGGATGCGGCTGCTGACCTTTTTTCAGTCCTCCCAGATGTTCGGGCAGAAAAAGCCCCGGGTGCGGATCAACCGCCCCGGGGCTTTTTTTCACCAGAATTCTCTTTCAGCGAAACCGTTTCGGTTTCCGTGCTTCTCTTTCCCGCTTTTCCATCTCTTCTCTTTTTTCTTTTTTTCTCATACATTCCAGATCTATTTCATAAAAGGCATTCCCTTCGAGTACCTGTTTTCTTTTTGCTGTTTCTTTTCCATCCATTTTCCGGCGGTCTCCTTTTTCTTTCTTCCTCTTATCATATGTTTTTTCCCGCCTTCTGTCATTTTTTCCGGCCTGGAACATAAGATAAAGAGAAATAAAAAGACAAATGCAGGAATGCTGCCAGGAAGGATCTTAATTTGAATCAGGAACAGGAACAAAATGTGGAACAGATAACACCGCTGGACCAGATGATCGCACAGGATCAGCTTCAGATGCTGAAGGCTGCCATTCCCTACGCCTCCTTCGGCCTGCAGCCCTCCCTTGCGATTTTGAGCAAATGGCTCGAGCTCCAGCGGACCATTCAGCTTTTTTCCCGTCCGGCCGACCTTTCCATGATGTCTGTTGATGCCCCGCACGTCTCTCCGCTTGAGATGCTGCAGGATATTTCCCGTTTTGCCGCCGGTCCGCAGCGGGATCTTCTCTCCCAGATGTTTCAGACCATGCAGATGGTCCAGATGCTTCAGAATATAAATCCCGGAAATGAGGAGGATCTGCTATGAGTTCGGATGATAAGCAAAACGACTGGTCGCAGGACCCCTCTCTTTCCGGAATTGACTTTGCCCGGCTTCAGGCACTGCAGCAGATGGCCTCTCAGAGCCGCGGAAAATCCCAGGCGGAAATGATGCCGTTTCTTCTCTCCCTGATGCAGGGAAATCAGGGCGGCGCACAGTTTTCCGCCTCCGAGGCGGACCTGATCATCTCTGCCATCAAAGCCGGAAAATCCAAACAGGAAGCGGCAAAAATTGACCAGATGGTACGCCTCTTCCGCTCCGCTGCTTCCGGGAAAAAACGCTGAAAAACCACAAACCAAAAAACGCTGCCGGTCTGGAATCCCAAACCGGTCAGCGTTTTTATTCTGTGCTTTTTCCTGTCTAGTTCTGCATGGAAAGCACGTTTTTATTTTTTACCAGGTAATCAATCAGAGAAACAACGGTCAGAATCAGTGCAACCCAGATCAGCACGGTATTCAGCACGGAAAGTGCCGGAATGTCGGCGATCAGAAGAATGATCATAATCATCTGGCTGATTGTTTTCGATTTTCCCCACCAGCTTGCTGCGATGACAATTCCATTGTCCGAAGCAACCAGGCGGAAACCGCTGATGATAAATTCTCTTGCGATGATAATAATAACCATCCACGCCGGAAGCTTGTCCAGCTCTACAAAACAGATCAGTGCAGAGCATACCAGCAGCTTATCTGCCAGCGGATCCATAAACTTTCCGAAATCGGTAATCAAATTGTCACGTCTTGCAATGTAGCCGTCCAGAGTATCCGTGATGCTGGCAGCGGCAAAGATTACCAGTGCAATCCATTTGGACGCGCTTCCGCCCACGCCAGACAGCAGGAAGAACACGAAAAACGGAATCATAATTATCCGCAGAATCGTTAATTTGTTTGGTAAATTCATTGGCTTATCTCTCCTATCAGATCATATTCCAGAGCGCCGGTAATTTTCACTCTTACGAAATCGCCGGATACGAGTGTTTCCGGTGTATTGACAAATACATAGCCGTCTACACCCGGTGCGTCCGCCTGGCTTCTGCCCACATAGGCATCCTCATCCGCCACTTTGCCCTCGATCATAACAAGAAGCTCCTGGCCGATCCTGCGCTCGCCGAGTTCTGCAGAGATATCCTGCTGCAGCTCCATCAGTTCTGCCTGACGGTCCAGTTTTACCTCCTCGTCGATCTGATGCTCCATCGCAGCAGCCGGTGTTCCCTCCTCCGGAGAGTAGGTGAATACGCCGAGACGGTCGAACTCCATGTCGTTGATAAACTCGAGGAGTTCTTTGTGCTGCTCTTTTGTCTCTCCCGGGAATCCTGTGATCAGCGTGGTGCGCAGTGTGATATCCGGCATCTCGCTTCTCAGGAAATCAATTTTGTCGATCAGCTCCTGTTTGGATGTTCTGCGACCCATGCGGCGCAGGATCTCATCGTTGGCATGCTGAATCGGCAGATCCAGGTAGTGACAGACTTTCGGCTCTTCCTTCATCGTCTGAACGAGTTCCGGATAGATGTCCTCCGGATAGCAGTACAGAATCCGGATCCAGTAGAGCTCCTGAATTTTGCAGAGCTCTTTTAACAGAAGGTGGAGAGACGGCTTTCCGTACAGATCGATACCATAAATGGTTGTCTCCTGCGCAACGAGAACGAGCTCTTTGACACCCTGTTCTGCCATCGTCTTCGCTTCTGCTATCAGTTCCTCCATCGGAACGGAGCGGTACGGTCCGCGCAGCTTCGGAATGATGCAGTAGGTACAGTGCTTGTCACAGCCCTCTGCAATTTTCAGATATTCGTAATGGCCGCCTGTCGTTACAACGCGCTGTGCGTCAATTTTCGGCAGTCCTTTCAGATCGGCATACTCCTGGAAACGGTCGCCGCCGAGGACATCCTGAATGGCATCCAGGATTTTGTCATAGCTGTTCGTTCCAAGTACGGCGTCAACCTCCGGAATCTCCTCAATGATTTCATCGCGGTAGCGCTCTGCCATACAGCCCGTTACCAGAAGAACCTTACAGCTTCCCGCTGTACGGTACTTCGCCATTTCAAGAATATTTTGAATGCTTTCTTCTTTGGCGTCGTGGATAAAGCAGCATGTGTTTATCACGATAACCTCTGCATCTTCCTCGGAATCGGTGATCTCGAAGCCATGCTCTACCAGAAGACCCAGCATATGCTCGGAATCTACCAGGTTTTTATCGCATCCAAGGGAAATAAACAGAATTTTCATATTATTCAATTACTGGCTCCTCTTTTGTTTCCTCTTCCGCTTCAACTTCAGATTCCGGAAGGATTGTAACCTCTCCTTTGTACATCTCCTCTACGGCGATGGAGAGCGGTTTCATGCCTTTTTTCACTTTTACAAGCGGTTCAGCTCCGCCAATGATCTGTCTTGCACGTTTGCTTGTTGCAAGTACCAGAGAGTAACGGCTGCTGACAACCGGTGCCTCGTCCAGATCCTGGCCCTCGTTAATAGTTGCAATCAGTTCCTGATAAGATGGATGAATCATAATAAATGCTCCTTTCTATTTTTCCAGACTTTTTTTCATCTGTTCGATAAAGTCTTTCTGGTTGCTGCTCATGAAATGCTGGCTCTGAATGGTCTCATGCATCTGTTTTACGCAGGTTTCGAGGTCGTCGTTGATCAGGACATAATCGTACTGGTCCATGCCCTGTGCTTCCTCTTTTGCACGCTCCATTCTGCCTTTGATAACTTCTTCTGTTTCCGTTCCGCGTCCCCGTAGGCGTCGTTCCAGCTCCTCGGCGGTCGGCGGTGTGATGAACACAAGAAGGGTGTCCGGACGTTTTTCCTTGACCTGAAGTGCTCCCTGGATTTCAATCTCAAGCAGAACATCTTTTCCGGCATCCAGCTGCTCCTCTACGTATGCCTTCGGCGTTCCGTAGGAATGTTTTACGTAACGCGCATACTCGAGGAAGGCATCCTCTTCTACCATGCGGTCAAACTCTTCTTCTGTACGGAAAAAGTACGATACGCCGTCTTCCTCGCCCGGACGCGGGTCTCTTGTGGTGACGGAGATGGACAGCGCATAGTTGTCGTACTCCTCCATCAGGCGTTTCATCAGTGTTCCTTTTCCTGCTCCGGAAAAACCGGATACTACAGTAAGTATTCCTCTACTCATTTTCAGATTCCCCTCGCTCTTTTTCTGTTTCCCAGCCGCCGTTGAATCTGCGGCTGATCGTTTCCGGCTGCAAAGCCGAAAGGATGATAAATTCTTCTCCGGTGATGAGCACTGCTTTCGTGCGTCTTCCCTGCGTCGCATCGATGATGCGGTTGCTTTCCTTTGCACGCTGCACCATACGCTTGACGGGCGCCGCCTCGGGACTCACCACTGCTATTATTTTATCCGAATTTACGACATTGCCGAATCCGATGTTGATCAGTTTTGCCACAATCCGTCCTTTCCTGTACCTTCTGAAGTCTTTTTCAGAAAATACATCTACCTATACAGATTTATTATAATTCATTCAGAAAGCCTAGTCAAATCTTTTTTTCTGTATTATAATGAAAATACTAGAATTTCAAACAAAGGAGATATTTTCTATGGCTTTTGATGGAATTACCATTGCAAATATTGCACAGGAACTGAATCAGACCATCGTCGGCGGAAAGATCAACAAGATCGCACAGCCGGAAAACGACGAGCTGATGATTACAATAAAAAACAACCGTACCGTTTACCGTCTTCTCCTCTCGGCAAGTGCTTCGCTTCCGCTGATCTACCTGACGGACAACAATAAGCCCGGCCCGATGACCGCACCGAATTTCTGTATGCTGCTCCGCAAACACATCGGCAGCGCCCGCATTCTCTCCGTTACCCAGCCGGGACTCGAGCGTATTCTTATTTTTGAGCTCGAGCATTTGAACGAACTCGGCGATATCTGCCGCAAGAAGCTGATTGTGGAGATCATGGGAAAACACAGCAACCTGATCTTCTGTCAGGAGGACAATACGATCCTTGACAGTATCAAACATATTTCCGCCAACATGAGTTCTGTCCGTGAGGTTCTTCCGGGCCGCACCTGGTTCATTCCGCACACGCAGGATAAGAAAGATCCGCTCACGATCACAGAAGAAGAATTTTTCGATTTCGTCTGCACGAAACCGATGGCTGCCGCAAAGGCAATCTACACTTCCCTTACCGGCTTCAGCCCGCTGATGGCGGAGGAAGTCTGCTGCCGCGCCGGCATCGACGGCGGATTTGCGGTCAATGCACTCGAAGAAAATGCGAAGCTTCATCTGTTCCGCACCTTCTCTTATCTGATTGAGGATATCAAAAACGGCGCATTTACGCCGAACATCGTATACCAGGGCGATGAGCCGAAAGAATTTTCCGCACTGAAACTGACGCAGTATCAGGATTTGCGGGAGGAAACATACGATTCGATCTCCGGTGTACTGGAAACATACTATGCCATGAAAAACCGCATCACCCGCATCCGTCAGAAATCTTCCGATCTGCGCCGTGTCGTCAATACCGCACTCGAACGGAATGTCAAAAAATACGACCTGCAGCAGAAACAGTTAAAAGACACCGACAAGCGGGAAAAATACCGGATTTACGGTGAGCTTTTAAATACGTACGGCTACAGCTGCCAGCCGGGCGATACTTCGCTGAAAGCCGTCAATTACTATAACGGCGAGGAAATCACGATTCCGCTCGACGGAACGCTCTCTGCCGGCGAAAATGCGAAAAAATACTTCGACCGATACGGAAAGCTGAAGCGGACCCGTGAGGCACTCGAGGAACTTCTTGTCGAGACGAAAGAGGAAATCGACCATCTCGAATCCATCAGCACGGCGCTTGATATTGCGCTCGATGAGGCGGATCTGGTGCAGTTAAAAGAAGAGCTGATCGAGTACGGCTACATCCGCCGCAAGGGACCGACAGGGAAAAAGCAGAAAATCACCTCCCATCCGTTCCACTACCGCTCTTCCGAGGGCTTTGACATTTATGTCGGCAAGAACAACTTCCAGAACGAGGAACTTTCGTTTAAATTCGCCTCCGGCAACGACTGGTGGTTCCACGCGAAAGGCCAGCCGGGCAGCCATGTCATCGTAAAGACGAACGGTAAAGAGCTGCCGGATTCCGTCTACGAAGAGGCCGCTGCTCTCGCCGCCTATTACTCGAAAGGCAGACAGGCACCGAAGGTGGAAATCGACTACACCTTAAAGAAAAACCTGCGCAAACCAAACGGAAGCAAACCGGGCTTCGTTGTTTATTACACCAATTACTCCATGATGGCGGAGCCGAACATCCGCAATCTTCAGGAAGTACAGGACTAAATTCAGAATACAAAAGACTTTTCGCACATTCCTATCTGTTCCTCTTTGCGAAAAGTCTTTTTTTCGTAAAATTTAATACTTCCTTCATTTCTTTTTCGATGCTCTATGGTATACTTCTTAGTATGGAAAAAGATTCCAGACGTGATCTTTTTCAAACAAACCACAGTGAGGCTGTCTCTTCTTTATCAGGACAGCCGGAGAGGAATATAACTGTTATGAACAAAACAATTCCCGAAATCATTCACTGCCGTGTTCCAACGACGCGTTATGAGGCAGACCCTTCCGAAGGCCTTTCCGCCGAGCAGGTTGCCGAGTACCGCGAGAACGGCTGGACCAACCGCGCGGTGGAACCTCCGTCCAAGACAACGGCCGAGATCGTAAAGAGCAATGTCTGTACGTATTTCAACCTGATTTTTCTGATTATTGCCATCTTTCTGATCCTTGCCGGTTCGTTCCGGGATCTTACGTTTCTGCCGGTCATCATCGCGAACACGCTGATCGGTATTGTACAGGAGATCAAGGCGAAAAAGACGCTGGAAAAGCTGTCTGTTTTAAACGCGCCGAAGGCTACTGCAATCCGTGACGGGGCTGAGGTAACACTCGCCGCGGAGGATCTCGTACTCGATGATATTGTTGTATTTACCGCAGGAAAACAGATCTGCGCTGATGCCGTCGTGCTTGAAGGTGAGGTACAGGTCAACGAATCGCTGCTTACCGGTGAATCCGATGAGATTACCAAGCGCCCGGGCGACGAGCTGATGTCCGGAAGTTTTATCGTCTCCGGAAGCTGCAAGAGCCGTCTGACCCAGGTCGGTGAAGATTCCTACATTTCCCGTCTGACCCTCGAAGCAAAGGCCATGAAAGAGGGCGAACAGTCCGAGATGATCCTCTCCCTCAACAAGCTGGTAAAGGTTGTCGGCATTCTGATCATTCCGATCGGTCTTCTGCTCTTCGGCCAGCAGTTTTTCGTCTCCCACGAAACGTTCCGTGAGAGCATTACCTCGATGGTGGCCGCCGTGCTCGGCATGATCCCAGAAGGTCTTTACCTGCTTGCGAGTGTTGCCCTTGCCGTCAGCGTTATGCGGCTGGCTTCGCAGAAGGTTCTCGTGCATGATATGAAATGTATCGAGACGCTGGCTCGCGTCAACGTGCTCTGTGTCGATAAGACGGGAACCATCACCGAGACAAATATGAAAGTACATGATCTGATTCTGGTCGGCTCCAGTTCAGTCCCTGATACAGAATCCGGCGAAAATGCTCCCGCACCGCAGAAAGAAGAGCTTTCCCTTGCGGTCGGTGATTTCGCATCTGCCATGTCAAACGACAACATTACTATGGCGGCACTGAAAGAATATTTTAAAGACAACAACGGCAAAACTGCCGTTTCGATGACTTCGTTCTCCTCGGAATTCAAGTATTCCAGTGTGACATTTTCGGATGTCTCCTACGTGCTCGGTGCCCCGGAGTTCGTTCTCCGCGATGATTTTGCACGCTATCAGAGTGAAATTGAAGCGTATACCTCAAAGGGATTCCGTCTCCTCGTCTTCGGCACATCCGAAACTGTACCGGATGGAAAAGCACTCTCCGGCCGTGTCACGCCGCTTGGCTACGTGCTTCTCTCCAATCCGATCCGAAAAGAAGCACCGGAAACGTTCCGCTACTTCGAAGATCAGGGTGTCCATGTCAAGGTCATCTCCGGTGATACTCCGGTAACGGTATCTGAGGTTGCCCGCCAGGCAGGGATTGCGCACGCAGAGGATTATATTGATGCTTCCACTCTAAAGACACCGGAAGAGCTCGAAGAAGCAATCCTGAAATACACCGTGTTCGGCCGTGTCACACCAGACCAAAAACGCCAGTTTGTCCAGGCTTTAAAGAAAAACGGCAAGACCGTTGCGATGACCGGCGATGGTGTCAACGATGTGCTCGCATTAAAGGATGCCGACTGCTCCGTTGCGATGGCATCCGGAAGTGACGCTGCCGCACAGGCTGCACAGCTCGTTCTGCTGGACAACGACTTTTCGAAGATGCCTTCTGTCGTACTGGAAGGCCGCCGCGTTGTCAACAACCTGCAGCGCTCGGGAACGCTGTTCCTGGTAAAGAACATTTTCTCGTTCCTGCTGTCCATCTTCTCACTGATCTCGATGGTGACGTATCCGCTGGAGCCGTCCCAGATCTCGCTGATCAGTATGTTTACGATCGGTATTCCAGGCTTCCTGCTCTCGCTGATGCCGAACAAAAACCGGATCGCGGGCCACTTTATCACGAACATTCTGACACGGGCCCTGCCTGCGGCGCTGACCGACTTTTTGATGGTCGCAACACTCGTCGTCTTCGGCCAGGAATTTGCGGTCGGCTCGGAAGATATTTCGACCGCTGCCACCGTACTGCTCGCCATTGTCGGTTTTATGATTCTCTACCGGATCAGCAAGCCGCTCAACTGGATGCGCTGGACGATCCTGATCGGCTCGATTATTGCCTTCATTTTCTGCAGTACCTATCTGAACCAGCTGTTCGCCATTTCTGATATGTCCAGAAAATGTATCATGCTGCTGGTCGTATTCTCTGTCGCAACAGAGCCGGTTCTGCGATATTTGAGCATCCTCGTAGATTCCATTTCCTCTTTTTACCGGAAGCAGAAAATTTTCTTCCTGCGAAAACGGGAAGCGAGAAAAGCGAAATAAAACGTAAAACCAAACATCAAAAATGCCGTACAGCGTTGGAAATTTTTCCTCCGCCTGTACGGCATTTTTTGATTTACCAATCACAGTTTCTTACTTTCTCATCTCCGGATCTTCCGCGTAATGCGTCCGCTCGCCGCCGATGTATTTCGGTCTTGTCCGCGCGCAGACAACGTGCGCATCTCCGATCGTTTTCTGCGATACCCGGACCGGAACGGCTACTGCCTTCAGCTGCATGCCGATCAGCACATCACCGATATCAATACCTGCATGCGCCTGCACACGCTCTACGGTGACAACGTCCTCCAATCCATAGTATGCCGCCATCGCAAACGATCCGCCGCCATGCAGCCACGGTACCGCGCAGACCGGCTCGTAACCGTATTTTTCTGCCGCCGCACGCTCCAGAACAACCGCGCGGTTCAGATGCTCACAGCACTGCGCCGCCAGATACAGCCCGTGCTCCTTCGTACACGCATACAGCGCCTCAAACACCGCCTGCCCGATCTCCTGGCTGGAATCCGTTCCGAGCTTACTGTTGTGAATTTCACTCGAAGAACATCCCACTACCAGAATCTGTCCCGGTTTCATCTGCGCCGTCGTAATCAGCTCCTCTGCGACGGCACGCGCTTCCTGTCTGATTGTTTCAAGATCCATTTTGTATCCCTCCTTGCTAAACAGCAATATTTATGCAAAAGGAGACTGACTCTTTTTCCAAGAATCAGCCTCCTTTCTTCAGCTTACATAATTATTATTTCTGAACGATATTCACAATTCTTCCCGGTACGTAAATTTCTTTTACGATGTTTCCGGTCAGTTTGTCTGCAACTGCCTCTTTTGCAGCGGCGATTGCGGTCTCTTTATCTGCATCTTTGGCGATTTTGATCGTTCCGCGCATTTTGCCGTTGATCTGAACAGCGATCTCGGCTACTGCCTCTACGGTCTTCTCCTCGTCAAACTCCGGCCATGCGGTCTGATACAGACGGCCTTCGTATCCAAGGTCTGCCCACAGTTCCTCGGTCATATGCGGTGCAACCGGATTCAGCAGGATCAGAAGGGTTTCGAACTCTTTTCTCGTTACTTTTCCGGCTTTGTAGAACTCGTTGACCAGGGTCATCATGGCTGCGATCGCTGTGTTGTATTTCAGGGACTCATAGTCGCTGGATACTTTCTTGATGGTCTGGTGCATTTTGGACTCCAGCTCTTTGGAGTAGGAATCTCCGTCTACCAGGCTGTCCTGCAGTTTCCATACACGCTCGAGGAAACGACGGCATCCTTTTACACCTTCCTGAGACCAGGATGCACTTAAGTCGAAGGCACCGATGAACATCTCGTACGTACGCAGGGTATCTGCACCGAACTCAGCTACGATATCATCCGGGTTGACAACGTTTCCACGGGATTTACTCATCTTCTCGCCGTTCTCGCCGAGGATCATTCCGTGGGAAGTACGTTTCTGATACGGTTCCGGGCAGGTAACTACGCCCTGATCGTACAGGAATTTATGCCAGAAACGGGAATACAGAAGGTGAAGGGTGGTGTGCTCCATTCCTCCGTTGTACCAGTCAACCGGCAGCCAGTATTTCATAGCTTCTTTGCTTGCCAGAGCCTCTTTGTTCTTCGGATCGGTATAGCGGATGTAATACCAGGAAGAACCAGCCCACTGCGGCATGGTATCGGTCTCACGTTTTGCAGGTCCTCCGCAGCACGGGCAGGTGGTGTTGACCCAGTCTGTCATGGCAGCCAGCGGAGACTCGCCGTTATCGGTCGGCATGTAGCTCTCTACATCCGGCAGCTCCAGCGGAAGGGATTCTTCCGGAACCGGAACGTAACCGCATTTGTCGCAGTGTACGATCGGAATCGGCTCACCCCAGTAACGCTGACGGGAGAATACCCAGTCACGCAGCTTATAGTTTGTTTTTGCTTTTCCAACGTGGTTCTCTTCGAGCCACTCAAGAATTTTCTTTTTTGCTTCCGCAACGGAAAGTCCGTTCAGGAAACCGGAGTTGACAAGAGTTCCCTCTGCAACGTCGGTGTAAACTTCGTTCTGTACGTCGCCGCCTGCAACAACCTCGATGATCGGCATGTTGAATTTCTTTGCGAACTCCCAGTCACGCTCATCGTGTGCCGGTACTGCCATGATGGCGCCGGTGCCGTAGCTCATCAGTACATAATCGGAAATCCAGATCGGGATCTCTTTTCCATTAACCGGGTTGACTGCGGAAAGTCCGTCGATCATGACACCGGTCTTGTCTTTTGCAAGCTCGGAACGCTCGAAATCGGATTTTCTGGCTGCCATCTCACGGTATGCGCAGACCTCATCCCAGTTCTTGATCTCATCTTTGTACTGGTCGATGTACGGATGCTCCGGGGAGAGTACCATGTACGTAACACCGAACAGGGTATCCGGGCGTGTGGTGTAGATAGTCAGCTTCTCCGGTTTATCTTTCAGGGAGAAATCAACCTCTGCTCCGTGGGAACGTCCGATCCAGTTTTTCTGGGAAGTTTTGACACGCTCAATATAGTCAACGCCGTCCAGACCGTCGATCAGCTTGTCTGCATACTCGGTGATCTTCAGCATCCACTCGCTCTTTACTTTGCGGACAACCGGGCTTCCGCAGCGCTCGCACACGCCGTTTACAACTTCCTCGTTTGCAAGACCTACCTTACAGGAAGTACACCAGTTGATCGGCATTTCTTTCTTGTAAGCAAGACCTGCTTTGAAGAGTTTGAGGAAGATCCACTGGGTCCAGTGATAGTACTCCGGATCGGTGGTGTTGATCTCTCTGTCCCAGTCAAAGGAATATCCAAGGGACTGAAGCTGATCTTTGAAGTGATGTACGTTGCTTTTGGTAACGATCTTCGGATGGATGTGGTTCTTGATCGCATAGTTCTCAGTCGGAAGACCAAATGCATCCCATCCCATCGGATACAGTACGTTGTAGCCCTGCATTCTGCGCTTTCTGGCTACGATATCCAGTGCGGTGTACGGACGCGGATGGCCTACGTGAAGTCCCTGTCCTGACGGATATGGGAACTCAACGAGTGCATAGTATTTTGGTTTTGTATAATCATCTGTGGCGGCAAAGGCT
Organism: Blautia sp. AM42-2; assembly: GCF_003480245.1. Taxonomy (NCBI): domain Bacteria; kingdom Bacillati; phylum Bacillota; class Clostridia; order Lachnospirales; family Lachnospiraceae; genus Blautia; species Blautia sp. AM42-2. The sequence goes on from NZ_QUIM01000001.1 coordinate 607,662, forward strand.
TTCTCGTCCTGCCAGATCTTCTGCCACTTTTTCTCAATGTTCTGTGGCTCATATCTTTTACTCATGGGTAACCTCCTGCATGTTCAAGTTCAAAGTTCTTTTTTCTCACACTGCCGCATAGGACAGCATGCACATTTGAACATATAGCTGTATTCTATCACTCTTTCCCTGTTTTTACAATTTATTTTTTCCTATATCCTCCGTTTTTCTTCAAAAACAGCAGAAAAATCCGGTTTCCGGGCGAATTCTGCTCCCGAAACCGGATTTTCTCTGTTTTATCACACTATTTTATAAAGCTTTATTCTTCTGCTTTTTCAACCTTCGAAGCTCTTGCCTCAATCTCTTTTGCCTGGATATCGGACGGAGCCTGCTCATATCTCGCAAACTCATAGGAGAAATCACCGCTTCCGCCTGTCATGGAGCGGAGTGTTGTGCCGTATCCGTAGATCTCAAGTTCCGGAACATCAGCCTCGATAATCGTATGGCCCTTGTGATCCGGGTTCATGCCGAGCACACGGCCGCGGCGTTTGTTGAGATCGCCCATGATATCGCCGGTGTATTTATCGTCTACAGTGATCTTCATCGAAACGATCGGCTCAAGGAGAACCGGGGATGCTTCCATAAAGCCTTTCTTGAACGCCTGGATCGCTGCGGTCTTGAATGCCATCTCGGAGGAGTCTACCGGATGATAAGAACCATCATATAGAACGGCTTTGACGCCGACTACCGGATAAGCAGCCAGAGGGCCTTTCTGTACGGCTTCCTGGATACCTTTTTCAACAGCCGGAAAGTAGTTCTTCGGAACGGCGCCGCCGACAACTTCCTGCTCGAAAACGTATGGTTTCTCGAGATCTCCGGAAGCGGAGAAGCGCATTTTTACATGACCGTACTGGCCATGGCCGCCGGACTGTTTTTTGTATTTTGCTTCTACATCCGAATTTTTGCGGATCGTCTCGCGGAAGGCTACCTTCGGACGGGACAGCTCTACTTCTACTTTGTAGCGCTCCAGCAGCTTGCTGACGATAATATCGATGTGCTGGTCGCCCATGCCGTACAGTAATGTCTGATGGTTTGCAGAATCATTGACTGCCTTCATAGTCAGGTCTTCCTGCATCATCTTGGCAAATGCCTGGGAGATCTTATCTACATCGGCTTTGTTCTTCGGTTTATATCGTTTTGCGGTGTACGGAGTCGAAACATCCGGTTTTCCGTAGCGGACCTGATTGTTCTTTGTCGCAAGGGAATCGCCGGTTCTTGCATCGCCGAGTTTTGCGATGGCACCGATATCTCCTGCATGAAGCTCCGGTACTTCGATCGGCTTGGAGCCTTCGAGCACGTACAGCTTGCTCAGTTTTTCTTCGGATTCCTGATCTACATTATAGAGCACATCATCGCTTTTAATAACGCCGGAGCAAACCTTAATCATTGAATATTTTCCAAGGAACGGATCCACGATCGTCTTGAAAATGGTCGCGCTCTTCGGTTTCGCGAAGTCGTAATTTGCCTCGAAAATTTCGTTCGTATCGAGATTGATGCCGGCACACGGACGGGTGGACGGATCCGGGAAGTATCCGCAGATATCATCAAGAAGGTTCGATACGCCCTGCAGATTGACCGGGGAGCCCATGCATACCGGAACGATGGTGCCGTCTCCTACGTTCATGGCAAGCGCTGCGGAAATCTCTGCTACCGAGAACTCTTCTCCGCCAAAGTAGCGGTCCATAAACTCTTCACTTGTTTCTGCCACGGATTCCATCAGGGTTTCACGGTACTTCTCCAGATATTCTACGGAGTAATCCGGAATCGGGCATTCTTCTTTTTTATCTTTTTCGATATATCTGCGGCCTTTGTTCTTTACAATATTGATATATCCTACAAATTTACCGTTTTCACGCAGAGGCATATGAAGCGGTGCGATTCGTTTTCCGTACAGTTCGGTGAGCTGCTCAACGACTTCTCGGTAGCTGACATCGTCCTGATCCATTTCCGTTACGAAGATCATACGCGGAAGATTGTATTTCTCGCAGAGTTCCCATGCTTTCTGGGTTCCGACCTGCACGCCGGCCTTTCCGGATACCACGATTACAGCGGCATCTGCTGCGGAAGCGGCTTCCTGTGCTTCTCCTACGAAATCAAACATTCCAGGAGTATCCAGAACATTGATCTTATTTTTTCCCCATACGACCGGGACAAGCGTTGTGGAAATAGAGCATTTGCGCTTGATTTCTTCTTTGTCAAAATCGCTGACGGTATTTCCGTCTGTCACTTTTCCGAGACGGTTTGTCATACCGGAAAGATAAGCCATAGCTTCGGTCAGACTTGTCTTTCCGGAGCCGCTGTGCCCCAGCAGCACCACATTTCTGATTCGGTCAGTTCTAAAAACGTCCATATGTAATACCTCCCATGTAAGTAAATTTGCAGATTGCAAGGCCGCTCTTATTCGCCTTTCTGCTTTTTATCAAGATTCACGTCTTCCGTTCCTCTTATCATAGTCACTATTCTACTAAAGTTTTTGCTTTTTTGCAAGTATATTATTCATATTTCACAATATATTTCTGAATTTTTAAATTTTATATGTATTTTAGCTGGCTATTCTGCCTTTCTTCCGCTTTTCTGTCCGGCTTTTCTGTGGAATCTGCCGGATTTTGCAAAACAAGCAAAATTGCTGCCTTTCAAAAATACTTTGTCACTTTAAAGCAAGAAATCTTTGACATTTGATTTCAGATGCTTTACAATGTCTTTTATACGATTTACCTACGAAAATTGTCAGAAAGGACTACTTGAATTATGTGTGATACATCCGAAAAAATCTGTATCGGCTTTATCGGCCTTGGCCTCATCGGCGGCTCCATTGCAAAAACCCTCAGAAAGGTTCACCCGGAGTATAAACTGATGGCCTACTGCCGCACCAAAGCGACGATCGAAGAGGCAATTCAGGAAGGCGTGATTGATATCGCGCTGGAAGAACGGGACGACCGCTTTGCCGACTGTGACTATATCTTCTTATGTGCTCCTGTCAGCACCAACATCTCCTATCTTCCGTTCGTGAAAGGCATCGCAAAACCGGGCTGTATCATCACAGACGTCGGAAGTGTAAAAGGAGAAATCCATCAGGCGGTTGAGACCCTCGGCATGACGCACCAGTTTATCGGCGGCCATCCGATGGCAGGCTCCGAAAAGACGGGATATTCCAGCGCCACCGATTACCTGCTGGAAAATGCTTACTATATGATTACACCCGGACCAGATGTTGAGATCGCGACAGTTTCCGCTTTCGTTGATCTTGTCCAGTCCTTAAAGGCGATCCCGATGGTTTTAACATACGAAGAGCACGACTACATCACCGCAGGTGTCAGTCATCTGCCGCATATCGTTGCCGCTACCCTGGTCAATGCACTCGCATCCCTGGACACACCGGAAGAGCAGATGAAAACCGTTGCTGCAGGCGGCTTCAAGGACATCACCCGCATCGCTTCCTCCTCCCCGGAGGTATGGCAGCAGATCTGTCTCTCAAACCAGAAGCAGCTCTCGAATGTGCTGGATTCCTATATCCGCCTTCTCGTCCAGGCAAAATACCTGGTTGACAACAAAAAAGGCCACGAGCTCTACAATATGTTTGAGAGTTCCCGCGAATACCGGAATTCCATGGAAGATTCTTCCTATGGACCGACAAAGAAAGAATACGTCGTTTACTGCGACCTGCTCGATGAAGCCGGCGGAATCGCAGCCGTTACAACAATTCTTGCCATCAACCAGATCAATATTAAAAATATCGGCATTACGCATAACCGCGAGTTCGAAGAGGGTGCTCTCCGCATTGAATTTTATGAAGAGCAGGCAGGCATTCTTGCCCGGAAGGTCTTAAAAGACCATGGCTATACCATTCATATCCGCAATTAAAAGCGCGTATATCTTGACAGGAGGAAGTTACGTTATGCAGTTCCAGAAAGCAGTACGTCCTCTGCGCGGAGAAATCTCCGTGCCGGGCGATAAATCCATTTCCCACCGCGCCGTCATGTTCGGTGCCATTTCAGAGGGAACCACAGAAGTCACAAACTTTTTACAGGGTGCCGACTGTCTCTCCACCATCTCCTGCTTCCGCAGTATGGGCATTGAGATCGAGAACACGCCGGAGCGCATCCTCGTTCATGGAAAAGGCCTGCACGGGCTTTCGGCTCCGTCCGCCGTTCTCGACTGCGGAAACAGCGGAACAACGACACGCCTGATCTCCGGCATTCTTGCCGGCCAGAACTTTTCCAGTACACTGACCGGTGACGCTTCCATTCAGAAACGGCCGATGGGACGCATCATCAATCCGCTGACCCAGATGGGCGCTTCCATCCGCAGTATTCCGGAAAACGGCTGTGCGCCGCTTGCGATCAACGGCCATCCGCTCCACGCCATCTCCTATCTTTCGCCGGTCGCATCCGCACAGGTCAAATCGTGTGTCCTGCTTGCCGGACTGTATGCTGACGGAAAAACAAGCGTTACCGAACCGGCTCTTTCCAGAAACCATACGGAGCTGATGCTGAAATTCTTCGGCGCCGACGTTGCCTCCGAAGGGCTGACCGCATCGGTTCTGCCGGACCCGGATCTCCATGGAAATCTCGTCCGTGTGCCGGGAGATATTTCCTCCGCCGCCTACTTCATCGCCGCCGCGCTGATAGTTCCAGGCTCTGAGGTGCTCCTGAAAAATGTCGGCATCAACCCGACCCGCGACGGTATGCTCCGCGTCTGCCGCGCCATGGGTGCTGACATCACACTTCTGAATGAGCAGAACTCCGGCGGAGAACCGGTTGCAGACCTTCTCGTGCGCTATACGCCGTCTCTTTCCGGCACTGTCATCGAAGGCGAACTGATCCCGACCCTGATCGATGAAATCCCGATCATCGCGGTTCTTGCCGCCACAGCGAACGGTACAACCGTGATCCGGAATGCGGAGGAGCTGAAAGTCAAAGAATCGAACCGTCTTGATATCATGGTAAACGAACTCACCGCGATGGGTGTTTCCCTGGAAGGCACGGACGACGGCATGATCATTGAGGGCGGAAAACCATTCCACGGCGCCCAAATCGACAGCCGCCTCGACCACCGCATTGCGATGTCGTTTGCAATCGCTTCGCTTGCCGCAGAGACACCGACGGAAATCCTGCGCGCCGGCTGTGTGGATATCTCGTATCCGACATTCTACCAGGATCTGGCACGGCTGCAGGCATAAAAAACGTTTAAACAAAAAATGGATTGTGAAGATCATTTTCTCACAATCCATTTTTTTGCTTTTATTTACGCGGGCAACGAGCCAAAGTCCGTGCTTGCACGAGACCTTGGTGACTGCCGCGATAACTTGAGAAACTCGCGGAGCGTGTTTCTCATAGTTCTGTTCTTCCGGCCATTCCAACCGTTTCTCCCTGCCGTACCCGCGTTTCGATTCCAAGCCGCGAATAATTCCAGATCCGTTTTTCCGGCACTGCGCTTCCCTTCTGTGCCAGAACGATCACTGTCGAACCACCGAAGGCAAAATAGCCTTTCTCTTCGCCGCGCTGTACACGTCTCGCCGCTCCGGCATTTTCATTGACAATCTTTCCGACCATCATCGCGCCGACCTCCATCTGCAGCAGTGTGCCGAAATTTGCGGACTGCAGCAGCGTGTAGGTTCTCGTATTTTCTTTATAGATCGGGCAAAAATCATTCGCCGCCGGATTGACCGTGTGGAGCACACCCTCAATCCGCCGTTCCGTCGAGCAGACGCCGTCATCCACAAAGAGATACCGGTGATAATCGTCCACGGAAAGCCGAAACAGAAATAACGTTCCGCCCTCATACCGTTTTGCCAGCTTCCGGTCGCGCAGAAGCTGTTCCAGCGTATATTCTGTGTTCTTGATCTCAAACTTCCCGTTCTCATGAATCGGATAAACCGTAAGCCGCGCATCACACGGGCTGATAAAATCCTGCGGCGCATTGGAAAACGGACGTGCATCCATTTTCAGCTTCCGCACAAAGAAATCATTGAACGAGATAAACTGCTTTGCGGTACATTCCTTCAGTGAAATATGATTTTTCTTTACAAACGGTGCAACCAGCGGCACCGATAAGCGGCTTTCCAGAAAGCAGCCTGCCGCACGAGATACAAATGGCTGAACCAGCGGCTGCATCGCGGCTCTTCCGGCGGTATGGCTGTACATCATGTGCAGAAAACGGTCCTGCAGATCATTTTCCTCGCGGATCAGATCAAGCTTTGGATGATTTTTCCCCTGTTTTCGGTAAGGATAAGCGCAGAGTCTCAAATCGTTCTTCCTCCCTTCCAGATCAGAAGTCCGCGGAGCACAGCCACTCCAACGACCGCTACCAGCACAGCAAGCTCTTTATTCGTCGGCTTGCGGAAGCGGAAATCCGTGATAAACAGAACGCCGACCGCCAGCACCAGCAGATGCAGCCAGATCAGAAAGTATCCGCGGCAGAACGGTGCAAAGACGAACAGCAGCGGCAGAGCTACTGACATCGAGGTAATCGGCAGTCCCTGGTAATATTTCCGGTTCTCCGAAGTTTCATTCTGACGCTTCTCTTCCATCACGTTAAAATATCCCAGACGGATCACGCCCGCAAGACCGTAGAAAATAAGAATCGGAATGCTGTAAAAATGTGTCATGCCAAGCTCATAGCAGAGCACGATCGGAAAGACGCCGAAACAGACCACATCGCAGAGCGAATCGATCTGAATGCCGAACCGCTTTTCATCTTCGGTCCTGTTTTTCTTCGTCCGCGCAATTTTTCCATCGAACATATCGCACAGTCCGGAAAAAGCAAGACAAAAAATCGCCCAGTTAAAGTGTCCCCGCGTTGCAAGAAAAATGCCGCTGATGGACGATGCAAAGCTGATATATGTTAATATTACGGTATAATCATAGAACCCTATCATATGTAGTTCCCCCTCTTTTTTCTCTTTTCGTATTCCCGATCGTAAGCTGTGCGACGATGGTAAAGACTGCACTCACCAGCAGCTCCCCGTAGTAGCCGAGCCCTCTGGAAAGCACCATTGCCGGAAGAAGCAGCGTGCTTCCAAAGACCGGCGGGAAAATTTTCAGGAACAGTGTCTCACTGATTCCCATTCCTCCCGGAAGCGGCAGCATGTCAACCGATACGGAAATGACCGCCTGCAGCAGCACAATGGTGATAAAGGAAATGCCTGATAAATGGAAGGCGCGGTACACAAACCATGTTGCTGCAAATAAAGCAAACCTCTGTGCAAAGGTAATCGCAAGGACATTGACCAGCACCATTTTGTGGGTGCCAAGATACACTGCCGTATTCTGGTAGACTTCCATGGAAGCTTCCAGTTTTTTCAGGCGGTTTTCTTTTCGTTTCATCAAATGCAGTTTTTCCACGATTTTCAGTCCAAAAACCAGAATCGTCCGCGCAAGCGCCGGATGAAAAACCAGAATAAGCATGGCTGTGACACAGAAGACATTCAGACCGATTCCCAGATAGAAAACCGGAAGGATTTCTGTCATATACCGGTGCAGGAAGCCCTGTCCGAACAGAACAAGCCCAAGTCCCACCACGACCAGCACCGCTTTGTAAGTGATCGTGACGATCATCAGAATCACCGTTGATACCGGAAGAGATATTTTCTCCTTTTTCATATAGTAGAGCTGCATCGGCTGGCCGCCGCTTGCGGACGGTGTGATACAGCTGAAAAAGAATCCGACGGAAGAAAACAGAAAACACGTCCGCCTCTTCACCGGAATCTGGAAGGAATGCATCATGTACCAGATGATGATCGATTCTCCCCAGATAAAAAACACGACACAGAGCAGTCCCGGCAGCAGCCACCGCACATCTGCGCGCCGCATTGCTTCCATCATTGCGCCAAGGTCTTCGCCGTGGAAAACACCATATATCGTCAACGCAAAAATCGCAACGAGAAAAACGGTATTCACGATCATTTTCTTCTTACTCTGCACGGCGTTTCCACCTCCTTCGTTCCAATATCATGCCATACCAGGCCCCAAGATGCGTGCGTCCCGCGATCTGCCACGTCACTTCTGCCAGAAGCGCTCCGCCAATCACATCTGCAATCACATGCTGCTTTGTCGTCAGTGTAGAGACAAACACGGCAAGTGCCGCCCAGAAAGAGAACCGCTGATACCAGCGCGGAATCTCCCGTCTGCCACGGACTGCGATATAGCAGAACCAGCTGTTCAGGCAGTGAATCGATGGGAACAAATTGTCCGCCGCATCCATCTGGTAAAGCAAGGCAAGCATCTGATTCCAGAATCCCTGTTCCGGAATCGACGGCCTTACGTTCGTTGTCGGCAGCAGCAGATAAAATGCCATACAGACAAGCCGCGCCAGAACATCTGCTGCAAAGAACCGCCAGACAAATTCTTTCTCTCTGCTTGCGGCAATCAGATAATTTACAATCCAGACCAGATAACAGCCAAAATAAATCACGATCGTCCACGGGATCACCGGGATCTGCTGGTCCAGCACCGTTTCTATGTTGTAATGTTTCCACGAACTGGTAAACGGCCGCGTTCCAAAATAAGCGATAAAATTCGCTGTCAGCGTCAGAATTAGCGGCAGGATACCATAGTATGGAAACTTTCTTCTCTCGTCTCTCTTCAAAATCCGTCCTCCCTTGTCTCAAACACGTATCAGTATACGCAAAAACATTCCCTGACACAACCCAGTTCCGCTCGTTTTCAGAAACCTTAATAAAATCTTCTGTTTTTCGGCAGGGAAAAAGAAAGATTTAGAAGATTCGCTGGACAAAAAACGACCATATAGGGCTTCGCTGGTGTTCCTATATGGTCGTTTTCTTTCAGCATCGTATTTTTGTCATAAACGAATTTTTTATTCAATCATCATGGCATCGCCGAAGGAGAAAAAGCGGTATTTTTCTCTTACAGCCTCTTCATAAGCTGCCATAATATGCTCTTTTCCAGCCAGTGCCGATACCAGCATCACCAGTGTGGACTCCGGCAGATGGAAATTGGTGATCAGTCCGTCGATCATCTTGAAGCGGTAGCCCGGATAGATAAAGATCTCGGTCCAGCCGCTTCCGGCTTTTAAAATGCCGTCCTCGCCGGTTGCCGACTCCAGAGTACGGCAGCTCGTTGTTCCGACTGCGATCACACGGCCGCCTGCTGCTTTCGTATCGTTGATCAGTTTTGCCTGATCTTCTTCTACCACATAGAACTCAGAGTGCATGTGATGCTGGGTGACATCCTCCACTTTCACCGGACGGAAGGTGCCAAGGCCGACATGCAGGGTTACATGGGCGATCTTTACACCGGCATCCTGTACCTGCTGCAGAAGCTCTTTCGTAAAGTGCAGTCCTGCGGTCGGAGCGGCTGCGCTTCCCTCGTGTTTCGCGTATACCGTCTGGTAGCGGTTCTTGTCCTGCAGTTTGTGTGTGATATACGGTGGCAGCGGCATCTCGCCAAGCTGGTCGAGGATCTCCTCGAAAATGCCGTCGTAATGGAACTGGATCAGACGGTTTCCCTCATCGACAATATCTACAACCTCTCCGGTCAGAATGCCGTCGCCGAAGGAGATCACCGTGCCGACCTTACATTTTTTGCCCGGTTTTACGAGGGTCTCCCAGATATCATTTTCTCTTCTTTTTAACAGAAGGATTTCGATTGCTGCATCGGTGCCGACTTTCGAACCGTAGAGACGCGCCGGAATTACTTTGGTATCGTTGATCACAAGGCAGTCGCCCGGTTTTAAGTATTTCAGAATATCACGGAAATGGCCATGCTCATATTCACCGGTTTCTTTATTCAGATGCATCAGGCGGGAGGCGCTGCGGTCTTCGAGCGGATCCTGCGCAATCAGTTCTTTTGGCAGATCATAGTAAAAATCTGAAGTTTTCATTGGTTTCCTCCATTCTATTGCAAGCCGGCGCATAAGGCCGGTGGTCTACAAAATATTGAGTTCTATAACTCGCTGCACGCTTTCTTTTTAAGTCCAACGCCCCTTATTATACCATTGCATCTGCCATCTGACAAGAAATTTAGGAAACCATTTCTGCGATTTTTCTTTTATTCAATCACCGCTGTGCTTCCCACACCGTCACGGCTTCTGTTTTTTGTCACAACGATCTTTTTCTCGATCCGTTCTTTTAATTCCGGCACATGGGAGATAATGCCGACCATACAGTTTCCGCCGGCAAGTCCCTCCAGTGCCTTGACTGCCTGATTCAGAGACTCCTCGTCGAGCGAACCAAAGCCCTCATCCACAAACATCGCATCGAGCTGGATCCCTCCCGCGTACGACTGGATTTCATCAGAAAGGCCAAGTGCCAGTGAAAGCGATGCCTGGAAGGACTCACCGCCGGAGAGAGTACGGACGCTGCGCTCTGTTCCGTTATAATGATCGATGACATTCAGATCCAGACCGGCTTTTTCTTTTTTATTTGCACCGTCCTCCTGCCGTTTCAGTTCATACTGCCCGCCGCTCATAGTCAGGAAGCGGAGATTGGCTTTTCGCAGAATCCGGTCAAAATAGGCCATCTGAACGTACGTCTCGAGTTCGATTTTCCGCTTTCCGCCAAGAGTGCCGCCAGCCGTATCAGCGAGTGCGCGTACCCATTTGTACTCCTCTTCCACTGCCTGCATCTGGCTCTGCTGATTCTGCACTGCCTGATATATGGCCCGGTTCGTATTCGCCGCATGGTACTGTTCGCTGTGTTTCTGATCAATCTTTCGTTTCTGCTCTGTCAGCTCTGCAATTTTTTCCTGCAGTTCTGTTTCAGAAGGAAGGGTATCTTCTGTCTCTGCAGTCTCTTCGAGGGAACGGATTGCTGCAATGGCTGCGCGCACTTCGATCAGATGATTTTTTACCTTGTCGAACAATTTTTGGGCTTCCTGCTGTGCCTGCTCTAACTGCGCTTTTTTCGCACTCCACTGGGAAATGTCGGTCCGCAGCTGTGTTTCATCTTTTCCAGCAAGCTGTGCTTCTTTTTCCCCGATCTTTTCCAGCAGCGTTTTTTCCATTTCCCTTACTTTTGTTTCCAGCAGTTCTTTTTCGTGAATGGCTTTTTCCCGCTGTTCCATCTGCTCTGTCCCAGTCTGAATGATCCGTTTCAGGGCTTTCCATTCTTTTTGTTTTGCAAGAAGCTCTTTTTTACGTATCGAAACTTGATTTTTCTCCTGCTTCAGAGCTTTTTCACATTCCAATGCCGCCAGCATCAGCTGCTGAAGCCTCTCTTCTTTTTCCGGTTCCCGTTGAAAAGTACCCAATCTGTCTTTAGCTGTCTGCAGCTGTCCTGCATCGGCCTTCTGATCTTCCGCCGCAGTTTTTAAGATCTCTTCTATTTTCCGTTCCAACTGTACAGAAAACGTCTGTTTTTCTCCTTCCAGCCGGCCAATCTCTGCCTGTTTTTCTGCCATCACCTGTTTCCGTTTTTCCCGCTGCTTCTGTTCCTGCTGCTGCTGTTTTTCATATGCCGCATATTCTTCCCGGCGCGTTTTCTGACGCTTTTCTTCTGATGCAAGCTGTTTTTCTGTTTCCTTGGCAGCCTGTGCAAACTGCTCTTCTGATAGCTGTGCCAGACGTTCCTGCTCTTTTTGGCATTTCTGATCCGCTGGTGCTTCTTTTGTCCTTGCCGGAGCAGCGGCTCTCCAGGCAATCCGCCGTGCCAGTTCTTCCCTTGCCGCTTCCGTCTGTCTTCCGAAGTTTCCCGCCGCTTCGCTTAATGCCGCGGTCACTTCATTCTGCTTCTGCAGTTCTTCTTTTTTCTGATCCAGTGTTTCTTTGTCCGGCGCATGCTCCGCCTTTTTTGCCAGTGCCGGATGATGCACAGATCCACAGACCGGGCACGGGGTTCCCTCTGTCAGATTTTCTGCAAGAATCCCCGCCTGCGCATCCAGAAACAGCCTTTCCATCTCCTGATATGTTTCCCGCACATCATTTCTGATTTCCAGACTTTTTCGATACGCCTCCTGCTTCTCCTTCCACTCTCTCTCCGCTGCCGTCCAGTTTCTCAGCAGCTGTGAAAATTCTTTTCCTGCCTGCCGCCATTTTTCCTCCTGCAAGGCAGCATCCTGTCTTTCTGCCAGCCGCACCGCCGTCGTTTCCATCTGAACCGAAAGCGCATTTTCCTGCTCCTGCAGATGCTTTAACTCTTCGGTCAGAACTGCGGCCTTTTGATTCGCCGCAAGAACCGCCTCACGGTAGGATGTCATCGTTTCAAGCCGTTCCCGTACCTGTGTCTCTTTCTGCTCCGCCCGTGCCAGAAGCGTCTCCGTTCTGGAAAGTGCTTCTTCCTGTTCTTTTTGTTCTGTAATCTGCGCTTTTGCCTGTTCCTGCTCCGTTCGCAGCCCTTCTTTTTCTTCCGCTGCCGTCTGCAGTTCCTTTCGCCGTTCCAGAAGTTCCTCTTTTTCCTGTTTCATCTTCCGCAGCAGTTCCAGGCTTTCCTGCCCTGTGCGGATCTGTGCTTCCAGTTCTTTGCAGACAGAGGCCTCCCGGTCTGCCTGTTCGCTCTTCTGCCTCTTCTCCGCCTCTTCCGGGATCAGCTCCTCCAGTTCTTTTTCTTTCTGGGCTTTTTCCCCCTGCCGCTTCCGGCTCTCTTTTACCTTTCCAAGCAGCCGGTTCTGCTGTTCCATCTGCGTTCCCAGTGCACTGCGCTCCTCTTCCAGCCTGGAAAGGCGCTCCTGATCCATCTCGATGCAGAGCGCCAGCAGCTCCATGCCGCGCATCACCTCTCCGTCAAATTTTTCTTTTTTCAGCTTTGCAAGTTCTTTCTGAAACACCGCATCCTCCGGGCAGACAATCCCCTCGAGATACTGGCTGATGCTCCGTTTTTTCTCATCATACGTTTTCCACCGCGCTTTCGCCGCATCCCGCAGCCGGTTCTGCAGTTCCTGATAAATTTCCGTATGAAACATTTTTCGGAAAATTTCGCTCCTGTCTGCCGTCCCCGCAAGGAGAAGTTTCTGAAAATCGCCCTGCGCAATCATGGCAATCTGCCGGAACTGACGCTGATCCAATCCAAGAAGCTGCGTTACTGCCTTGGTCACTTCCGTACTTTTTGTGACCGGCTGCCGCTCGTCCGGGAAAATCAGCTCTGCATTCGCCTTCTCTGTTGTCATCCCCTGGCCGCGGTCTTTCGGGCGCAGATACTCCGGATTCCGTTTTACGGTGTAATCTTTTCCGCGGTATGTGAAGGTGAGTTCTACAAAGGTGCGTACTTCCGGTTTCGCATATTTGCTGCGGAACATCTCCCCTTTCCGGATTTCACCGCTCGCCTCGCCGTAGAGTGCAAACGTGATCGCATCAAAAATTGTCGTTTTTCCCGCGCCGGTATCTCCTGTGATCAGATATAATCCACCGCCGCCCAGCTGTGTAAAATCCAGATCCATCCGGTCCGCGTACGGGCCGAATGCGCTGATGGTCAATTTCTTTGGCTTCATTCCTTCATCCCCCGCAATAGTTCTTCTACAAACTGCTCCTGCACCTCTGTCATCGACTGGTTATTCTGCAGCTCATAAAACTCCTGAAACAGCTCCAGCTCTGACTTCTCCTCCACACGTTCAGCCGCACGGACTTCTGCATTCGACCGCGTTCGTTTATTATCATATTCGAGGCGCATCAGATTGGGATAAATGGTCCGAAGTTTTGCCATGCCGTCCGGCACATCCTCTTCATCCGTCAGGGTCACCTGCAGGTAATCTTCGCAGTCTCTGTTCTCATAAAATGATTTCGCCGTCACTTCCAGATACATTCCGCGGATTTTCCGGAGATCATGGAGCGGTTTCAGCGGAATCGTACGAAGGTCCACGCTGCCTTTTTCTTTTAATTCCACGACGGTAATCGACTTCTCCTGACCCGCCTCGGAAAACGAATATTTAAGTGGTGCACCGCAGTAGCGCACCGTCTCGCGGCCGACTTTCTGCGGACTATGGATATGGCCGAGCGCCACATATTCAAACGAAGCAAAGAGTTCTGCCGGTATCTGATCCACATCACCGACCTGCAGTTCTTCGGCATCGCACCGCTTCGCCCCTGTCACAAACTGGTGCGCAAGAAGCACATTCCGCTCCTTCTCATCGATTTTGGTCTGCTCCAGCGCAATCCGCACAGCGTCCGCCGCAGACTGCACCTCCTCCGCACGCTCCGGAAGAGCATGACGTATCGTCGACGGCCGTAAAAATGGAAGAAGGTAAATCCAGACCGTTCCATATGCGTCCTGCATCGGAATCTTTTCTACGGTTCCGTCATATACCTTTGAAAAATAAATGCCGCTTTTCCCCATCAGACTCGATCCAAACGCCAGACGCTCCGCCGAGTCGTGATTACCGCTGATGATAAAAGCCGGAATTTTCTGCTCCGAAAGCCGGGTCAGAAACGCATCAAACACCTGCACCGCCTCTGCCGTCGGAATCGTTCGGTCATACACATCCCCGGAAATCAGAATCCCATCCGGCTTTTCCTGATCTGCTGCATACAGAATCTGCGTTAAAATATATTTCTGATCCTCGATCATGGAAAACTCATTCACACGCTTTCCAATGTGAAGATCGGATAAATGAAATAGTTTCACGAAAAACCTCCTCTGTACTTATATTCTTTTCTCATTATACAATATCCACCTTCAAAAAGAAATCATCTGTTCGATTTTTGTAAGTATTTCAGGATGCAAAAAAACTCCCGTTCACACAGGAGTTTCTGACGTAGCGAGAGGGGGATTCGAACCCTCGACACCGCGGGTATGAACCGCGTGCTCTAGCCAACTGAGCTATCTCGCCATATGTAATTTTTGATAAGTATGGGACCTATAGGGCTCGAACCTATGACCCTCTGCTTGTAAGGCAGATGCTCTCCCAGCTGAGCTAAGATCCCATATCTTGTTTTTCGTCAGCGCTTATATCCTGCTGACATTTATAGATTCTAGCACTGTTCTCTCAATTTGTCAACGGTAATTTTTAAAATTTTTCAAATTTTTTCTTTTATTTCTACAATAGCGTCGATTTTAATTCCATAATTCTATAGCAATCCAATAAATTGTTGCACATAATTACACGAATGAAACCACCCTATGCAGTAGTTCCTCCCTGATAGACTGTATAGGCACAGTCTCCATCCATGTAAATCTGCTGGAATTGTCTCGATATGCAAAAAAGCATGGTAAAAAGCTAATTGATCTTACCTCGGAAGAAGTCAAAAAATTCTCAATATAATATTTTTTTCTAAAATAATCAAAAGGTCTGAGCAAAATCGAATTACACTACATCAACTCGATTTTTGCTCAGACCTTTTTAGTAAATTACGCTATTCTCTTCCAATTTGGTAATTACTCAAGACAATCAATTCCTCTTCTATCGTCTTCACGTCAATGTGCTCCGCTGACCGTACTTCTTCCACAGTAATCACGTGGCTCTCGCCCGGCAGCAGATCGAAGAAGTTGTCGGAGAAGATTACGTCGGCTTCTTTTAAATGTTCTGCGGTACGTATAATCGTTGTAGGAAAGATCCCGCACCTCATCCTCGTTTTCTCCTACATACGGGTCTTTCATCTGTCCATTGCGAAGCAGATCGGTGTAAACCGTTCCCGGCACCTGTCCTTCCTGCCAGGAGTCTTCCCCCTTGCAGTTCATCTGCCATGTTCCATTTAATGTAATCATGTCGTTCTCTCCTTCTTATATTTTTCAGGATCCATGCGCTTATTATATCAGCTTCCTGTCTGGTATCGTATGACAGAACGCCAGAAAAATAGGACAAATCTCCAATCTTAATTTCTTTTCTCATTCTCATACAATGTGTTACTTTCTCTTCCATTTTCTGACATTTCTGCGGAAATGCAGTTTTTTCGCGTTCCTTCATTGCGAATTTTCCCCGGGGATGATATAATAGCCAAAGTCGAAAGAGCGAACCCGGTGACCGTTCCACAAAGTGTCCCGGGAATAATGGCCATCCCCAGGACACAAAAAACGGGGATATGTCCCCTGCTGCACGCGGGGCATAAGAAAGGAGTAACATATGCCTTATGATGACGTACAAAAATTTTCAGAGGCAGCGGTAAACAAGGCGAAGCTGCTGAAAGAACAGCCTGGAAAATACTTTCTCCGCTCGGTCATGGCAGGCTTTTTTATCGTCGTTGCCATGATCTTCTCCAACGTAGTCGGCAATGTCTTCCAGGGTTCCGATCCTGCGTGGGGCAAGCTGCTTGGCGGTATCGTGTTTGCTATCGCGGTTCTTCTGATCGTGTTCATCGGCGCAGAGCTTTTTACCGGAAACAATCTTGTCATGGCGTTTGGTGCCTTCGATAAAAAAGTATCGTGGACGCAGGTTGGAAAAGTATGGCTCGTCAGCTACATCGGAAATTTCGTCGGATGTCTGATCCTCTCCGTGATTTTCGTACTGGCAGGCGCTTCCGGCACCGCTGATTACTATGCGGGCTTTATTGGGAACAAACTTTCCATTCCTGTGGGAGAAATGTTCTTCCGCGCCATTCTCTGCAACTTCTTTGTCTGCCTTGCCGTTGCCTGCGGCATGAAATGCAAAAATGAAGTTGCGAAATTTTTCATGATCATACTTTGTATCTCCGGATTCGTTGTTGCCGGTTTCGAACACTGCATTGCCAATATGGCAACCTTCGTTACCGCCGCACTTCTCGTTCCGGGCGGTATCTCTCTTACCGCCGCGCTGAAAAGTATGGTAATTGTAACTATCGGAAATATGATCGGAGGCGGACTGCTCCTTGCCTGGCCGCTTCGAATGATGAGTGCAGATAAATGACAAAATCCTTATACATTGCGGAGAAGCCGAGCGTCGCTCAGGAATTCGCAAAAGCATTAAAACAGAATATGCAGCGCAGGGACGGGTATCTGGAGTCGGAAACTTCCATCGTAACCTGGTGCGTCGGCCACCTGGTTACGATGAGCTACCCGGAAAAATACGATCCTGCGTTAAAAAGGTGGAGTCTTGAGACCCTGCCTTTTTTGCCTGAAAACTTTAAATATGAAGTAATCCCGGAAGTAAAAAAGCAGTTCAACATCGTGAGCGGCCTGCTCCACCGGGAAGATATCGAGACCATTTATGTCTGTACCGACTCCGGGCGCGAGGGAGAATATATCTACCGCCTCGTCGCACAGATGGCCGGTATCAAAGACAAGAAGCAGAAACGTGTCTGGATTGATTCACAGACAGAAGAAGAAATCCTGCGCGGCATCCGCGAAGCGAAGGATGAAAGCGAATACGACAATCTCTCAGCTTCCGCTTATCTCCGTGCCAAAGAAGATTACCTGATGGGCATTAACTTTTCCCGTCTTCTCTCGTTAAAATACGGAAACGCCGTCGCATCGTATCTCGGCACCAAATACCAGTCCATCTCCGTCGGCCGTGTCATGACATGCGTGCTCGGCATGGTCGTGCGCCGCGAACGCGAAATCCGCAGTTTCGTAAAAACACCGTTCTACCGTGTCATCGCCGGTCTTTCTTTTAACGGGCGGAATTTCGAAGGCGAATGGCGTGCCGTTAAAGAAAGCCGCTATTTTAACTCGCCGCTTCTCTATAAGGAGAATGGATTCCAGAAAAAAGAAGACGCACAGAAGCTGATTGACGAATTAAAAGCACAGAATCCTCTGATCCCGCGCGTTCTGAAAATGGAGCGGAAAAAAGAGAATAAAAATGCGCCGCTGCTCTACAACCTTGCGGAGCTGCAGAACGACTGTGCCCGCTTCTTCAAAATCAGCCCGGATGAAACACTGAAAGTCGTCCAGGAGCTTTACGAGAAAAAGCTGGTTACCTATCCGCGTACCGACGCCCGTGTGCTTTCTTCTGCCGTTGCAAAGGAAATCAGCAAGAACCTGCGCGGCCTGCAGCAGTACAACATCTGCCGCGGTCTTGCGGATGAAATTTTACAGGGCGAGAGCTGGAAAAAGATCGGTTCCACCCGTTATACGAATGATAAACAGATCACTGACCACTACGCAATCATTCCAACCGGACAGGGCCTTGGCAATCTGCGGAATCTTTCGGAGCTTTCCGCCAAAGTATACGAAACGATTGTCCGCCGTTTTCTTAGCATCTTCTATCCGTCGGCCGTCTATCAGAAGGTCGCGCTTGTGACGGAAATCGGCGGCGAACAGTTCTTTTCCAACTTCCGTGTTCTCGTGGAAGAGGGCTACTTAAAAGCAATGCACTACTCCTTCTTCCGTAAAAAGGATGAGGACGAGGACGGAAAAAAGGACGAGGAAACAACGTGCGATCCCGCATTTCTTGTCGCGCTGTCCCAGTTAAAGAAAGGCAGCGAACTAAACCTGCTCGGCCTTTCAATTAAAGAGGGCGAAACCTCCCCGCCGAAGCGTTATACTTCCGGTTCCATGATCCTTGCGATGGAGAATGCCGGACAGCTCATCGAAGATGAGGAGCTGCGTGAGCAGATCAAGGGAAGCGGCATCGGAACGAGTGCAACGCGTGCGGAGATCTTAAAAAAGCTTGTCTTTATCAAGTATCTCGCGCTGAACAAAAAGACACAGGTCATCACACCAACGCAGCTCGGTGAAATGATCTATGACGTCGTCCACCAGTCCATCCGCCCGCTTCTGAACCCGGAGCTGACAGCAAGCTGGGAAAAGGGACTCACCTATGTGGCGGAGGGATCCATTACCTCTGAGGAATATATGGGAAAACTGGAAAACTTTGTAACACGCCACACCGTGAATGTAAAGCAGATGCGGAACCAGTTCCAGTTAAAGAGCAGTTTTGATGCGTCTGCGCCGTACTATAAAAAAGCCTCTTCCACACGTTCCGGTGCCGGAAAAAGCACGTCTTCAAGAAGCTCTTCTGCAAAGTCTTCTTCGAACAGAAAAAAGACCGCACAGAACACCTGAAATGTGGTAAGATAAACAGGAACAGAAAAAAGAAAGGATGAATCACTCATGAAAGATGCAACCATTTCTGAACTTTATGATTTAACCCAGACCATTGCCGCAAAAATCTTTGAAGGCAAAACGTATCCATGGGAAGTGCTTCCGCTCATCAAGGACTTTATTCTTGAACTCGGTGAGACGCTTGATCCGGCAGAATACGAAAAACGCGGTGAAAATATCTGGATCGCAAAAGATGCCAGTATCGCACCGACCGCTTCCATCAGCGGCCCATGCATCATCGGAAAAGGCGCGGAGATCCGCCAGTGTGCTTTTATCCGCGGAAATGCCATCGTCGGCGAGGGCGCTGTCGTTGGTAACTCCACCGAGCTGAAAAATGTCATTCTCTTTAATAAAGTACAGGTTCCGCACTACAATTACGTCGGTGACTCTGTTCTTGGCTACAAAGCGCACATGGGTGCCGGTTCCATTACTTCCAATGTAAAATCCGACAAGAAGCTTGTCGTTGTCAAAAGCGCCGATGAGCAGATCGAAACCGGACTGAAAAAATTCGGTGCGATGCTCGGCGATGAGGTTGAGGTCGGCTGCAACAGCGTGCTGAATCCGGGAACCGTTGTCGGAAGAAATTCCAACATTTACCCGCTATCCTGCGTCCGCGGTGTGATCCCGTCGGGTCATATCTTTAAAAATGCGAAGGAAATTATCAAAAAATCTGATAATTAAAAATATTTTGTTTTATCGCAAGAAAATCAAACAGATCGTTTGCAAAGACCGCCGGAAATTTTATCGTTTTTCGGCGGTCTTTGCAATTTTTTATCAAAATAGGCTGGACGAATGGCCAATTTTGTGAGACAATAACCATAGGTCTGTGAACAGGCTGGAAACGGTCCGTTCGAAAGACAAAAGCTCAAATAAGTACATATTTGAAAGGAGTTTAACAATGACTTATTCACACGAAGTAGAAATGATGTGTCCGGTTACCCAGGGCGTGCATCACGGTGCAGCTCCGATTCCGGAGGAAGCAAAATGGGTAAAAGCAAAAGAGATCAAAGACATTTCCGGATTCACTCACGGTATTGGCTGGTGCGCACCGCAGCAGGGTACCTGCAAACTGACTCTGAACGTAAAAGAGGGCGTTATCCAGGAAGCTCTCGTTGAGACCATCGGATGTTCAGGAATGACTCATTCTGCAGCTATGGCATCTGAGATTCTTCCGGGACTTACCATCCTTGAGGCTCTGAATACTGACCTTGTGTGTGATGCCATCAATACTGCAATGAGAGAACTCTTCCTTCAGATCGTTTACGGAAGAAGCCAGAGTGCATTCTCCGAGGACGGACTGGTTGTAGGTGCCGGACTGGAAGACCTTGGTAAAGGACTTCGTTCCCAGGTTGGTACTATGTACGGAACCCTTGCAAAAGGACCTCGTTACCTTGAAATGACCGACGGTTATGTAACAGGTATCGCACTGGATGAGGATGACGAGATTATCGGTTACAAATTCATCAACTTCGGAAAGATGATGGACTTCATCAAAGCCGGCGATGATGCAAACACAGCATTCGAGAAAGCAAGCGGACAGTACGGACGTGTTGCTGATGCTGTTAAGATCGTTGACCCGAGAAAAGAGTAATCAGATAATTTAGGAGGATAGGAAAATGGCTTTATTTGAATCATATGAAAGAAGAGAGAAACAGATTCTGGCTAAGCTCGCTGAGTACGGAATCAACTCGATCGAAGAAGCAGCAGAAGTTACAAAAGCCGCTGGTCTCGACGTATACAAAATGATCGAAGGCATTCAGCCAATCTGCTTCGAGAATGCAAAATGGGCTTACACAGTAGGCGCAGCTATTGCAATCAAAAAAGGATGTCGTAAAGCTTCTGAAGCTGCAGCAGCTATCGGTGAGGGACTTCAGTCCTTCTGTATCCCGGGTTCTGTAGCAGATCAGCGTAAAGTTGGTCTTGGCCATGGTAACCTTGGCAAAATGCTTCTGGAAGAGGACACCGAGTGCTTCGCATTCCTGGCTGGACATGAGTCCTTCGCAGCTGCTGAGGGTGCTATCGGTATCGCTGAGAAAGCAAACAAAGTACGTCAGAAACCTCTGCGTGTTATCCTGAACGGTCTTGGAAAAGACGCTGCTCAGATCATCGCACGTATCAACGGCTTTACTTATGTAGA
Source organism: Blautia sp. AM42-2 (assembly GCF_003480245.1). NCBI lineage: Bacteria > Bacillati > Bacillota > Clostridia > Lachnospirales > Lachnospiraceae > Blautia > Blautia sp. AM42-2. The sequence goes on from NZ_QUIM01000001.1 coordinate 628,676, forward strand.
GACCGAGTATGACTACTACACCGGCGAGCTGAAAGAAGTATACAGAAAAGCATACTCCAACGGCCCGCGTGCGAAAGTTAACTGCTACGGCGCTAACGATGTTCGCGAAGGTGTTGCTATCATGTGGAAAGAGAACGTTGACGTTTCCATCACCGGAAACTCCACCAACCCGACTCGTTTCCAGCATCCAGTTGCAGGTACCTACAAAAAAGAGCGTATCGAAGCTGGCAAGAAATACTTCTCCGTTGCTTCCGGCGGTGGTACAGGACGTACTCTTCACCCGGACAACATGGCAGCAGGTCCTGCTTCCTACGGTATGACCGATACAATGGGACGTATGCATTCTGACGCTCAGTTTGCAGGTTCTTCTTCTGTACCGGCTCACGTAGAGATGATGGGTCTGATCGGCGCAGGAAACAACCCGATGGTTGGTATGACTGTTGCTGTTGCTGTAGCTGTTGAAGAGGCAGCAAAAGCTGGCAAATTCTAAAGTTAGCCAATACTTGCGTAAATAGAATTATTTGAGCAGAAAAGAAGCGCCGCGGGATTTTCCGTATGGCGCTTCTTTTTTGTATATTTCTGAAAATGTATATGAGTGTATCGTGGTTATCTCATCACTGGAATATCCGATCTGAGCGCCTAAATAGTTGCTATAATTCTCCGACAGATCTTCTCCGGTTTCCTTATCATACATTTTTCCTCCGGTTCTCGTAGATATTTAACGTAAAAAAAGACCTCATAACCACATTTCTATGGTTACAAGGTCTTCATTTTGTTGTTTTTCAATTACTCCGGCTTGTGTCCGGGCTGATGATCGGGGTAAGGGGCGGTCGGTGATCTGTTAGCGAACGGCTAGAGGATCAGTGACTTTGCCCTTTTGCGGATCAACTGGGTTGCCCTGGGACAACAAGCGTTTCTTTTCACATATTTATAATTCTTATTTCGCGCTGATATATTTCTTAGCAACAAGTGTCTCCGCACACAGTACAGCTCCGCCGGCTGCGCCGCGGACAGTGTTGTGGGAGAGGCCTACGAATTTCCAGTCGTAGATGGTGTCTTCTCTTAAGCGGCCTACGTTGATTCCCATGCCGTTCTCGTAGTTGACATCCAGGGTTACCTGCGGACGGTTATCCTCGGTCATGTAGCGGATGAACTGTTTCGGTGCGCTTGGGAGGTTCAGTTCCTGCGGAAGGCCTTTGAAGTTCTCCAGTTTCTCGATGAGCTGCTCTTTCGTTGGTTTCTTGCGGAATTTAACGAAAACAGCTGCGGTGTGTCCGTTTAATACCGGTACACGGATGCACTGGCAGGTGATCTTCGGCTCGGTTGCTTTTACGATCACGCCGTTCTCGATTTTACCCCAGATACGAAGCGGCTCCTGCTCGCTCTTCTCTTCCTCGCCGCCGATAAACGGGATGATGTTGCCTTCCATCTCCGGCCAGTCTTTGAAGGTTTTTCCTGCTCCGGAAATTGCCTGATATGTGGTTGCAACAACCTCATACGGCTCAAACTCTTTCCATGCAGTTAAAACCGGCGCATAACTCTGGATGGAGCAGTTCGGTTTTACCGCAATAAATCCTCTCTTGGTGCCCAGACGTTTTTTCTGGAACTCGATGACATCGAAATGTTCCGGGTTGATTTCCGGCACTACCATTGGCACATCCGGTGTCCAGCGGTGTGCGCTGTTGTTGGAAACAACCGGTGTCTCGGTCTTTGCATATGCTTCTTCAATCGCTTTGATCTCATCTTTCGACATATCAACAGCGGAAAATACAAAATCTACGGTAGATGCCACATGCTCTACATCATTTACATTCATCACAACGAGCTTTTTCACTGCTTCCGGCATTGGAGTATCCATTTTCCAGCGTCCGCCGACTGCTTCCTCATATGTTTTTCCGGCACTTCTCGGACTTGCTGCCAGGGTCACAACTTCAAACCACGGATGGTTCTCCAGCAGAGAAATAAATCTCTGTCCTACCATACCGGTTGCTCCTAAAATTCCTACTCTCAATTTCTGCTCCATTGGTTTCATCTCCTTGTTCTTCTGTGGCGTACATTTGTGCGTCTCATGTCATACTATACCAATTTTTTCAAAATTGCAACTGTTTTTTCAATTTTCCTGTAAATATTTTTTATTCTGCTCGATGACAGCCTGCATCGCATCTGCTCCCGGCGCGCCGATCGTATTGCGTCGCTCCACGCAGTTTTTCATGCTGATCGCATCGTAAATGTCATCTTCGAAGACCGGGCTGATCGCTTTGTACTCTTCGAGTTTCATATCATCAAGGGAGATTCCTTTGTCAATGCAGTACAGAACGAGACGGCCGACAATGCCATGTGCATCGCGGAACGGAACGCCTTTTCCAACAAGGTAATCAGCTGCGTCCGTTGCATTCGTGAAACCGTTCTTTGCACTGTTCTCCATGCGGTCTTTTTTGAAGCGCATGGTAGAAAGCATGCCATTGAACAGAGCCAGGCAGCCTTTTACGGTGTCGATGGCATCGAAGGTCAGCTCTTTATCCTCCTGCATATCTTTGTTGTACGCCAGCGGGATTCCCTTCATAGTGGTGAGCATTGACATCAGAGCTGCGTAAACGCGGCCTGTTTTTCCTCGAACAAGCTCTGCGATATCCGGATTCTTTTTCTGCGGCATGATACTGCTTCCGGTGCTGTATGCGTCGTCGATGTCCACAAACTGATACTCATTGGTATTCCAGATGATGATCTCCTCGGAGAAGCGGGAAAGATGCATCATAATCGTAGAAAGAGCACTGAGGAGCTCAATGACATAGTCACGGTCGGATACGGAATCCATGCTGTTTAAGGTCGGGCCGTCAAAGCCGAGCAGCTCTGCGGTGTAAGCGCGGTCCAACGGATACGTCGTTCCAGCCAGCGCACCGGAACCGAGCGGACAGTAATTCATTCTCTTGTAGATGTCTGCAAGGCGGCCTCTGTCGCGGCGGAACATTTCAAAATATGCGCCCATGTGATGTGCCAGTGTGATCGGCTGTGCTTTCTGCAGATGGGTGAATCCCGGCATATAGGTGTGAATGTTCTCTTCCATGATTTTTTCGAGTGTTACCAGCACCTCTTTGACGAGTGCATCAATCTCGGTGATCTCATCGCGGACATAAAGTTTCATATCGAGGGCTACCTGGTCATTGCGGCTTCTTCCGGTGTGCAGCTTCTTTCCGGCATCTCCGATGCGGTCAATCAGGTTTGCCTCCACGAAGCTGTGGATATCCTCATACTCGCTGGTGATTTTCAGTTTTCCGCTCTCTACGTCGGCAAGAATGCCTTCCAGTCCTTCCAGAATCTGATCTCTTTCGTCTTCTGTCAGAATGCCCTGTTTTGCCAGCATCTTTACGTGTGCCATGCTGCCTTTGATGTCCTGTTTATAGAATTTCTGATCAAAGCTGATGGATGCATTAAAATTATACACTAACTTGTCGGTCTCTTTTGTAAACCGTCCGCCCCATAACTGTGCCATTTTCATTCCTCTTTTCCTGTAAGTTTTTTAAATTATCATGTATTATTATACAAGACTCCCCTCTTCCTTTGCAAGTCAAATCACCTACTTTCCCGAATTTCGGCGTTTTGTGTAGTTTTTTTCCAGCCAGCCCAAGATGCCGTACAATCCTGCCGCAACGAGGCAGAGGATCAGGATGGACAGGATTACCCAGTCAAGTCTGAACAGATTTGCCCACCTTTTTGCGGCAGAGACGCTCGTCAGCCGCCCGATTTGCCGCTATCCAGAGCTCTTCAGAGACGATAGCAGGAATTTTCCCCGCATAGACGTACTGCCCGCCCGGCGGTGTAGGGAGCGTTTTTCCGGTGTTAAAATCGTAATGCTTCCTGTTCATGACTACGGTGCCTTTATTCATGGGATTCCGCACCATGCGGATAATGTCTGTTCCAGAGAATGGTTTTCCGGCGCGGCTGCGGACGCCCTCTGCTGCCAGAACCGCCGCAATTTTCCGTCCGCCGAGACCGTCTGCACAGAGTTCGTACATACGGCGCTTCACTGCGGCCTCCTCCGGGATGATCTCAATCGCTCCGTCTGCCGTCCGCCGGTAACCATAACTTTTTGAGGTCAGCACCGGCTTTCCATTATTCTGCTGCCGTTTCTGGTGCGCCAGATTCATCTTCTTGCTCAGCTCCCGGCTGTACTCCTCCGCCAGAATCGCCTTAATGCCGGTCAGAAGCGCGTCTTCCGGCGAATAGAATGTGTTCTCCAGATAAAAATACAGCCGCTTTCCGGCGCAGTTTAAGCGGTCTGAGAACAGATACCAGTCCCGCGTGTTCCGCATCAGGCGGTCCTGCGACTTGATTACGACGACATCAAACCGGTTCTGCTCGAGATCCTCGTACAGGCGGTTATATTCCCGTCTGCCCTTCCGGCTCGTACCGGAGCGGCTCTCCACGTAGGCATCCACAAGCCTCCATCCTCTTGCCCGGATTGCCTCTTCCGCCTCCGCCGCCTGCCTTACCAGCGCATCCTTCTGGTTTTCCTCCTCGGTGCTGCACCTTGCATAATAAACCGCACGCAGCTTCTCCTCTTCCATCTCCTGTCTCACTTTCCAGATGCTTCTCTTTACTATATAGAAAAAAGGACCGGAAAGTTCCGACCCTCTTTTTGTAATTTCTTTTTACGGATTGCACCGTCCGCACGGCTCATAGCCTTCGGCGATCAGGTCCTCGCGCGGTCCCTGATATGTCGCCTTGTTTTCATCCTTAATCGAGCTGACGCTGGAGCATGACGGCAGGTGGAATTTCATGCTGGATGTGTTCATGACATATTCCTGCTGATCCGTCATCGTTCCGCTGCTTTCGCTTAACGTGCTGTCTCCCGTTGCATAATTAATCGAGATGCCCGGCTGATTGTTGTATGCGAAGATATGGAAGGAAATGCCCTCGCCGTCATCTTCCATGGAAAGTGCCTCCATCTCCACACCGTCCGCTACAAGGTCGTCCCCGGTAAAAATTGGTGTAACGCGGTACAGCACATGGTTTCCGGTCTCTTTGACGTAGTCGGCAACCATGTTTTCAAACGGCAGCATGCCCTCGACATTCAGATAACGTGTTCCAGTGATCAGATTCTTCTCGTTTGCATTCTCACCGGTCAGCTGGTATCCGATCAGATGGCAGCGGTTGTACAGATATTTACCTTCCACCTGATCGTATTTTACCGTATGCCAGCCCGTCGGCTTTACCTGGCCGATCGCGCCGCGCTTCTCCGTCGGCATCAGATCCTGGCCGATATTCGCCTCTGCCACGCCGCACCGTCCCAGGCTGTCCAGATCGCTGTAATGCTCGTACGACTCGGTCGTCTTTTCCTCATCGGTAAAATCCGGCTCATTTCCGTTTAAAACGACATACGGTTCACCGGAAAACTCCGGAACATCAAGAACTGAAACAGCCGTCGGTGCCTGATCGGTAATCTGGGATTCCGTCATCGTATAAGCGGCCGTAACCTCCGAACCGGAATCTGCTCTCTCCGTCGAGAGAAGATCCTGCGCCTCACAGCCGGTCAGTATCAGAACAAGAAGCGCCGCCAGCAGCAGAAGCTGTTTTCTTGGTTTTTTCATTTCTCATATACCTCTTTCGTTATTTTCTCATGGGAATAGCCTGCAAACTCCTCCTCGGACACTTTATTCCATTTGGAAAGATCCAGGTCGAATTTCCGGTCAGACGGATAATGCCGGTTCCACCAGAAAACGATGATTTTCTCTATCTTCGCTTCCACAGCCTGCAGTCCCGTATTCTCCACAAAGCAGTATTCTCCTTCACCTGCCTGCTCCAGAAAATCTGCCGCCGCCTGAAGTGTTACCTTCCCACTCTCCTTCTGCTCCGCGAACAGCTTTTCCGAAGCCGGATTCATCCAGAGCGTTTTCCCCTCACACAGTTCGCAGATTTTTTCCGTTACCACGCGGTCCCGCGAAACGCGTCGTCCGCCAAACTGCATTCCTCTTCGTTCTTCCAGACATACGATTCCAATCATCTGTCATCCTCCCTTCTCTTGCGTGTGCATATCTGAACACCTGACTGCCGTAGATAATCAGATAGCCAAGCCCCTCTCTTGCCCCGATAAACTCTCCGATTACAACACCGACGAGGCACAGGCCGATGTTGACCTTCCACACGGCGAGCAGCCCCGGAAGCGACCACGGCAGCACGACGCGGAACAGCATATCCTTCTTCGTTCCGCCGAGTGTTGCAATCAGGCGGAGCATATCCGGCTCCACACCCTGAAAGCTGCTGTAAATGCTGATCACCGAGCCGAATATCGCAACGGAAATGCCGGCCGTGATGATCGTTTTCACGTTTGCCCCCATCCACACAATGAGAAGCGGGGCGAGCGCCGATTTCGGCAGGCTGTTCAGGACTACCAGGTACGGCTCCATCACCGCAGAAAAGCGCGGAAAGAGCCACAAAAGCACAGCGAACGCCATGCCAAGTGCCGAGACGAGCAGAAAGCTGATTCCCGTCTCATACACCGTGATCCCGATATGGCGCAGAAGGTTCTGCTCCGTCAGCAGGGTCACGAACGTTTTTCCCACCCGCACAGGGCTGGAAAAGATAAACGGATCGATCCATCTCAGATCCGCCGCCACCTCCCATAATACCAGAAAACTGACGAGAAGCAAAGCCCGAAACACCCGCACCTGCTCCCGTTCTCTTTTTTTCTGCCGGAGATACGCCCTCTGAAAGCTGCTCTCCGGCGTTTTTGCCTGCTCACGCATTTTCATTCAGCTCCTTCCAGATGGCATTGAAATACGTTTTAAATTCCGGCGCACTGCGCGCTTTCATCGGCGTGCGCTCCTCCATCGCAAACCGGATCGGAATCTTTTTTTTCACATATGCCGGCCGTGCCGCCAGAACAATCACACGGTCCGCCATGCTGATGGCCTCCGAAATATCGTGTGTCACGAGAATTGCTGTCTTTCCCTCTTTTTTGATGATCTTTCCGATATCATCACAGACGTTCAGCCTCGTCTGGTAGTCGAGAGCGGAGAACGGCTCGTCAAGCAGCAGAAGATCCGGCTCCATCGCCAGTGTACGGATCAGTGCCGCCCTCTGCCGCATACCGCCGGAAAGTTCGGACGGACGGGCATTGGAAAAGGATTTCAGGCCGTATGTCTCCATCATCTCCCCGACTTTTTCTTTCCGCTCGGGTGTCAGCGTGCGCGAAATCTCAAGGCCCAGCAGAACGTTGCTGTAGATGGTCCGCCATTCAAACAGGTGGTCTCTCTGCAGCATGTAGCCGATATGGAGATCCGCCTCCGTGATCGGCCGTCCGCGACTCAGCAGAGTTCCCGCCTCCGGCTTTAAAAGACCGGAAATCAAGTTCAGGATCGTGCTCTTTCCGCAGCCGCTCGGTCCGACAAGAGCAACAAATTCCCCCGGGTTTACCGAAAAGGTCAGATCGCACAGCGCCGGTGTTTCTCCTTTCATGGTGTGATAGGACAGTGATATATGCTCTAATGACAGGATTTGATCATCCATTTTTTTGCATCCTCCTCTATCTATAAGATATCATATGCAGCTTGCATCCCAGCCGCGCTGAGGCTATAATAGAAAGGATTGAAAGATACCAGGAGGTTTGAAGATACATTATGGCCAATAAAAGAAATTACCAGAAGGAGCTGGATGCGAAGATTGCAGGACTTCACGGTGAAGTTCCGACCTTGCTGCTGCACAGCTGCTGTGCGCCGTGCAGCAGTTACGTGCTGGAATATCTGTCGCAGTATTTTTCCATTACGCTCTTTTACTATAATCCCAACATCTATCCGCCGACGGAGTACGAGCACCGCGTGGAGGAACAACAGCGTCTGATCCATTCTCTTCCCGCCGTGCATCCGATTTCCTTCTGCCCCGGCCCGTACGATTCTGACCGGTTCTATGAACTGACACGCGGGATGGAAAATGTGCCGGAGGGCGGCGAGCGCTGTTTTGTCTGCTATGAAATACGGCTCCGCGAAGCGGCCGAAATGGCAAAGCAGCTCAAACTCGACTATTTTACAACAACCCTCTCCATCAGCCCGCTGAAAAACGCGGAAAAGCTGAATGAAATCGGAGAACGGCTTGCCGCCGAATACGGGATCCCATATCTCAATTCAGATTTCAAGAAACGGGGCGGCTACCAGCGTTCCATCGAACTTTCCCATGAATACGGCCTCTACCGCCAGGACTACTGCGGCTGCGTCTTTTCCCGCCGGGAACGCGACGCACGGGTGGCAGCACAGGAAAATGGCAACAGCTGATGTGCTCTTTGAAGTGCCCGGCCAAAAGCTCCGTCAGGATATGCTGTACGAACTGATTTTCCTGAAACTTGTAACAGCAAACGCCCTTTGCAGCAGATCTTTTTCCTGCAAAGGGCGTTCGTATTTCTGTCATATTTCTCATGATACCAGAAAACCCGCAGAACCTTACGTCCTGCGGGTTTCTAAAGAATAAGCCGAAAATCAGATTCGAACTGACGACCCCTTCATTACGAGTGAAGTGCTCTACCGGCTGAGCTATTTCGGCCTGTGAAATTCATTTCCTGAATGACACAATCATTATTATACCGTATTTTTTTGAAATTGCAAGCATTTTTTTGAAATTTATGAATCTTTTTCTAAAATTTGTTCCGCCCCACTGATTTCCCGCCGTTTCCATCCCTGTTGTTTTCACCTCCCTGGCGCAAATTTTATGCATAAACTTTGTCCTTACTTTCAAAAATTAAGGAAAACCATCCCTTTTCCTTATAAAAATTAATGTATTTTGAAAGAAAAGCATTGACAACCGCCAAAAAAGTAAGTATAGTTTTTAACTAAAGGAAGAAAGGGGCTGTTGTCATGACCATGCAATACGATAATCTGGAAGACAAGCTCAGTCAGCTTGTAGAGTATACGAAAGATTCCGGAAAGATTGATTTATCTTTATACACTGAGTACGATGTAAAACGGGGACTGCGTGATTCCACTGGTAAAGGTGTTCTCACCGGCCTGACCGAAATTTCCGATGTTATCGGCTTCGATATTGATGAGCGCACCGGCGAAAAAGTTCCGACCGATGGCCGTCTCTATTTTCAGGGCTATAACGTCGCTGATCTGATCAAAGGTATGGAAGGACGACGCTTCGGTTTTGAAGAGATTACCTATCTTCTTCTGTTCGGTTCTCTTCCGACAGAACCGCAGTTAAATGATTTCAACGAAATTTTAAGTATCTACCGCGAGCTGCCGGACACTTTTGTCCGCGACGTTGTCATGAAGGCAACCAGCAAAAACATGATGAATACTCTGCAGCGCTGTGTGCTGACCCTGTATTCCTACGACGAAAAGCCGGATGACATTTCCATTCCGAACGTCCTCCGCCAGGCTTTGAGTCTGATCGCCAAAATGCCGCTGATCGCCGTTTACGGCTACCATGCATACCGCCACTACCACGAAAACCAGAACCTGATCATCCGAAATCCGAAACCGGAGCTGTCGATGGCTGAAAACATTCTGCAGATGCTTCACCCGGATGGAGAATACACTGCTCTGGAGGCAAAGGTTCTCGATGTTGCGTTAATTCTTCACGCAGACCACGGCGGCGGAAATAACTCAACATTTACGACACACGTTGTCTCCTCCTCCGGAACCGATACCTACTCTGCTGTTGCGGCTTCTTTAAGTTCCTTAAAAGGACCGCGCCACGGCGGTGCCAACTTGAAGGTTATGGAGATGTTTGAAAATATTGAAGAGAATGTTACAAACTGGGAAGACGAAAACGAACTGCGCACCTACCTGACCAAAATACTTGATCGTGAAGCATTCGATGGAACTGGTCTTGTCTATGGTATGGGCCATGCTGTTTATACCCTGTCCGATCCACGTTGTGTGATTCTGAAAGAATATGCAAAAAAGCTTTCCGCTGAGAAGCACCGCGAGAAAGAATTTGCTCTCTATGAGTCTGTAGAACGCATTGCCGGCGAGTGTATCGCCAAAAAGCGCCGTCTGCTCAAACCAGTCTGTGCAAATGTTGATTTCTACAGCGGTTTCGTCTACGCAATGCTTGGCCTTCCAAAAGAGCTCTACACCCCGATCTTTGCTATCTCCCGTATCTCCGGCTGGTCCGCACACCGGATCGAAGAGCTTGTCAACGAAGGAAAGATCATCCGTCCGGCTTATAAATATGTCGGTCATCATCGTCCGTACGTTGCCATTGAAAGAAGAACCCCAAGAAAGACTTCCCACAGTTTTTCAAATAACTAAAAAATTATGCAAAAAGGACACCTGCCCGTACCGTTCTGGTATCGGGCAGGTGTCTTTTTATTGCCAAGTGATCTCTCGAAAAACCCGCGGAGCGTGCTTCTCATGGTTATAAACAAAACTCTGCGTTATACCCGGATCTTTGTTCCCTTGGTATCTCGTTTTGCCAGCTTAATCTTCGCTGTCAGAGAAATCTCTTTGTCGTGATACGTGATCGTGTAATCCATCCGGCTTGCCAGCAGATACGCATGCTCTACCGCGTCGTCCTCTGCCATACGGATACCACGCACACCAACGGCTGCTTTTTTCTTCTCCGGCACTTCACTCGTAAGGAAACGCAGGAAGACACCGTTTTTCGTCTGCAGAACCACATACTCCTGCTCCTGGCAGACCTCGGCAAGAATCAGACGGTCCTCCTCGGATGAAAGCTTCGTCGCCGCGATCGTTCGTTTTACGACATCAAACTCGGATCCATCGACAAGCTTTACCATACCGGCCGCGCTGACGAACAGCAGCTTATTGTTCTTGATATTTTCCAGTGCATCGACGTAAATCATCTGCTCCTTCTGGCTGCTGTAATTTCCAAGGTTGTCGATCGGCGTTCCCTTGTCACGGAATCTTCCATACGGGATGTCCATTACTTTGATGCTGTGCATCATGCCAAGATCCGTAAAGACGCAGATCTTATCGGTGTTTTTGCACTGGAACACATATTTGTTCTCGTTGTGCACAGCCTCTTTGTTCCGCTCGTAAGCAGACGTATCGATCGTCTTCGCATAACCGAAGCGGTCCATCAGGAAGACAACATCCATCTCCTCGACCTTCGGCTCCTCAAGAACAATCGCCTCAGCATTCTCAATCGCCGTTTTCCGCTTGTGGCCGTACTCTTTTTTAATCTGCGTCAGATCTTCCATAATAACTTCCGACATCGAGTCGTAATGATTTAAGATATCCTCGTACTTCGTAATCTTCGCCACAGTCGCCTCATGATCTTTTAAGAGTGCTTCCACTTCCAGTCCGATCAGTTTCTGCAGACGCATCTCCAGAATCGCCGTTGCCTGGCGTTCCGTAAAGCAGAGCTGTGCTGCCATACGCTCACTTGACTTTGATTTGAAGCGGATACCATCGGTCACACCCATAATCAGACACTCTTTGACCTGCTTCTGTGTCTTGCTTCCGCGCAGGATCTCAATGATCAGATCGATCACATCGCATGCCTTGATCAGACCTTCCTGCACCTCGCGGCGCTCCATCTCTTTGCGGAGAAGGTTCTGGTATTTGCGGGTTGCCACTTCAAACTGGAAATCAACGTGATACTCGATCACCTGTTTAAGGCTTAACGTCTCCGGTCTTCCATCTGCCACGGCGAGCATGTTGACACCGAACGTATCTTCCAGACGTGTTTTCTTGTACAGCAGATTCGTGATCCGCTCCACATCCGCGCCTTTTTTCAGTTCGAGCACGATGCGTGTTCCTTCTTTCGAGGACTGGTTGGAAATGTCGACAATTTCCGGCGCTTTCTTGCTCTCCACAAGCCCCGCCACATCGTTCAGGAACTTTCCGATGTTCGCACCGATCATCGGGTACGGAATTTCGGTGATCACAAGATACTGCTTTCCGTTTCTGCCTTTCTCCACTTCCACCTTTCCGCGGATTTTAATCTTTCCGACACCTTTTTCGTAGATCGACAGCAGGTCATCCTGATTGACGACAATACCGCCGGTCGGGAAATCCGGTCCTTTGATGTATTTCATCAGACCTTTGACGGTGATGTCATTGTTTTTCATGTAGGCCTTGACCGCATCCACAATCTCACACAGGTTGTGCGGCGGAATGCTTGTTGCCATACCGACAGCGATACCGTCTGCGCCATTCAACAGAAGGTTCGGCACGCGCACCGGCAGAACAGACGGCTCTTTTTCCGTCTCGTCGAAGTTCGGTACGAAATCGACAACGTCTTTGTCGAGATCCTTTAAATAGACCTCCTGTGTAATTTTCTGCAGTCTCGCCTCGGTGTATCGCATTGCAGCGGCACCGTCACCCTCAATCGATCCGAAGTTTCCGTGACCGTCCACAAGCGGCTGCCCTTTTTTGAAATCCTGTGCCATTACGACAAGAGCATCGTAAATGGAACTGTCGCCGTGCGGATGGTATTTACCCATCGTATCGCCAACGATACGCGCGCACTTTCGGAACGGCTTGTCGTACTGGATGCCGAGCTCATACATGTCATACAGAGTACGGCGCTGTACCGGCTTTAAACCGTCCCGCACGTCCGGAAGCGCTCGGGAAATGATGACGCTCATCGCATAATCAATATAAGATTTCTGCATGACCTCAGAATATTCGGTCCGTATAATCTGATCTTCTGATTTTTCTCTCATCTTCCTTTGTCCTTCCTGTTAAATATCCAGCTCTGCATCGGTTGCATGCTCATAAATAAATGCTTTCCGCGGCGGAACCTCGGTTCCCATCAGCACTTCCGTCACATCGGAGGCCATACGGGCATCCTCGATCTCCACACGCTTCAAAAGTCTCGTCTCCGGATTCAGTGTCGTCTCCCAGAGCTGCTCCGGGTCCATCTCGCCAAGACCTTTGTAGCGCTGCAGCGTAAATTTTTCTTTGTGTGTCTTTCTGTATTTTTCCAGTGCTTTGTCGTCGTACAGATACTCTTCTTTTCCGCGGGACGGCATTGCCTTGTAAAGAGGCGGCATCGCGATATAGACATGTCCCTCGTAGATCAGCTCCGGCATGAAACGGTAGAACAATGTCAGCAGCAGCGTTGAAATATGCGCACCGTCGACATCGGCATCTGCCATGATGATAATTTTATCGTAACGGAGCTTTGTGATATCGAAGTCGTTGCCGTAACCCTCGGAAAAGCCGCAGCCGAATGCATTGATCATGGATTTGATCTCGGCATTTGCCAGAACTTTATCAATAGAAGCCTTCTCTACGTTCAGAATCTTACCGCGGATCGGCAGAATCGCCTGGAAATTACGGTTACGCGCCGTCTTTGCGGAACCGCCCGCAGAATCTCCCTCGACGATAAAGATCTCGCACAGCGACGGATCCTTTTTCTCGCAGTTTGCCAGTTTGCCGTTCGTATCAAACGAATATTTCTGCTTGGTCAGCATATTCGTCTTGGCTTTTTCTTCGCTTCTGCGGATTTTGGCAGATCGCTCAGCGCAGGCAAGAACATTTTTCAGCACTTCGAGATTGCGGTCGAAATACAGCGGAATCTCCTCGCCCGTTACTTTTCCGGCGGCCTTTGCCGCATCCGGGTTGTCCAGCTTCGTTTTTGTCTGGCCCTCGAACCGCGGATCCGGGTGCTTGATCGAAATAACAGCGGTCATACCGTTTCGGATATCCGATCCCGTAAAGTTATTGTCTTTTTCTTTTAAGACACCGATCTCTCTGGCATAGCTGTTCATAATCGTCGTAAAGGTCGATTTGAAACCGGAAATATGGGTACCGCCCTCAGCGTTGTAGATATTATTACAGAAGCCGAGCACGTTTTCCTGGAATTCGTTGATATACTGGAACGCACATTCTACGGTAATGCCCTCAGATTCCCCTTTGAAATAAATCGGATCGTGGATTGCCTCTTTGTTCTTATTCAGATCGCGCACAAAACCAACAATGCCGTCCGGCTCGTGATACGTCAGGTGCTCCTCTTTTCCATCGCGCAGATCGGAAAAATAAATGGTAAGCGCCGGGTTCAGATATGCAGTCTCATGGAGACGGCTTTTGACCTCTGTTGCGGAAAAACGTGTTTTCTCAAAGATTTCCGGATCCGGCAGGAAGTTGATGCGGGTTCCGCTGTTCTTCGTTTTTCCGATCTTCGGCAGCAGCCCATCCTCATCGAGTTCCTGTACGGCAACACCTCGTTCGTAGCGGTCGTGGTAAACCCAGCCGCCGAGGCTGACCTGTACGTCAAGATAGGTGGAAAGCGCATTGACAACCGAAGAACCGACACCGTGCAGACCGCCGCTTGTCTTGTACGCATTGTTGTCGAATTTACCGCCGGCGTGCAGGGTTGTAAAAACGAGACGCTCCGCCGGAACGCCTTTTTCATGCATGCCGACCGGGATTCCGCGGCCGTTGTCGGTCACGGTCGCCGAGCCGTCTGCTTCAAGTGTTACGTGAATGGTGTCGCAGTAGCCCGCAAGATGCTCGTCCACCGCATTGTCTACAATTTCATAAATCAGATGATTCAGGCCTTTCCGCGAGGTACTTCCGATATACATACCAGGGCGCTTACGCACTGCTTCGAGACCTTCCAGCACGGAAATACTGCTGGCATCATACGTTTCTTTTTTTGGCATAACTGTTCTATCCTCACTTATGTGTTACTGTCTTTTTCTCTTAAAAATACTTCTGTCTGTCCCATTTTGGGGCACAGTATTTTATTATATCATTTTTCTTCCCGGAATAGCAAGATTTTCTTTAGAAGAAAGAATCTCCTCCGTTCATCAGCTCCTTAAAAGAAGTCACGTAGCGGTCTGCTTCCTGCTCCATCTTTGCGCGGTTTCCTTCCCCGCTTCTGTCATACACGCCCACAGCCGCAAATCCGCCCATTTTGGCGCCGCGGATTCCCGCTAGGATATCTTCATATACCACACACGTTTCCGGCGGAAGAGACAGCTTTTCAGCCGCTTTCTCGTAGATATCCGGAAAGCCCTTGCCGCGCTTTACTTCCGAGACGGTGACAAATGCTTTAAAATACTCATAAATCCCATTTCTCTTTAAGGCCGGCTCATACAGCTCCGGGCTCGATGAGGTAGCAACCGCCATGCGGATTCCTTTTTCTTTTAAATAGCGGAGATATTCTGCTGCCCCGTCTTTTAACTCCACTTCATACGTATAGGCGTCGACCGCCATCTGATGCCACTCCTGAATCAGTTCTTCCGGCGTTTCCGGAAAGCCGAACCGTCTGATCGTGTAGCGGGCAGCCTCCAGAAAGCCGAGCGGTGTAATCGCCTCCTGATAATCCGGCGGAACCTCAAGTCCTCTCTTCTTTAAAAATGCAACATCGATGTCATCCCAGACCCGCATCGAGTCGAGCAGTGTTCCGTCCAGATCAAAAATGGCTCCTTTGTACTGTTTCATTTGTCTTCTCCTTCTCTATTCTAATCTTTTTTCTTTCTTTTTAGAACGTATTTCTGTTTTTTTAGAACATTTGTTTGTTTTATCATACCATAACTGGTAAAAAATGCAAGTAAAATGCGAATTTCGCTACTTTTTGAAATTTTTTAAATTTTTTTCAAAAAAACTCTTGCATTTTCTCCAGACATCGTGTATTATAAGCGAGTACGGTTCGTTGGTCAAGAGGCTAAGACGTCGCCCTCTCACGGCGAAAACAGGGGTTCGATTCCCCTACGAACTGCTGAAGGTTCGCAGGATGCCTTCTCTCTTAAAAATCCTGTTTTAAGCGACATGGTTCGTTGGTCAAGAGGCTAAGACGTCGCCCTCTCACGGCGAAAACAGGGGTTCGATTCCCCTACGAACTGCTGAAGGTTTTGCAGAATCCCTTCTCTTTAAAAATTCTGTTCTATATCATACGGTTCGTTGGTCAAGAGGCTAAGACGTCGCCCTCTCACGGCGAAAACAGGGGTTCGATTCCCCTACGAACTGTTGAAGGTTTCACAGAGTTCCTTCTCTTTTAAAAATTCTGTTCTATATCATATGGTTCGTTGGTCAAGAGGCTAAGACGTCGCCCTCTCACGGCGAAAACAGGGGTTCGATTCCCCTACGAACTGCTTTTAATCGGAGCCTGCATGGCTCCGTTTTTTGCTGTGCTGATTTTTTTCTTCCTATCATAAACGCCAGCAAAAAAGCCCGGCAGTTTTCTGCCGGACTTTTCCTTTTTTCTGACAACTCTTTTATTCTGCGTAGATCTTAACCAGTTCTTTCAGCATTGCCATCGTCTTTTCCATCCCCTCAACGGTAATGTGCTCATACGGTCCATGGCATGCATATCCGCCGGTTCCGATGTTCGGGCACGGCAGCCCCATGAAGCTTAAGCGTGCGCCGTCTGTGCCGCCGCGGATCGGAAGAACGATCGGCTCCATGCCGGCTCTTCTGGCTGCCTCTTCGGCATTCTCAATCAGATGGTAGCAAGGACGGATCTTCTCAGCCATGTTGCGGTACTGCTCTTTGATCTCCAGTTTTACCGTTCCCTCGCCGTATTTTTCATTCATTGCTTTTTCAATCCGGCGCAGATTCTCTTCTTTTGCTGCAAATTTCTCTGCATCGTGATCACGGATGATGTACTCGGACTCGGCATGTGCCACATCGCCGGACATACTGGTCAGATGATAGAAGCCTTCATATCCTTCGGTATTTCTCGGGGACTCTGCTTCCGGCAGAAGAGACTGGATCTCGCTTGCAACAGCGATTGCATTGATCATCGTGTCTTTTGCTCCGCCTGGGTGGATGTTAAATCCGGTCACCGTGAATTTCGCTCCGGCTGCATTGAAGTTTTCGAATTCGATTTCTCCCTCTGTGCCGCCGTCCACGGTATAGGCAAACTCTGCGTCAAAGCCTGGAACATCAAAAAAGTCAGGGCCTTCACCGATCTCCTCATCCGGTGTAAATCCGATGGAAATCGGACCGTGCGGGATTTCTCCGGCAAGAAGGGCTTCTGCCAGTGTCATAATCTCTGCCACGCCCGCCTTGTCGTCTGCACCGAGCACCGTTGTTCCATCGCTTGTGATCAGCGTTCTGCCGGCCAGGGATGGAAGATGCGGGAATACCGAAACCTCCAGTGTTCTTCCGCTGTCAGCCAGCTTCAGATCCTTTCCGTCATAATTTTCATGTACGATCGGATTTACCGCATGATCTGCAAAATCAGATACCGTATCCATGTGTGCGATAAATCCCAGTTTTGTCTTTCCTTCGTATCCTTTTGTTGCCGGAATTTTTCCATAGACGTAGCATTTATCCTCTACACGGACATCCGATACACCGAGCGCTTTCATTTCTTCTGCAAGCTGGTCTGCCAGGACTCTCTGACACTCGGAAGACGGATGGGTTCCGCTCTTCTCATTGCTCGGTGTCGGCACTTTAACATAATTCAGTAATCTTTCATATGCTTTCATTTTCTTCTTCTCCTTCTTATTTCATCAGCTTCTGGATGGTTTTGCAGAGCTCATCCACGGCGCCTTCTTTTCCCTGCCGGATATCCTCCACAACGCAGGATTTGATGTGGCTGGAAAGCAGTACCTTGTTGAAGCTGTTTAATGCAGACTGGATCGCGGATACCTGGGTCAGGATATCGACGCAGTAGCGGTCGCTCTCCACCATTTCCCGTATTCCGCGCACCTGGCCTTCAATTCTCGAAAGACGGTGGATCAGATCTTTGTATTCTTTTTCGTCCCGCACTTTTTTCCGGTCGCATTCACTGCAGTGTGTACAACATTCACCCATGAGGTTTCCTCCTTGTGTTCCGTCACTCTATATACCCCGTCTGGGTATGAATTTATGATACTCTTTTGCCCAGACTTTGTCAATCTTCGATTTTTGCCGCAAGCGCGCCGTACAGCTTCTGGTTTACCAGACTTGCCGCGCTGCACTCCGCCTCCGGCGCGTTCGCCGACGGCTCTCCGCAGAGATCGACCGCGAGCACCTTTCTCCCCGCAAGACAGTCCTTTGCAAGGAACAGCAGCTCATCCACACGCACATTTCCCTGATCCCAGTTCGTATCAAGCTCCTCCTTTGACAGAATGTCCTTATCGACCGACAGATATACCGGAAATGTTCCCGCATGGGATGCAAAAATCTCTTTGATCTTCGCCGCTCCGCTTCCGTCGTCGAGCTCTTCCTGTGTCACAAACCAGACATGCTCCATCGCTTCTGTCTCCCGCACCGACGCCTCCGGCGGGCCGATCACACAGATTCCTTTGATGTTTTGATACGCCCCGGCAGCATCCCGGATCCAGGAACCGCAGGAGAGCACCGGAAGAAGCGCCGGCGGCTGCATATCGGTATGGTGGTCGAATACGGCTAAAAACAAATCTTCTTTTTCCAGTCCCAGCAGCAATTTGCTCATATAGTGATAATTGCCGGAATCCAGAAGGCGGATCCGCGGCAGCTCTTTCGTTTCTTTTTTTCGGCCAAGTTCCGCTTCCAGAAACTGCTCCGTCTCCGGATCGAGATAACCGTCAGTTCCCCGGAGCTCTCTTAGATCCCAGATCTTTCCCGCCTGCTCCCAGGCATATCCTTCGGACTCATAAATTCCGGAAAGGCTAAAACAAAATGGTTTCATCTTCTCTTTTACTCCTGTTATTTATTTAATGGATTCAGCTTTCTTCCCGCCGTTACAAGAAGAACGGCTGATATCAGAAGCTGCAGAACGGCACTCGCCTCCGGCAGATAATGGATCAGCGGATTCTGTCCGTAATTTCCAAGCAGATAGCAGAGCTGTTCCATCTCTCTTCCATTCCCAAGCTGGCGGCTGATGATCCCCGCAAACGAGGTAAACGGATTGAAAAGAAGAAGGTAAATTACACCTCCTACATCGATCTGCTGATAAGCTGCCGTCATCTCCTGCTGCAGCAGTCCTGCGTAGTAGGCAAGCCCCGTGCAGGCGCATATTCCTACGACCAGAAAAACGACAATGACATAGGAAAGAACGGTCGCCAGTGTGGTCCGCTTAAAAACAACCGAACAGAAAATGCCGATACTGCCGACAAAAATTCCGGTCAGAAGAAGGCCTCCCGCCATCAGAAGCAGTCCGCCAAGGCCGATACCGCCGAACACCACAACAAGGGACAGCACCGGCAGTGCCGAAACCGTCAGTATCAAAACAACGCCAAGCGATGCCTCCAGCTTTCCCGTAATGATTCTCCACGGGTTCAGGTTCGTCGTCAGCAGCACATCCAGCGTTTTTTTCTCACGCTCCAGCGAAATGCTTCCTCCCGCAACCGCCGGAACTGAAAGGACGACGAGAATAAACAGAAGATACGTCATCAGAATATAGCAGTTCATCGGAACGCTGTAACTGACCGGTGCCAGATAGCCAAGCTGGCTGCTCTCCCCGAAATAGCAGACAAACGCAACCACGGCAAGCAGCAGATTGCAGACAAAAATAATCCAGGAAATCCGCGATGACCGCGAGTTCCGCTTCATTTCTTTTTCAAATACAGGATTTAACCGCACGTTTCGTTCCCTCCTTATCCGATCGTATTTCCGAACGTTTCTGTGTTTCGGCTCTTCTGTTCCGTTTCCCCGGTCAGATGGAAGAACAGGGACTCCAGGCTGTTGTGTTCCCGTGCAAACGAAACCACAAGGATTCCGGCATCCACCAGTTTCTGCAGCAGATACGCCTCCTCCTCCCGGCTTCCCGAAAACCAGGCCGCAATCTTGTTTTCATCCACAGAAAGGCGGCTGACCTGCGGATCCTGCCGCAATAGTTCCAGCGCCTTTGGCACCTGGTTCAGCACAGTGATGCGCAGCGGATTGGAGCTGTCGATCGCAAGCATAATGTTTTCCAGCTTTCCCTGCTGTACCATGACACCTCCGTTGATGACACCGATGCTGGTGCACAGATCTGCTAATTCCGAAAGAATATGGGAGCTGATCAGAATCGTATAATCCTCCCGCGCCAATCGCTGCAGGAGAAGCTGAAAATCCTTTCTCGAACGCGGATCCAGACCGGAATTCGGTTCGTCCAGCACCAGAAGCTTCGGTTTATGGATCATCGCGCGCGCCAGACAGAGCCGCTGCTGTATGCCCCTTGAGAGCGAATCCACCATCTGCTCCTCTTTTCCCGATAGTTCGACCATCTCCAGCACTTCCCGCGCACGGACGGTTCCTGCCCGCCCGTAAATTCCATACGATGCGGCAAAAAATTCCAGATACTCTATCACGTTTAAGTTTTCATAAACGCCAAAGAAATCAGGCACAAAGCCGATCAGGCTTTTCTGCTTCAGAATATTTTTTGTCGTCCGCACGCCGTCCAGCCACAGATCGCCGCCGTCGCTCTTTAAAAGCCCTGAAATAATGCGCAGCGTCGTTGTTTTTCCCGCACCGTTCGGTCCGACAAAGCCGTAAATATCGCCTTTTTTTACTTCCATATCAAGACCGTTCAGGGCATATGTTTTTCCGTATTTTTTGGTCAGTTTCTCAATTTTCAGTATCGGCATTTGGCTCCTCCGCTAACAGGTTCTCCAGATATTGCTCCGGTGGGATCTCTTTCGCCTTTACGATCAGATTCGGTGCCTCATAGTATCCATAATTTTCATGATACTCTTCTCCCTTTTCCTCTTCGGAAAGACGGTACCGCACACGGATCTGGTTGTCCGCATTCACATACTGCGCCTCCAGCGCCGGATCACTCGCAAAATCGATCTCCCAGTCGGAAATTTCATCATACGTTCCCGTCTGAAAATTGTACAGCTCAATGATTCCATTGAAATTCCGGATCTTGATCCCATCCTCCGTGCGGGCTTTCTCGAAAGCAAGCGAAAGAATGGTTCCCCGTTTTCCTCCCCCGCCGGTTTCTGCCGCCTGGAGCTTATCTTCTAACGCCGTCATCGCATACGGCCAGAATGCAGGATCATAGATTCCCTCGGAATCCGGCTGCATCACGCCTTTAGCATACATTCCATACAGACACCAGATGTTGTTGTTTTCAAAGACACCGTTCAGATAATACGTTACTTCTGTTTCCTCTTCCGAGATTCCGCCGGAATTCGGTCCCATTTCAAAGCTTACCGTGTTTCCGCCGTCCCATCCGCTGTACTCCTGCGCATACGGACAGTACACAACGCCGGCCTCTTTCATGTCCACAGACACTTCCTGATAGTAATACGAGATTCCATACGCTTCGTATCCGCTGTCAAGCTGGAACGTATCGTCATTGCCTGCCAGCTTTCCAAAGAAAAGGCAGTTGTCACTCCGGTTCGGCATGTGATTATAGATGACGCCGTCCAGATAATTTTTCTCTATCTCCGGCAGATCTTCTGCCGCACTCCAATTTCCGAACTCCCGCACGCTGTCCGCTTCTATTCCATCCAGCGTGATCGTCTCCCCGTTTTTGATGTCTCCAATGAGGGCACAGTAACCTGGAACGGCGATCACACAGCTCTCCAGATCATAGCCTGTCTTATTTTCCACGGTTCCGCTGATCTTCTGATCCCAGAAATGAAACGTGCCTTTCAGTCCTTCGCCTTCGTCCAGCGTTTCCATCCGCTGCATGCCGAACTCATTCAGGGCAAATGCAGCCTGATTGGAAATTTCTGCCCTGTTTTTCTGTTCTCCGAAACTGATCTCCGTCTTTTCATATTCCGCATCCTCCGTTTCCGGCTGTGCCGTGCTGTTGGACATATAGTCCATACGGTTGTACGTCACCAGATCGTAGGACGGATCCAGATACAGCTCATAGGAAGCATTGTACGGCGCCTGTGCACAGAAATTAATGTAATCTTTCTGGTATGTATCGTACTGCCAGATTTCTCTTACATACGTCAGCACCGGGGCCTTGAGCCTCGTGCTCTGGCCAAACAGACTGATCAGCATAACAAAGACGGCCGAGCAGGCACAGATCGCCCCCCAAAGATACTGACGTTTTCCTGTTTTTTTCAAAAAGAAATACAATCCCGGCCCTGCCAGAACCAGATAGACCAGAATCAGGCCGCCGTACAGCACCGTATTCGGACGGTTCCGGATCCTAGTGTTTTCCAGAAGATCGGAAATCGTATAGTATTTCTGATAATTCGTATTTCGTTTTGCCAGAAGGCGGCTGGTGGTCTCTTCGTCCAGAATATTTTTCAGAAAATCTACCGGCGCTTCTTTAAACGCACTGCGCTGGCTTTCCGCAAATGTCTCGTTTCCCGAAAAGGTAATCAGAAGACCTCCCTCTGCCTGCCAGAGATCAATTTCTTTCTGGAGTGTCTCATCCAGTTCTTCTTTTGACTGCTCCAGAAGGATCAGCACATCCGGCGAATACGACTCCGCAAGCCCGACAAGCTCCTCTGCCCGGACAGATGCAGCTTCCACCTCATAAATCCCGTCGTTCAGCGTAACTCCATTCAGCTGCTGCCCGTAATTAGTTTCTTCTTCCACAACGCAGACTTCCACCTTGGACTGGAAGAAGCCTTCACTCGAAATCGTTTCTTCCCGACTGTACACCGTGTCCCTCTGGCTGTTCTCCAGGCACAGGACACAAAAAGACGTATTTTCCACCAGAAGCCCTGCCGAAAAAGTCTTTGTAACGGTTCCGTTCGCCGGAATATAGATTGGAAAACGGTACGTAAAAAGGCTGTTTCTTCCATCGCCCGACCGCTTGCCCCCCAAAAACAGTTTTGAGAGAATGCCTTCTCCACTGTTTCTGCGGTAAATCGATTCCGCGGCGTTTTTTATCTGAAAAACAAAGTATCCTTCAAATTCAACAGCGCTCTCATTTGTGATTGTCACACGAATCGGTACGTGATTCCCATCCTGATAGTTTCCTTCGAATCCATAAGAAAAATCAATCTGGTATTCCCCTGCGTAGCTGTTGGCAAGAAGCTGCTTTTCTTTCCCGCCGCTTCTTCCGCCATCCGACGGCGTGTTCTGATAAAGTTCTGTCCGCGTTGTCATCGCAGACACCCTCTGAACTCCCGCCAGAAGCAGAATCAGCAGCAAAATACCGGACAGACAGCAGATTTTGCTTCTTCTTTTCCTGTTCATCGCTTTTCGTCCTCTTTCTTCCCCTTTGGCATTCCGACCGGCAGTTCCACCTCAAAGACGGTTCCCTGCAGATCACTTTTTACCCGCACCTGTCCGTGATGCAGTTCCGCAATCTGCTGTACAATCGCAAGTCCAAGTCCCGTCCCGCCGGTATCGCGGCTCCTCGACTGCTCTGTCCGGTAAAATTTCTGGAAAATATGATCCAGTTCCTGTTTTGGAATGATCCGTCCGTAGTTAATGACACGCGTGACCACATATTCGCCCTCTTTTTCCATTGAGACGCGGATCTGTTTTCCTTCTTTTCCGTATTTGACAGCATTGTTCAGCAGATTTCCAAAGAGCCGTGCCAGCAGCTCACCGTCCGCCTCGAGAAAAATCGCATGTTCCGCATGCAGAAATTCCACCTGAAGCTCATTTTTCACAAAAGACGGCGTCATCTCGTCGAGCATCTGCTCCATCAGCTGCACCAGATCAAGTTTTCCGAGATGCAGCTGCATCTCTTTGTGCTCCAGCTTGACGAATCCAAACAGCTCGTTCGTGAGCTGCTCCAGACGGAGTGCTTTCTGATAGGCAATATCGATATAATGATTTCTCGTCTCCTCATCCAGATCCGTCCGCGTGCGCACCCAGCCGAGATAGCCGATAATCGAAGTCAGCGGCGTACGGAGGTCATGTGCCACGGATGAGACGAGATCGTTTTTCGTATGCTCCGCGATCCGTTCCCGTTCCATAATTTCCTTGATATTCTGCTGCATCGTATTTAAGTTCTCCGCCATCACAGAAAACTCGTCATTTCCCTTTACCTCGATCGGATGATCAAAATCCCCTGCTGATATCTCCTTTACCTTTTCCAGAATCTTCCCAATGTATCGGATGGTTTCGCGCATCAGGAAATAAAAGGTCAGGCAGAACGAAAGCAGCGCAGCCGCCGTCAGAATCATCGTCCGCACCGATGGGCGGAGGCCTCCCGGTCCGATCCAGGCGCTCCGGTAACCGATGTTCATCAGTCCATTGCCGAAAAAGGTCAGAATCCCGTCGGTAAGCGTCACTACAAGCACCGTGACAAGTGCACTTACAATCAGATCAAAGACCATCCTCTGGCTGAAGTTTTTTATAAAATCAGGCTTCAATTTTGTATCCCACTCCCCAGACTGTTGTAATAATCTTATCTTCTCTTGTGTCGTCTTTCATTTTTCCGCGCAGACGGCGGATATGTACCATAACCGTGTTGTTCGCCTCATAGAATTTTTCATGCCAGACGCGCTCGAAAATTTCGTCTGTACCGAACACGCGGCCCGGGTTGGAGGCCAGCAGATACAGAATATCAAATTCAATCGGTGTCAGCTTGATGCTTTCTCCGTAGCAGACAACCTGATGGGTTACCTTGTTGATTTCCAGATGCTTTAAGGAAATCACTTCCTGGCGCTCGTGCGGCTTCGACGGATTCAGTTCGCGGTAGCGGCGGAGCTGGGATTTTACACGCGCCATCAGCTCCAGCGGATTGAACGGTTTTGCCACGTAATCGTCTGCTCCCGTTGACAGACCGACGATCTTGTCGATATCCTGCGTTTTGGCACTTACCATGATGATCGGAATGTTGTTCGTCTCCCGGATGCGGCGGCACATCGCAATACCGTCCATATCCGGCATCATCACATCGAGCAGCACCAGGTCGATTTTTTTCTCCTCCAGAATGCGGAGTCCCTCTTTTGCACTGTACGCTTTTAATACCTGAAATCCATCGCTGATCAGATAAATTTCCAGCAGATCCGCGATTTCTTTTTCATCATCCACAACTAAAATATTTGTTTCTTCCACGTCGTTTCCATCCTCTCTGTTTTTAACTACCGTAATGGTACCATGAATATTCAAAAAAATCTTTACTTAATTCTTACGTCTGTATTATCTATTATAAAAAGAAAAGCCTCCTTCCACAAGAGGCCGCTTTTCTTTTCTTCTTATATTTTTTATCTTCATACTGCGCGGCGGTATACCACAAGAGAAACCGCTGCGGAAATGACCTCTGTGATCCAGAAGGCATGCCATACGAAAACGCCGCCTCCCAGATGGGACAGCAGGTAAGCTGCCGGGAGAATGACAATGACATTTCGGCAGAGGGAAATGATCAGGGAAGATCCGCCTTTTCCGAGTCCCTCCAGCGCACCGGAGGATGTGATGGAAACTGCCGAAATCAAAAAGCCCGCGCTGATGCGTGTCAGCGCCTGTCCGCCAAGACGGATGGTCTCCGGATTGCTGCTGAACAGTCCGATCAGCTGTTCCGGAATGGCAAGGCAGATGCCGGTTCCAATAAGCATGATCACCGCACACATAATCAGGGTGATCTCATAAATCTTCCGCACACGCTTATGCTCGCCTGCGCCGTAGTTGAAGCCGATAATCGGGCGCATGCCCTGTACAATGCCGTTTGCTGTCAGATAGATGAACGTCTGCAGCTTGTAGTAAATGCCGAGCACGACAACGTAGCTCTGGGAATACACGGCCAGGATTCCATTCAGTGCGGAAATCAGAAGAGACGGCAGCGCCAGGTTCAGGATCGCCGGGACGCCGATCGCGTACAGTCTTCCGACCAGATTTTTTCCTTCTTTTAAATATTCCGGACGGATTTTGACCGAAATCGGGCGGATCTTGTAAATGATCCAGTAAATCACGGCCGGTGTCACCTGACCGATGCCGGTTGCAAGCGCCGCACCCTCAATTCCAAGACGCGGAAACGGTCCGATTCCGAAAATAATCAGCGGATCCAGAATGATGTTGACAATACAGCCGATCATCATACCGGTCATCGTCACTTTCATCCGGCCGACTGCCTGAAAAACCTTTTCAAAGTAAAGGTTTGCCATGATTGCTATGGTAAACAGAAAGATAATCCGTGAATACCGGACACCAAGATCGATGACAGTTTCGGAAGAAGAAAACATCCGCAGGAAACGCTCGATGACCAGAAGGCTTCCGATCGTTAAAATAACCGCATGCAGCATGGTAAGGGCAAGACCCTGCGTTGCAGCACAGCCGGCTGCCTTTTTGTCACCCGCTCCCAGATAATACGAAATCACCGCATTCAGTCCGATTCCAAAACCGATGGCAACGGCATTTACAAAATTCTGTACCGGATAAACCAGGGAGAGCGCCGTCATGGCATCTTCGCTGATCTGTGCGACAAAGAAGCTGTCCACAATGTTATATAAGGAATTGACCAGCATCGAGATTACCATTGGAAGCGCCATCGAAACCAGCAGTGGAAATACTGGCTTTTCTTTCATAAAGTTTTCGTTCATTATTACCTCCATTTGTGATCTTTTCTGTTGGTGGGCTTACGTGCAGGCACGGACTTTGCTTCATTGCCCACAAAAAAAGCCACGCAATTATCTGCTTTCGATAATTGCGTGGCGAAAAGAACTTTATTACAAGTTGAAAAATCCACACCAAGTTTGAGAGCAATATACCACACTTTGCCCGGGCTTGTCAAGATTTCTCCTGTAACTTTTTTTATTCTACATTTTTCAGTGCCTCGTCCATCGGAATCTTTTGGATGTGGCGGAACTGCAGCACAGCGATAACAGCATACGCCGCAAGGCCCATCAGATACATTTTTCCGTAAATTGCCGGATCAATATAGTATGTCAGCCAGCCGCTGTACTCGGAAAGCATAATGACATAAATCTGGCGGATCAGCGCGGAGGCAATGATCAGGCTGGCACCGATTGAGACGATCACAACCCAGGTTGTCGCCGTCAGATACAGACTCAAAATTTCCCTGTTCTCGTAGCCGAGAATCTTTACCATCGAAATCGAAGTCGTATTCTTCTCGATGATCAGCTTCGTCAGCAGATAAATCAGCAGCATGAACAGTACAATCGAGAAAACATTGATCAGCTGGAACATTTCTCCCATCGACACATTGAGCTGCCGTGAAATCTTTGTCATATCATCTTCCGTAATTTTCGTCGCGATATACGATTCCTCCAGGTCCGTGATCGGCTCGTTGGAGAAATAGCCGTTAAAGTAGTCCTCTGGATGATCGAATTCCTCGCAGAAGACATCCATCGGCAGAAATACCGCAAGGGCTCCCGGGTAGGCATAAATGCTTTTTACTTCAAAGCTGTACGTTTTGTCCTCATACGGCTCTTTCAGTTCCAGTGTATCGCCGACTTTCATTCCATATTTTTCGGCATAACCGTCGGAAATCGTCACGCCGTCCTCAAACAGTTCAGCGGAAACATATTTGCTGTCTTTCTGAATTCCATATACCGAAATGCTCTCGCCCTCCCGGTTTTTCGGAATATTTTTCAGCGATGTAAGAGCAAACGTTTCCACGCCTTCCGTATTTGTCTTCAGCGATGGCGTCAGAAGTTTCTGCACAATTCCCATCAGCGTGTACTCATCATCCTCATCGATCGGATCCGGGACGTTTAAAATATACTGGTAATCTGCCAGCATATTTTCCACCGCCTCCGTCTGGTAATGTGACAGCAGCGGTTTCATCATCATACCGAACAGCAACAGAATATTGGCAAATACGATACCTAGAAACAGGGTAAAGTAACTCGATTTGTTCTGCAGCAGGATCCGCAGACGAAACCGCGAGAAGAACCGGAAGTTCGGAAGACGCACTGCATGGCTTTTTCCTTTCTTTGCAAAATCGTGGCGCAGAAAACGCAGCGGTGACAGACGCAGACGGCCGGAAATCAGCACCGCGTTGATCACAAACATCAGAATTGCCGGAATTACGGTCGTGAGCAGAAATGCATTGGCATTCCACCGCGTCTGATACGTCGGCAGACTGTAGCTTCCATAATACATACCGGCGCAGATATCTTTAAACACGGTGTATCCCAGAATATTTCCAATCACCGCCGACAAAATCGTAATCAGTACCGGCAGGGACAGATAATGCAGCAGAAGTTCCCGTCTCGTATAGCCGGATGCGCGCAGCGTTCCGATCACCGACGCTTCTTTTACAATCGTATTGTTTGTCGTAACTGCAAAAATGAACGCCATGATGGCAATCAGGATGTACAGCAGTACCTCCACCATCGCCTTGTCACCGCCCATATCGTCGCCGGTAAATTTGATTGCCTGATTGCCGTAGCGCGGCAGATAACCCGTCAGCGAGGAATGAGCCGCCAGAACCTCGACGAAATCATCGGACCATTCTTTTTCCTCGTTTTCATCTTTCGGTTCCGTATCGTATTTCCAGGAATAGCAGTATTTGATATGGTCATCGGTAATGGCATCATACCCTTCTTCGGTCATGATTCCCACACCGAATTTAACCGCATCGAACATCATGTCACTTGAATTGCTGAACAGCGCACTGTAATCCGAAAGTGCCACAAGACCGGTAACCGTCAGTTCTTTTTTATCAACCGAGATCACATCACCGACCTGCAGGTCATTATTGTCCGCATACATACGGTCAATTGCAATTTCATCCTTCTGCTGCGGCATTTCGCCTTTCATCAGGCAGACCAGATTGACCTCTGTTCTGTTTTTAAAAAGACGGATCGTGCTCTCTGGTTCCGAATCCAGATCCGTGTCGGCATCTTCGTCTTTATAGAAATTCTCGTAAATCGTTACCTTCTCTTTTTCCAACCGTGTTCTCTGGTTATCGGTGAGCTTCTGTTCTGTTGTAAAATTTCCGTTTTCCACGTTGTATTTTTCAAAGCTTTCATCGTAAGCATACAGCATGCTCTCATCCGCAACGAGAAAACCGGACACAAAGCCAATCGTCGCCGTCATAAACAGAAAAATAACGAGATATTTTCCAATATCGTTCTTCAGTTCCCGCAGCAGGCGTTTTCGTAATGGATTTTTCATACTTCCACCCCGCTTTACCAGTCCAGATCGCCGGCGGCGATTTTGGTCTCATTGACGTAGTTTTTACGGATCTGGCCGTCGCGCAGACGAATCACGCGGTCCGCCATGTTTTTGATCGCATCATTGTGTGTTACCATGATGACGGTGTTGCCGTACTTCTGATTGACGTCCTCGATCAGCTTCAAAATTTCTTTTGAAGTATGGTAATCGAGTGCACCTGTCGGCTCATCACAGAGCAGAATGCTTGGATTTTTGATGATAGCTCTTCCGATTGAAGTACGCTGCTGCTGACCGCCAGAGAGCTGGTTCGGCAGCTTGTCGCGGTGGTCATAGAGCCCCAGTGTCTTTAACAGATCGTTGATGTCGAGCGGATGATCGCTTAAGTATGCGCCGACTTCAATATTTTCTTTCACCGTCAGGTTTGGAATCAGATTGTACATCTGGAAAACGTATCCTAAATGTTTTCGTCTGTACCGTGTCAGCGTTTTTTCATTCATATCCTCAATTTTTTCGCCTTCAATCACGATCGAACCGCTGTCCGCCTCGTCGATTCCGCCGATAATATTCAACAGTGTCGATTTACCGGAACCGGATGGACCTAGGAGAACACAGATTTCACCTTTTTCCACAGAAAACTGGATTCCCTTTAAGACCTCCACACGGCTTTCACCGGTTCCAAAACTCTTCTTCAGGTTATTAATCTCAAGAAACATAACTTTCCTCCCTGCATCTTTTTTCCTGAGTGTGTAAGAGTCTGTTTTGTGTTAGACTCTTCTAACCCCATAATACTGCTTTTTCTGTGAAATGAAAAGCGCTGTTAATGAGTATTTTTTCTCATTAGCAGCGCTCTTTCTTTTATTTTTTAACAGTAAAAAACCATCGAATCTCTCCGATGGTTTTTCCGATATACCTTCAAAACCGCATACACTACACATCTATCATTCCATTTTTGTGAACACAACCATTCAGGTCAAGCCCTCGACCGATTAGTAACAGTCAGCTCCATGCCTTACGGCACTTCCACCTCTGCCCTATCTACCTCGTCGTCTTCAAGGGGTCTTACTTCTTTCGAATGGGATATCTCATCTTGAGGGGGGCTTCACGCTTAGATGCCTTCAGCGTTTATCCCTTCCCGACTTGGCTACCCGGCCGTGAACCTGGCGGTTCAACCGGTACACCAGAGGTCAGTCCATCCCGGTCCTCTCGTACTAAGGACAGCTCCTCTCAAATATCCTACGCCCACGCCGGATAGGGACCGAACTGTCTCACGACGTTCTGAACCCAGCTCGCGTACCGCTTTAATGGGCGAACAGCCCAACCCTTGGGACCTACTACAGCCCCAGGATGCGATGAGCCGACATCGAGGTGCCAAACCACTCCGTCGATGTGAACTCTTGGGAGTGATAAGCCTGTTATCCCCAGGGTAGCTTTTATCCGTTGAGCGATGGCATTCCCACTTAATACCACCGGATCACTAAGTCCTACTTTCGTACCTGCTCCACCCGTCGGTGTCGCAGTCAAGCTCCCTTCTGCCTTTGCACTCTTCGAATGGTTTCCGACCATTCTGAGGGAACCTTTGAGCGCCTCCGATACCCTTTCGGAGGCGACCGCCCCAGTCAAACTCCCCGTCTGGCATTGTCCCCCGGCCTGATAAAGGCCGCTGGTTAGAAGCCCAGCAGCACAAGGGTGGTATCCCAACAATGGCTCCCCTGAAACTGGCGTTCCAGGTTCACAGCCTCCCACCTATCCTGTACATGCACTGCCGGACCCCAGTACCAAACTGGAGTAAAGCTCCATGGGGTCTTTCCGTCCTGGCGCGGGTAACCAGCATCTTCACTGGTACTTCAATTTCACCGGATGCATTGTCGAGACAGCGCTCAAATCATTACGCCTTTCGTGCGGGTCGGAACTTACCCGACAAGGAATTTCGCTACCTTAGGACCGTTATAGTTACGGCCGCCGTTTACTGGGGCTTAAATTCAAAGCTTCGCTTGCGCTAACCTCTCCTCTTAACCTTCCAGCACCGGGCAGGCGTCAGCCCATATACCTCACCTTACGGTTTTGCATAGACCTGTGTTTTTGCTAAACAGTTGCTTGAGCCTATTCTCTGCGGCCAACTCTCGTTGGCACCCCTTCTCCCGAAGTTACGGGGTCATTTTGCCGAGTTCCTTAACAATGCTTCTTCCGCCGGCCTTAGGATTCTCTCCTCATCCACCTGTGTCGGTTTACGGTACGGGTATCTTAAAAACAATAGCGGCTTTTCTTGATTCATGGCTCACACACTTCCCTACTTTAGTTCGGTCCGCATCACGCCTTTGGATTGCCACACGGTTTTTCCTATGTGACTCCTCCTTCGCTTGCACGCGGCTTTCCGTTCCGCGCCTGTGCTCTCCACAAATGTCCCCACAGTTCTGTTTTAAGATAGTGCAGGAATCTCAACCTGCTGTCCATCGGATACGCATTTCTGCCTCTCCTTAGGCCCCGACTTACCCAGGGCAGATCAGCTTTACCCTGGAAACCTTGGATATTCGGCCGAGAGGATTCCCACCTCTCTCTCGCTACTCATTCCGGCATTCTCTCTTCCTGGCACTCCACAGCTCCTTCCGGTACTGCTTCGTTGCGCCAGCAATGCTCCTCTACCATACCTTGCGGTATCCTGTGCTTCGGTGTCGTGTTTCAGCCCCGGACATTTTCGGCGCAGGACCTCTCGACTAGTGAGCTATTACGCACTCTTTGAATGTGTGGCTGCTTCTGAGCCAACATCCTAGTTGTCTTCGAAATCCCACATCCTTTTCCACTTAACACGTACTTTGGGACCTTAGCAGCAGGTCTGGGCTCTTTCCCTTTTGACTGCCCAACTTATCTCGTGCAGTCTGACTCCCGATGAGCATCTTTACGGCATTCGGAGTTTGATATCCCTTGGTAAGCTTTGACGCCCCCTTAGAAATTCAGTGCTCTACCTCCGTAAGACTCCATCGAGGCTAGCCCTAAAGCTATTTCGAGGAGAACCAGCTATCTCCGGGTTCGATTGGAATTTCTCCCCTACCCACACCTCATCGCCACCCTTTTCAACGGATGTGCGTTCGGCCCTCCACTACCTCTTACGGCAGCTTCAGCCTGGACATGGGTAGATCACCCGGTTTCGGGTCTACTCTTACTGACTTCACGCCCTCTTAAGACTTGGTTTCCCTTCGGCTCCGCACCTGCAGTGCTTAACCTTGCCAGTAAACGTAACTCGCCGGACCGTTCTACAAAAAGTACGCGGTTGTGCACATAAGGCACTTCCACAGCTTGTAAACACAGGGTTTCAGGTTCTCTTTCACTCCCCTCCCGGGGTCCTTTTCACCTTTCCTTCACAGTACTATGCGCTATCGGTCACTGAGGAGTATTTAGCCTTGGAGGGTGGTCCCTCCTGCTTCCCACAAGGTTTCCCGTGTCTCGTGGTACTCTGGATCCTGCCAGCCTCTCTTCAATTTCGCCTACGGGATTTTCACCCTCTCTGATCAGATTTCCCAAAACTGTTCGGCTATTGATTCGAGTACCTTATGCAGTCCACAACCCCGCGGTGCACGCACCACGGTTTGGGCTCTTTCCATTTCGCTCGCCGCTACTTTGGAAATCGAGGTTTCTTTCTTCTCCTCGGGGTACTTAGATGTTTCAGTTCCCCCGGTTCCCTTCCATACGTTATGGATTGGCGTATGGATACTTGAGGTCTGCTCAAGTGGGTTTCCCCATTCGGATATCTCCGGATCAATGGATATTTGCTCCTCCCCGAAGCTTTTCGCAGCTTATCACGTCCTTCATCGGCTCTCAGTGCCAAGGCATCCACCCTGCGCTCTTAATGCTTGACCTGTATTCTTGGTCCGCTGCCATCATAGCGTTGATGACAGGCTTTTGTGTTCTCTGCTTTAAAAGCAATTGATTCAATAATCTTTCGATTATCTCT